>DAIUJR010000034.1:38705-60671 GCA_036848635.1 Nodosilinea sp. CTOTU7336
GCTTCGTTTAAGAAATTGCAGCACATCGCCGGTGGCTTTTAGGGTGTTGGCTTCGCCGAGGCGATCGCCGGTGTCGCGGTAGAGTGCCATGGCTTGCTGGTAGCGAGCCAGCGCTTTAACCGTGCTGTCGTCTTTAAGGCGATGAACTTCTCCTAAACCGTAGAGAGCATCAGCAATCTGTTTTTGTTCTTCTTCAGCCTCGGCCCAGTCGAGGGCTTTGTGATAGTAGCGGCGAGCTTGCTCAAAGTCTGACAAACTCATATAGGCATCCCCAAGCTCTAGGGCCAGGGGTATGCAACTGCTCCGGGGGTGGGGGGTGGGGGTGTCGGGGGTGCCGGGCTGAGCGTTAATGGGTTCGTGGTTTATCTGCTCGCTCAGCAGGCGTTCTAGCTGTTCAATGCGGTCTTGTTTAGCCGGGCGGGTGTCGCGGGGCTGGGGGCTGGGCTGGGCCAGCTGGGTTTGCGCCGTATTCACCGTTTGGCGACCAGTGCGAAAGCGAAACAGCCCCGATTTCCAGTTCCAAAGGTCTTTGCCGTACTGGGCCAGGCGGTTAATGGCGTAGTCGGGCAGCACCAGCACCATGGGGTACGGCACCTGGCGGGCGAACTGGTCGCGGCTGTAGTTGAGGTCGCGTAAAAATTTGGGGTAGTGGCCCTTAACCCCAATGGCGGTGGCCAGCCCCCGCACCAGCAGCACGGGTGGGCGGTGGGGGTCTAGGGTAACCGGGTCGATTGCCGTTTTAATAGCCCCCAGCAGCGAAAATGAGGGTTGGTCGCCAAAGTTAAGCTCGATAAACTGTACGGTTTGGGCCAGGGGGTGGCGTTGCAGCGCCTGCACCAGCAGGTCGCCATCGCCCTCGTAGTTGACCTCGGCAATGGCCAGGGTAAAGCCTTCGGCAGCCTCGGCAAAGGCCACCAGCTCGCGAAAGGCATCAAGATTAAGCCCCAAAAACTCGACCGCATCTGGGTCAGGGCTGGTCGGTTGGGCTAAGGAGCTGGCTAAGGGCGCGTTTGAAGGGTTCACTTTGCCGTACCACCGGGTTGGGGTAAACCCATCGGTCACCCCCGTTGTACTCGTTGTATTCCAGAATAGCGGTATTAAACAGTAACGTTTGGCCAATAACCGGGTCAGTGAGCTCTTTTTTAAGGGCCACCTGGGCCAGCTCGGCATAAGCTTCTGGGGAAATAATGCGCTCAAAGCTCTGCTGCTCTTGGCTAATGGCGTAGGCTACATCCTCGGCTTCGAGCTGGCTGTGGCCCCGGCCCATGGCGGTTAACAGGGCTTGGCGGGTCATGCGCATCATTTGGCGCAGGTGGCCACCGCTGGCTTTGGCCAGGGTAAGCAATAGCTCTGGGTCAGAGAAAACGGCCTCGATATCAACCCGTTCGCTAACCAGCTGGGCGATTTGGTTCAGGCTGGAGGGGCTATGTTCCAGGTCTGGGCTGTCGCGCTCAAACTGGTAAATGTTAATCATCGGCACGATGTGGGGGTTTTCGAAAACGCCCCCCATCCGCCGCCCCGAATACAGCACCGCAATGGGCAGGGTAAAAATAATGGTGCAGTGCAGCTCGCGCATTTGGGCGGCATAGTCTATGAACAGGCGCGTGGCCACATTGGGGGGGCACTTGTCGAGGCCGTCTAAAATGACCAAAAAGCCCTTTTTCTCAGGAAACTGGCGCACTACCTTTTGGGCACCATCCCGCAGCAGCAGGTTGATGTCGGTTTTTAGCCGCGATACTTCCCGCGCTAGGGTTTGCCGAATGGTGACTTTATCTGTCGAGCCAGCCTGAATTTGGGCCATCACCTTGACCAAAAACTTAGCCAAAAAGGGGGCGTCGGCCCCCAGTGAGGCTTCGGCGTCAACATTTACCGAGCGGGCCACGGTTTCTTCGGTTTCGTGGGTAATGTCTTTGAACCAGTCTTCGAAGCTGGTTAGTAATTTGGGGTCAAACCGCAGCCCAGCCCGCCGCAGGGTGACCTCCACCTGTTTGATAATGACCAGATAGAGATCGGTATACTCCAGATCGTTGACATCGGTTTCGTCTTCGACCTGGAGAGGTACTACTAAAAATTCGTCTTTCCAGTGGTCGGCAATGCGGTTAAGTTCTGAGCTTTTGCCGCAGCCCACGTGGCCGGTGAACAAAATAGTGCTAAATTCTCCCGGTTCCTGCACCGCTAGCACGAGTGCACGCCGATAATGGCATCCTGCCGGGCCTCAAAGGGCACATAGTAGGCCATGTCTTCAATTGTCAGCGGTTTGACGTCGCAGACGCGGAAGGCCGTTTTAAGGGTGCGGGCTTTGGGGATGGCCATGGGGCAAGCAGCAGTAGGGCACAGCTTTTATTAAACCCGACATTCTAGGTTTTGCACCCCAGGGGCCGTCGTCGAGACGGTGGGAAATCACGATACAACGTCGATTTCCCACCGTGCAATAATCTAGGAACACACCAGGGCCGTTCTGGTATCGCATCCGTGATGTTGGGGAGATTGTGCCGTGGCCAGCCAGATTATTAACGCAGCGCTACAGGCCTACCGCACCGATCTCGATGCCCTGCTGGAGCGGGTGCAGGCCCTGGCCACCGATATTAACAATCGGGATCTGCAAACCACCACCTACAACCTGCGCAAAAATATCAACGAGCCGTTTTTGTTTGTAGTGGTGGGGGAGGTCAAGGCGGGGAAGAGCAGCTTTGTGAATGCCCTGCTAGGGGCCGAGGTCTGCGCCACCGACATCGAGCCCTGCACTGATTCGATTCAGCAAATTGTCTATGCCGAAACCGAGTTTGCCGAGCAGGTTGAGCCCAGCCTGCGCAAAATCGGGCGACCCATTCCCATTCTGCAAGACATTTCCATTGTCGATACGCCCGGCACCAACACAGTGATCCAGGAGCACCAGCTGATCACCGAGCGCTACATCCCCAATAGTGACCTGACGTTTTTTGTGCTGTTTGCCAAAAACCCTTACCAAAAAAGCGCCTGGGATTTTTTGGATTTCGTTAGCGCCGAGTGGCGTAAAAAAGTGGTGTTCATTCTGCAACAGGCCGACCTGCTCCGCCCCGCCGACCTGCAAACCAACATCGAGCGGGTGAAGGAATACGCCTACCAAAAGCAAATTAAAGCACCGACGATCTTTCCCACTTCGGCGGCCCTAGAGCTGGAGGGCGACATGGCCAACAGCGGCTTTGCGCCCGTGCGAGATTACATTCAGGCAATGGTCTCGTCGGGGGAAAGCTACAAAATCAAGCTGCGCTCGGTGAGCCAGACCACTCAGCAAATTATCACGCTGCTGGACGGGGATGTGGTGGCCCTAAGTCAGCAACTCTCGATGGATCGGGCCACGGCCACCAGCATTCGCACCAAAATCGATGCCGGTCGGGCCCGCTCGAGCTACGAGGTCAACACCCTGGCCGACCGGCTGGCGGCTAAATATGAGGTCATTACGGCCCGGATCAAGCGCGACTTTCGCGAAAGTCTGTCGGTGACGATGGTGGTGCGGCGCTCTTTCGTGGGCATTTTCAACCAGGACGCCTCCATGGAAGCCTGGATTGACGAGTTTCAGGAGCGCTGCATCCGTGACCTGCGAGGATCCCTGGAGGAAGTCTCGGGTGAGGGGGCGCAGCATTTTGTCGACGGCATTCGCCAGCTCTTCGACGGTCTCAACCAGGATCTCGAAAGCGTCAAGACCCACCGCATTGAGAGCAGCCACATTTCCCTTAAGGTGCTAGAGCGGCGGCAGGAGGTGATTGACAGCGTTAGGGTTAAGGTAGCTAACCTGATGGCCGACCAGGGCTTTGGCGATGTGCTGATGACCCAGGCGGGGGACATGGCCAACGAGATCGTCGGTGGGGCGGTGATGGCGGTAACGGGCACCATTCTGCACGTCATTCAGTTTGCCGTAGCCGAAGCCATTCTCAGCGCCATTGGCATTGCCTTTGCGGGGGTAGGGGTAGTGGTACTGGCGATTGGCATTCTCTGGCAGCGCAACCGCATTATTGACAAGTTTGAACGGGCACTGGATGGCGAGAAACTGCGCTTTCAGGAAGATATCGCCAGCCGCCTGAACGAAAAGCTGGGCATTATCTACGAGGAGGTAGAGCGCATCTTCACCCAGTTCTATGACTACGTGCGGCGCGAAGAGGAGGCGATACAGCCGATTATCGACCAATACACCGCCATCAAGACCGAGGCAGAGGGGCTGTTTGGCAGCATGGAGAATCGCCTGCGCTAGGGTAAATCGGGAGTCACGGATCAGCTTGACAAGTAACTCGTTCCCAGGCTGCGCCTGGGCATGCCCCCCAGCGGGCTCCGCTGCCGCTCTAAGCCAAAGCCTCGCCGCAGCGTCTTTGGTCTCAAGCAGGAAATCTTTCGCTATCCTTCCGGGTAGGCGAGTGGATGGTTGAGCACGGGTAAACTTTAAGACTAGACGCGATGGCTGGGTTAGGCTGACATGAAGCTCTGGTTGGTGTGTTTCTTACTCTTATTTTTTGCGGCAGAAGGGTTGCAGTGGCTGGGCCAACTGCCCTGGCTGAGCGGCGCGGAATTGTCGCTGCCCTGGATAGTAGCCGGGGGCATTGGTCTGGCGATCGCGTCCAACGCCGCCCACTGGGGTTCCTATGGCCGGGGCGCAACCCTGTCGGCCAAAGATTCTGCCACGCTACCCTCGCCAGCCGCTGGGGGGGAGGGTTCTGCCGCGCCAGCTCGGCTGTCAACTGTCTGTCACAACCCAGCGACGACCCAAAAACCAGCCTCAATTTCCTTTGAAATTCGCAAACCGTAGCGCCCAGAGCAAGCCTAAGAATCTAGCGGCCCAAGACCCGCCCAGGGGGCGATAGCCCTGGCCCATGCCACTATGCTAAAACAGTCTCTGCATGTCGGATTAAAGCCGCAGAGCGGAGCAAATTTCCCACGGCATCACCCTTTTCCGTTTTAGCCCTATGGTAGCCATGAACCCCGAAGCCTTTATGCAGTTGGCCATTGAAGCGGCCCGCCAGAGCGAAACCCCCTTTGGGGCCGTAATTGTTAAGGATGGGCAGGTGGTAGAGCGGGCTGGCAACACCGTCAAGCCCGATAGCGACCCCACCGGCCATGCCGAGGTCAACGTCATGCGCAAACTGACCCGACGGTTAGGCTCGGCCCGTCTAGAGGGCGACTATATTCTCTACACCACCTGCGAACCCTGCGCCATGTGCGCCGCCACCTGCTTTTGGGCTGGCATTACCCACATTGTCTACGGGGCCGGGTCAGAAGACTTCCCCGATAGCAACCCCAATCAGATCAATATCACCTGCGCCGACGTGCTGAAACACGCGCCCCAAGACTTTAAAGTTGAGGGCGGGCTGTTACGCGACGAGTGTAAGCAGCTCCACGCCGATTTCCCGCTGTAAATTCGTAGGGCGCGACGGCGATCTGCCCCACCTTGACAGGGCTGGCTTGGCTGGGCCTAAAGGAGAATACCGGGTATTGCCATGACGGCAGGGGTAAAGCCGTAATGGGTAAAGGAGGCTAATGCCACACTCGACTCGGCCATCCTTGATTGGCCGGGGCGATCGCGGTGCTTACGGTAGGGTCAACCGAACCTACCAGGGGAGAAATCGCCGCTTGTGAATTTGGCTGTCTCCAGCAAAAATTCCTAATAACTCATGTTATCTAAACCCATCGTAGAACCGCCATGACCACGATTCTAGAGCAGGGCAATATCTCGATTCATACCGAGAATATTTTTCCGATTATCAAGAAAGCACTCTACTCAGAGCACGAAATTTTTCTACGGGAGCTAGTCTCCAACGGTGTAGACGCTATCAAAAAGCTCTCCATGGTGTCGCGGTCAGGGGAATATGCTGGCGACATCAGCAACCCTGAGATCGAAATCAAGCTTGATAAAGATAAGAAAACCCTCAGCGTTACCGATACCGGCATCGGCATGACGGCGGATGAGGTAAAGCAGTACATCAATCAGGTGGCCTTCTCTAGCGCCGAAGAATTTATTACCAAGTACCAGGACAGCGCCGCGGCAGACCCAATTATCGGCCACTTTGGCCTTGGGTTTTACTCAGCGTTTATGGTCGCCTCTACGGTGGAGATCGACAGCCTCTCCTATAAAGAGGGGGCAGAACCGATCCACTGGTCCTGCGACGGCACGACGCAGTTTCAGCTCAGCCCGTCGGAGCGCACCACTGTGGGCACCACCATTACCCTCACCCTGATGGAGGGCGAAGAGGAATATCTGGAGCCCGCCCGCATTCGGCAGTTGATTACCACCTACTGCGACTTCATGCCGGTGCCCATCAAGCTAGAGGGGGAGGTCGTCAACAAGCACGAAGCGCCCTGGAAAAAATCCCCCAGCAGCCTTACTGACGACGACTACCTGGAGTTTTACCGCTACCTGTACCCTTACCAGGAAGACCCACTGCTGTGGATTCACCTCAATACCGACTACCCCTTTGTGGTCAACGGCATTCTCTACTTCCCCAAGCTCAAGCCCGATATTGATGTCACTAAGAGCAGCATTAAGCTGTACTGCAACCAGGTGTTTGTCACCGACAACTGCGAGGAGGTCGTGCCCCGGTTTCTGCTGCCCCTGCGCGGGGTAATCGACAGCACCGACATTCCGCTCAACGTGAGCCGCAGCTTTTTGCAGGGCGATCGCACCGTGCGCCGCATTGCCGACTACATCGCCAAGAAAGTGGGCGACAGCCTCAAGGCCCTGTACCGCGACGACCCGGCCAAATATATTTCAAGCTGGCAAGACCTGGGCAACTTCGTCAAGTTTGGCTCCCTCAACGACGACAAGTTCAAAGAGCAGGTCAAAGACATCCTGATCTTCCGCACCACCGCCAAGCTGGGCGATGCCGAAGCCGCGCCTACGGTCGAAGTCCAAACTGATGAGGGGGATGCCTGGTCTGAGGTATCCGACGCCCAAAAGCCCGCCATTGACGCTAAGGGCAACGCCTACACCACCCTGGCAGAGTACCTGGAGCGCAACCAAGACAAGCACAAAAACCGCGTCTTCTACGCCACCGATGAGGTCTCCCAGGCTACCTATGTGGAGCTATTCAAGGGCCAGGGGCTGGAAGTGCTGTATATGGATTCCTTTATTGACACCCACTTCATTCCTTCCTTAGAGCGCGAATATTCTGACGTGAAGTTCTCGCGGGTAGATGCCGACCTCGACGACACCCTGCTCGACAAAGATAAGCAGAGCGAAATCGTCGACCCGGCCACCAACAAAACCCGCGACGACGAAATCAAGGCGATGTTCGAGCAGGCGATTAACCGGCCCCGCGTCAACGTTAAACCCCAGGCGCTCAAGGGCGAGGGGGCACCCCCAGCCATGGTACTGCTGCCCGAAGACGCCCGCCGTATGCAGGAAACCATGGCCTTGATTCAGCAGCAGCAAATGCAGTTCCCCGACGACCACATTTTGATGGTGAATACGGCCCACCCACTGGTGCAAAACCTGCTGAGCCTGAGCCAGAGCACCATCATCGGGGCCGATGGCGGCAGCTCCCCAGCCGGGGAACTGACGACGATGATCTGCAACCAGGTCTATGACACGGCGCTGATGGCCCAAAAGGGGTTTGATGCCGACGGCATGAAGACCTTTGTGGATCGCTCGAATACGCTGCTGACCAAGCTGACGGAGCGGTAGGGCGGTAGACACCTTCTTGGTGGACAGCTCCCCGGTTTCTTGAAGAAACCGGGGAGCTGTGCCCTGATCGGAATTAGGAAGCTATGGGTACTGGCCGTAGGGATGAATCAAGCATTCAACGTCCCTCGTAGGGACAAACGGCCGTTTGACTCTACCCAAATTCAGACCTGAATTCAGCAACACCCCTGGTTTCTTTGAGAACCCAGGGGTGTAATGGCTCTAACGGAAACTACGCTCACTCTCGCTCGAACAGCATCACGCATTGAGTTCAGTATTCGCCTCATGCCGCCAGGGTGGGCCGTAGCGTGAGTCGCCCAGCCCTCAAGTTTTCCAGGCCGTAGGGCTGCCTCAAGTTTGCTGATGTTGAACGGCTACTACCCTAGGAGATCGGGCTTACTCAGCGAAAATTAAGCCCGGGTTCATGTCAATTTCGATTCGTGTTTACACTATAAAATTGCTGTTGCTTTATTCAGTTATCCCCCTTGACCGCTTCAACTTCCCTCAACCTCAAACAGATTAGGACGCAGCTAGCGCGATCACTGGTGGATTCCTCGCTTCTACCGGCAGGCCAGCCTCTCCCTACGACCCCGCTGAAACTGCTGGCCCATGGGGAAGCCAATCTGATCTTCAGGCTGGGCACCGACAGACTGGTGCGACTGGCGGTCAACACTCCCAACCAGCGCTTTGGGGGCGACTTTAGCCGGGTAACAGCCTTTGAAGGAGAAATTTTGCGCTATCTGCAAGGTGCGGGCCTGGGCCACACCCTATGGGCAGAGCAGCTTAAGCCGACGAACCGCTTTCCCTACACCTATTTAATTACCAACTATCTAGAAGGACAGCCCCTCAACTACAGTCGCCAGCACCTCCAGTACTGCGCCGAAACTCTAGCCCGGCTGCATTGCCTACCGTTGGTACCGGGCTATGGGCCGATAGACCAGGTTTTACCCCAGGTGCAGCGGTTGCCCCAGCCCCTATCGCTATTTTTTCAGGAAGCCCAGGACTACGCCCAGCCCTACTTAGACTTTCCCGAGGCTGAGCCCGAGATCGTAGACCTGCTGAAAGCCGTCCTGGCCAAGGCGAAAGATCGGCTGGGGGCAGAGCCTTTGCTGACGCAACATCCTCACCAGTGCCTGGTGCATAGCGACCACACCTATGAAAACTGGGTGATCAACGACCACACCGCCTACCTAATCGACTGGGAATGGGCCGAAATTGGCTCCCCCGCCGGAGATTTGGGGCATTTTCTGTCTCCGGTGACGGTGCGGCGGTACCATAACTATTCAATTCCTCTCGACGATCGAGCGTTTTTCTTGCAAACCTACTATAAGGCTTTGGGGGATGCTGCCCTGGCGGACACTATGGCAATTCACTTTGCGGTGTTTGGGGCGTTTCCAGCGGTGCGATCGCTGTGCTGGACGGCGGGCTACTGGGTCACCGCTCGGTGCTGGTATGCCGATGCCGTCGCCGAAAGCGCCAGCGCCGCTGCCCGCCTGGCGCGGCTGGAAGCCAGTCGGCAACAGTTTCCCCATATGGCCGCTGAGGTGATGGCCTGGTTAGAGGAACCTTTACCATGACCAATGCTTCACGGAATGTCGCCAAGTCAGGACTGAGCCGGTGGCGCACGGCCCTGGCCCAGGTACCCTGGCGGGCCTACGGGCTAGTGCTGCCTGCGGTCACGCTGGTGGGGCTGTTGTTTGGGGGTGGGCTAGGGCTAGCGTTTTTGCAGAGCATTGGCCTGGTAGGGCTGACCAGCCCTGGCACCCTGTCCCTAGCGGCCTACCGGCAGGCGTTGGGCAGTCCCCAGTTTTGGCAATCCCTGGGCCTGAGTTTGTACATTGCCTTCACCGCCACCGCCCTGTCTACGGTGCTCAGCATTGCCCTGGCCATGCTGCTGCAACGGTCGGGGCGGTGGGCCAGCTTTGCCTGCCAGCTCACTCTGCCGATTCCGCACCTGGTGGGTATTGCCGGCATTTTGCTGCTGCTTTCCCCCAGCGGGCTGCTGTCGCGGCTGCTATTCGCCCTGGGGTGGATTAGCTCTGACCAGGATTTTCCCCTGCTGGTGAATGACCCCGCCAACATCGGCGTGATGACTCACTTTTTATGGAAAGAAATCCCCTTTATGACACTGATTTTGCTGGCGGTGCTGCGGGGCATTCGACCCGAGTACGCGATCCAGGCCCGGGCCCTGGGGGCCAGCCGGTGGCAATGCTTTTGCGCCATTACCCTACCCCTGATGCGACCGGGGGTTGTTTCCGCCAGCCTGATTGTGTTTGGGTTTATTTTTGGCTCCTTTGAGGTGCCGTTTTTGCTGGGCTCGACCTTTCCTAAAACCCTGCCGGTGCTGGTCTACCAGGCGTTTACGGATGTGGATTTAAACCAGCGAGCGGTGGCCATTGCCCTGGGGCTGCTGCTGTCCGTGGTTTCCCTGGGCCTGATTGCCCTCTACCTGTGGTTGGGCTCAGCGCAACTCTGGCAACGCCCCATGCGACGGAGGTTACTATGACCCGCAAAGTCGCCCTAGGACTCATTGTTACCGTGCTGTTTTTGCCGTTTCTGCCCCTGGTCATCTGGGCCTTTGCCCAGGGCTGGTACTTTCCCCAGCTGGTGCCCCAGCCGTGGACGCTGCAAAACTGGGCGGCAGTGCTCTCTCCCAGCACGAGGGTGGTGCAGGGCTTTGGCCAGAGTCTGCTGATTGCGGGGCTATCGACGGGGCTGGCGCTGCTGGTGGGGCTGCCCGCCGGGCGCGCCCTGGGGCTCATGGAGTTCCCCGGCCAGGGGGCGATTAAGCTGTTTTTGCTGCTGCCGATTATTGTGTCTCCCCTGGCTACCCTAATGGGCATTCAGTTCGTGCTGATTCGCCTCGGCCTCAGCGGCACCCTGGCCGGGGTGGTGCTGGTGCACCTGCTGCCCACCATTCCCTACATGACCCTGGTGCTCAGCAGTGTCTATGCCAACTTCGACCCCGACTACGAGGCCCAGGCGCGCTCCCTGGGGGCTTCTCCGCTTCAGGTGCTGTGGCAGGTGACCCTGCCCCTGGTGGCACCGGGCGTAGTAGTCGGGGCGCTGTTTGCGTTTTTGATCTCCTGGAACGAGTTCTTGCTCACTTTTTTTGTGGGGGGTGGCCGAGTGTTTACCCTGCCGATGGTATTGTTTACCTCGCTCCAGGGGGGCAATACCGGCTTGACCGCCGCGATCGCCGTTACCTCGGTCATTCCGGCCCTGGTCTTTCTGCTATTTTCCAGCCGGGCGCTGCAAAACGACGTGGCCATTGGGGGGTTAGGGGATGTCTAAACCCGCCTACTGTTCGATTCAGCAGCTCACCAAGTCTTTTCGGGGTGTACCAGCGGTGCGGGATGTGTGGCTGGACGTGCAGGCCGGAGAGCGGCTCTCTCTGCTGGGGCCCTCGGGCTGCGGCAAATCTACCACCCTGCAGCTGATTGCAGGCATTCTGCCGCCCGATGGCGGCCAGATTTTTCTCGACGGGCAGCTGCTAAACGGGGTGCCCCCCGAAAAGCGGGGCATGGCCCTGGTGCTGCAAAAGGGGCTGCTGTTTCCCCACCTCAGCGTGGGGGAAAACGTCGCCTTTGGGCTGAAAATGCGGGGAGTTAGCCGCCCCGACCAGGAGGCCCAGGCCATCGCCATGCTCGACCAGGTGCAGCTCAGCGGCTTTGCCAACCGCCGCCCCGCAGAGCTTTCTGGCGGCCAGGCCCAGCGGGTGGCCCTGGCCCGATCGCTCGTGATTCAGCCCAAGCTACTGCTGCTGGATGAACCCCTCTCCGCCCTCGACGCCAACCTGCGAGGGGATATGCGGGAGCTGATTCTACGGCTTCAGCAAGCAACCGGCGTTACCCTAATCCTCGTTACCCACGACCAGGAGGAGGCGGTGGTGATGTCTGACCGGGTCGCCCTGATGTTCGACGGCTGCCTGCGCCAGGTCGATACCCCCGAAGCCCTCTACCAGCGCCCCAGCGATGAAACCGTGGCCCGCTTTTTTGGCGGCGTCAACTTCTTTTGGACCGAGACCCAGCAGCACCGCCTCCACCTCCCCGGCGGCGATGTGCTCACCACCGACCACCCCCAGCCTGGGCCGGTGCAGGTCACCATTCGCCCCGAGCATATTCACGTCATGCCCGACGCCATCTGTGGCACTAACCTGCTGCCCGTTACCGTCACCCAAAACCGCTTCACTGGCATCCAGCGCCACCTCACCCTCAAAACCGCCGCCGGGCTAGAATTGCAGGCCTGGGTGCCCCCCGGCCAGACCTTCGCCGTGGGACAATCGGCCTTTGCCCACCTTCCCCCCAACGCTCTCTGGAGCTTTCCTACCCCATCTACCCCCACCCATCCACCCCCTGGCTGCCTGGCTGAAACCGCCGTAACCTAGGCCCCTGACTCAACTTCCCGCTTCCCCCTTCCCCCTTCCCCCTTCCCCATGCTCCCCCGCCGCCACTTCCTCTACCTCTCCACTGCCACCGCAATCGCCACCATTGCCGCGAGCTGTAACCGTAATCAGCCTGGCTCTGGCTTCACCCTCGACCCCGCCACCGCCACCTGGGAGGAGGTGCTTAACCTGGCCCAGGGCACCACCGTCAACTGGGCCATGTGGGGGGGGAGCGACCAAATCAACCGCTTTGTGGATGGCTGGGTAGCCCAGCAGCTCAGTGGCGCATATGGCATTACCCTCGACCGGGTGCCGATTAACGACACCGTAGAGGCCGTTAATAAGGTGGTCGGCGAGGTGCAGGCGGGGCTAACCAGCGGCGGCAGCATCGACCTGATTTGGATTAACGGCGAAAATTTTCGCACCCTGCGCCAGGGGAACCTGTTATTTGGCCCGATTACGCCACCGCTGCCCGCCATGGCCTACTACAACCCTGCTGACCCGCTGATTACCAGCGACTTTGGCTTGCCCACCGACGGCTACGAAGCCCCCTACACCGGCTCTCTCTACGTCATGGCCCGGGATAGCGCCAAGGTCAGTACCCCACCCGTAGATTTTGAGCTACTGCTGACCTGGGCGAAGGCGAATCCGGGCCGGTTTGCCTATGTCGCCCCGCCCCAGTTTGACGGCAGCCGATTTTTGCTCACCGCCCTCTACGGCCTCACCGGTGGCTACGAGCAGTACGCCGGGGTAGACTTTGACGAAGTTCTGTGGGAACAAAATTCCCACCAGGTGTTTGAGTATTTGAAGGAACTTCAGCCCCACCTGTGGCGCGGCGGCCAGACCTATCCCCCGACCCAGAGTCGCCTGCAAGAGCTGTTTGCCAACGGCGAAATCTGGCTGATGCCTGCCTTTACCCCCAACATTGCCGAGGGCATAGCTACGGGCCAGTTTCCGGCCACCACCGTCGCCTTTGCGATGCCGGGGGCCTCGCTGAACGATCCCTCGTTTACGGCCATTCCTATTAATGCCAGCAACCCGGCGGGGGCCATGGTGCTGGCCAACCTGCTGGCCAGCCCTGAAGGGCAGCTAGAGAAGTTCAAGCCGGAGGTCTGGGGTTCGCCGCCGTTGGTGAGCCGAGAATTACTCTCCCCCGAGCAGCAGCAGCAGTTCGACGCGGTGGAGGCGAACTACGGCCTGCCCCTCCAGGCCCTGACCGCCGACACCGTGCCGGTGGTGAATGCGGAGTATACCGTGCGGTTAGAGAAAGGCTGGGAAGCCGCCATTGCCGCTGGCTAGACCAGCCATCGCGCCCCCAGTGGCGCTCCTCCATGATTCATGACCTGAAGGAAACGCCCGTCATTGCCATGGAAACGGGAACCCATGATGACGCCCGACACGCTCTGTGGGGTTCTCGCCGACGCGGGAATGACGGCCATGAACTCCTGTCCTGGTGAATCATCCAGGCTACGCCACCTCAACCGCGATAACCAGGTCATTGAAGTCCCTGTCGCTGTTGGCCCCCAGCACATCCTCAAAGCCCAGGCTACCGTTGCCGAACTGAATGTGGCTGAGGCCGTCGGCGTTGGCGGCGTCGAAGGCGAACAGCACATCCTGGGGTTGGTACGAAGCGGGGGCATTGGGGGTACCGTCTACTACCATGAATGGCGCATAGAGGGCGGCCCCGGCCAGGTCAGTCGTAAAGACCGATTCGGCTTGATCGGCGGTAGTAAGTTCCACCGCCACGCGACTGGCCAGAGCGGCGGCGGTGTAGCCAGCCTCGCCAGGGGCCAGGTCGGCGGTGCCGTCGCCATCGATATCAATGCCGCCGCTGGCATCGGCAATGGCGTAGAAGCCGGCGAAGTTGTCGAAGGCCGCCTCGCGGTTGACGGTGAAGGTGGCCGTGGCGGTGCCGGTGATATCCCGCAAATCCAGCAGGGTTTGGGGCAGGGCGGCCCCGTCTACCTGGGGATTTACCTCAAACTGGCTGACAATGCGCGGGGTTAGCCCCAGCACGGCGGCGGGGTCGGCCAGCACATCGGCTTCGCTGTAGGCGTCGATGCCGTAGGTGGTCACCGTCAGCTTCTGGGTGGCGGGGTCGATGTCAAACTCCGTCCAGCTGTAGGTGTGGGCCGAAACGTAGTCGCCCTGCAGCAGGGTGGCGTCGATCAGCCCGTCGGCCTCGGGCCGGTTGGCGTTAAGCCCAATCGGGTCATAGCCGAAGAGGTCGGTTTGGGCGACCAGCAGCTGCTTGATAAAGTCATCCTGGTCGTTGAGGATGTCATCGCTGTCGGGGGCGATGGGCAGGCTGCTGTAAAAATCAAACTCATCCTGGGTCAGAAGCCCGGCAGCCAGGCTGATGTTAGCCACCGCTGGACCAAAGCGTCCGTCGAAGAAAGCCACCGGCCCAGTGACGACTTCAAAGGCGTTGGTGGCAATCTGGGCCTGGCCGGGGCCGGTCTGGTAGCTCAGGTTGTTGACCAGGGTGCCGTGGAAATCCCCCGCCATGAACACCACATTGTCAATGTCGTTCTCGTCGATGAACTGGAGGATTTCGGTGCGCTCGGCGGCATAGCCCTCGAAGCGGTCTTCGGCGTTGACCACCCCAAAGTTTTGGATCGGTTCTGGAATCACCACAAACTTCCAGGTGGTGCCGTTCGCATCGGCGGCCAGCAGGTCTTGCTTCAGCCGCTCGACCTGGGGGCGACCCAGCAGGGTACGGCTGGGGTCAAAGGTGTTGACCAAAAATTCGGTAGGATCGGCCAAATCCGCAGGGTCGAGCTGGGCATCGCGGAAGGAACGGCTATCCAGCACAAACAGGGCGGCATCATCGCCGAAGCTCTGGCTGCGATAGAGCTGGGGCTTGCCGTCGGTGCGAGGGTCGTCGGGGGTGTCGTACACCCGATTCTGAATCGGATGATACTCCTGATACGCCTGCAAGGCCTCCTGGTAGGCCCGGGTTTCGTTGACAAAGGGCACGTCGTCGGTAAACAGCGGGTCAGGGGATGAGCCGATATCCGGCGCATCGGGGGAATCGCCGGGGGCCGCCCCACCCGCGAAATTATCCACGATTTCGTGGTCATCGATGGTGGCGAAGATGGGGGTGGTTTTGTAGAGATCTGACGTGGCGCTGAGGCCAAAGCGGGGGCTAAGCACCTCACTGTACTTGGCCCGGAACTGCTCTAGGGTGCGGGCCTGGCTAACGCCGGGGGTGGCGGGGGTTTCCAGGTCGGCGTAGATGGTGTCGCCCAGCTTGACGAAGAAATCTAGATTGCGCTCTGCCGCCGAAGTGAGGATGGGGTAGGGCGGGGCCTGCTGCCAGTCGCCCCCAATGCCAAAGGTGAGGCCGGTCTGTTCGCCTGGCGCGGCGGCAGTGACGAAGCGGCCCGTTTCGGTATCTCCCGCCGCATCGGTGACGCGATAGAAGTATTCAGTACCGTCCTGCAGACCGTCGATGTCTACTTTGACCGGCACGTTAAGGTCGGTGACCGTGGTGGTGGCGGTGCCGACAATGGCGCTAAAGTCCTCAGCCAGGCTGTACTCAAAGGTGACGTCGCCGGGGAAGGTGCTGCGCGCCCAGAGCACCACCGAATCCTGGGTGACATCCCCACTGCCGACGCCGTTCACCAGGGAGAATGCTTGGGGATTACGCGGATCAAAGCTGCTGGGGTCAACCAGGAGAGGATTCTCGAAGGAGCCCGCGACGTTCTCCCAGGGCACGAATTTGAAGTTGGTGCTGTTGTTTTCCACCTCGTCGTCGTTTTCGACGGCGTTTTGGGGGTCGTTGGCCCCGTCTTGCAGCACCAGCAGGCCGTTGGGGAAGGCATCTCCCAGGGGCACGTTGATCACATCCAACCCGTCGGATTCGTTCACCTGGTCGATGTCGCCGTTGGCCCCAACGATAAAGCTGCCCAGGTACTCGTTGGTACCCTCGCGGCTAAATACCGCGTAGGACGAGTCGCCCTGGCTATTGGCAATCAGGTAGCCGGTGCCATTGGGGCCGTAGTAGATATTCAGCCCTTCGATGTCGGGCACCAGCCCCTCCCGGTCGATGGACTGCACCAGGGTAAAGTCGCTGCCGCCGTCGGGTTCAGCAGAAAAGCGCAGGATGCCGACTTCGTTCTCCAGAGCCACGTAGAGCAGACCCAGTTCCTGATCAATGACCAGCCCTTCGGCTTGGGAATCTACCGGATCGCCGGTGGGTACAGGCAGCTCGATGGTGCGCACTAGTTCGGCGGTGACGTAGAACTCATCCGCCGGGCCGATTTGGGCCACTAGCTCCAGCTGGGCCACTTTGTTGCCGTCGGCCTGGGTGACGAAGGCGTAAGCTTTGCCCGATACCGGGCTGGTGTAGGTGGCCAGGCCATAGGCGGTGGCTTCCCCGTCGTCTACCCCGAAAATAGTTTCGAGCATGTCGAGGGAGGTGACATCGGTGATGGCCCCGGTTTCAGGGTCGATGGCGAGAATGGCGAGGGTGTCGTTGGCGCGATCGCTCAGCACCGCCAAATCCATCTTAACCTCGCTGCCGGCCAGCATCCCCTGGGCGCTAAAGCCGTAGACCAGATCCACGTTGTTGTAGCGAATATCGCCAAAGTCAGCGGGGCGAAAGGTTTCTAGCACATTGCCCTGGAGATCAAAGCTGACCAGGCCGCCATCCTTGAGGGTGGCAAACACCACGCTCTTCGAGGCATCCGTAGGATGTACCCAAATTGCCGGGTCGTCAGAGTCGCCGGTGAGCGGGGTAGCGCCATCTTCCTCATCAATGGTGTAGGGGGTTTCCACCACCGGCAGAGCGGCGGGGGTAGTTTGCAAATCCAGCGCCAGGGCCAGCACCTGGTTAGTCTGGGTGTCGCTAAAGTTGTTGTCGCTGACCACCACCAGCGACTGGCGACCGTCCTCCAGCACTGGCCCCAGGGCAATGCCCTCCAGGTTGTCGGGGGTAATGCCCAGGTCGGCCTCAAAATCCAGCAGCTCGGTCTTGGTTACCGAGGTGTCGATGGCAAAGGGGCCCGGGGGCAGCACTTCCCCGTCGTTCTCCAGGGGCTCGTCGCGAAACAGGTCGCTCAGCCCGGAAACATCTAGCGCCCCTTGGGCGTTGACCTGGTAGAGCTTAACAGTGTTACCCACCCCTTCGGAAAAGGCTCGCTCCAGGGCTAAAAACGTGCCGTTGTTGTCGAGGGCCAGCAGCTCCACCAGGCCGTTGGTGGCAAAGCCATCAGCGGGCACCGGCTGGTTGGGCACCGGCTCCACTTCGTACACAAACTCCCCGACGGGCTGGCCGGTGCTGAGGTCGTACTTGAGAATGCGGCTGAGGCTGCCGGTTTCCAGGGTGGCGGCGGGGCCATCCTGGTAGAGGGCGTTTTCGGTGGCGGTGTAGAGGAAGCGCTGGTCGGGGGTGAGCGCCAGGCTCTCGAAGGCGGCGTTGTTGCGAATGCCGGTGGACTGGTCGGCGGTGGGGAGGTACTTAGACGGTACCGGCAGCTCGCTAATTTGCTGTCCGTTTAGTGAAAATTGCCGCACAAAGGGATCGATCAGGGCGTTAGCATCCCCCTCGGAGGAAATGTAGAGGGTGCCAGTGCCGGTCAGGGCAATGCCTTCGGGATCAAGGCTGCCGTCGGCAAAGGGCTGACCCTCGTCGTCCAAAAGCTGGGTGACGGTTTGAACCGCCACATCCCCCTCGTTGAGCTCCCCATCGCTGAGGTCAATGTCTAGGGTGTAGAACCGGGCCGCGGGGCTGCGGTCGTCGGAAAGGACATAGTACACTCCGCGCGTCGGGTCGTAGGTAATCCCCGAAAGGCCGCCAATTTCGGTGCCCTCAAACTCGGTGCCGGTGGGGATGGTGACTTCCCCCAGCAGCTCATAATCCGTAACGGAACGACGGTTCTGGCTGGCCCCAGGACGCTCTAGGGCGACATCGGCGTAGACCAGGCGGTGGTCAGAGCTGGGGAAGGGAAAGTCGCCCACCAGGTCAAAGTTTTCGCCCTCGGCGGTGGGCCAGAACACCTCAGCCGCCTGAATCGAGAGGTTTTGGGAAGGCAGCACGTAGTCGACCCGCAGGTTGCCGGGGCCGTTGAACTCGGCCTCGCCAAAGTCGGCGGTGTCGTAGGCGGGGTCGCTGAGGTGGGTGAGGTTGTTGCTGCCCTGGCGATCGCTGGCATCGGGGCCACCGGCGCTGCTGGGGGTAGTGGCGGTGTTGACCAGGGGATTGTTGAGCAACTGCTGAATCGCGCCGGGAATGCTGTCGCCGTCGAAGGGATCGGCGTTCTGGTCGCCCATGATCACAAACCGGCTGCCGGATGCCAAGCCACCGGTACCGCCGTTGTCGTCGTAGATGTAGTCAGCCCCGTCGATGTAGTCGGCCCAGAAGCGAATTTCGTCGAAGTTACGGGTGCCGTTGCGATCCTCGGGGCCGTCAAATACGGGCGGGGTAGGGTGGCTGGCCAGCACGTGAACGGTCTCGCCGTTGACCAAAATGGGCACATCCCAATGGCTCTTCGACGACAACCGAAAGACCTCAAGTTCTGCTTCGCTATACCAGCTAGCGGTATTGCCGTCGCCGTCGGCATCTTCGGGGTCGGCGGGGAGCCGAGCACCGGGCAGGTCTTTCCACAAAAAGTTTTGGAAGGTGCGCAGGTTCTCGGTGTCAATGGGGTATTTGGAGTAGAGCACCAGGCCAAACTGGCCAGGGAAGTCGCCAAAGCCCAGGGCATCGTTGCCGTAGCCGGGGGCACCGGGGGTAGTGACGATTTCGCCGTTGTTGTCGAGGTCAAACCCCGAGGCCACGCCCGTATTTGAGGGGGCTACGTAGACGTAGGGATACTCCACCGGGTCTACCCCATTTTGGCTGACGCCGAGGTAGTTTTCCTGGAATAGGGCGGCGGCGGTACCTGCCTCATCAAAGTCAAACTCGTTCACCAGCACCACGTCAGGGTTAGCCCGCTGGATGATTTCGGCCACCGCCTGGGCCTGGGCGTTATCGGGGGTCGATAAATCGGCGATCAGCGCCCCAGCACTGGAACGATTGAGGGACGCATTAAAGGTCGCAAAGCGGATTTCACCAGCCATAGGAAGAGACTCGCAGCGTAAAAGGTCACTTAGGCGCTAAAAAAAATAACGATGGAACAGTGGGGAAGACGAGTCCCATGACCGCTCCGAAGAGTGACCTTAGCAGGCGAAGATAAAGGCTGGTTTATCCGAAAATTATGAAACGGATGTAGTTTTTTTTACCAAGTGGACTGCCCCTCCAGGCCCTGACCGCCGACACCGTGCCGGTGGTGAATACGGAATATACCGTGCGGTTAGAGCAGGGCTGGGAAGCCGCCATTGCCGCTGGCTAAAACGCCCCATGCCCATCGTTCCCACGCTCCGCGTGGGAATGCCCCCTAGTGGCGCTCCCGCGTCCCGGCTGCCGGAGCGCTGATTGACTGACAAAACCTGTGAAATGCCTGCTACTGCGTAGGTTGGGTGGCGCGATAGCAGAACCCAACACAACCAGCTCTAGCGTTGGGTTTCACTTCGTTTCACCCAACCTACGCCTGATGTTTTGTCAGTCAACCAGGCCGGAGCGTCTGGGGTGTCGTGCCAGCGCTAGAGGGACAGCCGGAGCCTCCGAGGTGCCGTGTCAACGCTAGAGCGTTCACATCGGGGCAATCTGGATGTTCGTCCATGCATACAATCGCCTCGTCAGCAAGAAACGGGCAGAAAGGGAAGAGCCTATCTTTTTTTCCCCTGTCCTTTACTAAAAGGCACTACCGCTCTCTCCTTGACTTCTTAGCAGGGATCGTGAACTATTGATACTAAATTTCAATAGTTGTCCACTTTTTCACAATATGGTTGATCTGACAACTCAAGAGGTCAACGCTATTTGGCAGGCAGCAGAGCAGCAATGCCCGCCCGCCATTTCGATTGATCGTTTAGAGGCGATCCATACCGTGCCGTCGCCCTTGGGCTGCGGTCATCACCGTGAAATGGAGCTATGCCCTGGCTTAGACCTGTGCATTATCGACCAAACGGCTAGGGCGATGACCGAGCATGTGCCCGAAAATCAACATCCGGTGCAGTTTGCGGCCTATCTGTCGGGAATTTTCGACAGCGGTGATCATCTGCAACTCAGTGCTGAGCAGAGCTATGTGGGCGGCAGCGGCATTCAGCCCCGGCACTATATTGCCAGCCCGAGATCGCACCGTCAGCTCGGAGTCAATATTCACCTGACGCCAGCGGTGTTGAGCCAATTTTTTGCGGCTCCCGGCGGCGAGTTGCCCCCAGACCTGCAACCCCTGGTGCAGGGAAATAACTGGCAGCGGCGGTTTTCGCCCAAAATGACGCCGGTCATGCGCTCGGTGGTGCGACAAATCATTGACTGCCCGTTTGTGGGTGCCCCGAAGCGGCTGTATCTGCAGGGCAAGGTTTTTGAACTGATGGCCCTACAACTCGACGGTATTTTGGAGCCAGCCGACAGGGTGGCCCCAGGAGCGACCCCTGGGTCGCTGCGGCCCGATACCCTGGCCCAAATTCACTACGCAGCAGAAATTTTGCGATCGCAGATCGAAAACCCACCCGACCAAACGACCCTGGCGCAGCAGGTGGGGGTGTGCGATCGCACCCTGCAAAAGGGGTTTAAAGCCGTATTTGGGGTGACGCCCTTTGTCTATTTGACCCAGCAGCGGATGGCTGAGGCCGCCCAACTCCTGCGCCAACCCCAGCAGACGGTGGCTGAGGTGGCCAACATGGTGGGCTACGCGAACCCTGCCCAGTTTGCGGCTGCTTTTAAACGGCAGTTTGGCATTACCCCCAGAGAATGCCTGCACGGCCAAAAAATTGCCCACAATTCGCTTTTGGGGTGATGGTGCGGTTTTAGGGTAGATCTTGCCGCGCCCCTGTCTTTACACTCAAGGCTATATAAATAAGAATCCTTTGCAACTAGAGGGTTCGCTAATGAGTGTGAGGTGGTGGGATGCGTAAGTGGCAGCTTTTGGGTTCGGTGCAGTTAGCCGTGGCGTTGAGCCTGGCGGGGGAGATGCCAGCTGTCGGGGCTCAGGTAGCAGGGGATGAGGTGGTACAAGGTGTACGGTCTACGGTGCAGGGAGCGGAGGGGTTTGATTCTTCTGAAACCGCAAACCGTGAACCGTACACCGCAAACCATGAACCGTACACCGCAAACCGTGAACCGCACACCGTAAACCGCGAACCCATTACCCAAAACCTAATACCCGATACCCCAGCGACAACCGTCTCCGACTGGGTCGCCCAAATTGAAGCCGCGCTGGTGCAGATTACCGGGGTGCGGGTTGAGGCCACCGAGGCGGGGCTACAACTGCTGCTGGAAACCGCCGAGGGCCGCACACTGACCGCCCCGACGACGCAGACGGTGGGCAATGCGCTGATTGCCGACATCCCCAACGCGGTGCTGGCCCTGCCAGAGGGCGGCAGCTTTGAGCAGTTTGCCCCGGCGGAGGGCATTGCCTTCCTGAGCGTGACGAATGAGCCGGGGGACAGGGTGCGGGTGGCAATTACGGGGACAGATGCGCCGCCTGTGGCAGAGGTAACGGCAACAGGGTTGGCGGTGACGCTGGGTGAGGCGGTAGTCGGGGCGGGGGATGAGGCGATTCAGGTGGTGGTGACGGGGGCGCAGGATGAGGGGTATAACCCACGGAGTGCAACCACTGCAACAAGGACAGATACGCCACTGCGAGATATTCCTCAATCGATTCAGGTAGTTCCGCGGCAGGTATTGGAAGATCGAGGTGTGCGAAGCGAACTAGAGACGTTAGAAACCGTCAGTGGGGTAGTTGATATCCAGGCTAATCTGTTTGACGCTGGGGGTGTTGTAAACATACGAGGATTTCAATCAAACACTCGTCTCCGAAATGGTTTAGCCAGTGAAGGTATTTTTTATATTGCCCCTATTCCAATTGGAACGGTTGAGCAAGTAGAAGTG
>DAIUJR010000035.1:0-60419 GCA_036848635.1 Nodosilinea sp. CTOTU7336
CAGACTGGTTTACGTTTCTCACCAGTCCTGAGGTCAAGCCTGACAACAATGATGCCAAGCGCGGCTTACGGCCCGTGGTAATTCATCGCAAAGTCTCGGGTGGTGCCCGCAGTGATTGGGGGGCTCAGTTAGTCGCGATGATGTTCAGCTTGCTCGAATCCATGCGCCGTCAAGGTAAAAATGCCGTAGACCACCTCTTTGAGCTCATCGCCTCGTCGGGGTGCGCGCCCCCTAATCATTTACCGGCATAATTCTGGGGCTCTGGAGGCTTTCTCATTAAGCCTCCCTTATCGCTGTGACTAATTACGCTTAGTCTTCCCTGCAAATCTATCTGTATAAGACCCATCAGCTAAAACTCTAATTACTAATTTTGATGACTCTTGGAGATAGTGAAGCCATTGGGAAATATTCTTTCTTGCAATCAGGACAGTGATGTTTCTCTCTTTCATTGTGACCGTCCTGCTTGAAAATCCATACTCTAAATACGCATCCGCACTCGCATTGAATTTCATCTTCGTCATCGAGGTATGAATTCTTCGAGGCCCAATCATTCATGACGACAACTTCCTTAGAGAATCGGCGAATACTTAACCTAAGAATGCAGCATTTCTCATTTTCATAAATTACAAATTTAGGATTGAAATACTTGCCATTCACACATCAGATGTACCTCATCGGCCTGAAGAATACTGTATGCGGTCTAACTATAACTGAAGGGCACTGACGTAAGCTCTTGCAGATCGCCAAAAGCCTTGATTTACCGTAGGGTGGGCACTGCCCACCAGCCTTAATTCAGTGACATTCAACTATAACTTAAGCGTCAGATTTGACAGCTAAAATTCCCCTGTTCCGCACTATGCGTCAGATTCTCTGAATAACACCGGGCTTTTCAGGTGTTAATCACAATTTTTGACAGATAAGCTCCAGCCTAGAGGGTGTTATCTATTCCTTTTGACCGCTAAGCTCTGGATTGTCGGTGGTTATCCGTCAAAAATGCTGGATAAGTTGCCTGTGAAGGGTGTTATTCAGCCAGCGCTGATTGGTCAGCTACCCCAGGGGTAAGCGCTGCTTAACTCGCCATCGTCGTTTGCGGCCAACCATTCACCCTGTACACTACACCCCACCCCCTTACGCATCCTAGATCAACAGAATCAGCGCTGTATAGAGCGTAGCCCCGCCCACAAATGACCAGAAGCAGGTCTTTTTAGCCCTGGCAGTTCTCGCTTGAGGGTATTGAGAATAATGCTGCCCGCCAAAAATGCTCACACCGTAGAAACAGCGGCTTCATTCAACTGGGTAGCCATCCTTGAAACCCCTCCGGCGAAGGAGAGCTAGCGGTGCTTGGGAATAAACGCCTCGACTTCTAGCTGGGCGATAAACCGATGCACCAGCGCCAGGGCGATCGCCAGCGTAACCCCTACAGCTGCTTGTGTTGGGTTACCCGGCGAGAAGCCAGCTACGTCGTCTCAACCCAACCTTGTATGTCAGGTATGGCCGATAATATATTCTAGGCGTGACTCTAGACGCCACCTACATCAGGTTCTGTCTCTCCAGGTCAAGATCCTCCCCCAGGGGGGCAAGGTCAATCTGGTTAGCCCAGGTTTCTAGGGTAATGCCCACGGTTTGCTCTAGCTGTGCCAGGCTGTTCAAAAACGCGATGCGGGCCTCTAGGGCGTTGGTTTGGGCGGTCACCAGCGCCTCCTCCTGGGAAATAATTTGAAACAGTGTCACGTTGCCGCGCCCCAGGCGAAACTGCTCTTGATCGACCTGGAGCTGACGGCCCGCGCTGACCGTAGCCCGCTCCGCCGCCTCGACCCGCTGCCGGTTTGACTGGACATCAATCAGGCCCGCCGTCACGTCGTTACGAATTTGCTCCTGGAGCTGGGCTAGACTATTGTCTTGCTGCTGGAGGCTGACTTCGCTGCGGATGCGGCTGGTTTCCATCTGGGGCTGGTCGAAGGTGCGGCTAGCCACCAGCCCAAACACCGATTGAGAGAAATCTCCCAGGTTGCCGTCGGCTACCGCGTCGAGCTGCCAGCGCAGATTATCTTGGGCGACTACCTGGTCAAGCTCTAGCTGCTGCCGCTGGAGCTGGGCCTGAAGGTAGTCAGTGCGGCGCTGCAGGGCAACTTGTACCAGGGGATCTGAGTTGTAGGTCGCGGCCCGCTCCACCGCCGCCGCAAACAGCTGGTCGATGGTTTCAGGGGAGGCCACAAAGCGCAGATTTTGGTCAGTGCCGATCAGATTCAAAAGGTCGTTGTTGGCCTGGGTCAGCTGGTTTTGGGCATCCACCAGGCTGCGCTGGGCATCGGCGACGGAGCGCTCGGTGTCGAACAACTCAATCGGGGCGCGTCGCCCCGCCGCCACCAGGGCTTGCAAAATTTCGAGCTGCCGCTGCCGCCGTTCCAGCGCCTGAGCCTGAATCTCCACCTGGCTTTGGGTGCTGATCAGGGTGGTGTACTGGGTAATCGCCGTGGTCAGGGTATCGATGGCGGTATCGCGTAGGGCTAGCTGGTTGCGGCTCTCCCCCAGGCGGGCCTGGTTGACCGGGGCTTCGTTGACCGCCGTGCCAAACCCCCGCAGCAGCGGCTGGCTCAGCCTGAACTGCAAGGGCTGAGTATCGTTCAGGGGGGCGACCCCTATTTGAATGTCGGTGCCTAGGCGGGTGGTCAGGGTGGTTTCTAGCAACGCCTGTTGGTCAAAGCGAGTGGGGTTGTCGCCCCGCCGAATGGTTTGAGTCGGCGTTTGAACGTCAGCATCAGCATCGGTGAGGTCGTCATCAAGCAGCCCGTCTCCGGGGCTAGGTTCAATCACCTCGATGCCGCTGCCGGTCAGGTTTTGGGTAACGTCGACCCTGAGCGTGGGGGTAAAGCGCGGGTCAAAGGTCTGCTCAGCCTCGTTGAGCTGCTGCCGCTGCACGATGCGCTCAAGGGTGCTGTTGCGCAAATCGCGGTTGCCCGCCAGGGTCAGGTTGAGCAGGTCGGGCAGGGTCAGGTCAATGGTTTGGGTGGTGCCAGTAGCGGGGGCTGACCCCTCAGGATGGCCGGATTGCTCTGGTTCAAGGCGATCGACATCGGGGAGCGGAGCCGGGTTTGGCCCCCGATGCGGCAGGGCGTTGGGGGCTGTATTCTGGGCTGTATTCTGGGCGATATTTTGGGCGATATTTTGGGCGATATTTTGGGCGATCGCGCCCCCCGGCAGCAGCAGCACGGCGAGGGCGGTGCTAACGAATCCTGCTAACCCAGGAGAATTGGGGCCGAGCAACCTGAGGATTAGGTGTTTCATCGTTTCTACCATGGGTCTGAAAAAGGTCTCGTACTCTGTCCAGCTCAAGAATTAGAGTTAACCCCAGCGTCTTTCAGGGGAATCTTGGGATGACGCTACTCCCCCCGCAGGGCCTGTACCACGTCGATTTGCGTGACCCGCAGGGCGGGCAAAAAGCTGGCCCCCACCCCAATGGCAAAGGCGGCCCCCATGGATAGGACGGCATCCTGACTACTGAACGTGTACGGCACCTCAAAAATAGTGGTGGTGGCGGCCTGGGTGAGAAAGTGCACGGTGGCCACCGCCGCCGTGCCGCCGATCAGGCTGAGCAGGGCGGCTTCGGCAATAAACTGGGTCATAATTTCCAGGTCGGTGGCCCCGATGGCGCGGCGCAGGCCGATCTCGCGGGTGCGCTCCATAATTGCGGCGATGGTAATGTTGGCAATGCCCACGCCGCCAATCACCAGGGCCAGCAGGCTGATGGCCTTGAGCACGCGAATGGAGGCTTGTTGCCGCTGTTCTTCTTCGTAGAGGTCGCCGACGTTGCCCCAGAGGTCAAAGACATAGCCTGGGAAAATCTGCTCCAGCTGGGCGATAATCTCCGCCTGCACGGCTTCGTAATTGTCGAGACTGCGCAGGGCAATTTGAATGCGGTGGCTGTAGCGCCCCCGGCCCCGCAGCACATCGCCATAGGTTTCCGTCGCCCAGAGGGTGCCGCTGGGTTCTTCCTCATCCCAGCTAATTTTGGTTTCGCTAACGCCGACGACGGTAAACCGGGTTTGATCAATAAAAATCCCCTCCCCCACCGGCGACGCGCCCTGAAAGAGCTGCTGAGCCAGCACTTCATCGATGATCACTACCGGCCTGTAGTCGGTAAAGTCCGCCGCCTCGAAGAAGCGCCCGGCCAAAATGCGCCGACCGGTGGTGCGCTGGTAGTTTTCAGACACGCTAATCGCCTCAATGCTATCCACCACAGTGCCGGCATACTGCACCTGAGTCGCCCGCAGCCAGTTCACCCGGCTGACGCTGAGAATCCCCGGTACGGCCTGCTCTAGCTCGGCAATCACGTCATCGGTGTACTCAATAAGCGGCTTGTCGTAGGTTTCAATCCAGGGGGTGAGGTAGGGGTTATCCCTGGCCGCTAGCCGCTCCTGGAGCACTCGACCGCTAATGGTGTCGATGTTGAGGGTGGCGTTGACGGCGGCTACCCCCATGAAGATGCCCAGGGTAGTGAGGCCCGAGCGTACCCAGTTGCCGGTGAGGTCGCGCAGGGTGGTGAGGGTGAGGTCGAGGGGGGAGAGGGGCATGGGGTGGGGTGGGAGGTTAGGGGGGAGGGGTGGGGGGTGAGAGGTTAGGGTGAGGGGGGTTGGTTGGGGGAGTCTGGGGTGGAGGGGAGGACGGTGGTGCCTTCGGTGAGGGGCTGGTCGGGGGGGAGGTTGACGATGATGGTGTCGCTCTCGCTGAGGCCGGAGATGATCTCTACGGCATCGAGGGTGTCGAGGCCGATGACGACCGGGCGCTTTTGGGCCTGGCTATTGCCATCGACGACCCAGACGTAGGGGGTGCCTTCGTCTTGCTGAAGGGCTCCGGGGGGGATGGCGAGGGCGTTTTGCCGCTGGGCGATAATCACTTCCAGGCTAACGGAGCTGCCGGGGATGAGGGTGCCGCTGGGCCGATCGAGCTGGGCGATGGCTTTGACAACGGCCTGGCCATCGCGGTTCTGGCCTTCACCGACGGCCTGGGGGGCAATGCTAATCACCCGGCCCAGGTAGGGGGTGGGGTCGGGGCCAATTACCCGTACCCGCACCGGCATGTTGATGGAAACCCGATTGGCATCCAGGGTCATCAGGTCGAACAAAATTCGCTCCTGGCCGGGGTCGCCGATGGTGAGCAGGTCGCCTTCGCGGGGTACGCCGTCGCCGGGCTGCACGTCAATGTTAAGTACCACGGCCTCGAAGGGGGCGACAATGGCGTTGTCGGCGATCTGGGCGTTGACGTTGGCCAGGGTGGCCTGGTTTTTGCGCATTTCCAGGTCAGATTGTTGCAGGCTCACCTCGGCTTCCCGCAGCTCTGAGCGGGCGGTTTCCAGGGCGTTGCGATCGCCATCATAGTCATCCTCCGAAATAAACCCCTGGTCAAGCAGGGCCTGGGATTCGGTGAGGCGCGCTTCGGCCCGCTGCACGTCGCGCTGCTTGTCTTGCAGCACCTCCTGCTGGCGCTGGCGCTGTAGGGTAAGAATTTCGGCTTGAATGAGCTGCTCGTCGAGCTGCTGTTCGAGGGAGCGATCGCGCAAGCGCAGCAGCACGGCCCCCTTCTCCACCCGCTGGCGCTCGTTCACCAGCACCGCCTCGACGGTGACATCGCCCGGGGCCTTAAGGGTTTGCTGGTTGCCCAGGGTGACCGTTCCCGTAGCATCGACTCGGTTTTCTAGGGTGGCGCGGGTGGCGGCCTCGGTGGACACCATCACCGGCTCGACCCGGCGGCCCTGCCAGGTGCGATAGCCCAGCCAGCCGCCCGCGCCCAGCACCAGCACCAGGCCCGAGGCTAAAATCCACCGCAGCCCGGTGCGCTGTTTCGTTTCAATGTCTAGATCGTCGCCGTCAAACAGGCCCGCATCGGTGATTTCGGCCTTAGGGGTAAAGGGTTCTAGCGCCGCCACCAGAGGGTTCAGGAGCGGCTTCTCCGGGGGATCGCCCAGGGGATTAGAGGTGGGTAGGGAGGCATCGGGTTGAGACTCAGGCCGCACAAAAGTACCAGTCCAACGGAACAACATGCAAACGGACAAAATCTACAGGGCCGCAATCTGCCCCAAATCCCTCGGGCTGAGGTGGGGGTCGGTCACCCTACCATCGCTCATCATAATAATGCGCTGGCTGTGGCGGGCCACCTCGTGGGAGTGGGTCACCATCACAATGGTGATGCCGCGGCGGTGGAGGGCCTCAAAAATGCCCAGCACCTCGGCGGCGGAATGGGAGTCGAGGGCACCGGTAGGCTCATCGGCCAAGACCAGGGCCGGCTGGTTGACAATCGCCCTGGCAATGGCCACTCGCTGCTGCTGCCCCCCAGAGAGTTGCGCCGGGCGCTTATCCATCCGGTTGACTAGCCCCATGTGTCGTAGGGCGGCTATTGCCCGCTGCCGCCGTTGGGCGCGCCCCAGCCCGGCGTACATCATCGGTAAAATCACGTTTTCTAGGGCGGTGAGGTTGGCGAGCAGCTCGTAGCGCTGAAATACAAAGCCAATCTTGCGGTTGCGAATGCGGGTGAGGCGGGTTTTGCCGATCTTAGACACATCCACCCCATCTAGCCGATAGCGCCCCTGGGTGGGTCGATCGAGGCAGCCAATCAGGTTCATCAGGGTTGATTTGCCAGAGCCCGACTGGCCCATAATGGCGCAGTATTCGCCGGGGTAAATGGTCAGGTTGACGCGATCGCAGGCCCGCACCGCCGCCTCCCCCGCCCCAAAGATGCGGGAAATATTCTCCAACTCAATTACCGCCGGACGGGGGTTGGTGGCAACCGCCGCGCCATTGGCTTTGGGATCGGAAACCGTCACAATCTACTCCCCAAAACCTACTCCACAAAATACGAGCCATACATAATGTAGTCATTGCTCTGCATTTTGGCTTCGCTGTCAAAAAAAGCGACATCCATAGATGTGGTGGCGCCAGTGTCGTCGGTTTTAGGCATTAGCTTGATGAAGGGAGTCACCGTGTCGTACAGCTTGGGGTCGGCAGCCAGGCTCAGCAAGTAGCCGCCATCGGTGCTAACTACGGTGTAGGGACTGCTCTGACCGTTGCCCCATTGCACCTCGGTGGGGGTGACCGTCATCGGGCCAAAGGAGGTCAGCACGTTACTGAGGGGCTGCCACTGCTTGACTAACGTATCCGGCAGGGCGGTGCCCGAGGTTGAGGGGGCGGTCGGCGGCGCGGGGGCGGCGGGGGCCGGGGCGGTCGTTGGCACGGGGGTAGGGCTAACGGCGGGCTCTGGTTGGGTCGCCGAATTTGGGGCGGTGGGCACCGCCGCCGTTGGCGCCTCGGTCGCGGGGGGCACCTCAGCGGGGGACTCCGCTGGGGCGGGCGCCTCGGTAGTTTTCGAGGCACCGCCGCAGCCCGCTAACCCCAGGCTAACAACGATTCCCAGGGCCACCATCTGCCGCCAAAACCCGATTGCAGCAGGCCGCTGGGGCCGGTTTACAGGCTTAATATCATCGGTCATGGGGACGAGTTCCGTAGCTATATCTACACTCCGGGTCTATCCCAGAATAACCGGTTATCGACGGAGTTCTGAGGGCGGGAGGAACCTCCGTTATTCTAAATGGCTTCTCAGCCTAAACTTCTGAGCCTGAGGCTTGGTAGAGCCTGAGGTCAGCTCCGCCGCAGGGGTAGTCTGGATCGGTAGATTGAGGGCGGCCTGGGATGTCATCGCCAACCCCAACCACGACATCGTGGGTAAGCTGGGCCAGGCGGGGCTGGTAATGGTGGTCAAAACCAACGCCAGTTTGACCAGGCCAAAGCCTACTACGAGCAAAGCTTGAAGCTAAGAGAAGACCAGCACGACCGCTACAGCCAAGCAGGCACTTACCACAACTTAGGCATCGTGGCGGAAGAACTGCGGCAGTATGAGCAGGCGCGATCGCAATCTGTAGGGTGCATTCGCGCAGCCATGCACCGCAGGAAGGCTCTTTGCCGCAGATCCCAGGGTTCTTTAGGCCATAGCCCCTGCGCCACTCAACATCCCCGCCAGATCCTTGGGATCTCTGCCCAGGTCGACTAGCCTCGCGTTAAAGCAGCCGTTTGAATTCGTCTAAACTCAGCCCCGCATCGCGCACAATCCCCGCCATCGTCATGGCATTTACCGGATTATGCCTTGGAATCGTTAAAATTCGGATACCATCAGACATGACGGTATGTTTACCTTGGCGAATCACCTTAAAGCCTGCTTTTTCTAACGCTTTAACGGCCTTAAGGTGGTTAATGCCGGGCAACTTTGGCATTGCTACACCAAAACATCCACTTCGCGCCGTTGATCACTTGGAACCAACTCTGCGATAGCGGCCAAATACTCTTGAATCGCCACCTGGATATTGGCGATTGCCTCTGCCTCGGTTTCCCCCTGCGACCAACACCCCGGCAGCCCAGGACAAGACACACTGTACCCTTCCTCAGAGAGATAAAGCGCTACTGTATATGTGAGTGATCGCATTATCAGTACCTCCCTGCACTAGCGAGTCAACACCGCTGTACCTGCATCATACCTCAAGGCCAAATGCAGAAAGAATGGTTGCAATTCTTTGACCAAATCATCCCCTATATAGACAGCCAAGAACAAGCAGACATCGAAGCCTCCTTCTCACCCGCCAACAACAGCGAAGATGATTTTGTAGAGATTACTCACTGGTTCAACCACGAAGATAACTATGACCCCCACCGAACTGATCCGTAAAGGCTTTCAAGCGCTAGTTGATGCCCTGGGCTATGTTGATGCGGTGCGTTTTATGAAGCAGTTCGACCAAGGCCACGGCGACTACACAAAAGACCGTGCATAGCCCTGCAACCGGGTAAGCTAATGCCCCCCAGCGGCTCCGCCTCCCCAGTCCTCCATCTCACCCGGTGGCTAGAATTTCAACCCCATCAAACAGCACAGCTTATAGACCGCTCTCGCCCCTACGTTGCCGTCCCATTCGCCATTGCCTACTTCGCAGAGGTCAAAGCCGATAATCTGCCGCCCGCTGCGCACCACCTGGCGCAGCAGGCAAAACACCTCCTCCAACTCTAGCCCACCGGGGACGGGGGTGCCGGTGTGGGGGCAGAGCTTGGGGTCAAGACCATCGACATCGAAGCTGACGTAGACCCGTTCGGGCAGGGCGGCGACGATGGTGTCGCACTGGCTCAGCCAGGGAATGCCCCGGTACTGGTTTTCCTTTAGCACCGCATCGTAGTGGGGGATTACCCGCCCCTGGGAGGCGGCAATTAGCGCCACCTCATCGGCACAAATATCGCGGATACCCACCTGCACCAGCCGCCTCACCTGGGGCAGCTCCAGCACGTTGGCCATAATCGATGCGTGGGAGTAGCGGAAGCCCTGGTAGGCCACCCGCAGGTCGGCGTGGGCATCGATGTGGAGAATGCCAAATTCAGACTCTTTTTCGGCCAGCGCCTGGAGATAGCCCAGGGGCACGCTGTGGTCGCCGCCGATCACCCCTACCCGTTTACCCTGGGCCAGGGCCTGCCGAGCCTGGCCATAGAGCCAGCCGGTCATCTGCTCGCAGGCGTGGTTGACCAGGGCCAAATCGTCCACCAGCAGGGGGTGGTTGGCGATGGTGAGGCCCCCCTCGGTGGCCTGGATGACTCGATTCGCCGCCTCTCTCACCTGGCCATTCAGGGCCAGCAGGTGCTCTGGAATGGCGGGCATAAAAATGCCCTGCCGCCAGCCGTTGGGATGATCTAAATCGTACAGGTCAAGTTGGGGGGAGGCAGCTAGCACCTGGGCTGGACCCTGGGCGGTGCCGGTGTGGTACGACACGGTGACCTCCCAGGGCAGGCCAAACACGATGATGCCCGCCGTGTCATAGTCGCAGGGCAGGCCGTAGAGGTTGCCGTTGTCGAGGCCGACACCGCTGGGGTCAAAGGTTTGCAGAGTAGGCGGGGCGGTGGTCATAGGGGTGATCGCAAGCGGTAGAGGCCAATAGCCAGGAAATGCTGTGGTAGGCACTGCTAATGTAGCTAGATCTTGCCCAAGTAGAGCGGCCTTGAAACCAAGGGTGCGGCAATAAAATAGCATCGCCGCTATGGATTCCGTCGGCTCGGAAATCCATAGCGGGCCGATCGCCTGAACCAAATTTTATGTCAACGCCAGTCCTCAACCGCTCATTGATCGACTGCTCAGATCGACTGCTCACGTGTCCCGATGGCCAGCAAGAACTTCGGCTCTATCCCTTAATCCACCGTTAACCTCAGCCAGTGCCCCAACCACCATGATTGTGAGTGAGCCATTTACCGCTTGAGTAATTTGGTTCGCATCTGACTCACAGGCTAAGCCCGACCGTTACCGTCGGGTTTTTTTCTAGTCGCGCAGGACGTAGCCTACTCCGCGCATGGTTTGAATCAGGCGGCTTTCGCCCTCGGCTTCGAGCTTGAGGCGGAGGTAGCGAATATAGACCTCAATGATGTTTGAGTCGCCCATAAAGTCGTAGCCCCATACCTCTTCGAGGATGCGATCGCGGGTCAGCACCTGGCGGGGGTTGGTCATCAGGTATTCCAGCAGGTCAAACTCCTTGGCGGTGAGTTCGATGGGGCGCTGGCCGCGGGTTACCTCGCGGCTTTTGCGATCCAGGGTGAGGTCGCTAAACACCAGGCTTTCGGCATCCTGGGGCTCGGTGCGGCGCAGGTGGGCGCGCACCCTGGCCAGCAGCTCTTCGATGCTAAAGGGCTTGACCACGTAGTCGTCGGCTCCGGCATCCAGCCCTTCTACCCGGTCGCTGACCTCGTCCTTAGCGGTGAGCAAAATCACTGGGGTTTGGGAGCCGGTCTGGCGCAGGCGGCGACACACCTCTACCCCGGTCAGCCCTGGCATCATCCAGTCGAGGATGATCAGATCCGGCGTTTGGTCACGGGCGGCCATCAGCCCCGAGAGCCCATCGTGGGCGACGCTCACCTCGTAACCTTCGTAGGACAGCTCAAGCTGCACAAATTTGGCCAGCTTTTCTTCATCTTCTACGATCAATATCCGCGCGCTCATGGTCTGAATCTCCTAGGTAGGTAAGCTGATGGTAAATAAACAGCCCTGGTTAGGCCCCGATTGAACGCTGACCTTGCCCGCCATCGCCTCGACCAGCGATCGCACCAGGGTGAGCCCCAGCCCAGTGCCGCCGGTGGTGCGCGAGCGATTTTCATCTACCCGGTAAAATGGGTTAAAAATATCCGGCTGGCAGCTGGGGGGAATGCCCTGGCCCTGATCCTGCACCTGGATGGTCGCCCACCCGTTTTGCTCTGAGACCAGCACCCGAATCGGCTGCTGGGGAGCCGAATAGCGCAGGGCATTGTCAAGCAGCTCCACCAAAACCGTGCGCAGTCTAGCCCGATCGGCTTTGGCCAGGGGCCCCGGCACCGTGGTTTCGACAATCACCCGAGAGCCCGCATCGTCATCCTGGAAATAGTCCGCCTCGGCCATGGCAATGGCTTCGTTGATGACATCCTTTAGATCCGTCAGCTCTAGATTGAGGGGCATCTGGCCGTTGTCGAGGCGGGCCAAGTCTAGCAGCTCGGTCAAAAGATGAATGGTGCGGCTGGTTTCCACGGTGGCAATTTCGAGCCCCTCCCGCTGGGGCGGCGTGAGGTTCTGGCCGCGGCGCAAGATGCTCTCTAGGTAGCCCTGCACCAGGGAGAGGGGGGTACGCAGCTCGTGGGAAATATCGTTAACGAACCGCTTTTGCTGGATCCAGGCCTTAGATAGCCGGGTCAGCATCAGGTTGTAGGTGCGGGCTAGCTCCTGCACCTCGGTGGGGGCGGCCTCTAGAGTGAGTTGGTAATCGCCCAGGGTGTCGGCGGTTACGGCACTGGCCAGCCGATTGAGCTGGCGAATGGGGCTGAGGGTGCGGCGAATGTACACCCCAAAGGCCAGGGCCAGCAAGCTGACCAGCAGCAGGCTAGTCAGCAGCAGCATCCGTAGGAGCTGCTGAAAACCCTGATGATCGGCGGTGGCATCCTCCGCGATATACAGCATGGTGGGGGGCAGCCCGGCAATGGCGATGGGTTCAGCCCGCACCATGAGCCGCCAGTCGCCCACCGGCATAATGTCAGTACCAGGCGGAATATCGCTATCCAGGAGCGTACTGGCCACCCCTGAGGTTTGCCAAGACCCCATGGTCAGGGTTTCCGACTGGGTTAGCACCTGCCCGTTGGCGGTGGTCACCCAAATGGCCAGATCCCCGGTGGCGCGATAGTCAACCACTTTTTCTAGGGCCGTCTGGGGGGGCATAACCTCGGCGTAATAGCGCACGTCTTCTTCTAGGCGCTCGGCCACAATGGCGGTGCGCTGGCGGTGGCTTTCGAGCATAATTTGCTGCATGCGCCATCCCATCCAGGCCGCCATGCTGCCGATGCCCACCAGGGAGGCCAGCACTACCCCAGCGGTCAGCCGGGTTTGCAGCGAGCCAAAATCGACGCCGCGTCGGATAGCATTAAAAATATGAGACCGAGGGTGCGACATCGCCGGATTTTAATCTAAAAGTTTTAGCCGACGGCAGAAAAATCAACCGCTTTGTTAAGAATCTAACAAGCCAAGGTGAGAACCGGCTGATAGCTGCCCTTATAAATACCCAGGGCATTCTCAGGAGCAGCTCAGCCAGGCAGGGTTAAATATAGCTTTGAACGTCCCCAGCACCCGGCCCTTTAATGTTGTATAACACCCCTAGGGTACGCCCAGTTTCACCTAGAGTTTTGCGCCTGATGCTACTGCTATGCCTGGGGCTACTGTTGGCCCCCGCCGCCCCGGCCCTGGCTCAGGCGGCGGCGCCCAGTGCCAACCTTTCCCTGCTGGCTTCGCTCCAGCAGCAGCTAGTCACCGCCCTGAGCTGGATCGACGGTCTCGGGGTCATTGCCCCGATGGCCTTTGTACTGCTCTATATCATAATTACGGTGGCCTTCGTACCTGCTTCGGTGGTCACCCTGGGGGCGGGGGTGGTGTTTGGGGTAGTGAAAGGGGCGGCCCTGGTGTTTGTGGGGGCGATGCTGGGAGCCACGGCGGCGTTTTTGGTGGGCCGCTACCTGGCGCGGGGATGGGTGGCCAACACCATTGCCGGTAAGGCCAAGTTCCAGGCCATCGACGAGGCCATTGCCCAGGCGGGGCGCAAAATTGTTTTTCTGCTGCGGCTATCGCCGGTATTTCCCTTTAACCTGCTCAACTATGCCCTGGGGCTGACCCAGATTTCCCTCAAAGACTATGTGATAGGCACCGTGGGCATTTTGCCCGGCACGGTGATGTATGTCTACCTGGGGTCGCTAATCGGCAACCTGGCCACCCTCGGCACCGGCGACGGCAGCCAGGATCCCCAAACAGTGCAGGTGCAGTGGGTGATCCGCATCGTGGGGCTGATCGCGACGGTGGCGGTAACGGTTTATATCACCCGCATTGCCCAGCAGGCGCTAAAAACGGCGCTGCCCGCCGAGCCCGAGACGACGGATGTGATCGTCAACGACAGTCCTCAGTGAGCGGCCCAGGCATCGTGCCCCCCTACCGGCGCTTGGGGTGTTGCCAGCCTATGGTCATCCCGCGAGTGGGGGCGCTGGGGTTGCTGGCCGCCCTGTCGATGCTGCCGGTGGTGATGCGCCGCCCAGGCTGAACAGTCTGGGCGCTATGCTGGTGTCGGTATCTAAGGCTAAGGGGTCAATGCCTGTGCGTTTCCATCTGAGTCATGGGTGGCGGCTAGGGGTGGGGATAGTTTTAGCGGTGGCGCTGCATCTCTTCCTAGTGGGGCCAGGGCTGGCCCAGAGCATCGACACCGAGCCGGTCTTTGTGGACGGGCTGTTTTTGTTTGACGTGCCGGGTTCTGGGGATCTGACCGCCCGCGAGCGGGCGTTGGCGATTGAAACTAACCTGGCCCCGCTAATCGAAGCCTCACAGCCGGTGCAGGTGGAGGTTAGAAACCGGCTGCCGGAAGACGGTGATTGGGTCGAGCCCACCACGAATCCAATTATTTTTGCCAACGACCGCTACATCATGACGGTAACCAGCTCCGACACGGAGGTGGGCGGGGCCCAAACCCCCCAAACCCAGGCCGAGCGCTGGGTAAATACCATCAACGGTGCCCTGGCCCAGGCCCAGGCCGAGCGCCAGCAGGGGTTTTTGCTCCGGGCGGTGGGGCGGGCCCTGGCCGCCCTGGCGGTGGCCCTGGCGATCCACTGGCTGCTGGGCCAGCTGTGGCAAGCCTGGCTGGGGCCGTGGATTAGTCGGCGGTCGTTTTGGCCGAAGGATATGGAGGGCCACGGCACCGGCCTGCACCTGCTATCGCGCCTCAGCCTGGTGCTAGCGCGGGGGGCGGTGTGGTTTACCGCCGTAACCTACGTGGCCCAGCTGTTTCCCTTGAGCCGTCGGGTCAGCTACCTGGTGTCTGAAAGCCTGCGGGATGGCCTCTTTGCCCGCAGCCTGGTGCTGGGTCAGCGCTCCTATTCGCTGCTGGATGTGCTGCTGCTGGTGGGGGCACTGCTGGGGTTAATCATTGCCGCCAGCACCCTGACCAACATGCTGCGGCTGCGGATCCTCCACATTGCGGGCATTAGCGTGGCGGCCCAGGAGGCGATCGCGGTGCTGTCTAAGTACACCATCATCCTGCTGGGGACGGTGGTGATTCTACAGCTCTGGGGCATCGATCTCAGCTCCATTGCTCTGATTGCCAGCGGTCTGGGCATTGGCATTGGTCTGGGCTTGCAAACCCTGGTCAAAGACTTTGTTAGCGGCCTGGTGATGGTGTTTGAGCGCCCGGTGCAGGTGGGGGATTTTGTGGATTTCGGCCAGGTCAAGGGCACCGTTGCCCGGATCGGCTCCCGCAGCACCGAAATTCGCACCCTCGACCACGTTTCGATCATCGTGCCCAACTCCCGGTTTTTAGAAGCCGAGGTGATTAACTGGAGCCACGGTAACCCCGTATCGCGCATTCGCCTGCCCGTAGGCGTGTCTTACAAGGCTGACCCCCAAAAGGTCAAAGTCGCCCTGCTCAAAGCCTGTGAGCAAAACCAGGAAATTTTATCGGCCCCCGCCCCCCAGGTGTTTTTTATAGGTTTTGGGGATAGCGCCCTCAACTTTGAGCTGCTGGTTTGGATTGCCCAGCCCAACCGCCAGGTGGTGATTAAAAGCGACCTGTACTTTGCCCTAGAGGCCAGCCTGCGCCAGCACAAGATTGAAATTCCCTACCCCCAGCGGGATCTGCACATTCGCTCTAGCAGTCTGCCCATAGAGTTGGCCCCAGAGGCTGGGGCGCGCTTACGCGATCAGCTTCAACCCGAGGAAGAGTAGGGCATACCGAAATCGCTGAGATGTTTGATACCAAATCCTGCTTGGTTACCCCCGATTCACTCGGGCAAATGCCATTTGCCCCAGAGGCTTGGTCGGTTGAGAATCGGGGCTATACGACACGACTCGGACTTAGTATGAGCCGCTGGATCGCGATTACCAGGCTCACCGAAGCAGGGTCATTCCATTGTTGAGATTTTTTAATTTCAGGCGCTCGGTGACTCGAGGCTTATCTTCCTTTGCTTAGACCCAGCCTGCTCCCCTCGGGCGGCGGGTTCAACGCCACGGCGCACTAAAAGTCTAACTCGGGGAGGATAGGCGAATTTAGCCCTCGACCGAGGGGCTGAACCAGCCCGAGCAAATGTAGCCCTGCATACAGTACACCCTTGGGTAGCACTCTATAAATGGGCTGATCGGTGTTCTAGGTTATGCCCTAGACACTTTCCAGAACTTTAGCTTGAGACCTCCCAGAATTTAACTAGCGGCGGTCTATAGTCTCTTCAACAGGCGGTTATCCATGCAAGACACATCCATGGCACCTATGGCCACCGTCGAGGCGGTGCCTAAGGATCTTCAGGCCGAGGCTAAGGGAGTTGCTTTGCGGGGGGTGACCAAAAAGTACGGGTCATTCACCGCCGTTCAGGATATTACCCTCGACATTGCCGCCGGGTCGTATACCTGCCTGCTGGGCCCCAGCGGCTGCGGCAAAACCACCACCATGCGCATGATTGCGGGCCACGAAGAGGTCACCGAGGGCGACCTTTACATCGGCGATGTGCGGGTCAACGGCCTACCCTCCACCCAGCGCAATACGGCGATGATGTTCCAAAGCTACGCGCTGTTTCCCCACAAAACCGTGTGGGACAACGTGGATTTTGGCCTCAAAATGCGCCGGATCCCCGTCGCCGATCGGCGCACGCGGGTGGGAGAAATGTTGGAGATTGTGGGACTAACTCAGTTTAGCGATCGCAAGCCCACCCAGCTCAGCGGCGGGCAGCAGCAGCGGGTGGCCCTGGCCCGCGCCCTGGTCACCCGGCCTCAGGTGCTCATGCTCGATGAGCCCCTTAGTGCCCTAGACGAATCATTACGGGTCAAAACTCGGGGTGAGCTGCGCAAGCTCCAGCGCCAGTTCGGTATGACCTTCATCCAGGTCACCCACAACCAGGATGAAGCCTACGCCCTCTCTGACCAGGTGATCGTGATGGACAATGGCCGGGTCGATCAGGTGGGGCCTCCCACCGAGATCTTCTCCCACCCCCTGTCTCAGTTTGTGGCCCGCTTTACCGGCGACAACAACATTTTTGCGGGCACCGTCACCAGCGCCGTACCCGACACCGACGGCCAGCTCATTCAGCTCGATATCCCTAGCCTGGGCACCCTACTCTGCCATGGCGACTACGCCCAGGTCGGCACCGAAGCCGCCTGCTGCATTCGAGCCGACCTGATGCAGATTACCCCCCTGGCCGCACCCGAGCGGTCTACCCCAGTAGCGGCCACCAACCAGGTTACGGCCCGAATTACCGCCGTCGAGTTTACCGGCTACGTGACGCGGGTTTCCCTGCTGCTTGAGCGCAGCGGCATGGAGGTGCTCTACAAAGCCCGCACCCCCGACTGGCTTAAGACCTCCTTCCAGGAGGGCCAGGTGGTGGTGCTTGACTGGGCGGCGGCTGACTGCGTATTCTTGCCCCACTAGTCACCGGGCTGTGGCCAGGGAAGCGCCCCGGCCTGGCCCGAGGTTGTGTTTGCGCCTCCGCATTTGCGCCTCCGGTTGTGTTTGCGCCTTGTTTGATCACCAGTTGTTATTCAGTTGAAGCTAACCATGGGTAAGTTTTCTCGTCGCCAAGTCATTCGTACCAGCCTCGCCGCCGGAGCCTTTTTAACCGCCACTCGCTGTGCCTCGGCTCCCCAGGGCACCCCCAACAACCCGGCCCCTGGCCCCGAGGTGAACACCAACCAGACTAAAGACGTCACCCTGCGGCTGATCGGCACCGGGGTATCGCAAATCAACGAAATCCGCGATCAGGCCCAAAAAGACCTGGGCTTTAAGTTCGACATGCGGGCGCTCAGCACCGAAGAAAATAACCAGATTGCCATTACCCAGCCCGGCCAGTACGACATTTTTGACGGCGAGTACTTCAGCCTGCCCCTGGTGATTCCGTCGGGCAACCTGCAGCCCATTGATATTAAGCGCATCACCAACTACGACAAGATCGTGTCGTTCTTTAGAACCGGTGAGTTTAACGGTATGCCGGTGGAAGGCTCCCAGGGTACGGCCCCTTACCGGGTGCAGTACCTCACCGGCCCCGACTCGAAGGAGTTTGCCACCGCCCCCACTGACTTCGCCACCCTGATTCCCTTCCAGTACAACGCCGACACCCTGGGCTACCGCCCTGACCTGGTGGGGCGCACCATGGAGACCTGGGGAGAGCTGTTCAACGAAGAATTTAAGGGCAAAACCGCCATTCTAGATATTCCCCAAATCGGCATTATGGATGCCGCCATGGTGGCCGAATCATTAGGTCTGATGACGTTTGGCGACAAGGGCAACATGACCAAGGCCGAAATTGACCAAATCATCGAGATTCTTAAGGAGCAAAAGGCCAAGGGGCAGTTCCGTGCCTTCTGGAAGACCTTTGATGAGTCGGTCAACCTGATGACCTCCGGGGAAGTGGTGTTGCAGTCGATGTGGTCTCCCGCCGTCACCGCCGTGCAGTCCCAGGGCATTGAGTGCATCTACGCCCCGCTCAAGGAGGGTTATCGCGGCTGGGGCGGCGGCATTGGGCTATCTAAAAACCTCGAAGGCATTAACCTCGACGCCGCCTACGACTACATGAACTGGATGCTCGACGGCTGGGTGGGTGCCTTCCTAGGCCGCCAGGGCTACTACAGCGCCGCCCCCGAAACCGCCAAAAAATTTATGTCCGCAGCGGAATGGGCCTTCTGGTACGAAGGCAAGCCCGCCGCCGAAGACATGGTAGACCCCTTCGGCAAGACCCTGGCCAAAACCGGGGTTAGCCGCGACGGCGGTTCCTTCGAAGAGCGCTTCGGCAACATCGTCTGCTGGAACTCGACCATGGAGGAAAACACCTACCTGGTGCAGAAGTGGAATGAGTTTATTGCCTCGTAAGGAGATGATGAGCTGAAACATTTTGAATTTTGAGGACTGAATTTTCATCATCTCTACTCCTATGATTGAAACCTGGAAAACCCTCAAACCCTACGCCCTAATCACCCCCCAGACGTTAGTATTCCTAATGTTCCTGGTCTTCCCTATTTTGATGATTGGGGTGGTTAGCTTCTGGCAGTTCAACGGCTACTCCATGACCCCAGCCCTGACGCTAGAAAACTACGTCGGCATTTTCACCTCCGACGTCACCTTCAAGACTTACTTGAACACCTTTAAGTTTCTGGGGATGGTGTGGCTGGCGACGCTGCTGATTGGCTATCCGGTGGCGTATTTTTTGGCTTTTCACGTGCCCAAGCTGCAGTGGCAAATTCTGCTGTTTTTGGTCTGCACCATCCCATTTTGGACCTCTAATATTATCCGCATGATTTCCTGGGTGCCCCTGCTGGGGCGGGAGGGATTAGTCAACCAAATTCTGCTCGGCAGCGGTCTCACTCAGCAGCCCCTGGAGTTTTTGCTGTACTCCGACTTTGCCGTGGTGCTGGGCATGGTGCACCTCTACATTATTTTTATGATTGCGCCCATTTTCAATAGCCTGATGCGCATTGATCGCACCCTGGTAACCGCCGCCGAAGATTTAGGGGCCTCAGGGTTTGAGATCTTTAAAGAAATCATTCTGCCCCTCTCGGCACCGGGCATGGCCATTGGCTCGATCTTTATCGTCACCCTGGTGATGGGCGAGTTTGTTACCGTGCGGCTGATGGGGGGCGGCCAGGCGGCCTCCGTGGGCAAGCTAATTCAGACCCAAATTGGCAGCTTGCAGTATCCCCTGGCGGCGGCCAATGCGGTAATTTTGCTGGCCGTCACCATGTTAATCGTGGTGTCGATTTTGCGGGTACTCGACATTCGCAAAGAGCTGTAGGGTCACGGTTACCATCGTTAATTTGTTCCCGCTACCTAATCTCCCATGAAAAAACAGCCCCTGGCGTTCTACCTGCTGCTGATCTTTTTCTGCCTGTTCGTGCTGTTTCTCTACGGCCCCATGCTGACGATTTTTATTCTGTCGCTCCAGGGGCCAGACGGCACGCTCACCTTCCCCATGCGGGGGTTTAGCTTTTATTGGCTGGGGCAGGTGTTTCAAGAACAGCGGGTGGGAAATTTCATTGAGCCGTTTCTGCGATCGCTGCTCCTCGGTACCGTCGTCATGGCGATCACGATTGTGTGCTCGGTACTGGCCAGCATGGGCTTTCGCCAGCGGTTTAAGGGCTCAACGGTGATTTTTTATATGACCATCGCCGGGCTGATCGTGCCCAGCATCCTCGTTTCTCTGGGCATTGGGGTGGTGTTTCAGGTGATGGGCTGGCCCACCAACTGGTTTACCTCCGGCCTGGGGGCACACCTAACCTGGACGCTGCCGATCGCGTTTTTAATCATGCTGGGCATCTTTAACCGCTTTAACCCCTCCTACGAAGAGGCGGCTCGCGACCTGGGGGCCAGCGATCCAAAAACCTTCTGGGAGATCGTGCTGCCGCTCATTGCCCCCAGCCTGTTGGGGGTGGGGCTGCTAACCTTTACCCTCTCCTACGACGAATTTACCCGCACGTCGCTGGTGTCGGGGCAGAACAACACCCTGCCCCTGGAAATCTTCGGTATGACCACCAACGTCACCTCCCCCGCCCTCTACGCCCTGGGCACGCTGACCACGCTGTTTTCGGCCTCGCTGATTTTAATTGCCTTCTTTGCCTACTCGGCGGTGGTAAAGCGGCAGCGAACCTAGGTCGTTTCCTTCAGGAAGTGGCTGCTTGCCAAGCACCCGCTTCCCGATCAGCTCCGCATGGTGCTGGAATCGTCCCTATAAAAACCAGGGGGGGATGGCTAGCCATCCCCCCCTGGAAAAATTTAGTGAGTAACCTACATCAGGCCAATCTGAGACAGAATGCCCTGGCCGGTCAGAAACTCGGTAGCAACGCCGATGACAAAACCCAGCATGGCCAGACGACCGTTCCAGGTTTCAGCGAAGTTAACGAAACCAAACTTGTTCTCGGTATTTTCCATGGTGGATAGCTCCTTAATGGATATGGGGGCGAACAATTCAATGTCCTTGTAACTTAAGTTAACATAAGTTTTCTGAACTGACAGCCCCCGACAATGATTTTTCGTTATGAAAATCATAAAACCGTGCAATACCCTGACGGGTTGGCTCTATAGCCGCCTGGCTGATCCCCGCTCGTAGCCTGGTCAACGCAGGCAAACCCAGGGCCGCCGATGCATCCGCAGGGTTTTCCCAGGGCGACCTCAGCTCAGCTATCTCGGGGAGATAGACGTCTCCACGATCCGTTTCCCCCTGCCCGGACGACGGTTGTCAACCCCTAGGCCGCTGAGTTAGCCGTTACCAGGGCCTCTAACCTAGCCACCAAAGCCTCCTTAGCCACCACCCCTTCTACGGTGTCTACCCGCTCGCCCTGGTTAAAGAAAATCAGGGTGGGAATGGCCATGACGTGGTATTGCAGGGCCAGGGCATCTTGCTCATCAACGTTGAGCTTAGCCACTTTAGCCTGCCCCGCAAAGGTTTCGGCCAGTTCTTCAACAATTGGGTTCATGATTCGGCAGGGGCCGCACCAGGCCGCCCAAAAATCTACCAGTACCGGCACGTTACTGTGTAATACTTCGGCCTCAAAATTATCTGCGGTTAGGGTTAAATAGGTTGCGTTATCCGCCATGGTATGAGATCTCCTTAGGGAGCTTGAGGTGTGGTCGTCCGTTCTCTACGGTACTGTATTGCCAGGATGCATGGCGGACTTGCCTAATGAACCCGTGGGTTTTGCCAGCTTGCCCCCAGGCTACGAATCCATCCAGTCAAGCGGTCTAACTCCCCAATGGTGCCACCACAAAACCCACAGGTCGTTGTTGTCGGGGCCGGGGCCGCCGGACTGTTTGGGGCGATTGCCTGCGCCGAAGCCTGCCCAGGGGCCGCCGTCCATATTTTTGAGGCGGGGCGCGAGCCGCTCACTAAGGTGAGAATTTCCGGCGGTGGGCGGTGCAATGTTACCCACGCCTGTTTTGACCCGGCCCTGCTGGTCACCCACTACCCCAGGGGGCGGCATGCCCTGCGCGGCCCCTTTAGTCGCTTTCAGCCGCAGGATACGGTGCGCTGGTTTGAGCAGCGGGGGGTGGCGCTCAAGACCGAGGCCGATGGCCGCATGTTTCCCACGACGGATGACTCGGGCACCATCATCGATTGCCTGCTGGGGGAGGCCCGGCGGCTGGGCATGCAAATTCACACCGGCCTGCCGGTGAATCAGATTAACCCGGTGGCGGCGGGGTTTTTAGTTGCCACCAAGGGCGGCAAAACCTGGCGGGGGGATTGTCTACTCCTAGCTACCGGCAGCAGCCCCGTGGGCTATCGCCTGGCCCAAGCCCTGGGCCATGGGCTGGTGGCTCCGGTGCCGTCGCTGTTCACCTTCAACATTCGCGACCCGGCCCTGCAGGAACTGGCCGGGGTGTCGGTGGCGCCGGTGACCCTGACGCTATCCCTTGGGGTTGGTAAACCCCTGACCCAAACTGGCCCCTTGCTGATTACCCACTGGGGGCTGAGCGGCCCGGCGGTGCTCAAGCTTTCGGCCTACGGAGCGGTGGGGCTGCACGATCAGCGCTATCGGGCCAGCTTAACCATCAACTGGCTGCCCACCCTCACCCCCGAGCAGATGCGACACACCCTGCTGGGGGTCAAGCAAGACCACGGCAAGCGGTTGGTGATTAGCCTCTCGCCGCTGCCTTTGCCCCGCCGCCTCTGGCAATATCTAGCCCATCACCGGGCTCGGCTACCCGTCGATTTGACCTGGGCCAACCTGTCGAAGGCCCAGCTGCAACTTCTAGTTACGGAACTGAACCGGGGCCTGTACCCCATTACCGGCAAAGGGGTATTTAAGGATGAGTTTGTCACCTGCGGCGGCATTCCTCTGCCGGAGGTGAACCCCAAGACCTTCGAGAGCCGCCGCTGCCCAGGGCTGTATTTCGCCGGAGAAATCCTCAACATTGACGGCATCACCGGCGGCTTTAACTTTCAAAACGCCTGGACCACGGGCTGGCTGGCCGGTCAGGGCATGGCGACGGCCCTCACAGAGAGCAAAACTTCCGCACTCGGTCAAACTCTGGATCCTGCCAGGAATAGGCAAAATGGCTGACGGAACTGATCTCGGGGGCGGCTCGCCGCACCGCTTCCATCTGGGTTTCCAGGGCCGGACGATTATAGGTGGGCTGCCCCCAAATGCCAGCCAGGGCCGGGATAATGGTGGGGGCCGTAGTCGGTGGCACCATTGCCAGCACCCGGCGAATGCCGTCTAAAATGCAGCCGGTATGGCCACACACGGCGTAGGCCATGGGGTGCCAGGTCATCGAGGTAGGAAAGCGCTCCCAGTATTGAAGGCGCGAGTCATAGCCACCGCTGCCCACCAACTGGTTGCCATCGGGGAAGAACACCGCCCCGGAGGAAACACCGCTACGCTGGGCCTGCTCTCCGGCTTGCTTAACAAAGTCAACCACCCCCTGCACGGCGTGGGCCACGGTCAACTGCCACAGTTCCGCCTGGAGCTGGGGGCGAATTAACGCCGGGGGTAGGGGCTCTTCATCTTCACTGAGGGGCGGCGAGGGGGTGCGGCTTTGCCAGAGGGGTTCGGGCTCGTCAGGGTAGAGGGCGCGCACGTCTTCAATGTCGCTATCGATCAGGTAGCCGCGGCTGATGTAGCGGTGCATGAGTTCTAGCCCCTGGCGGTTGACCGCTCGCCGAAACAGGGCATCCCGCGAGGCCTGGCCGTAGATCCACAGGTCATCGACGCTGTCGGCGACGGAGTTTGGCCCTACCCCCCTGGGGTAGCGCACATAGTCAAACAAAATGTTGTCGGGCTGGCGCTTCAGTATCGCCTCTAGCATCGCAGCATAGTCGGCCTGGGCCTGGGGATGGTAGGGATCCACAAACACCTCGTCGGGATTGCTGGAGGAGCCTGATTTGGCATAGCTGTAGGTACTTTGACCGCGACCGTTGAGGGCCAGCACGTGCTCACGGTCGGGGCGGAGGCCGTAGGAATAGCCAAAGTTGAGGGTAAACACCCAGGCATCTACCTTGAGGCCGCGCTGGCGGCCCTTGTCGATGGCTTCGGCCAGCAGGTCACGGCGTTCGTAGCCCGCCACCTGCACTACCGAGGGCCAGACGGTGGGGTTATCGGCCTGGGGCAACAACACCTGCCCACCGTAAAAGGCTTCCACGTAGACCTCGTTGTAGCCCAGGTTAACCATGCGGTCGAGCACGGCCTCAAGCACTCCCAGCTGCAAATCGCAGGGATAGAGCCGCACCCACACCGCCTGCCGCTGGGGCCATTGGCGGCTGCGGCACTGCTGAAGGTCTTCGGTATGCTGGCGCACCATGGCCTGGTAGGCTTCCTCGGCCGCGGCATCCCCTTCAAAGGCGGCCTTGCGCAGGTCTTCTTTAGCGACGGCGGCTTCCTGGCTGACCTGGCAGTAGGCGTTGAGGGCCAGGGCTGGGGCCGTAAAGGAAAGTGGAATTACCCCTAAACCGGCTACCCCGGCGGCTAGGGTTAGGGTTGGGACGAGCAGTGGTTTAGCCCGGCGTTGAAGCGCTGAAATGATCTCGTTTACCAGCCGATGGTTGACCATGCCCAAAAGAACGAATGGAACAAATTAGCCCCCAAGTAACCTGAGGAACTAAGGCTTGCCATCATAGCGAAAATGGCTGCCCTTGGCACTAAACCTTAGTATCGTTGCTCATTCTCCAGGGTTCCGTCGGCGGCTTCATCTACCGCCGCCCAGTTATCAAACAGCGATCGCAGCTTCATCCGCTGAATGTAGGGCCAGCCCCCGTTAACTTCGATGTCTTTTAGTAAGGAGTAGAGGCCGTGGCGGTTTTCGGGCAAAGCCTCGCGAAACAGCGTGTCGCACACCTCCCGGTGACGCTGTTCTAGCAGCCGCAGCAGCGCCAGCAACGCCACGCTGTCGCCTGTACGAGTTTTAGCTGCCTGATCAATCAGGTCTGCTAGCCCCTGCAAATCCTCCGCCAGGGGGGCACCATTCGCTTCGGTGGAGATGTATTCGGTCATAGGGCCTAGCTCGACAGGTCTGTTAAATAGCTTAATGTTGGGATACAGCGCCGCCAGGGTCAACCCCGGAAATTTGTAAACTCTTTGCACACCGCCCACTTCTGCCATTACCCTAACCCTTGGGGTCGGGGTAATGCTTCCCGTTTCTGGCTCTCCAGAGCCAATGTCTAGAGGATTCTAAGAAAGCGGCCCAAAGCCATGTAGAATGCTTACTTGAGGCTCTACTGGCAAGGGGATGGCCCAGGGTTGTCACGGGGTAGGTGGCAAAGGTGACCTTGAGCTAACGGGTTTTTTGCGGTGATCTGCCCATCGGGCGGTTCCTGGGGTGGCACATTGGGTGTCAGATCCAGGTTCACAAAAAATCTAGAGCCTATGTCTGTCTCGATTATTGCGATCACTTGACAGCACTTTTTTACATCCAGATTTGAGGTAGACCATGAGGTATCGCGCCTTTTTAGCTGCGTTTTTGGCCATTTGCCTGACGGTACTGACAGCCTGTAGTGAGGCTCCCAGTGCCACCAGTAGTGTGCCGCTAACCTACGACGAAATTCGAAACACCGGCCTCGCCAACAAGTGCCCTCAGCTCTCAGAGATGACCCGGGGCAGCATTCCGCTGGAAGGTGGCAAGACTTACAAGCTCGTGGGCATGTGCATCGAGCCCACCGCCTATTTTGTTAAAGAAGAGGCCGCGTCTAAGCGCCAGGAAGCCGGTTATGTGCCGGGCAAGGTGCTAACCCGCTACACTTCTAGCCTCGACCAGGTACGGGGGGATATCACCGTGAAGCCCGACGGCAGCCTACTCTTCGCCGAAACCGGCGGCATGGATTTTCAGGCCATTACGGTGCAGCTACCCGGCGGGCAGCAGGAGCCGTTCCTGTTTACTGTCAAGGGGCTGGTGGCCGAGTCTCAGCCTGGCCTGGGGGCAATTACCACCTCTACTGACTTCGAGGGCAGCTACAAGGTGCCCTCCTACCGCACCTCCAACTTCCTCGATCCGAAGGGGCGCGGTCTGGCCACCGGTTACGATACCGCCGTGGCCCTGCCCGCCAGCGGCGACAGCGAAGAATACGTGAAGGAAAACGTTAAGTCCTTCGATATCGGCCAGGGCCGGATGTCGCTGCGGATTTCTAAAATTGACGGCTACACCGGCGAAATTGGCGGCACCTTTGAGGCCGAACAGCCCTCTGATACCGACATGGGCACCGCTAAGCCCGTCGATATCAAAGTCCAAGGCGTGTTCTATGCTCGTCTAGAAGAGGCCTAGCCAGCCTAAGCCCCCCAACGGGGCCTAGGCAGCCATGTTCTAAGGATTATTTAGGAAGGGGTTCGCCCCTTCCTTTTTTATGCGCAGATTTTAGGAATAGCGTCCTAGGACAGCGTCAAGTTTAAGTTTTAGGATGTCGTAGCGTTATGCACCCTACGGCGATCAACGCCTTCGGTTCTTCAGGCAATTTCTCGGAAAGAAGATACCCGATATAAACAGACTTTTGGACTGGGTTCCCGTCTGCGCAGGAATGACGAGGTCAGTTCTTTGCTGGAAATCTCCTGATTTAAGCGCATGTCTCTTAGGATCAAGCGTTAAATAACGTAGGATAGTTGTCCCAGCTGTCCATGGTCAGGCCGGATGCCTAACCTACAAAACTTGGGTTTTATTTAATCCTCATTCCTGAGGATGCAAACCCTTCACCCTTCGACTAGCTCAGGGCATCGCCCCTTCATCCCTTTCCCTACTCATCCATCTGCCACAGCTCGCGGTTGTAGTCTTCATCCAACACGCGCTTGGGTCTGAGAATCAGCACGATTTTGCCCAGAATAGGAGCCTCTATGGGGCTGGGCTGCCAGTCCATCACCAGCTGATCCTCCGCGGCGGTTAAAAAGTAGCTGTCTTCGCTCCACTCGCGCTCGGCCCGATCCACAATCACCAGCACGGGCTCGTCAGTGGCCTCGCCGGGGTAGTGGGGAAGCTGGCGGGCCTGGGTAAGCAGCCCCACCGGGTCTTCGGCCCGAAAAATCACCTGCCAGCCGGGGACGGCCACCCAGGCACCGGTGCCCTCAAACCGTACCATGCCAAACGGCTCCGTCGGCACCGTCAGGGGAACGGCCTGCAAATCGTCTACGGTGAGCGGCATCTGGCCCACCACGGGAATCATCCGGGGCAGCTCGCTCTCGGTCTCGAGTCGGTACAGCGGCAGGGAGGGAGCCGGGCGGCTCTTGACCACGGTAAAATCAGTCAGCAGTTTCTCGATCTGCTGGCGGGCGGTGGCGCTGTCGGCAAAGCGTAGCCCCTGGGCAATTAGCCGGGAGCGGTCTTGCAGGTCGCCTTTTTGACGGGCTAGCTGCCAGTAGTGAAAGGCAATGGCATCCCCAGGAGAGTCGCCAAAGCCGGGGGGGGTCTCTTTGCGGTAGGCATATTCTTTGATGGGCTTGGCCAGGTCTTTCACCTGATCGGAATCGAGCCCGTGCTGAAGGATAAAGTCGGCGGTAATGGCCCGGTCGGCCTGGGAGAGCACCCGCAGTTCGTAAAGGGTGTCGCTGCCCCGCTGGGTAAAGTGGGCCTGGGTGGCCGCCGCCACCCCCACCTTCAGGATGGACTGGTAAACCTGCTCCGCCACCATAATTTGGTTTTGGTGAACGGGTTCAAATCCGGTTTCCTCAAAAATTTGCTGGGGGGTGAACCCAGCCTTTTGGAGGGCTTGACACCCCTGGGCCCAATCGACCCAGGTGCCCTCTTTACGCCGCAGCTTGAGCTGAAGCGCCGCTACGGTGGCCGGGTCGGGGGGGGGAGATGAACCGGGAGATGTCATGGCCATGGGCAAGTTAAAACGCTGATTTGCTTCTGACTCTATCGTGAATAGCTCCCTGGCGGGGCACCCCGATCAAAATCTAGGCCTGATGGGCCAGGTCTTTAATCGGCCGCCCGACCTTGAATCTGCCCCAAGGCTAGAGATGGGCTTTGAGCCGCTCCGATCACTGAAACGGGCATCGGCTTTCAGCGCCAGGCTCTTACCCTTGGCGGCGCTTGACCTCTAGGGCCGCTAGAATCTGCCGGTGTCGTTCTCGGCTAATCGGGTACTGATAGGCAAACCCCAGGCTGCCCAGCAGCAGCAGCGCTGGCAGGGGGCCAATCACCAGCCGAATCGCCCAGAGCGCCTGCACCGGCTGGCTATCGGCGTGGGCCACGTACCCCGTCCAGCCCAGCAGTTGGCCAGAGGTAAACAGGGCCAGGGCCAGCCCCAGCTTTTGCAAAAACACCACCGCGCTAAAGTACAGCCCCTCGCGCCGCAGGCCGGTTTCCAGCTCGTCGAGATCGACCACGTCGGGCAGCATGGCAAAGGGCACCAGGTAAAGGGTGGCCACCCCCACCCCCGCCAGCACCCCCAGGATATACATCCACACCACCTGACCAGGCTGCACGGTGATCAGACCCGCCAGGGCGACCATGGCCACCGGCGCTCCGAGTAAAAAGACCGTGCGCTTGCCGCTCCAGCGGGCCACCCGATTCCACACCAAAATCATCACGATGGCGGTGCCCTGAACGGCCAGGGCCATTTGGGCAAAGTGGGTTTCGGGCAGGCCCATCCAGGCATCCACAAAGTAGGGCAGCATCGCCGCGGTTACCTGAACCGCCATCCAGCCGCCCAGATAGAGACCTAGGATGTTGCGAAAGGCCTCGTTACGAAACACGCTGCGCAGGTCGGCCCACAGCGAAGTAGAGGGCGGGGTGGGGCCGAGCCGAACGCGGGCCTTTTGCACCTGCCAGTAGCGGCGATAGGTGCCCGCTACGCAGATACCGATAATTACCACGGCCAGACAGGCGGAAAGCCCCCCCAAAATCATGTACTGGCGCTGGGGGTCGGCCACCTGGGCAAACACCACCTGGGCCATAGCTAAGGCGAGAATGCTGCCACCGATGCTAAAGGCCGACTTCATGCTAATCAGGGCGGTGCGTTCGTCGTAGTCATCGGCGAGCTCGGCGGCCAGGGCCGTGTAGGGCAGCTGCACCATGGTAAAGGCTAGAAAAGCAAAAAACGATAGCACCACGTAGTACGTAAAAATGCCCATTTGGCTGGTGGCGGCGGGCACCGTCCACAGCAGCACCGAGCAAATCGCCAGGGGCACCACCCCCACCAGCATCCAGGGAAAGCGCCGGCCCAGGGGGGAGACGGTGCGATCGCTGAGCCAGCCCACCAGAGGGTCGTTAATGGCATCCCAGACCCGCCCAATCAGCAGCACACTACCAGCCAGGGCCGGGCTCAGCCCCGCCACCGTAGTAAAAAAATACAGCACAAAAAACGCCGATAGGCTGGCGGGCACCGCCGCCGCCAACTCTCCAGCGCCATAGGTCAGCTTGACCGAAAACGGCAGGGGCGGTAACTTGCGCAAGGGGGTGGCTCCAGACAGGGTAGGTTGATCTTCCCACAGCTTAAGCCAGCCTTACCATGCCACGGGTCAGACCTCAGAGTCAGCACCCGTGACGGCGGTATTCCTCTATGGTGCTGGTGTAGTGCTGGAACTAAAGGTATGACGTTGAAGACGTTTGTTAAGCCGCGCCGGATGATGCGATCAGGGTTAGGGCTAATTCTCCTGGGATTAGTCGCCACGGCCTGCGACGGCCCCAGTTGGTTTAACCCTAATGTCGGCTCGCCCCCCGCCGATACCGCCCCCCTATCATCACCGGGGGCGGACCCAGGGCTGGCCCCACCGCCGCCCCCAGCCGGGGCCTTTTTGGCCCAGCTGTCCCCAGCGCAGACGGCTCAGCTGAAAAGTTTAGGGGTTGATGTGGTGGTGCCGGGGGCGGTGCCGCCAGAGTTTTCGGTGGTTGACCTGCGCATCGACGACAGCGACCTGGGGTTGGGCTACCTGATCGTTTACCAGGATGCCGCCAATCGCTGCTTCGCCGTTGAGTTTGCGGCGGGCAACATCAGCGACCCGCTGGCCACCGAAAGCCAAGTGCCGATTCAGCCACCACTGTTTGCAGGCCAGTCCTACGACCTCAACTATGGGGAATTTGAGGATGGAGAGATGCGATTGCAGTTTCCCGGCTCCAACCTCTATACCGACTGGCTGGCGGGAGAATTTGGCTTCTACCGCTTGATTGGTGCCCCCTACATTGGCGAACTCTTTCAGCCCCTCCAGGGCTGCGAAAACATCACCCCCGACGAGGCCGTTGCCCTGGTGGAATCCTTCACGGTGCTCACCGCCGACTCCATCGGCGACGGCCCGCCGCCTGGCCAGACACCCTAGGAACGCCCTGGGTCATGTCATCTCAAGGCCACCCAACCAATACCCTAAGACGAAAACCCGCTCATCCACGCCTTCAACCTTCGACCGGCTCAGGGCATCGCCTTTTCACCCCCTTGCCCCTCCACCCCATAGTCCCCCGATTTACCGCCAGTCTTCCGCAGCAGCCGCACGGCCTGAATTTCCATGGATTTTTCCAGGGCTTTGGCCATGTCATAGAGGGTGAGGGCGGCAACGGTGGCCGCCGTCAGAGCCTCCATCTCCACTCCGGTTTCGGCCTTGGTTCTCACCGTAGCCTGAATCAAGTAGCCCGGCAGGTCAGGATCAGGCGTAATCAACACCTCCACCTTCTGAATCGGCAGCGGGTGGCAGAGGGGAATGAGATTGGCGGTTTGCTTCGCTGCCATAATCCCTGCAATTCGGGCGGTGCCCAGTACGTCGCCCTTGGGGGCATTGCCGGCGGCAATCTGGGCCAGGGTGGCGGGCTGCATTTTCACCCTGGCCGTCGCCACTGCCTCGCGCACGGTCGGGAGTTTGGCCGAAACATCTACCATTTGGGCCTGGCCGTGGGCATCCAGGTGGGTCAGGTCAGACGGCGGAGATAAATTGTCAGACATAATTCAGCCTCAGCTCCCAGAGAGTTTTTCAAATGTGATACTATGAAAAAGCTTCAAGGGCGTGTAGCTCAGTGGACTAGAGCACGTGGCTACGGACCACGGTGTCGGGGGTTCGAATCCCTCCTCGCCCGTTTCATAAAATGACGCTGCACTAGGCTAGCTTTAGAGTAGTTTGTGCCGATCGTTAAGAGGTCATCGCCACGGGCATCTGGCTACGGTCGGTGAGAATTTCGTGCCCGGTTTCGGTGACCAACACCGTATGCTCAAACTGGGCCGAGAGGGAGCGATCCACCGTCACCACCGTCCACTGATCTTTTAGGGTGCGGGTTTGTTTTGACCCGGCGTTGAGGATGGGTTCAATGGCCAGGGTCATGCCGGGGCGCAACTTGATATTGGGTAGCTGACGGGTGCGAAAGTTAAACACCGAGGGCGCTTCATGCAGGTTACGGCCCACCCCGTGGCCGGTAAAGTCTTCCACCACGCTAAAGCCATAGCTGACAACGCAGTCTTCAATTGCCCCGGCAATGTCGAGCAGGGTATTACCCGGCTTAACCTGGCTGATACCCGCGTAGAGGGCGGCCTCGGCGGCGGTCATCAGCTGCCGGGCGGCGGCGGCGACCTCACCCACCGCGATGGTAATGCAGGAGTCGCCGTGGAAGCCGTTGTAGTAAGCCCCCGTATCGACCTTGAGCAGGTCGCCCCGGCGAATCACCTGGCGCTGGCGGGGAATGCCGTGCACCACCTCGTCGTTTAGACAGGCGCAAATGGAAGCCGGAAACCCGTGGTAGTTCTTAAAGCTGGGGGTGGCTCCCAGTTCGCGGATGCGGCCCTCGGCGTAGGCATCTAGCTCCAAGGTAGTCATCCCTGGCTTGACCAAAGCCTCAATCTCTTTCAGCACCGTCGCCACAATCTGGGCGGCCTGGCGCATAATCTCAAGCTCAACCTCGGTTTTAAGTTCTACCCCCTGCACCCGGCGGCTGCGCTTGGGCAGGGTTTGCAGATCGGCCCGATGAGGCAGCAGCTTGGCAAGGAAGTTCATAGGAAAAGTCTAATCGTGGGGATGGGAGGCCGGCCAGTCCCAGTGTAGTGACGCGTGCCGCCCTTATCTAGTGTAATCGGGTAGGGGCGTGGTTGGTAACGCCGCCCAGGGCGATTAGGGTCTGGGGATTGGGGATAGCGGTAACCGTCCTAGGGGTTTCGGTGGGCCTGTTAGTAAGTAATGTGCTGGGACTCGTACCTGGCTGGTTCAATGTGAATGGTAATGCGGGCTGGCCCATAGAGCTGATCTAGGCGGTCTTCCACATTTTCAGTGATGATGTGGGCCTGCTCGACATCGGTAGGCTCGACCACCAGGTGCATGTCAATAAACACCTGCCGCCCCAGTAGCCCCCTGGAGGCAAGGCTATGGCAGTTCACCACGCCGGGCACCTGCATTACCTGGGCGTGGATCGCCTCGGGGGCAATGGCCATTTCGTCCACCAGCCAGGGCAAATTTTCCCGCAGCACCGTCCAGCCGCTTTTAAACACCAGCAGCGCGACGGGAAAAGCCAGCGCCACATCGAGCCACAAAATGCCCTGCCAAACCCCAATCAGGCCCGCCAGCACCACGATGGTAGTCCAGATGTCGCTCATAGTGTGTCGGGCATCAGCAATTAGAATCGGGCTGTTGATAGCCCGCCCCACTCGTCGCTCATAGAAGGCCACAAAAATATTGATGCCCAGCACCAGCAGCATGATCCACAGTGCCGTTGGCCCCATGGTGACCAGGTTGCCTCCCGAAATGATCCGCTCGGTGGCGCTTTTCAAAATTTCAAAGCAGGCAATACCTAAAAAGGCCGCTATCCCTAAGGCCCCAATCGCCTCGAACTTTTGGTGCCCATAGGGGTGATCGCGATCGGGCTGGGGGTCGGCCAGGCGGTTGGTGGTTAAGCCCAGCACGTTGTTGGCGCTATCTGTGACGCTGTGCAGGGCATCGGCCAGCAGACTAAGGGAGCCGGTCAGACAGCCCACCGTGGCCTTCAGCCCAACCACCGCCAGGTTTAGCACCAGGGTAATCAACAAAACCTGCTGCACCGTCGTCCGGTGGTCAGCCCCTGACCCGCTAGCCTGACTTACCATCACCACCTCAAAAAACACAAAACGTGAATTGACTGAAACAAAGTCACCGATTTTAGGTCACAAAACTTAGCCAGGGTGGTGATATCTCAGCAGAAACACGTACAGTCATCTTCAATCTACCGGATTTTGTTTAAGGATTACGTAAATCCTCGGGCCGAGCCGATGCCAGAACGAGGCTGGGGTAGCTAGGGTCGAAGGGATTGCTACCGATTATGAGTTAGCCATCAGGGACGTTCACAAATCATGCAAAACTGGCTACTTTCGAGTGCTGTAGCCTTGGGCGGGGTCGCGCTGGTCCCTGTGCCATCCATGGCCCTAGCCCAAGACTTAATTGAGCTGCGCAGCGGCAACTCCGTTTATCGCACTAACATCTTCACCTTTAGTGAAGATCAGGCCTCTTGGCTGGTGGAGGGCGTAGACAATGTCTTTACCGATCAGTACTTTCTCAATTTCGGCACCAGCCCCACCCGGCGTGAGCTGGAGCTTAAAGACCTCACCCTAGTTTCTCTGACCCAGCCCACCGAAAACCGATTTATCGCTGACCTCGACCTATCGGCGCTTGGGATCGACCTCAATTTTTCCCTTGACTCAACCCTCCAGGGGTTTGAGGCCGGTAGTCGGCGGTCACGGCGGGAAGACGTTGTCACCCTGTCTAATACCGGCAGCTCGGCCATCGACTTTACCCTATTGAGTTATCTTGACCTAGATCTGGTTGACTTCGACCGTCCCCTAGACAAGTCGTTTGATGACGACAGTACTGTCTTTGCCAACCGCACCCTGAGCCAAACCGATCGGTCAGGCACCCTGGCGACGATCACCGTTGATCAAGCCCCTACCGCCGTTCAGGTGGCTGAATATCCTTTTTTGATCTCCCAGCTTAAGGATGGCTCGCGCACGGTTTTGCAAAACACCAGCCCAACCCTAGCCAACAGCGACGGTAGCGCTCTGCTACAGTTCAACCGGCGGCTCAACCCAGACGAGGCGATTACGTTCAGGTTTGTCAAATCCCTCCAGGCCACAGCCGAGCCTGAACCGGTGCCTGAACCCGTCACCCTGCTGGGGTTGGGGCTGGTCGGTAGCGCCCTGCTGGTGCTGCGTCGTCGGTAGGATGGATGAGGCCTAGCCATAACGCATTAAACCCTACAGTAGGGTTATATTTAATTCGTCCTGCTGCTTAGTTAAAGATGTCGCGTTGGGCACAGGCTGACTCGTGATGGGTCAAACAAGACGATTTTTGACAAAGGAGATATCGGCTATAAACAAACTCTCGGGCTGAATTCTCGACTGTGCGGGAATGACGAGGTAAGTTCTTGGCTAGAAATCTCCTGAGCCCGGTTCTAGCACTTATTCAGGTTTAGCCCGGCTTCTTTGGCCATAGCGTCAACGCCCTTGAGCTGAAGGGTTTTAATTGCTTTGGTCGAAATCCGCAGTTTGACCCAGCGGTTGCCCTGGGGCCACCACACGCGCTTTTCCTGCAGGTTGACCTCCTGCATGCGCTTGGTGCGCCGGTGGGAGTGGGAAATGGCGTAGGCGTTGTTGGCCTGCTTTCCGGTGAGTTGACATTTACGGCCCATGGATAATCTCCGACGGTAAGACTGCTGCGTTATCGACACAATCACAAATAATAGCAGATTGAGCCCGCCCAATGAAAAGAAAGATTAGCTAATGCAGCAGGCTTGACGAACTCACCCGACCCCTTGATTAGCCACCCAGCGGCGGAAGACTTCGACGATGATTTGGGCGCGACCCTCGTCGGAGCGCACCACGTCGTGCTGAACCAGGGTAGACAGGGCCGCAGAGAAAGTGGCGTCGTCCCCACCAAAATTTTCTCGCAGATGGTCTACGGCTAGCCCGTCTGGGTGAGTGGCCAGGGCAGTGAGAATAGTGTGTTGCCCCGGTGTGTCGTGGCTAGCCTGTGCCCAGACGCCAGCGAAGTAGGGCTTGCCCTGGGCAAAAAATTCGGGCTGGTTAACGACGGCCTGCACATCGGCGACGGTGAATTTGGGGTCGCGAGGCTGCTGGCGCTCGAAGACCTGGTCGTTGTAGCGGCGCACCAGCTGAAAGCCAATCAGCTGGGTGAGGTAGGGCTGTCCGGCGGTGAGCGCCCAGATTAAATCGAGGGCATCGTAGTCGTAGTCGAGGGGGAAGTCGCCGCCGGGGTTGGGCAGCAGGGTTTGCACCGTGGCAGGTCTAAAGAAATCGACCTTGATGGGGATGACGCTGGCGAAAAAGGGCTGAAAATAGTCGGCAGACATTTCTTCGAGGGTGTGCAGCCCCGCGAAGGCAAAGCCCACCCTGGGGCTGTCTTGCACCAGCCCCCGCAGGTAGGCCATAAAGCTGGCCTCTAGCTGGCCTGCTTCGATCAATTCCTCAATTTTCTCGAATTCGTCGAGGGCGATGATCAGCCCTTTACCCTGGGCGAGGGAGTCGGTGGCGCGGCGCAAAAACCGCTCGAAGGTGCGAGACGGGCTGGCTTCCATATCGGTGTCGCGGGGTGGGGCAATGGCCAGGGTGGCGGCGACCTGGTCGCTGATGGCCAGCAGCACATCGCTGAGGGTTTCGGCCCCGGCACTCTTGAGCAGGTTGACGTAGGCCACATGGATGCCGGAACCCAACCGCTGCTCGATGTTTTTGAGAATGGAGGTCTTGCCCATGCGGCGGTGGCCATACACCACCACCGATTGCAGGTGGTTGCCCATTAGCCATAGCTCTTGCAGCTGCCGCATGATGTCGTCGCGGCCCACAAACAGCGCCCCCTCCACCGGGTCGCCGATGACGTAGGGGTTTTGTACGGGCTGGATAATGGCCGCATCGCCCACGGCGGCGGTGATGTCGAGCAGGGCATTGCGCCAGGTTTTGGCGATTTCGATGACGAGGGAGCGCTCGGCTTCGGGCAAGTCGGCTTCGTATTCGATAATGTGTTGCAGCTCGCCCAGGGCGCGGTTGGTGGCGAAAGCGCGGGCGGTGCGAGAGGCGCTGGCCTGGGCGGTTTTGGTGTCGGCAATGACGTTGCAAAAGCGGTGGATGGCGGCCCAGGTTTGGGGTCGGAGGGTGCGATCTGGAGGCAGGTCGGGCAGCTCGATGGCGGCCATTTGTGCGGCGGTTTCGGCAGCGTCGAAGAGGGCGAGCAGGCTGGCCAGACCATGCATTTCTTCGCCGTGGCGAATGTCGCGGACAACGGCGAAGGCTTGGGCGGCTTGGGTGGGTTGCTCTTCGTGGAGGTACCAGAAACCAGCGGCGACAGCGCGGGCGGGGGTATCTAGACGAAGAGAAGTATTGAATCTAGACGCTAATCTTTTGCGAAAAGGTAGAACGAAAAAGCTACTGGTTAAGCGCGCTTTCAGTGAATTATTGAGCGAAGCGGAGCAAAACTTAATCAATTGCCAATCAAAGGGAGCTTGGGCTAATTCAGAAATTTTAGGAATAACCTGTTCACGAGGCAGTTGTGCTAATTGTTGATTGAATAAATGAATGACTGGAATAAATTGATACGTATAGGCCAAGAGCTGATTGGCATTATGGAGAGCCCCTGTCCAATTGTTAGAGAAGTTCTCCCGTAGTATTTGAGCGCTAAAGGGTAACCAAAGGGGGGTAACGGATGCGATCGGCAAACTATATGGCCTGGGCATAAACGGTCTTAACGCTACGGCTAGTAGCCAACTATCAGGGCGCAAAATCCCCACGACGCCCGCCACGAGGAACGCCACGCCTCTCTTCACGCCGAACGCCACGCCTGTCTCCACGCCGAACAACAGGCCTCCCACCACGCCTGCCGCCACGCCTCTCGTCACGCTTATCACCACGCCAAACGCCACGCCGCCCGCCGCGCTTATCACCACGCCGCCCGCCACGCCAAACACTACGCCGAACGCCACGCCGCCCGCCACGCTTATCAGCACGCCAAACGCCACGCTTAACGCCACGCCAAACGCCATGCCAAACGCTACGCCAAACGCCACGCTGGACCAATCTATAAGGGTACCCAGTTGTTCAAACAGCCAAGCCACAAGTGGCGGTGTTGCCATAGTCAGGACAATGCCCTGGAAGAAGAGGTGCCGCTGAATCCGATTTATCCGCAGAATCTCGATTCCTTTACGCCAGTTCATCTGGCCCTCTGGAATGTAGCCACCCCCAAACCGATCTACATACCACCGCAGCGCTTGGGGAAAGTAAAACACCCAAAACAGCAGCCGCAGGTAGTCGAGGGGATTACACAGCGACAGGGGGCGGTTGAGTTTGGGGGCCAAGTCTAGCCGCAGGTGGGCTAGGTCGTCTTTAGCCACAGCAGAGTACCTCCTGCCGCAAAATCCCCGACCGGGGGGGGTAGGGGTGGGTCAGCCCAGGCTGGGGAACCCACACCGCCCTGCGGGTACCCTTCCCAGGAGGGGATGGGGTGGCTAGGTAGAGTAAGTTTGGGGCTGTGGTACGCATGATGGTGGGGTGGTGGGCGGTGCCCACCCTACGGGAGTTTTTGGCGAAAGAGGAGGTTACAGAGCTGCATTAGGTCTTTGGGTCTGCCGCCGCTGGTGGCGATCAGGTCGGCGATCTCATTTTCGCTGAAGCGAATGGGCGTGGGGGCCAGGCGGGTGGCGATAAACTGGCGCGTGCTCTCCGCCGACCAGGGATTGATCGGCTCCTCTATGCAGATGCCGTCAAGGGGCGACACCATGCCATCGTTATAGCTGTCAGGAAACAGCTGATCGAGGGGGCGGCGAGCGGCGAGCACCAGACGTAGGGGAGCGTCTTTGTGGTCTGACAGGCCGCGCAGTTGGTCGCGCACCCGACGCGAAAATTCATCCTGCACGATGCGCTCGACTTCATCCAAAATCAGCAACAGGCGCTTGTCTTTCAATGCGCGGTTGAGCTGGTTGCCGCGAGTGTCTTCAGCGATGCCGATCTGGGCGCAGAGTTCTTCATAAAACTCGTCTTCGCTAAACAGCATCACCAGGTTGATGACGACAGGCTGGCGCGGCGGGGTCAGCCGCCCCTCGGCCTGGCGGGCCACCTCGCGCAATAGGGAAGATTTGCCCAGGTTGCGATCGCCGATCAGCGCCACATTGCTGCCGCTGTTGAGTACCTCAAAAATGCGGTTGAGGGTGCGATCGCAGTTAAAAAACTGCTCCGCCTCATCCACGGCTCCGGTCAGCGGCAAAAACGGGTTCTGGGTCTGCACCCGACCTGGAAAGCTGGCTTTCTCCTGAGCCTCCCCCGGTGGCGAAGGGTGGGCCAGGTCGCGACGGGGAAACAGCGGGCGGGTTTCCGGCTTGCCCCGCTTCTTTAGCGCTGCCGCAATGCCCTCGACGATCGAGCGTTCTGCATCTTCCTCAGCCTTGCCAACGATGTCGATGTAGTTGATCTGCCCCAGCAGCCCTTCAGGCCTGCACTCCCCCACCCGAATCGGTATCAGGCGACTCTCTTGGGATTGAGGGTCTTGCTTAAAGGCGGCGGCCCACTCGGGGTGGGTATATTTAGCGTTGATGTAGTTATCAGAGAGCACGGCAATCGTGCGGATGCAGCCCGCCGCGGCCTTGTCCATCTCCAGCACAAAGTTGTTACCGGGCACAAAATCCCACGCTTGAATTTTGACCCTATGGCCGCGCTCTTCCAAAATCCAGGCGATCCACTCGGCCCAGGCTTTGTCAGCACTGTTATAGCTGACAAAAAAGTCGCCTTGGGGTGGAGTAGCCGCCATAAATGCCCAGAATTTGCTTTCTACTATACTCAACTTGCTCAGGGAATGCTTTGTAGATTCCGCAGAGCACACGGTTCGTATATTCGTATAGATGAGCTATCTTCGCCAGTCTGGGTAGATGGTTGAGCCGATCCACAGGGATAACAGTCACGCCTCTTCAGGCTCAGGGGCAATCATGCGGGTTGTTGGCTGGGGTAAAGCCTGCCCGGCCCGCAGGCCGCCATTACCACCGGCAGAGCCAGCCACGGCCCGAATCTGCCTCATCAGGCTAGCCATTTCCAGGGCGCTCATGGCGTAATCCCAGCCGTGGTTGGCCTTAATGCCCGCTCGCTCAAGGGCCTGCTGGAGGGTATCGGTGGTCAAGACGCCAAAGATGACCGGCACCCCGGTCTGGAAGCCAGCAGCGGCAATCCCCTTCGAGACTTCCGCCGCTACGTAGTCAAAGTGGGGAGTTTGGCCTCGAATCACCGCCCCCAGACAAATAACGGCATCGTACCGTCCGGTCATCGCCAGCTGTCGAGCCACCAGGGGAATCTCGAAGCTGCCGGGCACCCAGGCATAGTCTACCTGGGTGCCGTCGGGGTTAACGTCAATGCCGTGGCGCTTAAGGCAGTCTTGACAGCCCGCCAGCAGCTTGCCGGTGATCAAATCATTAAACCGGCCCAGCACGATGGCAAATTTCGGCGCATCGGGGGACGCAAACGTACCTTCAAATACGGCCATAACGGGCTAACGCCTACACCACAAAGTAGTTAAGGCCGCCCACTACTACCACCAGCGCACCCCAAATCACCGAGCCCAGGAAGATCAGGCGCTTTGACTGATCCCAGTTTTGGGGTGAGGCGTAGGCCACGGGCACGTACACCACCAGCACAAAGGACATCAGCACCAGGGCAAACAACGCAAGCTGAAATAAAATTACCATCGCTTTAACTCTCAAACACAGCAGTAGGCGGTAGCCATAGGGCACGGTCACTGAGAACGACTGTCAGCTCCCTAGCTGACTAGCCTCGACTCGACTAGCGGAGCTTCTTCTCGGCAAACCCGCTACTTGCTTCGGGCCAGACTCAGCAGCACCCCACGTGGTCTCTGTTAGTACGCTATCAGAAAGATGGCCCCAGGGAAACTCTCAAATCGCCTTCCCATGCTAGCGTTTTGCCATGGATTTAATTCTCTGCCACACCACCGCCGATTTCGATACCCTGGGGGCCGCCGTGGGGCTGAGTCGGCTGCAGCCGGGGGCCAGAATTGTGTTGACCGGTGGCTGCCACCCCACAGTGCAGCGGTTTGTGGCCCTGCACCGCGACGAGTATGCGCTGATTGAGGGGCGGGCGGTCGCCCCCGAGGGCCTGCGCTCCCTCAGCCTGGTGGATGCCCAGCGGCCCGAGCGGTTTGGCCCCGGGGCTGAGTGGATTGCCCTGGCCCAGGCGCGGCAAATACCCATCAGCCTGTGGGATCACCATGGCACCGTGGCGGAGGCGGTAGCGACTCAGCATCGGCACGTGGAGCCGGTGGGAGCGGTGACCACCCTGGTGGTCGAAGCCCTGCGTCAGAAAAATCTGTCGCTCACGGCGTTTGAGGCCACGGTCATGGCCCTGGGCATTCACAGCGACACCGGCTCCCTGGTGTTTGCCCAAACCACCGGGCGCGACGCCGAGGCCCTGGCCTGGCTGCTGCACCAGGGGGCTAGTTTGGCAACGATCGCGGAATTTGTGGAGCCGGGGTTGTCTCCCGATCTGCAAGGCTGGCTAGGGACGGCGATGGATGCCCTGGAGACCGAAACGGTCGGGGGCCACACCCTGGCCTGGGTGCAGCTGGGGATGGCCGATTACACCCCAGGGCTATCGGCCCTGGCGGAACGGCTGATGGCCCTGACCGGAGTCGATGTGCTGTTGCTGGGGGCGACCTATCGGGCCAGGGGAGTTCTGAAGCTGGTGCTGATTGGGCGTGCTCGGGGGCGAGTTGGGCCGCTTGGGGAGGCGGTTGGCGAGGCTGATCAAGGGATCGATTGGGGCGCTATTTTTACGCCTCTGGGCGGCGGGGGGCATCCCACAGCGGCAGCTGTGACCCTGACGACGGACGATCCGACCGAGGTGATTCAGGACGTGCTGACCCAGGCAAAATCGCGGCTGCCCGCCCTGCCCGTGGCCCGCGACCTGATGTCTGCCCCGGTACGCACCATTCGCCCCGACACCACCATTGGCGAGGCCCAGCGCATTTTACTGCGCTACGGCCATGCCGGACTGGCGGTGGTCGATGCCGAGCAGCGCCTGGTGGGGATGATTTCCCGTCGGGATATCGACCTGGCCCTGCACCATGGCTTTAGCCATGCCCCGGTGAAGGGCTACATGGCCACCAGCCTCCAAACCATTGCCCCCGATACCCCCCTGAACACCATTGAGCAGCTGATGGTGACCTATGACATTGGCCGACTGCCTGTACTAGAGGGGGAATCTCTGACGGGCATTGTGACCCGCACCGATGTTCTACGCCACCGCCACCGATCGCCGGATCAGGCCGCCACTGCCCTAGCCGCTGCATCGGCCCCGTCCCTACCGCTGGACTGGTCGCAGATTCTGAACGCTAACCTCAGGCCTGCCCTGCGAGAGGTGCTGGCGCATATGGCGGCGGCGGCCCAGGCGCGGGGCTGGCATTTATATCTCGTGGGCGGGGCCGTGCGCGATTTGTTGCTAACCCAGGGCCAGAGTTTAGCCGATCTGCCCGATCTAGACCTGGTGGTCGATGGTTTCGATCAGGCCACCCAGCCAGGGGCCGGAGGCGAGCTGGGGGCAACGGTTAAGGCCAGTTTTCCGGAGGTCGACTTACAAACCCATGGCCAGTTTCAGACCGCCGCCCTGGTCTGGCATCGCGATTTAGACCATCCCCTGGCGGGGGTGATGATTGACATCGCTACCGCCCGCACCGAGTTCTACCCCTACCCGGCGGCGAATCCCGAAGTAGAAGCCAGTTCCATTCGGCAGGATCTCTACCGCCGCGACTTCACCATCAACGCCATGGCCCTGCGGCTCACCACCCCAGGGGCCGGCGACCTGCTCGACTATTTTGGCGGACGGCTTGATCTGCACCAGCGCACTATTCGGGTGCTGCACCCCAACAGCTTCATTGAAGACCCCACCCGCATTTATCGGGCCGTGCGGTTTGCGGTGCGGCTGGGGTTTACCCTAGAGGCCCAAACCGAGGGCTACATTCACCACGCCATTAGCAGTGGCATCTACACCCAAATGCAGCGCCAGGTGCAGCAGGTTCCTGCCCTGCAGGGACGGCTCAAAAATGAGCTGAAGTATATCCTGCAAGGGTCTGACTGGCAACCTGCCCTGGCCCTGCTGGATCAGCTTCAGGCCCTGCGCTGTATTCACAGCGACCTGGCCATGACGCCTCACCTGTGGCGGCAGCTGGGTCGAGTTTCGCGCTGGTTAGATCGCTTTAGCTGGGCGCAGTCGTGCCGCCCCTGGCAACTGCGTCTGGAGGTGCTGCTGGGGGCGATGCCCGCCGCCGCCCGGCAAGACATTGCCACTGCCCTCCAGCTCACCGACGGCAGTATTCAGCGGCTGAGTCAGCTCGACGCTGTCGAGCACCAGTGGCTGGCCGTAGTGGCCACCGACCCGCGGCCTAGCCAGCTGTACCAACTCTTTTACCGGGCTGATGTGGAGACGCTATTGCTGGTCGCGACCCGGCATCCCCGAAACTTGGGGCCACCGATTTGGGCCTATCTAACCCAGTGGGCCAACCTCACGCCCCTGGTCGATGGCGACTATTTGAAGACGCTGGGATATCCCCCCGGCCCCAACTTTCGGCCCATGCTAGAGACCGCCCTGGCAGCTCAGCTCGATGGGGCCATTCAAACCCAGCCGGAGGCCAGGAAATTTTTGGCTGAGCACTACCCCCTGGGGGTGGTTAATACCAAGTCCGAATCGTATAGCCCCGATTCCCAACCGGTCAAACCGTAGGGGCGTTGGCGCAGCCTAGCCAGAGGCTTTATGGCATTCGCCCGATTGAATTGGGGGTAACCAAGCAGGATTTGGTATAAAGCCCCTGGGGGTAGGGTTGAACTCGGTTAAGGGACAGACGCGAACATCGCCACCCTACCCGCACCCCAGGGGCAGTGGCGGTATCGCTAGAAGGCCCGGTGAAGCAGGATTAGCCTCACCGGGCTAATCCTGCTCAGCGCTGATTTGACTGGTCGAGCCGAAAGCTGGATTGTGGCCGTTGAGGGATTGGAGCTAATCACTAACCCCGCTGGGGATAGGCGATATCCTCAGCGCGCCCTACCTCGGGCCTACTCATCAACGGTAGTAATCGCTGACGGGCACAAGTCTGCCAGCACACACCCGCCACAGTTTGGGTTACGGGCCGTACACACCGCCCGCCCGTGGTAAATCAGCCGAATCGACCAGTTCTCCCAATCGGGTTGGGGAAGGAGCTGCATCAGGTCGCGTTCAATTTTGATCGGGTCAGTGTGCTGGGTTAGCCCGAGCCGATGGCTAAGCCGCTTGACGTGGGTATCCACCGTGACCCCGGCGTTGATGCCGTAGCCGTGGGCCAGCACCACGTTAGCGGTTTTGCGGGCCACCCCTGGTAGGCTGGTCAGCTCCTCCATCCGCTTGGGCACCTCGCCCTGGAACTCCGCCACAATTTTTTGGCAGGCGGCACGAATATTCTTGGCCTTGTTGCGGTAAAAGCCGGTGGATTTGACCAGGTTTTCTAAATCCGCTAAATCGGCTTCGGCAAAGGCGTGCACATCGGGATAGGCGGCGAATAGAGCAGGGGTGACTTTGTTAACCCGCTCATCGGTACACTGAGCCGACAAAATGGTGGCCACCATGAGTTGAACGGTGGTGGCATAGTCTAGCGAGCAGACGGCATCGGGGTAGAGCCGCTTCAGGCGCAGCAGAATCTCTAGCGCCCGCTGCTTTTTAGAGGCTCGCCGCGGGGTGCTCACTGGCGCAGATTTTGAAAGACTTCGAGCTGGGTGGTGTCGCGCACAATTAAAAACACCCCCAGCCCCAGCAGCAACACTAAGCCAGTTTGCATGACATTTTCCTGCACCCGCTCGGGCAGAGGCCGACCACGCAGGGCTTCGACCAGCAAGAAGGCCAGCTGCCCCCCATCCAGGGCGGGCAGGGGCAGAATGTTGATAATGGCCAGGTTGATGCTGATGATGGCCGTAAACGGAAACAGCATCGCCAGGTTTGACTTGGCCAAACCCGCCCCCTGCTCCACGATTTTAACCGGCCCAGCCACCTGGCTGGCCATTTCGCCGAAATTGGTAATCAGCATAAAAAAGCCACCCACGGTGCGCACCAACATGTCCTGAAACTGCTGGGCCGCCAGGGTAAACACCTCAATTGGGTTTTTGGGACGACGATAGCCAAAGTCACCGTTAGCCTGAAGCTGTACCCCAATCACCGAGCTGCCTTCCGGGCCAACTTCGGGAGTCACGGTCACGTCTAGCTCTCGGCCTGCCCGCTGTACCGTGAGCTGCACCGGAATTTCGGGGCTGTCTTTAATGAGCTGAATGAAGCCAGGAATGGTGTCTTCGGCGTTGCCCAGGGGCTCGCCGTTGGCGGCAATAATTACGTCGCCGGAGCGAATGCCAGCCTGGGCAGCGGGTGAGCTTTCTGAAATGACCTGGGGCACGAGAATGCCGGGTTGGGGGTTAAAGGTTTCGGGCACCCCCACAGTGGAGAACTGGGCCACAAACACCAGGTAAGCAAAGACTAAGTTGGCAATTACCCCGGCGCTAATAACGATGGCCCGGTCTAAAATCGGTCGGTTTTTGAGCAGGTTAGGATCGCCGGGAGGAATTTCGCTATCGGGGTCATCGTCGGGGAAGCCTACAAACCCGCCCAGGGGAATGGCCCGCAGGGAATACTCGGTTTCGGTTCCCTGGTACTTCCACAAAATTGGCCCGAAGCCAATGGCAAAGCGATTAACGTGGATGCCTTGCAGCCTGGCGGCCAAGAAGTGCCCGGCCTCATGGACGGCAACCAGCAGGGCAATGACCGCGATCGCAGCAAATACCGACATAGACAAACCCGATAGGCGTTACAACAGTTTCCCTATTCTAGCGCCCGTTTTTCCCTCGCGTGGAGGACTGAATGAGTCTGCCCTGGTTAGGTAGAGGGCACCAGCTCCGCCATCCAACCTTTTACCCGTTGGATCATCTGCTGGGCCGGGTGGGTTAGCTCTGAGTCAGCGGCGGCGGCCAAAGCCCGGCGGTAGTCGGCTATGGCGCAGTTCCAGTCGCCCCGCAGGTGGTAGGTACGGCCCCGTTCGGCGTAGATAAACTCTGGTAGCTGATAGAACAACAGCGCTTCGTCTAGCCGAGCCAGGGCTTCATCTAAGTTTCCTAAATCTCGCAGGGTGGCGCCTAAATTAATTCGAGCGCGCACGTTAAAGGGGTTAAGATCAATCGCCCGTTCGTAGTCTTGGATCGCTTGCTCCATTAACCCCACAGCCGCGTAGCAGGTGGCTCGGTTATTAAAGGCTTGGTCTAAATCAGGAGATAGCTTAATGGCCTGGTTACAGTCCTCTAGCGCCGCATCCTGATCACCGCTCCACAGCTTTACTAAGCTGCGGTTGCTGTAGTAAACAGCTCGGTGGGGATGGCGGGCGATCAGCTGATCTAATAAACTCAGCGCCCAGCCGTACTGCTTCAGCTGCACCGCCTGCATCGCCGACTGGCTCAGGGCTTGATCCGAAGCGTCGCCAGCAGCCCTAGCCGTGGCAGGGTTTTGAAAAACCGCCAGGGGCTTTGTCTCTGGCTTGGCTATGGGTCTGGCCGAGGGTTTTGGGGCCGAGGCTACGGTCTTACTGAGTTGTTGGTAGATGTCCATGATGGCTCCTGAGGGCAGCTAGGTATAGGTTTAGACTCTCACTTTTGGCCGACTAACTGAGGATGACTGTGTGGCAGTTATCCAGTTGTCTAGCCCATTAAAAAAGACGGATATCTAGCCCCTGTTTGAAGGCAAAGGTTTTATGGGCAACAACCGAGGCCAAGACGCTTAAAGCGGGCTTATGCCTTGCTATATTCGCACCAACATCCCAGGGGCTAAACCGGGAAAGGACGGAGGTTTTTGGAAAATTCCGCCGCTGGATTTTAGATATTGGATATATTTTCCGGGAACCTACTGAGGGTTTTCACCTATTTTTTTGATATTCAGGACAACTTTATAAACCAGTGCCGGGTTGATCCATAAATTTCACCTGATCTAGGCGTGATCAGAGGGATCCGGATTGATGGAGCGGCCCGTGGCGAATCAATTCACGGTAAGATCCGTAGGACTGTCTACCCACAACCGGGCTGTACAGAGCCTGCGCTGACATCAAATATTGGCCGCAGCGATAGATTCGCTGTGGATTGCCAACCAGAGCCTGCCCCAGCGAGGGACAGGCATGACGCTAAGGCTTTAGTTAAATGCTGATTTTTGCAGACCACCGCTAGCCTTAGGCCCAAAGCCCTAACGCCGTTGTTTATCTTTTGCTGCCCTATGGTTCATACCGATGCCCAGATCGCGGTCACTTCCCTTCCCCCCAGTAGCTATGTCGTGTTGGGGGTAGCCACCTGCTACCTCAGACAGGAGGGTGAAACCGTGGCCGTCAAGGTGATCGAACCCGTCTCTTCCGCCTACTTAGAGGCGTTGCTAAAGGGCGTGCCCACCGCCTATCGGGCCATTTGGGCCAGCACCCTTGACCAGGCTCTGCGGCATGACTGGGGCGGGCTGTCTCCCGATATTGTCGCCGATGCTCAGCCCTGCACTGACTTCAACGAGCGGACAATCGCCACCGCCCGCACCTACCAAAGCCGCCCCGAGGCCACCGGGCTGATTCCAGCGGGTACGGTGCGCGACGATATCAACTACTCCACCGAGAAAAAGCGAATTCTCAACAGCAACCCCACGGTGTCAAGCACCGACAACGTTAAGCAGCACAAGTACACCCACGAAGTACTCTAGGGCCACAGGGCAGAAAGCTAGGAATCAGCCCAGACAGGAGTCGACGGTGGCGCCACTGCTGGATCACGATGCGCCCTGGCTGGGCCATTTAACGCCCCTTGGCCGAGCACCAACCACTCAGTTTTAGGTGCCAGCCAGCACGCCGACCGGGCAGTATAGCGACCCCATCAGCCCAGCAGCGCCTCAACTATCTCCAAAAACCCGTCTACCTCAGGCCGGTTAGTCACGCATGCCGGATGATAAGCGAGCTGCCCCCAGTAATCCTTCACATTCGCAACCCCGACAGAGTTGGGGAACGCAGCCGGATCAAACAGGCTGACATCGTTGGGGCTGTCGCCCACGGTAATCACCTCGGCTGGGGAAATATCCGGGAAATAACGACCTAGCACCCGCTGTAGCCCAGCCGCTTTAGACTGCCCGGGTTGGAACAGATGACACTGCACCGTGCTGTAGATAAAGCCCCAGCCCAGGGTTTGGCAGGTGCTGGCTAAGGTCTCCAAGTCTTCTGGAGATAGGCCCTGCACGTCGAACGTCCAGTCGGTGAGGCGAAACTGATTGTCGCCAGAGACCTGAATTTGCGGGCACCGAGGCTGAAGCTGGGCAAACAGCTCCCCCAGCTTTTTGCGGTGGGTGGGGATATCCGGAATATCCACCACTAGCTCTGGGGCTGCCGCAGGGCCAGAAAAATAGACCCCGCCATTTTCGGCCATGGCCCCGGCCATGGGCAGGTAGTGGGCCAGGCTGTGCACCCACCCCGCCGACCGCCCGGTTACCATCACCACCGGCATGGCAGCGGCCCGTAGCCGTTCTAACCCCTGCAACAGGGCGGGGGTAAACTGGCCTCGGTAGGTGAGGGTGCCATCCATATCGGTGGCTACTAGCCTGGGCTGGGTGCCGCTGTGCCAAAAACTAGCGGTCGACAACGGCTGAAATTCGCCCATAGGTTCTACACTTTGGGATTACGGTTTGAGAGGATGGACTACGGCCATGACCACGCTAGCACCCGATCAACGCAATAACTATTATCTGATTGAAGCCGCCAGGGTGGGGGTGCATAAGCCAATTTTGGCGGCGTTGTATGTAGTTCACAACGAGCCCCAACTCGGCGATGGGGAGACCGGGCTGGGCATTGCCCCGGCCAATCAGCTTGATCTCGATCAGGTGGATACGTTTCTGACCCAGGTGCAGTACGCCGCCAACACCCTGCGGAGTCTTACGGATGGGCTGGTGGAGCAGGACTGGCCCAGCACCGACATTTGGGATGCCAGCGCCGGGCGCTATGCCGACCGCTTTTTAGAGGCGGTGGCCGACGGCTTTACCCCATCCCCCACCGACCGCGATGCGGCCCGGCTCGAATCTAGCGACCCCGTTGCCCTGCGCCAGGCCTACCTGGATGATTTAGAAACCGACTACAGCGGGGCTCAGCTGCCCCAGAGCCTAACGGCGCTTGATCCAGCGCTGCTGGCCTTTGGGGAGCGGGTGGCCCCCAACTACGGTCGGCTCGATTTTCAGCGGCAGGCCCTGGTCGAAACGGTGCGAACCTGGCGCCAGCTCGCCTCCACCGCCGCCGTATACGAGGCGCTGAAGGTGCCGGTGGCTGGGCAGGTACCTGGCGAGCCCGAGCTAGATAGCGCCCTGGTGAATTTCATGGCCTCGGCGGTGCGGTACTACGCGGGCTACCCTAACCAGCGGGAGGCGCTAATTCGCCTGGTGCAGCTCTGGCGGCGGCTCGATTCGCGGGAGGAGGCGATCGCCTGGCTGCTTAGCCACGACCCTTTCGCGACCGAAACCAACCTGCAAATCATTGATCCTGCCCTCATTGCCTTTGTGCAAGGTGTACCCAAGCTCTACCGCGGCCAGGGCGATCAGCGCTTTGCCCTGACCGAAGCCTACCGCCGCTGGCATGGGCTTGACTCGCGCACCACCGCTATCCAACGACTGGGGGTCAACCCCGCCGACCTGGTGCAAAATGCTGACCACCCAGCGGCCCTGATCGCGGCGGCAAGAACCCTCGACCGTGCACTGCTAACCTTTGTGGAGAACATTCCCGCCGCCTTTGACCCCTCAGCGGGGCAGGCGGAGGAGCGGCGCGAGGCGCTGATTCGCCTGGTGCAAATTTGGCGACGACTGGACGGGCGCATCCCGACTATCCAGTCTTTATTTGAGGATTTGCGGCGGCTAGAGCGGGCCGCGCCTTCGGCCCCCGAGGCCATGCCCGCCCCCAATCCTCTCCCTGCGCCGCCGCGCCCGCCCCGGTGGACGCCTAACAATTTGCAGCTCGACGCTAGCCTTCTACCCAACGGCAACTTTACCTGGGCCGAGGCCACCCGCGCCGGCACCCGCATGCCCCCCGACCAGGCTACGGTAGACGCCATGGTGCGGATTGCCACCCTGGCCCAGCAGGCCCGCGATCGCATTGGTCGTCCCTTTCTGATCACCAGCTGGTACCGCCCCGCCGAGATCAATCGCCGGGTAGGTGGTGCCTCCGAAAGCCGCCACATTGTGGGAGATGCCATCGATTTTTACTGCATGGGCCTCTCCGGCCACCAGGTCTACTGGGCGCTCGACCCCTGGTGGCCCGGCGGGCTGGGGCGCTACGGACGATTTCCGGCCCTGGTGCATATCGACGCTCGCAACTATAAGGCCCGCTGGACTCATTAGTACCCCGTTAGGAACCTCTAGGAACCTACCCCTTCGACGCTCCATCCGTCACAATATAAGCATATGAATGAAGAGGGTTAGCCTAGATGTTGGCCTTTTTTAACCAAAGCGTTTTTATCCAGCCTTTGCTATGACAGCGCCCCGCCCCCCCGCCCCGTGGAAAATTCGCGATCGCGTCTTCGCCTGGGGCCACCGCACCTACCTGATGGGAGTACTCAACGTTACCCCCGACAGCTTTAGCGATGGTGGTCAGTTCGACACGGTTGATCGGGCCGTGGCCCAGGCCCGTCATCTGATACACCATGGCACCGACCTGCTTGACATTGGCGGCCAATCTGTTCGGCCAGGGTCTAATTGCGTTTCCCTGGCGATGGAGCTAGATCGAGTAATTCCGATCATTAAAGCGATCCGCACCGATGCCGATGGTGCCCTCAGCCAGGCCGTGATCTCGGTAGATACCACCCGTTCGGAAGTGGCGCGGGCGGCGGTGCGGGCCGGGGCCGACATTATTAACGATATTTCTGGCGGCACCTTTGACCGGGCCATGCTGTCTACGGTGGCCGATCTGGGAGTGCCGATCATTCTTATGCACCTGCGGGGCACCCCCGCCACCATGCAGCAGCACACCGACTATACCGACCTGGTGGGGGAAATTTACGCGTTTTTGCACCACCAGATTCAAGATGCCATCGCCGTGGGGGTTAAACCCAGCCAGATTGCCGTTGACCCCGGCCTGGGCTTTGCCAAAAATTACCCCCAAAACCTGGAAATTTTGCGGCACCTGGAGAAATTTTGCGGTCTCGGTCGGCCTATTTTGGTGGGGCCATCCCGCAAAAGCTTCATCGGCTGGATTTTAGACCAGCCCGATCCACAAAAGCGGGTGTGGGGCACCGCCGCCGCCGCCTGCGCCGCCATCGCCGGAGGGGCCGACCTATTGCGGGTGCACGACGGGGCCGAAATGCACGACGTCTGCCGAGTGGCCGATGCGATCTGGCGGACTGAAGGCCATGGCCTAGCGGGCGACAAGAACCTTAATGCCTAAACCCTGACTAAGGGGAGCCCAGGGGCGTAAAATACAGACGGTAACGGGCGTAAGCCTGGGTTATCCCCCGGCCAGGGCTATTTTGACACGCTGTATTGAGATCAAAAAGGACATTACCTATGGGACGGTTCAGACCGATTTTGGGAATTCTGCTGGCTTTCCTGGCGACCTGGCTGGTGGCCTGCGGCGGCCCGGCGGCAAAGCAGCCCACCACCTATACCCCAGCCCTTTTGGAGCAGGTTGAGCTGTATAGCCCGGCGGTGGCCACCTTGCGCGATCGCTTCCCAGAACTCGAAGAGTATATTCGCCAGCAAGACTGGGTTGATGTCCAGAGCTTCATCCACGGCCCCATGGGTGAGTTGCGCACCCGCGTCAATCGCCTGGCGGCTACCCTGCTCACCCAAGATCAGCCTCAGGCTAAGGCTTTGGCCAAGGAACTGTACGTCCACCTAGAGCGCCTAGACGAAGCCGCCGCCAGTGGCCAGCAGGTGATTGCCGGGCAGGAGTATCGCAATGCCCTGGATGATTTTGATGGCTTCCTCAACCTCATCCCCACCTTTCAGTAGGCGGTGACGTTGCGGCACGTTGTCATCGTTGGCTGTGGGGTCGTGGGGGCCACCCTGGCCTACGAACTTAGCCTCAGGCCAGACTTTCAGGTCACAGTATTTGACCAGGGTAACCCCGCTGGCGGGGCTACGGGGGCCGCCCTGGGGGTGGCCATGGCGGTGATTAGTCATCAGGTCAAAGGCCGCAACTGGCGACTGCGCGAGCAAAGCCTGGGGCGCTACCAAACCCTAATTCCAGAACTAGAGACGATCACGGGGCAGCCCCTGCCGCGTAATACCCATGGCATTCTCAGTCTCTGCTTTGAGCCAGCGGCACTGTTACGCTGGGAGTCGCTGCGGGCCATTCGCCAGGGGCAGGGCTATAGGCTGGAAATTTGGCCGCCTGAACAGGTCGCCCAGCGGTGCCCCCATTTGCAACTCGGGGGGGCGGTCGCGGGCATCTATTCCCCCCAGGATTTTCAAGTTAACCCCACAACGCTGACCCAAGCCCTGGTGGCTGCTGCCACGGCCAAGGGCGCGACCTTCTACTTTGGGCAACCCGTGGTGGGTTGGGGGAAAGAGACTGACGTGCCGGACTTGCCCCCGCGCTGGGCAACGGTGCGAACCCTTGCCCAAACGATTGAGGCCGATGCCGTGATTCTGACTTCGGGCCTAGGCACTACGCCCTTGACCCAATCACTCCACCAGCCCGTCGCCATTGGGCCGGTGCTGGGCCAGGCCGTGAGGCTGCAGCTCGACCAACCCCTGGGCGATCCCGATTTTCAGCCCGTGGTCAACGGCAACGATATTCATCTGGTACCCCTGGGCCAGGGCGACTACTGGGTGGGGGCGACGGTTGAGTTCCCGCCGGAAATCGTTCTGGAAGATAGTCTGACCCTACAGCCCGCCGCCGAACGCCTTCAGGAGGTGCTTGATGGTGCGATCGCCTACTGCCCCGCCCTGGCCCAGGCCACCATTACCGACCGCTGGTTTGGCCTCCGCCCCCGGCCCCAGGGGCAGTCGGCCCCAATCATTCAGCCCCTGGCGGGGTACGACAATATCTGGCTGGCCACGGGGCACTACCGTAACGGGGTGCTGCTGGCCCCGGCTACGGCCCTAGAGATGGTGAAGATGTTATCGGCCTCGGGGGAATTAGGGAATTTCTAAACCAGAACTCACCCCTATGCGTAGGGCAAAGGGCTTTGCCCGTAACCATCCCGGGGCCGTAGCGTGTCTTTATAGCGAGAAACCGGGTTTCTTTGCAGCGATCTCGGCGATCGGTGGAGATGCAGCATAACAACCCAATTGGAGCGGACTGAACAAAATTAGTCGGTGTTGCAGCAAAGTTACTGGCAGCCGCTCAATTGGAACGTTGGCCAGCTTTAGCAATGGTTACTCATCTGTCAGGCAGTGCGATCGCCTATCGCTGGTTTGGTTGGGTTAGCGATAGCGTAACCCAACCTCCGGCTTCCCAATGCAGGGCCTGGAAGTCGGGAGAATCGCCCTCAATCTCAATCTGGAGCTGGCTTAGCCCACCACTACAAGCCTGGCTGTAGTCAGCGTAGGCGCGGCGATCGCCAAAGATTTGCTCAAACAGGCGCTCACCGTAGGCCTGCACGCTGGCCGCCGCCCGCTGGGCCATCACTTGGTTGTCAAAGGGAAAGCGAATCCACTGCTCGAAATAAAACTCTAGCTCCCGCTCCTATCCCTTGGTGAACGGGTCTTGAATCGTAACGGGGTACTGGGTTTGACGGTCGATGCTGACGGTAGCGGTAAAGCCAGACTCGGTGGTCTGCTGATAGCGGAGGGTGAGGGTGGCGACCAGCGGGGCAAAATTTCCTCTATCTTGGCTTAAAAATTCTGAAATCAGAAAGTCGTCTGAATATCTAGCTTATCTATCTAACAGTAGACCCACCTGCCCCCATTCATTCTTAACCTGATAGGCAGATGAGGCACACAAGCGCTCTTTTTTAACCTCTATACCTTCAGATGTTGTAATTCGGAGATGACCTATGTGGAGCATTCTTTTATCTGGCATAACGACAGCGCTTAGCCTGCTGATAGTAGATCTAGTCGTGCCGGGGGTAACTATTACTACCCTGACGGCGGCGGTGATCGCCGCCGTATCTGTGGGGGTTGTCAATGCCTTTGTGCGGCCAATTTTACAAACGGTAACGATGCCCGTCAACGTGATTAGTTTTGGTGCTTTTTCGCTGGTTGTCAATGGTCTTTGCCTGTGGCTGGCATCCCTCGCGGTGCCAGGGTTTTACGTGAACGGCCTGATTGGTTTTCTGGTGGGGCCGCTGGTGCTGTCTGCGGTCAACACCTTCATCGGCAACTACTTTGACAAAAAAGCCCCCGCTTTTCTACGCGATGGCTCGGAGACAGGTTCTGATCTAAGCCCCGATCAATTGTCTCAGATTCAATAACTCTGCCCGTCACTGCCCTCTCTGCCGTGGCCGTGGTCAGAGAGGGCCAGGCGGGTCGAAGACCTTAGCTGTTTATAGGTATACAGGTACTGGTATGGAAGACTCGATACGCACTCAAAACCCCCAAAGTTCTCAACCCCCTGCCGATGACCAGGCAGGCAATCTAGAGCAGTGGGCCTCGATTATTGGCGGCGGTGCCCTCGTGCTCAGCGGCTTGCAGCAACGATCGCTGCGGGGGGTGTTGATGGCGGTGACCGGAAGCGGCCTAGTCTACCAGGGCACTCGGGGCAAGAGCACGATCAAACAGATTGAAGATGCGGTGAACCTTGACCGGGCACTGCGGGTCGAAAAGACGGTGACGATCAACCGTCCAGCCACAGAGCTTTACAGCTTTTGGCGTCAGCTCGATAATCTGCCCAGCTTTATGCGCCATGTCAAGGCTGTGCAGGTGCACGACGAACGCCATTCTCACTGGGTAGTCAACGCCCCTCTCGACCAGAGCATTGAGTGGGATGCGGTGATCGTTGATGACCAGCCCAACCGCTTGATTGCCTGGGCGTCGGCCCCCGACGCAGAAATTGATCACTCCGGATTTGTGCGGTTTCAGCCCGCCACTGGCCACCGAGGCACCGAAGTCAAAGTGGTGATGGAGTATGAGTTGCCGGGGGGGATGATGGCGGCAGCGATTGCCAAGTTGTTTGGTGAAGAACCCGAACAGCAAATCGGCGACGATCTCAATCGGTTTAAACAGCTGATGGAAACGGGAGAAATTGCCACCACCGAAGGTCAGCCTCGGGGCGCTTAGGCCCGCCGGGCTGCGGTTGATCTGCCATTGGCGATACAACTGATCACTTTTTAGATAGCCGTTCTTGTAGAGATGTAGGTTCATGAATCAATTGTTTAATGCTCGTCGATCTCCGCTGATGACTGGCATCACTGGCCTAGGCCGTTGGCTGGCTCTGGGGGTTGTGACCCTAGCCCTCTGGGTCGGGCTAGGGGTTCTTTCAGCCCGCTACGCGCCCACCGCCATGGCGGCCAACACCGCCGAGGCCCCTGAGCACGGCCCCATTCGTCAAACCCACAACCCCATCAGCAAAGAAAACTTTCAGGGCGGGGTTGATCGCACGGCCCTAGAGCGCAGCGGCCGCTCCAGTCAGCCCCAAACCGGCCCCCAGACTGGCCTACAGACAGACTCTGAAACCGGCCCGATTGAGCGACTCAAGCACCTGGTGCCAGGGCTATCCGCAGACGAATCGCCCGCTGATTCACCCCAGAGCAACATTCAGCCCGAGCCAAACCCCACCCTAAAGCGCTATGGCGGCCAGCAGTAAAGTCCTAATTCGCCCCAGGCACTGACAATGTTGGCGACACAATCTACGCCCAAACAAGTCTGCGCCATATCTACGCTTGAAAATCTGCGGCCCAGCCGTGGGTCAAAGGTCGCAATCCCACGAAATCAACTACCTCAGGAGAACTGTGATGAAAGCTGTTTGCTGGCATGGAACCCACGATGTCCGGGTGGATACGGTGCCCGATCCGACGATTTTGAACCCCCGCGACGCCATTGTCAAAGTCACCTCTACAGCCATCTGTGGGTCTGACCTCCATCTCTACGACGGCTTCATTCCAACTATGCAGTCTGGAGATATTTTGGGCCATGAGTTTATGGGCGAAGTGGTCGACACTGGCCCCGGGGTGTCTAACCTCAAGCCGGGCGATCGCGTGGTGGTGCCCTTCACCATTTCCTGCGGTAGTTGCTTTTTTTGCGAGCGCGATCTGTGGTCGCTGTGCGACAACTCCAACCCCAACAGCTGGATGGCGGAGAAATTTTACGGCCACTCACCCTCGGGGCTGTTTGGCTACTCTCACCTGATGGGGGGCTACGCGGGCGGCCAGGCCGAGTATGTGCGGGTGCCCTTTGCCGATGTGGGCCCGCTTAAGGTGCCCGAGGGGCTGAGCGATGAGCAGGTGTTATTTCTCACTGATATTTTTCCCACGGGCTATATGGCGGCCGAAAACTGCGACATTCAGCCCGGCGAAACCGTAGCCGTGTGGGGTTGCGGCCCGGTGGGGCAGTTTGCGATTCGCAGCGCCTTTATGCTGGGGGCCGAACGGGTGATCGCCATTGACCGGGTGCCTGAACGGCTGGCGCTGGCCCAGTCCAGCGGGGCCGAAATTATTAACTACGAAGACATCGACGCCGGGGAAGCCCTCAAAGAAATGACCGGCGGCCGTGGCCCCGACAGCTGCATCGACGCCGTTGGCATGGAGGCCCACGGTACTGGCCCCATGGCCCTCTACGACACGGTAAAACAGGCAGTGCGCCTGGAAACGGGCCGCCCCCAGGTGCTGCGACAGGCAATCGCCGCCTGCCGCAAGGGGGGTAAAGTATCGGTTCCTGGCGTCTACGGTGGCTTTATCGACAAGATGCCCATGGGTGCCTTTGTCAATAAGGGGCTGACTATGCGATCGGGTCAAACCCACGTGCACAAATATCTTCAGCCCCTGCTAGAGCGGGTGCAAAACGGAGACATTGACCCCACCTTTTTAATCACCCATCGGTTGCCCCTCGATGAGGCTCCCCGCGCTTACAAAATCTTTCGCGACAAAGAAGATAACTGCATCAAGGTAGTGCTTAAACCCTTTGCGGTAGCCGCGTAGCTTGGGCAGCTAGCGATCGCATCTTAACCATCTGTTGACCGTTTAATTATTGACGTTTAAGGAAAAACCTATGGCCAATGACCCAACCCGTCAGCCCGATCATCTCTCCGAAGAGGTGGCTGAAAGCCCCGGTGCCCGAACCGCAGCAGTTCACCAAAACCCCGAACTGATGCAGGCAGAAGCCCGCAATGCCGCCGCTGGGGAGGGGCCGAATGCCGCAGGCGGCCCTGGCACACCCTCTGATGCCGAAGACTATGTGCCCAGTAGCTCTGATCCTGAAGCGACTGATCTACCCACCGCTAATGCCCCCAACCCCCGCTAGGCCGACTCAAACAATGACCAGGTTCCCTACCTTAGATGGGCTATTAACCCCCTTTTGGAGGATGGAGAAAACTTTAAACAACGGTCAAATTAAACCATAGAACGTAGAGGTAATTTACCATGACTACTGGCATTAAAACTCAGCAAATCGTTAGCGATCTTGAGTACGATTGGCTAGCCGTGATGGAGAACAAGGCCAAGGCTCTCAATGCCTATGATAAATACATTGAAGATGCTCGCGCAGCAAATTCTGAGGAATGTATTGAGCTGTTTAGTCAGCTCAAGCAAACCGAAGCGGAGCAGGTTAAAGAAATTCGCAAGCATCTGATCAAGACTCTGTCGGCGAGCTAGCCTCTCCTCAGCTGTTGTCCTCAGGGCGAAGCAATCGTTTTCTCCAAGATTGTTCCGCTTTCAAATTTGGTAAGTAGGTGGGTGGAATCAAATGTAGCATGGGTTGGTGCAGCGTAACTCATGCTGCTGATTGACTGACAAAACTCTTGAAACCCTCATTCTGCCGTAGGTTGGGTTAGCGATAGCGTAACCCAACGAAACCCTTGCTGGTGTTGGGTTACCCTGCGGGAAGCAAGCTACGTCACCTCAACCCAATCTACGCGAGAAACTTTTGTCAGTCAACCAGCCCTTGCTGTTAAGAGGCTTGATACTTTGTGAAGAGCGCTCCTTAGCTTATAAAGAATCCCGCCTCCCTACCTCATTAAAGCACCCTTGTGCTCCCTGGAGTTGAAGGATGCTTTACTAATTTGCCAATCTATTTCTACTGGTAGATCGGCTTTGGGAACAAACTCTTTACCATCAAATCAAATCAAATTTAGAAGCGTCATCCTATGCAAGGTTTTGATGTGATTGTGATTGGTGCAGGCCACAACGGTCTAGTCTGTGCCGGATATTTGCTAAAAGCAGGCTATAGCGTTTTACTGTTAGAAAAACAGTCGATTCCAGGCGGGGCTGCTACTACAGAAGAGGCCTTGCCGCAGGAGGCACCGGGCTTTTATTTCAACCTCTGCGCCATTGACCACGAGTTTATACATCTGGGGCCAGTGGTCGATGAGCTAGAGCTAGAACGATATGGTCTAGAGTATCTGTTTTGCGACCCGGTTGTCTTTTGCCCTCAGGCCGATGGCAAAACCTTTTTAGCCCATCGGTCGGTCGATCAAACCTGTGCCGAAATTGCCCGTTATAGCCCGCGAGATGCCGCTAAATACAAGAAGTACATGGCCTTCTGGGATACCCTCATTCAGGCCATTACCCCGGTGTTTAATGCCCCGCCAAAATCGATCATCGACATTTTAGGCAACTATAGGTTGCGCAACTTGCAAGATTTGCTGTCGTTGGTTGGGGGGGTTGACCAGGCTCTAGATCTGGTGCGCACTATGTTAAATAGCCCCCAAAATACGCTCAACGAGTGGTTTGATACTGAAGTCGTCAAAGCGCCCTTGGCCCGTTTGGCCTCTGAATTAGGAGGGCCACCTTCGGAGAAAACCCTGGCCGTCGGTTCGATGATGATGGGGTTGCGCCACAATCCCGGTATGGCCCGCCCTCGGGGTGGAACTGGTGCCCTAGTCGAGGCCCTAGTCCGCATGGTCAAAGATAACGGCGGCACTATTCTCTGTGATCAGTCTGTAGAACAGCTTCTGGTCAATAGCAAGGGGCGCGTGGAGGGGGTACGGGTCGCTGGGGGGCAGGAATATCGAGCGCAAAAAGGGGTGATTTCAAATATTGACGCCCAGCGCGTGTTTCAAGATTTGGTGCCAGCGGCCGATGCGCAATCCTTCGCCCCCGGTCTAAGCGAGCGGCTCGATCGACGCATCGTCAACAACAACGAGGGCGTTCTCAAAATCGATTGCGCCCTATCCGAAATGCCTCATTTTGAGGCCTACGGTCATCAAGACGACTATTTGATTGGCTCAATTTTAATTGCCGACTCGATGGATCAGGTGGAAACCGCCCACGCGATGCCGCTGCAAGGGTTGATTCCTGACCAAAATCCCTCGCTTTATGCGGTGGTGCCGACGGTGCTTGACCCGTCGATGGCTCCGGCGGGCCAGCATACCCTCTGGGTCGAGTTCTTTGCCCCTTACCAAATCAAAGATGCCGAGGGCACTGGCCTACTTGGCACTGGTTGGACCGATGAGCTGAAAAATAAAGTAGCCGATCGCGTGCTCGACAAGCTGGCTGACTATGCGCCCAACCTCAAACAGTCAGTCATTGCCCGGCGAGTAGAAAGCCCGCCTGAGCTGACCCAGCGGCTGGGGATGCGTAAGGGCAACCACTACCACATCGATATGACCCTCGATCAGATGGTGTTCTTTCGCCCGCTGCCCGAGTTGGCTAACTACCAAACCCCGATTGAGGGGCTGTTTTTGACGGGGGCGGGCACTCACCCCGGTGGTTCGATCTCGGGCATGCCGGGGCGCAACTGTGCTCGAGTGTTTTTGAGCGTGCAAGAGCCCCTGGCCTACAACCTCAAGGAAGCCAAAAACTGGCTAAAAGATTGGTTTGCATCGGTGGCTAGGATTGGTAGCTAGGGCGGCAGTTTCTGGCGGCTATCGAGGGCCGACTGCGGCATGTATAGGTAAGGGGCTAAGGCTGGTACAACGGCCACAGGTTTTTCTGCCATTGACGCCTGCTATCTCTCACAGCTTCAGTTTGCGACTAACGTCGAGTTGAGCGCAGCCCTGGCAGACGCCCCCCGCCAGACCCTCACCTGGACTTTTGTTGAACCATCCACCCATTGACTCTTACCGAATTGGCCTTTACCGAATTGCCCCTCACCGACCCACCCCAGGCTCCAGTGCCCCCTAAAAAGATTCAGAAAAGTCCAGAAAAAATCTAGCGCAGGAAGGATGATTCAGGCTCATTTGAGGGGTTATGAATTGGTTGCATTCAGGTCTTTAGTTTCAGTCAGGTCCGTTGGTTAACGGCTTTAATTTAGCGACTCTGGTTTCTATGCTTAACGACAAAAAAGATACCTTACGTGTCATTTTAGCCATCTGCATGGTGGTGGCCGGGGTGCTGCACTTTGTTCAGCCCGAGCCGTTTATTCGCATTGTGCCAGAGTTTTTGCCCGCTCCGGCGGCTCTGGTCTACATCAGCGGTGCGATCGAGGTTTTGCTGGGCGTAGGGCTGCTGTGGCCGCCCGGGCGCCAGATCTCGGCCTGGGGGCTGGTGGTGCTGTTCATTGCGGTCTATCCCGCCAATATCAACATGGCTGTCAACCATATTCCCATTGCCGGCATTCCAGATACCTGGTGGTTTCACGCGATTCGCCTGCCGTTTCAGTTTGTGCTGATTGCCTGGGCTTACTGGTATACCCGTTCTGACGTACCCCAGCTATCGTAACTACTGCCATGACCTCTATCTCTCCGATATCGTGGCTAGAGGTGGCAATGCACCTGGGCATGGCTGTTGGGCTAGGGGCTTTAATCGGCCTCGACCGAGAATATAGCCATAAAGCCGCTGGCCTGAGAACCAACATGCTGGTCGCTTTAGGAGCAGCGCTGTTTATGGCGGCTACCATTCAAAGCGGTATGGCCGAGGTCGAAGGCACCGCCCTGCCTCGCAGTCTGCAGGGCGTGATTACTGGGGTGGGATTTGTGGGGGCCGGGTCAATTTTGCGCGAAGACCGGGTACGGGGGCTGACCTCGGCCACCGCTGTTTGGGTCTCTGCCGGGGCTGGCGTTGCCGCTGGGCTGGGGCTATGGCAGCTAGGTCTGCTGGGCACAGGGTTTGCCTTGATCATTTTGCGGCTTATAAAACTTGCTGAAAACCACATCTAGCACCCAATCCGAAAACCCTCAAGATCTACCGATGGAGCGATAGGTTAGCGGGCGCTGAATTGTTAGCGTAACGATCTGGTTGGTGGCAATATTCTTCGCGACTCCTGGCGATTCTCGGCAATAGGACACCGTCAGTTGTCTACCAATCTTGAGCCGATCGGAGATTTGTTAAGCGGTCACCACAATATTTTTGACGGCCCGATCAACCACGCGGCCTAGCTCAGAAATACTCAGTCCAGCTTGGGATCTGTGATTTTTCTACCGACAGAACTCTTTTTTTGGACTTAGACCAGGTTTATTCAAGCGCCAGTCTTACTTCCGGATGTTAAATAATTATGAGCCAGAAATCCACTAATTCCGCTGACGTTTCCCAGTCTCAACGGCCAGATCAAGCGCCACTGCCGCCTAACCAGCCAGTGATTCAGCAATCATCTGGACAGGCTGCCAACGAAGCGATCCGCAGCGGACTAGAAGACAACAGCGCTCTGATCGGAGCCGAGGTGCCGACCCGCGATCGCATGGCCTCGGGTAATTCCACCACGGCGGGAGATCCTGACGCCATGGGCTACCAGGCCAAAGTGGTGGGCGAAGAGGCCATTGGCGGCACAACCTCCACCCCTGATCAAAACAATGTCGATGAGATTGCCGTTGCTGTCGGTCTCGACCCTCAGCCTGAGCAACCCATGGCTGTGACCGACGAGCTATATCGTCGAGATGACCAGTGGTTTGAGCTAGATCCTGATTCTAAGGATGCTATTTCTTGAATAGACTTTATCGGAAATAGGAGAAAACCTGGAGTGGGTCAGCATCTCTCCTGG
>DAIUJR010000036.1:0-59447 GCA_036848635.1 Nodosilinea sp. CTOTU7336
ATAATAATGGAAATAAAGACATGCGGTAGACTTGGCATACACAATTCAACCTACAATGCGCTACCTCGTTCTTCGAACGCGCTTCCCCACATCCGGAAATTTACTGACTTTTGCTATCCGAGATTCAAAACTTCATTAACATGAAGTTTCATAAGGTTTTACCAGGGTCGTTGAATAGGAGATCGTAGAACTTACTCAAGGGGATTAAAAGAAAATTATTAATTCCTAGGTATTTGGCTCTCCACAAAAAGCTATTGCCCAGATAATTACCTGGGCAATAGCTTTTAAGGCCTGGTCTGTCAACTAGGAAGAGCCAAATTTCTGACGATCTCAGGTCGCCTAGCTAAGCTGGCCTATTCCCCGGTTAGTCGATTGAGGTAGCGCTCGATTAGCAAAATGGCCACAATGTCGTCGATCGGTCTGGGGATGGTGCGTAAAGCCTGGGGCATGAGCTGAGCCAGCCCCGTGGGCGGATACATTTGCCAGTAGCGATCGCGGGCCTCCAAACTGGTATAGCGCTCATCCACCAGCATAATGCGAGGCGGGTCGGGCAGCTGGCTGAGGATGTCTTTCCAGGTTTTAGAAGCGGTTTGGTCGCCCAGCACAATGGTCGAAATCGGGAACTGTTGGCGCAGGGACTCAATCTGCGCCAGGCCAACCTCGGCGGCCACCACCTGCTGGTGGCACACAATTCTATCCAGCCCCATAATAGCGATGCCGCATTTTTGGCTACCGGGGTCAAACCCTAAAATGACCGGTTGAGACATGGGCGAACAATAAAATTTGCTACAACGGAAGGGGCGACCCAGGCAATCAAGCGTACCGCTCAGGTTCGTTCATCTAAACGGCCATGGCCAGTCTAAACGGCTATGGTCAGTAGGCACCTTTCAATTATTGCGCTATCGGGAGCAGCATTTTCTGCTTTCAGGGTATATCCCCACTGCAAATCCCGGCATTTGCACTAGACTTAGGCGGCAGTAGAGCAAAAGAGAACTTTTTTGCCGGTTCATGCTTAGATTGCTAACCCAAAGGGCTAGTTTTATAGTACACTTGTCTTACGCCCGAGGTATTGCCAGCTAGTGCACATCAAGCGCGTTGAGTTGTCCCACTTTAAGTCGTTCGGTGGTACGACCCAGGTTCCTTTGCTGCCTGGGTTTACCGTCATTTCTGGCCCCAACGGCTCGGGCAAGTCGAATATTCTAGACGCGCTGCTGTTTGGGCTAGGGCTAGCTAGTTCTAAAGGGATGCGGGCTGACCGCCTGCCCGACCTGGTGAACCAGAGTCAGATGGGGCGGCGCTCGACCTCCGAGGCTAGTGTTACTGTCACCTTTGATTTGGGGGATGCCCAGCTTGAAGACTTGTCCGACCAGGAGGCTGAGGCCCTGTACCAAAACTCAGGTCATGGCAACGACAATGGGGCCAACAGCAATGGGGCCAACGGCAACGGCAGGAACGGTCACGGTATAGAAGTCGGCTCCGATGTCGTGGTTGAGAATGGCCACGCTGAGGCCGATCAGCTTGTGCCTCTGCCCCTGAGCCGCGAGTGGAGCGTGACCCGCCGTCTGCGGGTCACCACCCAGGGTACCTACACCTCTAACTACTACATCAACGGCGAACCCTGCACCCTCAACCAGCTCCATGAGCAGCTACAGCGGTTCCATGTCTATCCCGAGGGCTACAATGTCGTGCTCCAGGGGGATGTCACCAGCATCATTTCCATGAACTCGCGGGAGCGGCGGGAAATTATTGACGAGCTGGCCGGGGTAGCCGCCTTTGACCGCAAAATTGACCAGGCCAGGGGCAAGCTAGAAGCGGTTAAAGACCACGAAGAGCGCTTTCGCATCGTCGAGCGCGAGTTGCAAACCCAGCTCGAGCGCCTCGCCCAGGATCGACAAAAGGCCGAGAAGTATCAGCGCCTTAAAGCCACCTACCAAGACAAAAGCCAGTGGGAAGCCGTTTTGGTGTGGCAGCAGCAGCAGCGACAAATTGCGGCCCTCCAGCAGACCATCGAACGGGGCGAAACCGAAGCGACGCAGCTGGCCCAGGCCATTGCCCAGGGGGAGCAAGCCGTAGCCGGGCTAGAAACCGAACTCGACACCCTCAACGCCCGCATTCGGGCCATGGGGGAAGACGAGCATCTGGCCCTCCAGGCCAAAGTAGCCACCCAGGAGGCCGAGCTGCGCCAACTCCAGCGGCAGGAGCAAGACACCCGCACCGCCCTCAACCAGTCCGCCGCCCAGCGCCGCGACACCGAAATTGCCCTGCAAACTCAGCAGCAAACCCTGGGCAAACTCCAGCAGGATATTGAAGCGCTCACTACGGGGGAACTGGTAGCCCTAGCCCAGGCCAAAGACCAGGTGCAGCAGGCCCTGGAGGAGCGCCGCCAGGCCACCCACGCGATCGCCGCTGCCTCCCAGGCGTGGGTACAGCAGCAAACCCAGCTGCGCCAGGATTTAGAAGCTCAGCTAGCCGCCATTGAGCCCCAGCGCACCGAGCACATTCGCCTACAGGAGCGGCTGCACCAGCTAGAGCAGCAAATTCAGGCCCAGCAGGCCCAGCGAAATGCCCTGGAAGCCGAAGCTCCAGCGGCAGAGGATAATGTCTCAACAGCAGGGGAGCTGGCCCAGGCCGAAGCCGAGATCCAGACGCTGGCCAGTCAGCTCACCGCCGCCGAGGCCGAGCTGGCCGTGCTGCGCGACACCCAGACCCGGCTGCTGCAAGAGCAGCGCGACAAACAGCGCCAGGTCGATAAGCTCGACGCCCAGGCCCAGGCCATGCAGGAAAGCCAGGGCACCCACGCCACCAAACTGCTGCTCGACAGCGGTTTGCAAGGCATTAGCGGCCTGGTGGCTCAGCTGGGCCGGGTAGACCCCCGCTACCAGGTGGCACTGGAGGTGGCCGCCGGGGCGCGACTGGGCTACCTGGTGGTAGAAACCGATCAGGTCGCGGCCCAGGGCATTCAGCGGCTGAAGCAGCAGCGGGCTGGGCGGGCCACGTTTTTGCCCCTTAACAAAATTCGCGCCCCCCGGTTTACCCCGGTGCCCGCCTGGCAGCGCCCCGATGGCTTTTTAGACTATGCGGTTAACCTGATCGACTGCGACCCCCGCTACCGCGACATCTTCGCCTATACCTTTGGCAGCACCGTGGTGTTCGACCGGCTTGAAACGGCGCGGCAGCACCTGGGGGATTTTCGCATCGTTACCCTAGATGGGGAGGTGCTGGAAACCAGCGGGGCGATGACCGGCGGCAACCTTTCCCAGCGGTCGGGCAGCCTTCACTTTGGCACGGTGGAACCGGCGGAGTCTGAGGAAGCCCAGGCCCTAAAGCAGCGGCTGAGCGAACTTGATGCCATGCTGGGGCGCTGCGATCGCGACCTCCAGACCACCTCAGCTACCATCCAAACCCTCTCCCAAAGCCTGATTGCCCGACGGCAGCAGTACCGCGAGCTCCAGCTCCAAACCGAGCAGCAGCAGTCGCAGCAGCAGCGGCTCGATCAGCAGCATGCCCAGGTCGAGGGTCAGCTCCAGCAGTCCCAGCAGGAGCTGGCCAGCACCCAGGTGCGGCTGGGGGAGCTAGCCACCCTCCTACCCGTTCAAGAAGAGGCCATAACTCACCAGCGTCAGGCGCTCGAAGCCCTAGAAGCCTCCCAAACCCACAGCGAGTGGCAAACCGCCCAGGCCGCCGTGCAGCAGCTCGAACAGCAGCTGGGGGAACGTCAAACCACCCTGCAAGCCGCCGAACGGCACCTGCAAGCCCAGCAAAACCAGCACCAGCAGCTCGAAACTACTATTCAGCAGGCCCAGCAAACCCTCGCCACCCTGGGCCAACAGCAGGGGGAGCGCGACCAGCGCTTGGCTCAGCTTAAGCAGCAGCAGACCACCATCAACGCCGAGATTGATCAACTGCGCCAGGCGATGGCCGTGCTTGATCAAACCCTGGCCACCGAAAAAGCCAGCCGCGATGCCCTAGAGCACCGCCTGCGTGAGCAGCGCACCCAAAAGCAGCAGCAGGAGTGGCAGCGCCAAAAGCTGCTCGAAACCCAGCAGGAGCGTCGCCAACAGCTCGCCGACACCCAGGCCCAGCTGGCCGCCCAGGGGGCCGAGCTGCCCGAGCCTTTACCAGAAATTCCTGAAGGCACTGACCTGGAAGAACTGAGGAAGGAGCTGCGATCGCTCCAGCGCCGCATGGAGGCCATGGAGCCCGTCAACATGCTGGCCCTGGAGGAATACACCCGCACCGAAGAGCGCCTCGGCGATCTCAGCCAAAAACTGGCCACCCTCGAAGAAGAGCGCACCGAGCTGCTGCTGCGGGTCGAGACCTTTACCACCCTGCGCCGCAAAGCGTTTCAGGAAGCCTACGATGCCGTCAACGAAAACTTCCAGACCATTTTTGCTGAGCTATCCGATGGGGATGGCCACCTCCAGCTAGAGGATCCTGAAGACCCCTTCAACGGCGGCCTCAACCTGGTGGCCCACCCCAAGGGCAAGCCGGTGCGGCGACTGGCCTCCATGTCGGGGGGCGAAAAATCTCTTACCGCCCTGGGCTTTATCTTTGCCCTCCAGCGCTATCGCCCCTCTCCCTTCTACGCCTTCGACGAGGTGGATATGTTCCTCGACGGGGCCAACGTCGAGCGTCTCTCCCGCATGATCAAGCACCAGGCTGAGCAGGCTCAGTTTATTGTGGTCAGCCTGCGCCGCCCGATGATCGAAGCCGCCCAGCGCACCATCGGTGTGACCCAGGCACGGGGGGCGTACACCCAGGTGCTAGGCATTGACCTGGAAGCTCAGAGCGCTAGGGTGTGAGGTCGATCCCATGGTGGATTTGGGGGGCTAAGCCATGAAGGTCGTCTACGATGCTGAAGTGGATGTCTCACGCATTTTATTCAGCAATGCGGCTATCGAAGAAAGTGATGAAGAGAAACCCGGCACCATACTGGACTATGACAAGGCTGGCAATATTGTAGGGCTTGAAATTTTAGAGGCCTCAAAGCGGGTAGCTAATCCGCGAGCGATTGAGCATGGGGTAATGGGTTGAAGACGTAAAATCTGGGATTTGGTACGTTGACATAAATCCATGACTTATGTCATTCCTGCGAATTTACCCATTTCTACGCTGAAGGCGTCGAAGCGATTATCGCTGGGTCGGTAAGATAAAAGCTCCATACCAATGGGTTCACCTGTGACTTCGTCTTTGATCAGAATGACGCCGTCTCCTAATTCAGTGGAAATTTGATTTTTCCGAGGAGCCTGCCAAAAAATAGTGAGAAGTTCCATGTCTGGCTCGTAGTAGATTTTTACCTGTGCCATAGCCTTTCTCCTTCTTTAATTGCATCGGTTTGGTAAGCGGTGATCAGAAATCCGTCTCCGTTCAGTTTTCGGGCCACAGCAACGACCCATCGGGTTTGCTTGAGAGCAAGCTAGAACAGCAATACATTGGGGTCACGGCTACTTTGGCGAATTTCGTCGGGAGTAGCCAGGGCTTGCTTGACATCGGTTTCTAGGTCAGCAACATCTGGATGCTTGACGATCAAGGTTTGCCAATATTCATCCGAAGTGCGAACTGTGGAGCCGAACGGAGTTAAGACTTCAAATCTGCTCACAACTTTTCTCCCTCGGAGGGTCAGATGATAGCCAAGGTAGAATGGGCAAAGCTTGAGTACCTATCAACATTAACTATAATCCTCAGTATCGCCAGAACGTGAGAATCTTGGTCTGATGGTCGTAACTAACCCTACAGTTAAACCGGCGATCGGGTTTGAAGACTACCTGACCCGCCACGACGGCAGCGATCGCCCCCAAGAACTGGTCGATGGAACCCTGCTTGACATGCCGCCCCCCACTTGGATGCATATGCTGATCGCCAAGTTTTTGGTGCAGGTGCTTGACCAGGTAATTCAAGCGAGCGGACGGGATGATGACTGGACGATCCTATCGGTGCCGGGGCAGCGCACGGGAGACGTGACTTCTTGACTGCCGGATATGGCGATCGTGCCCTTCAGGACAATTGAGGATGTGCTGGCCTCTGCGGTGTTGACCAGCCCCGCCCCATTGGTGATTGAAAGTGTCAGCCAGAACTAGCAAGACGACTATTTGATCAAACTGGCTGAGTACGAGACTCTGGGCATTCCCGAATATTGGATTGTGGATGACCAGGGGTTGGGGGGCACCCGCTATATTGGTCAACCCAAGCGGCCCACGATTTCGGTCTACTCTTTGGTGGAGGGGGAGTATCAGGTGAGTTTGTTTAGGGTGGGCGATCGGATTGAGTCTGCAACGTTTCCAGATTTGGAGCTGAGTGCGGAGGCTGTTTTTGCGGCTGGGCAGCCAAGGTATTTGCGATCGCAGTCGCAAGAAACCCATGAAAGTTGAGTTGTTACCCAACTTTCAGAAGATCTAACGCTTGGCCAAGGGGTTATGATCAAAACTATATCGATCAGGCTTACCTCCATGCAAATCACCCTTGATTTACCTGACGACTTGGCTGCTCAGCTTGGTGCTGTGCAGAATAAGCTGCCTGAAATTCTAAAGTTGGGTCTGCGAGAGCTAAATGCTAGCTCTCGGGCACTGGTCTCCTAAAGTGGTATTGACCTCCTTGTGCAGCAGGGCTTCCAGAAGCCCCCCAACTTTGACTATCCAGTTCCATGAAGTTGACTTTTGGACTAATATTGATTTAAGTAATTTGAGTAAGGGAGGCTCTACTTCAAAAACAATGTGGGAGGTAGATTTTGCCCGAAATATTGCACGACAAAGAAATATTAACCTCAATCAAAAACTATGAATGTGAAAGCGAAAACAAAACTCCTACCCGGCGAGAATTTTCAACCCAATGATGGGAGGAAAACTTCACAACCATTTTTGTCAGATGACGACATCAACGAAAAGTACAAGAAAGGAGAAATAAGAATTGTTACAGAGCAAGCTCGCTATCCGCTGGATAGCATTGAAGGTATGCTTGATAGTAGAAAGTATGATTTAAATCCTGAATACCAGAGAAGAAAAAGATGGGATAATACTAGAAAATCTCGCCTCATAGAGTCATTCATAATGAATGTGCCCATACCTCCTATTTTCTTGTACGAGATAGACTACTCAATATATGAAGTGATGGATGGATTACAGAGACTCACAGCTATCTATGATTTCTATAAAGGGAATTTTGAGTTAGAAGGGCTAGAGTACTGGAAAGAACTAAATGGAAGGACTTGCTCCGACCTTCCTGAACAAGTTAAAAGAGGTATTGACAGGCGATATCTTTCCTCGATCGTCCTTCTTCAAGAAACAGCAAAAACAGATAGAGAAGCCGAATTTCTCAAGCAAATTGTTTTTGAAAGGCTAAACAGTGGAGGAGAGAAATTAACTCCTCAAGAGACAAGAAATGCTCTTTACAACGGAGTATTTAACCAGAAATGCATTTCACTTTCCAAGAATATTTGTTTCCGCAAGATGTGGAACCTGCCGCTCTATGACGAAGGAGAAGATAGTCTGCTTAAAAGCGATTCCTATCGAGAAATGGAGGATGTTGGATTGGTCTTACGATTTTTTGCATATAGGCACCTCGAAAAACTTCGAGGAATGACTGTCGAGAAGTTTCTGGATGAATATCTAAAGAATGCAAATAGTTATTCAGAGAATATTATTAGCGGATTGGAATCCATTTTTGAAGAAACCATGGAGCTGATCCATCAAATATTTGGGGACTCAGCTTTCTTTCTTCCTCCTAAAAAACGGGCTTATAAATCTCCAACAAAAACTATTTACGATCCAATGGTTCAGGCATTTTCTAACAATATAAAGCACAGAGAAAAGCTTTTAAGAGAAAAGGAGAAGATCGGAAAAAACCTCTACTCTGATGACGAAAAACTTTCAAAAAATGGGAGGTATCTTTTTGATGGCCGCTACAATAATCATAGTGATGTACAGAGCAGAATAGACTTTTATGATGAATTTTTGAAAGGTTTTATAGTTTAACTTCTAGAAAAGACATGGCTAAGCTACTATTTGATAATTTCAAGAGGGAAATCAATCAAATTCGAGAATATATACTACATACACAACTTACTAATGAATTTGCTGCTTGTGCCTTGCAGGATGAGAGTGTTAGAAAAGGCTATACAAAGGGAATTGATGAACGTATCAAATCACTAAGTAAGCATTACAAAAGGTTTAGGACGAACAAGAGGATATTTGAGTATAAAGCCGCTATAATTTCACTGTATGGATTGCTGGAAAAAACTATTGAAGAATGTATAAAAGAGTATCTTGAGGAGATTTCAGTAATCGTAACAGAGTACGAAAAGTTAGACATAAAGCTCCAAGAAAATCACTTTGATTTATCGTTAAAGTTGATTTCCATAATCGCAGCAAAGGATTTTGCAAAGTATCAACATTTAAAAAAAGAAGATGTCCTCAGGAAATTGGGTGTTTGCATAGATAATTTGCCGAGTTATAAGATTAATGCTGAGGCATTTACACTTTCGTCTGGCAACTTAAAGCATTCTAAAATCACTGATCTATTTAAATTCTTAAATATAGATTTGAATATGGAACTGAAATCTAACGAAGCTTTTGTTGCTTACCTTCAAGATAGATATGAGTTAAGAGATATTTCTCAATTGAAATTGGATTTTCTGTATTCAAAAATAGATGATTTGGTGATTAGGCGAAATGCAATAGCCCATGGTTCAGGTGATGTAGATGCCATCTTAGACTTTTCCGAGATAGAGCCATATATTGAATTTATTGAAAGCTATTGTCATGCTATTTTTGAAATATTAACTAAAGAAATAATAAAAAATGAAATAGTTCATCAATGTCAAGTTATGGGCATCATTGAAGACGTGATAGACAATAAAATATTGATTGTTAGAACTAGTGATCTGTTTTTGAGTATTGGTGATGAAGTCATAATAGAAAATTCAGTAGGAAAACTCTTTAAAAAGACTGTGGAGGAGATTCAAATAGATAAAGTTAGCAGAGCAACGATCTCAATTAGAGAAGAAACTCGAGTTGGAATTAAGCTTTCTTCAGGATTCCCAAAAATTAAGGAAAATTGTAAATTTTATGCTCGAATATAGCACAGGCACCTATAAGAATTAACAAAGCATTCCTTATTGCAAGACATATTAGTCTCATCCTCAATGGGTGTGATTATAGTGCTTAGGCGACGCTATCAAAACAGGGGCTTCAAGAATTGATTCTTGGATTCTTTTTAATGCACGCTTTGGGAACCTTTTCTTGCGCTTATCCTGTCCTATAATCCTCATGCTTCACTACTTGATAACTGCTCTAGTTCGTCGGATAAAGAATTTTGAAAAACTTCACCGCAATGGCTGTTCAAATGAATTGCCGAAGCAATCAGCTCAGCCAAGATATCAGCCTTTTGGCTATCTTGTAGTTCAGATAATTGAAGCTGATGAATCAGCTCTAACACTCGGCCGCACTCATCTCCCAATTCTCGGATCAAAACATTAAGCGTTTTATCTTGAATGGCTAACGTACGTGTTCCTAGTTGCATAGTTTACCTACCCAATCGTTTTGTAGCTTGCTGAATCCCCTTTTCAAAAGCTGAGATTTCTACTTCCCAATGGCGTATAACTCCAGAATCAGGAAAGTCTCTTTGGCGTTCAAGCCTGATCTTTTCTAAGTGCTCTTCGATACGTCTCTGCAAACTGCTAACTGTTTTTCGGTGATTCTTTTTACCCATAACTCTATAGGGCCACCTTCATCTCTCAATCATAGTGATTTCTGTGGAGCGTTACCTAGATACAGGTCAACAAACTCGTCAGCAGCTTCCGGATTTAGCTGTTTCAGAGCTTCTTTAATCTCAAAAATCACCTCTCCGGCTGGATCACGAAGCTCTTTCACCCAGCGGTTCACATTTGCACGATCTGTCCCCATCGTCACCGCCAGCTTGTTTTGGCTAATGCCGTAAGTCTCTAAAACCTGCCGTAGTGCGCTGCCTGCCCTTCCCATGGCCAAATTCTGGCAGAGAGGGCTAGGCTCGTCTATGTTGCCAATGTGTCAGCGTTGAGCTATGCTGCCAAAACGTCAACACGCTCTATCCTATGTCTCTGCCTGATCCTTCTTCTTTCCACCTTCGTCACTCCGCCTTTCTCCCCGCCATGCCAGCACCCCAGCCCACCGAGCTCGCCGCCGAGAGCCGCGAGCCAGTGCAGCTCATGGTCATTGGCAGCGCCCAGGGCATTGAAGCGATCATTCAAAACCTGCACCTGCGCGGCTTTGCCCACATCAACGAATGGAGCCGCGCCATGCCCCACAGCTCTGGCAAACTCATGCGCCTACTCACCCGGTGGGTGCAAAGACAGTCATAGGAGGCTCACAGGCTAAGCCCTCTGCCAAAGTTAGTAAACCTGCCCCCTCAAACGCAACCCCTCATCGGCTGGGTCGCACCAAATGGGCGTAATCCTCAGCATCTAGTAGTTCGGTCTTCCGTCCTGTAGAATTGTACGATTCTGGTTAAGATAAGCATTCAGGCTTAGAGCTGCGGATTTCCCTTAGGAAAAGTCGCTGAATTGTGGCTGAGTCTGGTGTAGTTTCTTAAACTAGTGATATATTATCTCGGCTCCCGAGATGGATCAGACATGACCTTAGACAAATACCGTCTCCGCTCTGACTTTTTAGGCACCCAAGTCATCACGCGCAACTCAGGCCAGCGGCTCGGCGTAGTCAGCCAGGTGTGGGTCGATGTTGACCAGCGCGAGGTTATGGCCATCGGCCTGCGGGAAAATATTTTGTCGGGGGTGGTGTCGAGTACCCAGCAGATCATGGCGCTGACGAATATTCGGCAAATTGGCGATGTCATTTTGGTGGATGACGAGGCCGCTCTAGACGATGAGATTAGCGTTGCCCCTTACAGCACTCTGGTCAACTGCGAAGTCATTACCGAAACCGGCGAGCCCCTAGGGCGGGTGCGGGGGTTTAAGTTTGACGTTACCAACGGTCGTCTCGAAACCATTGTGATTGCCTCCCTGGGGCTCCCCCAAATTCCCGACCAGGTGATTAGCACCTACGAGCTTTCGGTAGATGAAGTCGTCAGCAGCGGCCCCGACCGGCTAATTGTGTTTGAAGGGGCCGAAGAAAAACTGGTGCAGCTCAGCGTTGGCTTGCTAGAGCGCCTGGGTATCGGCAGCGCCCCCTGGGAACGTAACGACGACAGCGAATACATCATGCCCGTTTCCACCGCTAACCAGCTGCCCTCGGGGGTGCAGGCCCCCGCCGACTTTGCCAAGACCCGCGCCCCCGCCACCGCCGAAGAGCGCTGGAGCGACGACGACTGGGGCCAGCAGCCCGAGCTAGTAGAAGAACCCATCGCCCGTGCTCAGCCCGCCGAGCGCTACCAGGCCGCTGCCCTGGATACAGAAGCGAACTGGAACGACACCTCAGGCCAGGCGGCCTACGATGCCGACTACCAAGACGTCACCGAAGATGTCTGGTCAGAGGAAGATGAAGGCCAGCCCTACGAGGCTCCGCCGGTTAATATTCCTCAGAAAAAGAAAGTTACCGAGTACGAAGAAGAACTGGACTATTAGCCCTTCGGTGGCTATTCAACGGAAATAGCTGATAGAAATTCTGTCGCGATATCCCCATTTAGAGCGGTTCAGCATTTTTAACTGCTCTAAATGGGGGTATTTTTGAATCAGGTAATGAATTTTAATGTTGTATTGATCCTCCCCTGATTGCCTGACACATCTTTGCTGTAGGTTGGGTGCAGCGAAGCGAAACCCAACACTCGCCGAGGGCTTAGAGCTGGTTAGGTTCTGCTAGCGCGCCACCCAACCTACGAGATATCAAGGGTTTTCGGCGTTGTGTCAGGCAGCCAGGATCCTCCCTCCTTGCGATTCTTCTATCTCTTCCCGCAGGAGTAGGGGAATTAGCTCGTTTCTTTTTAGTATAAATGCATTAGGGGCACCTACTGAACCAGAATAGGTTGACAGTTAAAAAGTGAGTGCCTCTTATTGCGTCCGCGCACTACAAACCCTGTCTTTATTTCACAGTGAGAAGGCAGTCATTTTTTGTATTCACTACTATCCTAAAAGCCATGTTTTTTCACAAAAAAGAGCTTATTCACAAGTCCGTTGAGGTAGATGCCCCAGATCCTAAGTATGCTCAGCTTTTGCTAGAGCAATTTGGGGGCGCAACCGGAGAACTGTCCGCCGCGCTTCAATATTGGGTGCAATCCTTCCATGTTGAAGATAAGGGCATCAAAGATATGCTCCAAGATATTGCCATTGAAGAATTTAGCCACCTCGAAATGATTGGAAAATTAATCGAGGTGCACACCAAAAACGTTGATCAAACCGATGCATTTAGTAGCACCTTGTTCGCGGTTAGAGGGGCCGGCCCTCATTTTTTAGATTCCCAGGGCAGCAGCTGGACGGCGGCTTATTTGAATGAAGGAGGCAATGTAGTACGAGATTTAAGGGCTAATATTGCCGCCGAAGCAGGGGCACGTCAAACCTACGAGGCGTTGATCAAAATTGCGCCAGATGCGGGCACTAAAGAAACTTTGGTGCATCTCTTAACGCGGGAAATTTCTCACACTAAGATGTTCATGGAAGCCCTGAACTCGCTTGGCAAGCTAACCGATCCGTTTTTTGGTAATGTTCAGCCCGACTCAACCGTTAATCTCTATTACAATCTTTCCAGTGGTGAGGGGCAAGATGAACGAGGCCCCTGGAACTCTGATGAGAATTTTGAGTATGTTGCTGATCCCATGCATTCAAAGTCTTAATCTCAAAAGATGAAATAGACTGATTGCTTAAGGCATCACTGCGTTTCCCAAGTTTCAAAGCTTTGAAACTTGGGAAACGCATTTGTTCTTAAAAAATCTGGGTGACAACAACCGCTCAGGCTATTTATTAGGCATGCACCATCAGATATTGTCCATTGCCGTTATACTCACCATCGCAGGTGGCAAAAATTGTGCCCAGTAGTAGCAAATAGAAGCGCCACATCCGGCGGAACTTGGCATAGTCCATGCCATAGTCTAGGAATTTAACGCTCTCCTGGGAGGCATCAAACCGCTCTAGCCAGGCCGTCAAAGTTTTGTGGTAGTTGATGCCATTCATGTACCAGCGATCGATAGTTTTAAGATCGCGGTTATGACTGGGAACCGCATCATGGTTCCAGTAGCGACCGTGGGGGAAAATATACTTATGGGTAAAGCCCGACGACATGTTGTTGGGGATGCGAACGGTAATGATGTGAATCAACACCTTGCCGTCGCTCTTTAAAAATGAGGCTAGTTTTTGAAAGGCATTGGTCAGATTTCCGACATGACAAAAGACCCCAATCGAAAGAATTTTGTCGAATTTTTCGGCAAACTGTGCCTCATTCAGATCCCCTTCGTGGAGGGTGAATCGCCCTGAACTCAGGTAGCTTTTAGGATCCTGCATTTTTTGGCGCATGTACTCGCACTGCTGATGGCTGAGGTTTAGTCCCGTGAACCGCACGTTAGGGAACTTAGACAGAATGTAGTTGGGTACGCAGCCCCAGCCGCAGCCAAAGTCCAAAATGTGGTCACCATCCACAATTCCCAGGCGCTCAATCACCTGATCGATCATGTGCATTTGGGAGGTTTCAAGGTCGGTGGCACCGTGCTCCCAAAACCCGGTGCTGTATTTGGGGTAGATGATGGGCCAGTCTCCCAGCATGCGGTTGAGCATAGCCTGGGGCCGGTCATACTGTACCTGCATTAACTCTCGCGACGATTCCGCTACCTGGTCAGATTCCTGTAGTACCCACTCGTAGGGGGCCAAAAGCCCGGGACAATATTTGAACAGGATTGGCATGGAAGTGTGCAGCAGCGCTCGAAAGGCGGCATCCGGTATTTCTAAGCCGTTGATGTAGGCTTCTGCCAGGGCCATTTGAGTCGCATTCACAGCCCCAGCCATCAATCGTGTCGCTTGGTAGGCCATGGGGCTTTTCAGCGCCATATCTCCTGTCACAGGAATATGTCTTTGCAGTTCGGGTAATAGGTTTGAAGCCGTCATTTGGGGTTACCTCAACTAATGTATGAGCACAGCCATTGACTCGACAGTAAGTGGGGTAGTTACCGGGCAATCCGTAGGGGTTGAGTACGGCTCAGCCCCTACGGTTCGGGGGTGTTCAACTAGGCTTTGGGATAGGATTCATAACCTCTTCTTAGTTAGCCCGCTGCTTAGGGATTAACCAAGGTTTTAATGAGAGCCTTTTTCCCTGAAGGCTGAAGCCGATCTTTCGCTCGCTTTAGCAGATCTGCTTCCGCCGGTACCCTAGGGTTTGATGCTAGCATTAGCAGCTTCAGTAGCTTAATAAAGCTAAACGTCGGGTCGGGGAGATAAATCACCCGCCCAGCCCTGACGGTAATGCCATGCCGACTCGAAGCCGGAAACGCATGGTGGCAATTGTGCCAGCCCTCTCCCAGCGTCAAAACGGCCACCAGCGCGTTGTTGCGGCTGAAGTCATCGGTGATAAACGGCTGCTCACCCGCTATATGGCTGAGCGAGTTGACGGTTTGCACCCCGTGGAACAGGAGGGTTGTGCTCAGGAAAAATGCCCCTAGATATTCCACCCCGCCGATGCCGTAGGACAGTACTCCCAAAGCCACGAGGGGAACAAAGTGAAGTCGGTCAATCATCCGCAAAACCTGATCACTTTCCACATCTACCGGCAGCTTGGCCGGTAAAAACCGGGAGGATAATAGCCAGCCTCCCTGTGACCAGACAAAGCCGCCTACATCGCGAGGCGGGGTGTAGGGAGAATGGGGATCGAGAGGTTGATCGGCCTGCTGATGGTGCAGCAGGTGGTGCGCTTTCCACCAGCTCGGCCCCATTTGCCCGGCGGCAGCCGCAACAACGCTGCCCACCCACAACACCAGCTTGGGCGCCTGATAGCTTTTGTGGGTGAGGAGGCGATGGTAGATGCTGGTGGTAGCCAACATGCGGATGGCGTAGAGCCCAACGATCCACGCCAGAGCGCCCCACGACAGGCCAGTGGTGAACACCAGCAGCGAGCCGACGTGGCTGACAATAATCAGCACTGGGCCGATGATGTACGAAACAATTGTGAGCGGAGAATAAGACCGCATGGGTGATTTTAATGTCCTGGAAAGAGGGTCAAAGCAGCTGTCTATGGATGAAGTTTACCGGTGAGTCGGGAGATACCCCGGGGCCGATATGACCCTGATGGAGTTGGTCTGGGCCGGTTGGCGGCAACCCCAAGCCGCGAAAACTGGCCCCCGATCACCCAAAATGGCGGATCTATACTAGCCGTAATGGCTCCGCTTCTCAGGACTAAACGGTGATTAAGGAACGGATGGGCCAGGTCTAAGCGTTTTCCGCAAGCGCAGGCGACCACACTGCAGCAGAAGGCGGAGGCTCAGCACTCCTCGGTGGATACCGCCACCGTTTTAGAGACCTTGAGATTAAGGATTAAAATCTTAGGGTCTTGGCGCTGTCATCTACATCCCCCTTGGGAGGGTTAATCAGTTGGGCAATTTGTGCATCCATATCCTTGAGCAAAGTTCTAACAGCGGCCAGGGTGTCGGTGGAGGCCGACTCTAGGCTGAGGGCTTGGCGGGCGCGGGTACGAATCTCGTTAATGCGCTGCTGAAGGCTCTGGGCCATACCGAGGGCATCGCGACCGAGGCGGTCAATTTGCTGCTGCTGATGAAACTTCAGCGCCGCCCCGCGCAATACCTGTAAGGTAGCTTCTTCGCCGTGGGTACCGGCAATCAGGCGAAACCGCAGCAGCACCCGTTCTTGGTGGTACAGGCGCTCAATTTCTACCTGTTTGGTTTTGGTGGTGGGCAGCATCGGCAAGTGGGTCAGCCGCTTGAACTCATTGATCACGCTCTGGAACAGATCTACGTTGAGGTCATCTAAAACAGCCTCTAACTGGCCATCTTGGCTGCAAAGCACCCGCCCCAGGGTGGCGCGGCGCTCGAAGTAAAGGCGGCCAATGCCCTCGGCCAAAACCTGCTTAAGCAGGGCCTGCATGAGCTGTTTGGGAGGAAACTGACGCAGATTGTTGAGGGTTGAGGAGGCCTGGTCAGGGCCTAAATCAAGCTGTAGGGGGGGCGGGGTGGCGAGCGGTGAGGGATTGAGGCCAGGGGCTGCCGTCGCAGGTGGGGAGGTAGGCGCGGGCGCTGCTGGTCGCATCGAGACTACGGGCACAGACGGCGGAGCTTCTAAGGGAATATCGTCGGGGCTATCGACAATAAATGTCAGCCGTTCGGCAGATTCGTGGGTAGATTCGGGTGCCTGGCTGGGGCTGGTTTGGCGCGATCGCTGCTTCATCTTAGCGGCGTGGCTCAAATATTTTGAGAGCATTTCCCGGTGCCAGTCTGACTCAATCGGCCAGGACACCATGGAGCAGTTGATGTAGGAAATTTGCCGACGACTGTAGTCAGCGGCGGCGCTATCGTCGGGGTTGACCATGCCCAGGTTGAGGTGGCTGGCCTGAATCGATAGAGGAATCACCTGATAGAACAGACAGGCCTCAAAGGGCAGCACGCTGTCAATTAGTGACAGCATTTGGTCAATGTTCAACCGGCTGTCAATGGCGGCGCTACCGCTGTGGAGGCTGAGGGACGACGTTCCCTGGGATTGGCCGTTGGGCTGCACTGAGTCATCGGGCGCGGGCATTGGCGGCGAGGATAATGGTACCCCCATCCTATTCGCCCCTTTGGCAAGTGCCAAATATTACGTTGAAAATGTTACTTCTGGCCTGGTCACCCCTCTAGCTGAGCGCGAAATTCCTGGGCTTTGAGGTAGAGCTGCACCCGCTGAGTTTGAATGTGCCGAGTTTTCTGGCCGAGCTGATTGGCGATCTCCTCGACCGACTGACCCGCCTGGGAAGCCTGCAAAATCGCGAGTTGCTCTGGGGTGAGCTGGTCGCAAAACGTCTGCCACTGGGCTGGGGTAAGGCCAAAGTTGTGCTCCTCCAGGGAGGTCTGGAGCCAGCCCAGCACCATGGCGGGCTGTTCTTTAAGGGCAAAAATCTTCAGGGCGTGGTAGCTAATTTTTTCCCGTAGACGGTAGACCTGTTGCACTGGCAAATTGAGCGCCTGGGCAATTTGGTCTTGGGAAAACCCCTTCAGATGTAGATCGAGCCAGCGGGTGGCCGTATCGTCGAGGTGGCGGCTGAGGTAGCCCATAAAGGAGGTTTTTACCTGGGTTCTCAGTACCTCCTGCTCCAGCTCGGTTTGCTCGGTTTGGTAATTGTTCCAGGCTTCGACGTCGAGCAGGCTGAGGGAGTCTTCGGCGCTATCTGGGGCAATCTCCTCGGAAACTAGGCGAATTAGCTCGCCGGTGGGCACCTGGGTCATGCCGCCCTTTTGGCTACGGCGCAGGTAGTTAACAAACCGATAGACAATCAGCGGCTGGTTGCGAATTGGGCGCAGGCAGTATTCTTCAAGGCTGGCCAGCATCAGCAGGTTGCGTAACCGAGGATTTTGGGTGCAGGTACCAATCCAGCTGAGCTGCTGGCCCAGGTGGCGATCGCTGCGCATCATTTCCTGAATCACTTCCTGAATTACATCCACCACTGTGCGCTGGCGATCGCGGCTGAGGGAAATCCAAGTACTGACCTTGCTACGAATCAGGAACGAGCCGCTCAGGCGCTTAATTAAAGCGCGATAGCCCTGCTCAGGGCCAACATTCCAGTAGCGCTGCTGCAAAATCCGATAGCGGTACTCAATCGCCTGACAGGCCACCGCAAATTCCTTCGGTGGTAGCGCCCCCAACTGCTCAGGACATTCTCCTACCAACCAGTTAACAACGCTTTGGCAAACAGCCTGGGGTTGGTCGGGGTAGTCTGCCTGCAACCGGGATAACCAGTCCTCAGCTATGTTATCTGCCATGACCATGAGCCTTTACTTCATCTTGCGCGTGGTGGGATAGCTGTAGGTCTTAATCTTAGGGACTGTTTTCTGCTGGTTTCTTACTATAGGACAGTTTCTTAGCAATATAAACCTGATCCATCGCCAACCGGGTATTGGGCAAAATGAGACCATTTGGGGTTGCCTGACGGGGTACATTTCCCTGCCAGCGAGCCCTTGGGTTCGCCACTCCGCTAATTAAGTCGGATTCCGAAGCGATTATGTCCCAACCGTGGCCCTGAAAGGGGCTCAATTCCCTGACGCTAGGTGTTCTAGCGCACCGATCTGACTAGGGCGAGGAAACGCGACAATTTCTGCACCCCAACATCCACCTCAAGGAAAGCAGTACGCTATCTACTTTACGAAATCTTTATATTTATACGTGCTTATTTGAAATTTTTACAAAGCTATCCCTGAGATGCAGAATCTCCTCAACAAAAGCCTGATATTTTCCCTAAGGGATTTATGTGTTTGTACGGCAGTGGCGATGTGATTAAAAAAACAGCAGCTTAAGTATGGGTTGATGGGCTGGTTTCCGCCATAACGCGGTGTGCCTAGCCGTTACAACCGACACAGGGGTTTAACAAACAGGGTTTACCATGCTACCTCTCGAGCACGACCAGTCTATTGCTAGCTCGACTTCACTTTTTCACCAATCGGCAACATGTTTAATTAAGCGATCAATTGACATTATGGGCAGCTGCGTTGGGCTGCTGATCCTGGTCTTGATTGGGTTGCCCATTGCGATCGCGATCCGGCTGGATAGTCCAGGCCCAATTTTTTATTCCCAAACCCGTTATGGGTTAGGGGGGCAGCCCTTTACCCTCTGGAAGTTTCGCTCTATGGTGCACAATGCCGATGCCCTTAAGGCTACGGTGACTAATCAGGCCCAGGGGCTAATCTTTAAAAACGAGGCTGACCCGCGCATTACCCGCGTCGGGCAACTGCTGCGCAAAACCAGCCTGGATGAGTTTCCTCAGTTTTGGAGCGTACTCAAGGGGGATATGAGCCTGGTGGGCACCCGCCCGCCCACGGCGGATGAAGTCGCGCGCTACAGCTCGCACCACTGGCGACGGCTCGACGTTAAGCCAGGGATGACTGGGCAGTGGCAGGTAAGCGGTCGTTCGGCCATTAAAGACTTTGAGGAAATCGTCAAGCTAGACCTGCACTATCAAACAGTTTGGACGCCCTGGTACGACCTCCAGGTGATTTTAAAGACCGTTACGGTGCTGCTGACTCGGCACGGAGCCTGCTAGGGGAGAGCGGGAATCAGGGGCTGAGGCGAACTCGAGACCCGCCATCGGACACCCGACCGCTTCCTGGCCTTATCCCTTTAGCAGCACCAGGTTGTCGCGGTGCACCACGGTATCGGCCCCGGCATAGCCCAAAATAACGGGGATTTGATCGGAGCGATGGCCGAGGATTCGCCGCAGGTCTTGGTCGCTGTAGTTGACGATACCCTGGGCAATTTCCTCGCCAGCGGTGGTGCAGAGCAAGACGGCATCCTGGGGCTGAAACATTCCCTCCAGCCGGACGATGCCCGCCGCCAGCAGCGATTTGCCCGCCTCGCGAATCGCCTGGGCCGCACCGTCGTCTACGTAGAGCCGCCCAGCAAAGGCCAGGTTAGTGGCGATCCACCGCTTGCGCCCTCGGTGGGGCTGGGGAAGCGGCGCGAACTGAGTACCCACCGCTTCCCCGGCTAGGGCCCTGAATAAATTTTGGGGCTGGCGACCGTCGGTAATCATTGTGCGCACCCCGGCGGTGGTGGCGATTTGAGCCGCTTCTAGCTTGGTCAGCATTCCCCCGGTGCCCCATTGGGAACCCTGGCCCCCGGCCCCGGCCTTGAGGGCGGTGAGCTTTTCTAAGGTGTCAATAAAGGAAATGGGCTGGGCATCGGCGTTAAAGCGAGGGTCGGCGGAGTAGAGGCGATCAACATCAGTCAGCAGAACTAGCCAGTCGGCCCCAATCAGACTGGCGACCAGGGCCGAGAGGGTGTCATTATCGCCAAACTTCAGCTCTTCGATGGCCACGGTGTCGTTCTCGTTGACGATGGGGATGATGCCCAGCCGCAGCAGTTGGCGAAAGGTACGATAGCTGTTGACGTAGCGCGATCGCTGCCCCAGATCGCTGCGGGTCAGCAAGACCTGAGCAATGGGCTGGTTGAGGGCCGAAAACAGGTCGTCGTAGATGCGCATCAGCCGCCCCTGGCCCACCGCCGCCACGGCCTGCTTCATAGCGATGGTTTTGGGCCGCTCGGCCAGGTTCAGCCGCCGACAGCCAATACCCACCGCCCCAGACGACACGAGCACCACCTGGTGCCCCTGGCTGCGCAGGGTACAAAGAGTTTCCACCAGGTTGGCCACCGTAGACAGGGCAAATTGTCCAAAGGTATTGCCGGTGAGGCTGGAGGTGCCGATTTTAATCACCAGAGTTTGGGCTGGGCTAACAGGGTTTTCCACGCATGTAGGCTCAATCGGCGGCATCCAAAATGTTGCCCCCGGCGGGGTTGGCCGGGGGTATATCGGTGAAGTGAGTCAGCGTCACCCCGAGGGATTGGGAGATTGCGGCCTCTAAAAACCGCAGCGGGGAGTAGCTGACCACCTGCCCCAGAGTCGGCATCGGCTCTACCAAAATGGTGAACAGCCCCAGCCGGTTGCCGGCCAAAACATCAGTAAATAGCCGATCACCCACCATGGCAACCTGGTCGGCGGGCAGGGCCATGGCGGTGAGAGCCTGCTTCAGCTTGCGTCGCGAGGGCTTGCCTGCACTGGTCATGTAGGGCACATCTAGCCGTGAGGCAATCCGACTAATCCGGGAGTTGCTAACGTTGTTACTGACCAGCCACACCGTCGCTAGGGCTTTAATCTGTGCCATCCAGGCCGCCAGGTTGGGGTCGGTCTCCGCCTGACGCAGGGGTACCAGGGTATCGTCAACGTCTAAAATTAGCCCTTTTAGGTTGTAAGTCTGCAAAAGTTCGGGCGAGAGGGCGAATACGCTGCCCCCCAAAACCAAGTCGGGCTGTAGTAGGCTGGCTAAAAACATAAAAGGCAGGTCATTCCAACAGCAAGGGGGTTTGTGGAGGTGATGAGGGCAGATCAATCAGCTTTTTGGGTTTCAGAAGGCTGGCCACAGCCGGGTAGGAGAGCATCCACCAGGGTCACCCTAGTTTTAGTTATCCCGCGCGGCGCGAATCGCATCTCGGGCCGCTTCATGCTCGGCCAGGGTGCGGCTAAACACATGGGTGCCGTCGTAGCGGGCCACAAAGAACAGATAGTCTGTGTCTTCAGGGGCCAGAGCCGCCTCTAAGCTAGGCAAACCAGGACTGGCAATGGGAGTTGGGGGTAACCCAGGATTGATATAAGTATTGTAAGGCGAGGGGGTGCCAACCTGGGCCCAGGTCAACGGTTGGTCGGGGGTTTGGGTAATGCCCAGGCCATACTCCACCGTAGGGTCGGCCCCCAGGGGCATATTTTGGTTGAGGCGATTGGTAAACACACCGGCAATGGTGCCCCGCTCAGCGGGAATCACGGCTTCTTTTTCAATAATGCTACTTAGGGTGACCCAATCAAGCAGCGACAGGGAGGTCGTTGTCCCTTGATAAACCGGTAGGGCCACAGACTCAAACCGGCTGAGCATGGTGTTGACCACGGCGGTAGGGGTCACCCCCGCCGCCGGTAGCTGGTAGGTATCGGGAAACAAAAACCCCTCCAGATGGGGAATGCCCTCGGGCAGCCAGGGATAGGTTGACCGGGGCAACTGCTCGCTGGCGGCCAGGAACTCAGCGGCGGAGAAAAACCCCTGCTGCTCAAAATAGGCGGCCATTTGGCGACGGTTCCAGCCCTCGGGTACCGTAAACGAGACCTGTACCACCTGCCCGCTCAAAATCGTCTTGGCAATATCGGCCATGGAGCTGGTGGGGGCCAGGGCGTAGGTGCCCGCCTGAAAGCCAAGCTCAGGATTTTGCCAGCCCTGCCAGCGTGACCAGAGTTTCCAGGCCAGGGCCGAGCGAATTAGCCCGGCAGCCTCTAGATCCTGGCCAATCTGCTGACCCGATGTGCCGGGCGGAATTTGAATTTGCACCACCGGGGGGGCGGCGGTCGGTTCAGCGGCCTCAACCACAGGCTGGGTCGCCCAGCTCCACCAGGCCCACCCCTGCCAGGCCGCCAGACCCGTCGCCACCGGCACGAGCACGCCTAAAAAAAATCGTTGCCCCCACCGTGACCCTTTAGCCATGACCCCCGTATGCAGGTATGCTTGCAGTACACAGGTTTACAATCATCGGCCTACGTTACTCCAGTAAATCAAACAGTTTTTCCTCCAGGCCGCCCCGAATGAGCTGGAACTCTTCGGGGGTTACCACCTCTAGGGTACCGCTAGAGGTACGATAGGCGAAAATTAGTAGCGGATCCAGGGGTGTGCAGAGGGTATATTCCTCCTCCTCATAGAAGCAGGTGGCCAGCACCTGAAAGTCCTCGGTCATGGGCTGGCCGGCTTCATCCATTTCGTCGAGCTCTAGGGTGAGGCAGTTATCGGTCTCAACCTCGGGGAGTTCTCCCGCCGCCGTGAGGGTAATGGCGGTGCGCTGGAGGGCCAAATTTTGTTCGGCTAAAACTGCCTTAGCGGTGAGAAACACCTGGTCGATTTCGTCATCCTCAATGTCCATCAGCACCTCATCGTCCTCATCCTCTCCGTCTTGCTGCCAGACAAAAATTTCAATTGGGGCATCGACGGGCAGCAGCAGCAGGTACTCTCGATTGTTGAGTTGAAAGCTCTGCTCGACCTGGCACGGTAAAAACCGTCCGGCATCGTCAGTCAGCACGACCGCTGACTCATCTAAGGGTTGGGTATCATCCGCCATGGAGGCTACGTCTTCACTACAGTGGGGGCATCAACTGTCGGAGGGCAACAGTGTTATCAGAATATCCCATCCTGTGGCTTCCTTCGCCGTTCATCCAGCCAGCGCTGCAGAATGATGGCGGCGGCCTTGCGATCGATTAGTGCCCGATGGTGCCTCGGCAATCGCCCCTCCGCCTGAATCATCTGCTCCGCTTCCACGGAGGTCAGCCGTTCATCGACATAAACCAGGGGTAGCTGTAGCACCGCCGCTAGCCGCTCTGCTACCTTTTTGACCTGCCGAGCCTGGAAGCTTTCGGCCCCGGCCATGGTCAGAGGCAGACCCACCACCAGCACCTGCACCCGGCGCTCCTGCACAATCTGCCCTAGGTCAGCCACCACCTGATCGAACTGGTGCCGTTCTACGGTGGTCAACCCAGTGGCGATTAACCCGGTGCCGTCACATCCGGCCACCCCGATGCGCTTGCGGCCGATGTCTAGCCCAAGGGCTGAAAGGTAAGCCATGGTAGTTGCGGTGCCATAGTGCCAGCCCCCCCTTGACGCCCTGGGCTAATCGACCTGGGGCGGGCGGGGGCGAAGGGGCGGAGAGAGCTGAATGGTGCGCTGGGTGGGCCACCGCTCGGCAGACCAGGTCATGCGGCCCGGAACAGGTTTACCAGAGGGCTGCAGGCCATGCAGCACGTCTGACAGCTGTAGCCCTTCTAGGGAAAGGGGGCGGGCCTCGCGCACCTTATGCCACACCGAGCGGGACATCAGCAGCGCATGGGAGTCGGGCACGGCCTGAATTTGAGTCAGGTATTCCTCCCGCTCGGGCTGGTAGTCGAGGGAGGTCAGCCGCAGCGACTGGGCTGGAAAGGGTTGCAGTATTTTAGCCATTTGTACCATCAGCTCAGGATAGAGCCAGGTATAGGCCGGATGCACGGTCAGATCAGCCTGGTGGGGCTGTTGACCAGCCCGGGCAATGGTGAGCTTAAACTGACCGATGGCAGCCTTGCGCTGTTGCTCAAATACGTAGGCGCTCACCGTTTCAAGCTGGTTGACGAGGCGATCGGCGGTGACGCTAGCCGTGCCTAATAAACCGGTTTTAAAATCCTGGATCTGGTGGTCAAACACTTGCCTGACTAGGGGCGGCATCGAGGCCGTGTTGAGCTGGTAGAGCAATTGGGCATCGGCATTGCTGACCGGCAGCAGATTCGGCAGGTCGGGCTCGCGCTGGGCCAGGCTGACGATTTGTTCACTCGGCAACGACCAGTAGGTAGCCTGGGCTAGGGGCTGAAAGCCGTTGAAGCGATATAACCCTAGAGCCGTCTTGTGGTTGACGTCAACTTCAAGCATCCAGGTGCGGGCTTCCCAAACCGCCTCAAAGCAGTGCCGCAGCAGGCGTGAGCCAACATCGATAAACCCCGATGGCGCGACCTTAGCCGCCACGGCCCGGTTAACGACGATCTGCTCGACCTGCCAGGTGCTGCGGGTGCGGTTAAAGGGGGAAACCTTGATCAGCCCCACGAGGCAGTTTTGCCGCTCGGCGACGTAGGTGGTGGGGCTGTGCTGGAGGGACTGGGGAAACCAGCTCAGCAATTTCAGGGGGGCATACCAGCGCCGCTGATAGTCGAGCCACGACACAATCTCCGCCGGCACGTCGGTATCGTCACCGGTGTCTAAATCCTCTGGTTGCCACTGCTTGAGGTCGTCCAAGTCGCGATATTGCAGGGGCCGCACGGTTACCGCAGAACCAGTCGGAGTAAGGGATGCCATAGACTGAAAAGTCGACGCGTATGCCGTTATCTTAGCTGGTTTTCCTAATTTTCACACTCGGGGTCGGTTTGGCTAGGGCGGTGCGATCGTTTGCCTCTGGATAGCCCCAGCACCCCAGGGCGCAAGCTGATATAGCTATGGCAAGCATCTGGTGCAAGCATCTGAGTCTCAGGTTTCGAGTCTCAGGTTTTGGGGCGCTCAATGGCAGGTTTACCGATGCCCTAAAGCCCTAGCCCTTTACCCTGCTAGGCCGACGCCTAACTCCAGGGCAGCGTCAAGACAAACAATACAGAGCCACAAAGACCCTCAGGAGATTTCCAGTCAAGCACTCATACCAAATCCGAGTCCCATCCGCCCGATTTCCAAAAGGCCAACCCGTGGGGGCGTTGGCGCAGCCTCGCAGAGGCTTTATGGCATTCGCCCGGCTGAATCGGGGGCAGCCCAGCAGGATTTAGTATTACCTCGTCGTCATTCCCGCGCAGGCGGGAATCCAGCCCGAGAGTCTCAGTAGATCAGATCGAAAGATCGAAAATGAGCCGTCCAACCTTGGATCTATCCTCACCCCAAACCCCTCTCCCAAGCTTGAAAGAGGGGCTTTGAGTCCGCAGGTTTTAGCCTGAACTTGGTATAACAGGACGGAGGAGCGGAACCGAATTTCCTTCCTTAACCAAAAATCGGAAAAAATTTTCCTGGGCAAACCGTTTACAAAACTTAGGATTTGAGGGACGATTTCAAGAAAGTCAAGAACTAGATCAATCAAGTAGCTCGACGGCTGTTGGCCAACTCTTTTCCCCCAAGCGGTATTTTAGGATTAACCATGCGACACCTTTTGAGTATCGAGCGGTTTTGTCTATATGGGCACTTCATCGCCATGGCCTTTGGGCTGGCGGGGCTGCTGTGGGTGGTGCCCCATCCAGAATTACTGGACTATCTGCCTGGTGGGCAGACCATGTTTCAGTGGAGCATGGCCGGGGGCGGGGTAGGCTATATTGTCCTGGGCACGTTGGCAGTGGCCCTCTACGGCTATCGCACCCTGGGGGGCAGGGCGATCGCGGCCTTTGCGGTGGCTGCCGTGGGCATTTCCCTGGCCAGCGAGCTGCTGGGCACCAGCACCGGCTTTCCTTTTGGGGGCTACAGCTATCTGAATGGGCTAGGGTATAAAATCGGTGGACTGGTGCCGTTCACGATTCCGCTGTCCTGGTTTTATTTGGGCCTATCTTCCCTGTTGCTGGCCCATAGCGGCCTCCGCGCCGAGGATAGAGGGCGTCGCTACGGCTGGTTGCGGGCGCTGGGGGCCATCTCCCTCGGCTCTGTATTACTCACCTCCTGGGATTTTGTCCTCGACCCCGCCATGAGCCAAACTGCCCTGCCCTTTTGGTACTGGCACCAGCCTGGGGCGTTCTTTGGCATGCCCTACCAAAACTTTGCCGGCTGGCTGGGCACCGGGGCTGTGTTTATGGGAGTAGCGCTGGTTCTATGGCAGGGGCTAAAGGTTTCCCCAGAGCTGGATCGAGCCCAGTTGGGAATGCCCCTGGCGGTTTACCTGGGCAATTTCACCTTTGCCCTGGTTATGAGTCTGGCCGCCGGGTTCTACGTTCCCATTGCCCTGGGATTGCTCACCGGGGTAGCCCCGGCCCTGCTGTGCTGGCGGGCCAGCCAGCCCCCCAGTGAAGATGTGTCGCAGCTAGAACTTACCCCCCTACTAGCGGCGGCGGAATCGGCCATTGCCTCCACCAATGCCAGCGCTAAATAGGCCAGTACCATGGCCCTATCCGCTGCACTGTCGATGGCCTTTCCCTGGCTGAGTTTTGGGGCGACTACGCTGCTAATGCTCCAACTCCCCACTACGGCGGTGCTGCTGTCGCGACTCTTAAAGGGCCCGTTTCGCCGTGGCCCCCTGACCCCCCAGGCTACTTCGCTGCCTCAGCTGGGCACGGTTTCGGTGGTGGTGCCTACCCTGAATGAGGCGGCTCGCCTACGTCCCTGCTTGGAGGGGCTTACCCGCCAGGGCTACGAGCTGCGGGAAATACTGGTGGTCGATAGCCGCTCCACCGATGGCACCCAGGCCATTGTTAAAGACTACCAAAGCCGCGATCCTCGGATTCGCCTGCTCACTGATGATCCACTGCCCCAGGGCTGGGTCGGTCGCCCCTGGGCGTTAGACTACGGCTTTCGCCACACCGCTGCCGCCAGCACCTGGGTGTTAGGGATTGATGCCGATACCCAGCCCCAGCCTGGATTGTCTGCAGCCCTAGCCCAGGCCATGGCCACAGACAACTACGACCTGGTTTCCCTTGCACCCCGGTTTATTCTCAAGACCGCTGGCGAGTTCTGGCTCCAGCCCGCCCTCTTGATTACTTTAGTCTATCGATTTGGCCCGGTGGGTACCGCCGCTGGCGATCCGCAACGGGTGATGGCCAATGGCCAGTGCTTCATGGTACGGCGAACGCTGCTAGACCACCTGGACGGCTACCGGGCGGCTCAGGCGTCCTTCTGCGATGACGTCACTCTAGCCCGCCACGCCGCCGCCCAGGGGGCAAGGGTAGGGTTTTGGGACGGCAGTCAGCTGCTGCGGGTGCGCATGTATGAGGGTATGGCCGAGACCTGGCGAGAGTGGGGGCGCTCCCTCGATCTTAAGGATGCCGCCTCGCCCACCCAGCTCTGGTGGGATGTAGCCTTCTTGACTTTGGTTCAGGGGCTACCGTGGCTTTTGGTGCCGGTGCTCCTGCTGCTCAGCGGGGGGAGGAGCGGGGAGGTGTCTCTACCGCTGCAGCTGCTGCTGGGCCTCAACGGAGGCCTGCTGGGGCTGCGGCTCGCCATGCAGGGGGCCGTAGCCTCCGCCTACGACTTCGAGGGGGCTGCCGGGCGCTGGGCGTTTTGGCTCTCGCCCCTGGCCGATCTGGCGGCGGTGGTGCGGATTGGGCTATCGGCATCCCGCCGCCCGACCCAGTGGCGAGGGCGAGAGTATCACGAAACCTAAGGGCTGTTAGCTATCGCTGACCGCGCTAGCCCCAGGGGCAGGCGGTGGCTCTGGGGGTTATGGCCCCCAACCAGAGTAAGGATGGCGAGCCAGACTAGCATTGTAGTAGCGCGGGTCATCCGTCACCTCCTTTCCTAGCCAGGCAGGGCGTGGAAAGTCTTGATCTGGGGTCATCAGCTCCACCTCGGCCAGCACTAACCCCTGGTTCTCGGCTAGAAATTCATCTACCTCCCACACCACATTACCCAGGGGCAAACGGTACCGATACTTTTGAATGAACGGCGGCTGGCACAGCGTCTCCAGCATCGCCTGGGCATCGGCCAGGGGAATGGGGTACTCAAACTCAGGGCGAACCAGGCCCACCGCTGGCCCCTTCAGGGTCAGATAGCCCGCCTCTCCCGCCTGTCGAACCCTGACCGTGCGAGCATCTTGGGTGGGAATGTAGCCCTGGCGATACAGCGTGCCGCTGGCATTAGCGCGCCATGCCTCTCCCACTACTAGAAACTTACGTTCAATTTCCTGGCCCATAGCCGATTAGACCTGACGTTAAGAAATGCGCCGTAACACGTAGTCTGCGATGTCGCGCAGGGCCTGGTGGGCAGCGGAAGCCGGCAGCTGCCGCAGGCAGTCCACGGCGCTGTGGGCATGATCGGCGGCCAGGTCGCGGGAGCGCTGAATACCACTGCTGTGGTGAATCAAATCGATGGCCTGGCTAAAGTCATCGGATTCAGAAAACTCGCGCTCAATCAGCTTAGCCAACACAGGGTGCTCGGCCATGGCGTAGAGTACCGGGGCCGTCAGGTTGCCGCTTTTGAGGTCGGAACAAGCGGGCTTGCCCAGCACCTCATCGGAGCTGGTGAAGTCGAGAATGTCATCCACAATCTGGAAGGCTAGCCCCAGATGTCGACCGTAGGCGTACAGCTGACTGACGGTTTCTTCCGGCAGCTGGCTCAGTACCCCCACAGCCTTTGAGCTGTTGGCCATCAGAGACGCGGTCTTAAAGTAGCTCTTATCCAAATAGGCTTCAATAGACAGGCTAGTGTCAAACCGATTCAGTCCCTGCTGAATTTCGCCTTCGGCCAGATCCATAATCACCTGGGAAAGCAGTTTGACCACCCTCAGATTGTCTAAATTAGCCAGATACCAGGACGATTGGGCAAAGAGGAAATCCCCCGCTAGCACCGCAATGCGATTACCGAAGCGGCTGTGCACCGTAGGCACCCCTCGGCGGACGCTGGCCTCATCCACCACATCATCATGCACTAGGCTGGCGGTGTGGATCATTTCGGTGATTTCGGCCAGGCGGCGGTGCTTGGGGGTGATGTCTTGCCCTGGTAGGCTAGCCCGAGCGAGCAGTAGCACAATGGCGGGCCGAATTCGCTTACCGCCAGCGCCAAACAGATGCTCGGCGGCCGCCGATAGAATTGGGTGCCGTGGCCCCACTAGCCCCTTGAGATTTTGGGTCAGCAGGTCAAGATCGGTCTCAACCGGCGCAAACAGAGAAGTTGCTGAAGTCATGGACTACCGACAAGGGCGGTTAAGTTACGAATTTTTACATATTCTATTGTTATTCTAAGGCAACCCCAGGGCAAGTGATAGCTGGGCGAGTTTTTAAAAGCAATCCCCCCTAGGGTTCTGATGGCCTCGCAGGCAACCTAAAACCACGTCTAAAGCTGCATAACGCAGCAAATGCCAGAGAAAAAAGGTTTTATGGTAATGGATCCGGAAAAATCGTCATTTATGCAGCGGCTTAGTTGATTTGGCGATTCTCTAGCCGACGGAATGAAGTAGGCTAGAGCCCATGATAGCCCTAAAGATTAGGCGTATTTTTTAGCCCTCAAGCCGCCTGTCCCTTTTACGGTTAGGGGATTACGTGATAGATTAGATATTAAGAATTTATTTAGAAAATTCCTCAAAACCTTTGCTGGTTTGGGAGTGCTCTGTTTACACCACGGCTTTGCTAGGCAAATTCTGGCGGTAGCGATTGGTGAAACTAGGGTTTTGCTCTTTTTTAGGCTCCTGGTTGCTTAGGCAGAGCTGGAGTTTTTGGAGGGCAAGGCAACGCCCCAGGCATTGAGCCGAAGGTTTTAGAACTCAGAAGGCTGGGTCTATTTTGGCTGTACTGCTGAACGGCCTTGACCGCCTGATCGCCCAGGTGATCGCCAGCCAAGGCGGTACTTGGGCTAAAGCAGAATGGGCAAAGCTTATATGCCCATCCGCAGTTGAGCGATGGACATGGGCAAAGCCCATCTTACCCATCAGAGTCAATTCTTGGTTAGGAATTTTCTCAGTCTTCTGATCGGTTTACCCAGTTGGGCCGGTCAGCCTTTGCTCCAAGCTAATTGGAGTGCTACTGGCTTAAGCATTGGTAATGGAGCATAAGGTCTGCCCCGATTCTGTATAGAGCCGGTCTCTGCGCAGGATGGGGTGGGAACCAACAGTGAGTCTCTCCCTCAAGGTGATCGCTGATGTCAACGCCAATTCCCAAGCGGTAGATCTCCACATTGAGTAGGGTTTGCTCCGGTTAAGGATCAGCCCTGGTATTGAGCCCCAGCGTTAGTTCCGCCCTCGTTTTTACGGGGATAGGCTTCGGTCGGGAATCTACAACGAGCTGATCGCAGCAGTCGGTACCTGACGTCAGCGCAAATTCCTTCGGTTCTTGCCAAGGATTAGATCGCTAGTAACGAGTTCCCTGAGGTTACGTAAAAACAAGCTTGGGCGAGTTTGTAGCAGGCTCGTCGCCGCTTTGGGGCTGTATTTTTTAATCTCTTCCTCGCTTTTATTCGACACTCCGACGATGGAAACTACCCTATCTCTGATGATTATTCCGGCTTTGGCGGTGGCTTATCTGGTTTTGGTTTATGGGGCTTTGCTATGGGCCAGGCATTCTAGTCGTTCTAGTCGCCCCCAGGGTTAGCCAGCGCAGCTGGATGGGCAGCAACCGTTGCGCTAGTGTCGGGGTTGACGGCTAGCTCGGGTAACTGAATCTGCTGCACGGTGGGAGCATGCCCTAGCCACTGCACGGCCAAGCGCTTGAAGTCTTGGGCTGGGCCACTGACGCAAAACTTCGTTGACCAAGCCGGAGAGCTACTGCGTAGGCCCAGGGCATCTAGCTCGCGTGCCGCCGCCGCCACCATATAGGTGGCTGGGTCAATGTACTGTACCGTGCTCGGCAGCACCGATTGCAGCACCGGGGCCAGATGGGGATAGTGGGTACAGCCATAGACCAGGGTGTCAATCTTGGCAGCTACCAGGGGCTGTAGATAAGTCTCTGCGGCCTGCCGAGCACAGGGTTGGTTAATTTGGTTGTTCTCGACAATGGGTACAAATCTCGGGCAACTCACCTGCCAAACCTGCCGAGTAGGGTCAAGCTCTTGAATGGCCATTTTGTAGGCGCTGCTGGCCACGGTAGCCTGGGTAGCAATTACCCCAATGCGGCTGCCCCGGCGAGCCGCCGCCTGCGCACCGGGCCTGACTAACCCCAAAATTGGGAAGTCAAACTCTGATTGAACAATATCTAGGGCTAGAGCCGAACTGGTGCTACAGGCCATCATAACCATCTTGACGCGCTGGCTGGCCAGCCAGGTTAAGATTTGGCGGGTAAAGTGCAGAATTTCGGCTGGGGAGCGCGAGCCGTAGGGCAGCCGAGCAGTATCACCAAAATACAGCACTGACTCATTGGGCAACTGGCGATAAATTTCGCGCAGCACCGTTAAGCCCCCCACGCCGCTGTCAAAGATGCCAATGGCGGCCGGGCTGGTAGCCACGCTATGCCGTTGAGTTAGCCCATCCTTCATAAGCACTTATACCTAAGCTTAAGCGAATAATCTCAATGAGTTTAGCGGGTTTTGGGGCCAGGGCGCCATTAACCGACAAAATCCAGGCTAGCTTCGTCAAGTTCGCCGCTGGTCAGTGATTTCCTCAACGCATACTAAATCCTGCTGGGCTACCCCCGATTCAGCCGGGCGAATGCCATAAAGCCTCTGCGAGGCTGCGCCAACGCCCCCACGGGTTGGCCTTTTCGGAATCGGGCGGATGGACTCGGATTTGGTATCAACCGTAGGAGGGGCAAAGGGCTTTGCCCCTCCTACGGCTAGGGTAAAGAGTCAGCCGTAAAATAATATATCGGCATTACTGCCGCCCCCGCTTTCACAGGGGCAGGCTCCAAACGTTTGCCGGGTCAGGCTCTGGGCGAGACTCCATAACGAGCCTCTGATTGGAGCGGATGTCTGATTTCAGCGCCAGACCCTAAGGCAATTTCTAGGAAAGAAGATACCCAACATAAATAGACTTTTGGGCTGGGTTCCCACCTGGGCGGGAATGACGAGGTAAGTGCTTGCTGGAAATCCCCTAAGTACTTTTTCGAACTTCTCTCCAGGATCTAACGCTGCCTAAACTTCTCCGACTGGCCTACGCAAAAGGCTCAGATTGCCCTGGTTAAGAAGACGAATCCCCAGGCGGGGAAGCCGATGAGGATACGGCCAGGGCCGAATCGGACTCCAGTGCCGAGGGTTCTGAGGATTGAAACACGATCCGCAGCAGGGGCGGAGCAATAAACGTGGTGACAATCACCATGACGATGATGGCGGCGTCTAAGGAGTCAGACAAAACTCCGCTGGCTGCCCCCACCCCGGCAAACACCAGGCCCACCTCGCCACGAGGAATCATACCGATGCCAACGGCTAAGCGATTGATGCCGGGCTGACCAAAAACGGCAAAGCCCGTTACCACCTTACCGATAATGGCCACTACGACTAAGAAAGAGGCAATGATCAACCCGGTGCGATTAGCCGGGTCGAGGGGGTTGAGCACGCTAACGTCGGTTCTAGCCCCCACCGTGATAAAGAAAATCGGCACCAGCATATCGGCGATGGGGCTGATTTGCTCTTCGATTTCTTTGTGCTTAGAGGTTTCCGCCAGAATTAGCCCGGCGGCAAAGGCCCCCAGAATGGCCTCTAGCTGGATGGCGGCGGCAATATAAGCCAGCACAAAGGCAAAAATTAGGGCGCTAATAATCACCTGGCCACGGGTGCGCATTTTATCCACCACCATGACAAAGTAGGGACTGAGCAACCGCCCCACCAAGATTGACCCCACCAGAAATATGGCGGCTCCGGCAATCAAATAAACCACGTTGAGAACTTGGATCTCGCCGGTTTTAGCCAGGCCAGCCACCACGGCCAGCACAATGATGCCCAGCACATCATCCAGCACCGCTGCCCCGATGATGATTTGCCCCTCGGTAGAGCTGAGCTTTTGCAGCTCGGCCAGTACCTTGGCGGTAATACCAATGCTGGTGGCGGTCAGGGCGGCCCCGGCAAATATCGCCGGTATGGTGTCTACCCCAAACAGGGCAATCAGCCCCGCCGTGCCCGCCGCAAACGGCACCACCACCCCAATCACGGCTACCACCGCCGCCTGGGGACCAACCCGAATCAGCTCCTTCAGGTCAGACTCCAGGCCAATTTCAAAGAGGAGAATAATGACTCCCAGCTCAGCCAAGACCGAAATCACCTCGCTGCTGCCCTCGAACACCCGCATTAACCCGTCGGGCTCGAAGCCAGTGGTGAGCTGAATTAAATTAAGCAGCGGAGAGTCAGGCTCAATTCCCGCCTCGGGAAACACAACCAGGTGTAGGGCAGAGATACCGACAATAACACCGCCCACCAGCTCCCCCAGCACCGAGGGCAGGTTGATGCGGGCGCATAGCTCACCTCCCATCTTGGCGGCTAAATAGATCACAACCAGGCTCAGCAGCACGCTGGCCAATACTACAGGGCCGATTTCAGCCTCGGATACCTCGGCCAGCCAAAGCGGCGGACTGTGCGTAGCATTGTGCAATAGGTTTAGAGAAAACCCTAGGTTGCTGCCGATAAAGTCAGTTGCCCAATCAACCATGCGGACTGCCAAAACTCAATCTATCTAATTTACATGAGTTTCCTTCTTTGAAGGAGTTCACAGGAATCCGCAAACATCAAGGAAACATTCTATGGGCCAGAGATGGCATCTGGCGACGCACCTGGGATAGGCGAGTAGGGCTAATTTCGGCAATGGCTATGCCTTTATCTACTCCCGCATCGGCCAGCACCATACCCCAGGGATCAATTACCATGGCGTGGCCGTGGGACTGTCGCCGGGCGTTGTGAAAGCCGGTTTGGGCCGGGGCGATAACGTAGCAGGTATTTTCAATGGCGCGAGCCTGGAGCAGCACCTGCCAGTGGTCTTTGCCGGTGAATTCGGTAAACGCCGCCGGAATCACAAGCACCTCAGCCCCCTGCTGCGACAGGTGGCGGTATAGCTCTGGGAAGCGCACGTCATAGCACACCGAGAGGCCCAAAATGCCAAAGTCTTTAGACGGAAAAACATCGGGCAGCAAATGCCCGGAGATGACGATGTTAGATTCGCGGTAGGTGTTACCGTCGGGCAGGTTAACGTCAAACAAATGTACCTTTTCGTAGCGCAGCAGCTCCTGGCCGTCGGACGACACCAGCAGAGCTGTATTGAAGACTTTTCCTTCTTTGGCGGGCACCGGATAGCCGCCGCCGATCAGGGTGACCTGGTAGCGCTGGGCCATGGTTTTGAGAAAGGCTTCGCTGGCCAAGGAAATTTTCTCGGCCTGGGCGATTTTGGCCTCCTCATCCCCCAGAAATGAGAAATTTTCGGGCAGGCTGATCAATTCTGCCCCCTGGCGCACGGCCAGGTCAATGAGTTCTTCGGCCTGGGCCAGGTTTTTGTCGAGATCTGGCACACTGGTCATTTGTAAGGCGGCGGCCCGGTACGGTCTCATAAATAATCGGCTGAGGGAGTAAATTACAAAATTACACTAAACCTCAATTTTATTCGCTTGGGGAGCGTGTTTACGGTCTTCTTCAAAAAGAGCCGTAGCCTTGGCCCTCGATCAGGGTGGGCACCCCATCGAAAAGCGCTGCCCTGACCTATCGATAATTTGCATAGTGCGCAGCTACGGCATCGGTGGTCAGCCCTGAAGCGGTTGATTATTCTGAAGGGGCGGCGGGTGGGTCTACTGGGCCGACCTGGTGCTTCGGTTGAGCTTTAAACGCACCGCGTGGATATTTTTTTTGCCCTTGGGGTTTCCTCTGCACTGCTGGTGGCTACCGCCCTGCGGGGCGGCTGGTTGATGGTGCCCCTGGGGTTTAGCCTGGTGCTATTTTTTGGCCTGCACTGGCGGCGCGGCAAAGCCCCAGCCGATTTGGCTAGGCTGGTGTGGGCCGGGGCGCAGCAATCGTTCGGCGTACTCAGCATTTTGCTGCTGATCGGCGGCCTAATGGCCGCCTGGATGGCCTCTGGCACCGTGGCCACGTTGGTGTACTACGGCCTACAGCTGATTCAGCCGCGATTATTTATTCTCTCGGCCTTTAGTCTAACGGCGGTAGTCTCGATGCTGATCGGCACCTCCTTTGGGGCCGTGGGCACGGTGGGGCTGGCCCTGATGATTATGGCGCGCAGCGGCGCGGTGAGCCTGCCCTGGGCGGCGGGGGCAATCATCGCCGGAGCCTACGTGGGCGATCGCTGCTCGCCCCTATCCTCTAGCGCTTACCTGGTGGCCACAGTTACCCACACCGATATCTATGCCAATCTGAAAGCCATGATGGCTACGTCGCGAGTGCCCTTATTGGTGTCGATTGGGGTTTATCTCGGGGCGTCCTGGTGGTATCCCTTAAGGATTGTGGATCAGGGCCTGCGGGTGGCCATGCCGGAAGCCTTTAACCTGCACTGGGTAACGCTGCTGCCCGCCGCCACCATTTTTCTGCTGGTGGCGCTGCGGGTGCCGGTTAAACTCACGCTGCTGATTAGTCTGGCCCTGGCCCTGGGTTTAGCCGTGGGTTTACAAGGCTACGGGCCGCTAGCCCTGGTCAGATTTTTAGTTTTGGGTTTTCACCTCGCTCCTCCCACTCCCCTGGCAGATATTTTTCAGGGGGGCGGCCTGTGGCCGATGGCTAAGGTCTGCTGGGTGGTGGTGATTTCCACTGCCCTGGCTGGGCTGTTAGCTGGCACCCAAACCCTGGCGTTGCTCCAGCTCTGGGTAGCGGTGCTGCCCCAGGGCGGTGGGCTATTTTTAGGTACGATCGGGGTTAGCCTGGTAACCGCTGCCTACGGCTGCACCCAAACCATGGCCATCGTGCTTACCCAGCAGCTAACGCTGCCCACTTACCAGCGAGCTAATTTACCCCCCAGCAGCAGGCCATTGATTTAGAAAACACCGCCGTGGTGCTGGCTCCCCTGATTCCTTGGAACATCGCCGGGCTGGTGCCCGCCACCCTGTTGGCGGTAAATGCTGAGTTTGTGCCCTATGCGGTGTACCTGTATGTGCTGCCGCTGTGGGTGCTCGTGGGGCGGTGCAGACCGGGCTTTGTTCGCCCTGACTGAAAGCTAAGCCGCCTCACATACCACCCGAAAACCACTGACCTGGTCGCTCGTGTCTGGACTATCGCTGATTCGACGGGCAGAGCGGCAGGACGCCGGAACGTTGTACCAAGAACCACCCCGCAACATCCGGAATGCTGATTCATCGCTAGATAGCCAGGCCGTACTATCCGTCGGTGCACCTTCATAGCTGTCGTGCTGGTGGTCGGCACACCATTCCCACACGTTGCCGTGCATGTCGTACAGGCCAAAGGCATTGGGTGGAAAACTGCCGACATCGGTGGTCTGTTCACGAAAACTGCCCGGAGGCCCTTGCCCATAATGACCTGGATAGGTGGTACCCTCCGACTCCAAGTCGGTGCCCCTGTAGTTCGCTAAATCCGTGGTAATTGTGGGGCCAAAATTAAATGGCGTAGTTGTATTGGCCCGACAGGCGTATTCCCACTCGGCCTCGCTGGGCAGGCGATAGAGGCGCCCGGTCTGCTGGGATAGCTTTTCGCAAAAGGCTATGGCGTCATACCAAGACACGGTCTCCACCGGGCGTTTGGCCCCATTCTCAGCAAAGCTACTGGGGTTCTCCCCCATGACCGCCTGGTACTGAGCCTGGGTGACCGGAAAACTGCCCATGAAAAAAGAGGGCACCCTCACCGTGCCCTGGGGGCCTTCATTATCAGCCCTGCCCTCTTCCTCCGGCGGCGACCCCATCACAAATTCCCCGGCAGGGATGGCTACCATTGATAGGGTGATGTTGCTGCCCAAGTTCTCTTCAAATTCTTGGTCTTGCTTGGTCTGCCGGTCGATAATTTCCCCCGCTTCATTAACGGTTACGACCTCAAAATTGAAGGTGGTTAAGTCAGCGGCAGGGGTAGTTGTGTCTGCGTCACTTGGGTTCGCATCAGTTCCATTGGGTCCATTGGGGCTATCCCCTTGAGAATTGCGGAGGATCGAATTGGCGGCCAGCGCCAGCACTAGCCCGCCGCCCCCGCATCCGGCTATCTGGATCATCCGGCGGCGGCTCAGGCCGGATAAGGACGGCGAGGGGCCGGAGGACAAGGGCGCAGGGCGATTGGCGGCGGCTGGCTCTGGTGGTGTCGTAAGTCTGGTGGCGGGCTGCTGGCGGGCCTGCTCTTGGCGGTGAGTCGTTGGGTGGGTAGTCGCTAACCTTTGGGGTGGCGCGGGTGGGTCCGTTGGGTCAAGGGGTGACGCTTGCTCCGCTTGCCAGACGACAAAATGATGTTCGATCTGCTCAATCAACCGCCCCATATCCATATGGAAGTCGCGTCCGGCGCGGGCGGTGGCGGCGTTGCGGTAGGCCAGGTTGCGCAGACTATCGGGCAATTCATCGGGCCGGGGCAGCCTGGCCCCCCGCACCAGCAGCGGAATGACGGGAATATCGCGGGCCAGGGCCGATTCAATTTCAATCCGTACCCAGTCGGCAGGGTCGTCGATGCGGCGGTGGCCATCGCCATCCTGAGCGCTGAGCCAGTCGGGGCCAATGATAGCGATGAGCACCTGGCACTGCTGCACTTCGCCCTTCAAAAAGTCTCGAAAGTCAAGGCCATAGGGAATAGTTTCGACATCAAAGAAGACGGAATCTTTATCGAAATCATCCATCAGCCGGTCGTGAACGCGTCCGGCGATATCTTCGCTATCGCTACGGCGGTAGGAAATAAAAATCTTCGGCATGGCTTCAACCTTGGCTTTTTCTCATTAAACCTTGAATAGCTAATCAGGGATAGGTTGGCTGGGGGCTAGAAACGGGGTTTCTGGACTAGCGCCAGGAGCGCTAGCCGCCCCCCGCTGGCTCCAGTTTTTGGGATGCGTAGCTTTATACCTGGGTGTTTGGCCCAGCCACCGGGGGGCCCTGACCACCTCAGGCCAAGGGGCTCTACGGAGTCTACGTCGAGACACCCGAGGGGGCAAACCCCACAACTGTCAACCCATTGCCAGAATGTTAAGGACTATGTTGATTTACTCATCTGGCCCAGATTCGGTGCAAACGTTCCCGTATGATCGTTTCTAAAGTTTGTAAATTTTCCTAAGATTCTGGAGATTCAAACGTGTCTCTTCCGCTATTAAGTTACTCTCCATCCAGTCAAAACCAACGGGTTGCCGCCTATGAGGTCGGTGGCGATGAGCAGCCTAGGGTTTTCTCCACCGATGACCGGTTTGATACCACCGATATGGATGCGCTGATTGAGGCGGCCTATCGGCAAATGTTTTTCCACGCCTTTAAGTGGGATCGTGAGCCCTTCTTAGAGTCGCAGCTGCGTAACGGCCAAATTACGGTGCGCGACTTCATTCGGGGGCTGGCGTTGTCATCGACGTTTTACAACAGCTTTTACGAAAAAAACAGCAATTACAAGTTTGTTGAGCACTGCGTCCAAAAAATCCTGGGTCGCGATGTTTACAACGAGCGCGAAAAAATTGCCTGGTCTATCGTGGTGGCCACTAAAGGCATCCAGGGCCTAGTCGATGAGCTCTTGAACACCGAAGAATATCTCACCAGCTTTGGCTACAACACGGTGCCCTACCAGAAGCGCCGGGTGCTGCCCGGTCGGGCTGAAGGTGAGCGCCCCATTCACATTAAAAACCCCCGCTACGACGCCTATCACCGCAATCTGCTGGGCTTCCCGCAGGTGGTTTGGCAGTCTCAAGTCAAGCGGTTTGTGCCCCAAGAGAAGCAAGCTACTGCTGGTAATCCCAGTATGTTTCTGAATATGGCTCGCAGCATTGGGGCTAGCGGTAGCGCTCCGGCGCGGGTGTCTACGGGCAATATCAACATTGCGGCATCCGTACCTTACCGCAAGATTAACGCCAACTAAGGCTGGCCGCTGAAGTGGCCCAAGCCAAGTGAATTATTGGGATGCAGCCGAGGCTGCATCCTTTTTTGTTTACCTGCCAAGAGCACCGATGCAGAGGGCTAGAACATAGATTCCTGCCCCTGCTCTCGCGAGGGCAAGCTAGTACATGACAGCGGAAGTCTCTCTATTTCCTACCGTGAACCGTTAACCTTATACCCTACACCTCAGTCATCGCTAATGGTGTACACATTTACGCCGCGCTCTACTAGGCATAGGAATGACCGTCGCTGATTCCTGTTTAGTCATTCAGGGGTGGGCCAGGCCGAATGAGTCAGCCAAAAAAAATCCCGTGGCGGCGGCCAGGGGATCCATGAGGTTTATCTACCACTAACTTTTCCTGAGGACGCGGCCTCACCCGGAAAGGTTGCCTAAAAGTTCAGGGGGATGGGTCGATTATCTGACCCCTGGCCATCCACCGTCGTTATTTGGGTGGGCTATCGGCGCCGCGCAACAGTTCGGCCTGCTCCCGCAAAGAGGCCGCCCAGTCGGCCGAGCCGCTGGCTTCGATCAGGGTTGCGGCCTGCTCAAAGTCGGCAATCACCGAGGCCCGGGCCTCCGCCGGAATATCTTCAGGGCCTTCAATGGCCGCTCCACCCTCGGCATAGACCTGCCCTAGCGTAGCCTGGGCGCGACCCAGGTAGGCCGAAGCCTGCTCAGGGTCGAGGTCGATGGCCTCGGTGTAGCCGACGATGGCCTCGGCATAGTTTTCGTCGAGAACCAGGGCCTCGGCGGCGGCGTAGGTGATTTCAAACTCGCTGGCGTCGCGCACTACCAGATTATAGGCCCCACCCTGGCCCGAAAACGACCGGGCCAAAACCGTATAGGTATCGGCGGTGGGTAGCTCGAAGATGATGGTGGAATTGAGGGTGCCGCCAAAGTCATCGTTAGTGGCGATTTCTTGGCCACTGGAGTCTAGCAGCGACAGCACCGGGTCAAACTCGGTGCTGTCCAGGGTGATTGTAACGGTCTGTCCCGCCTCACCGGTGAAGGTGTAGGTGGCCTCGGCCGGAGCGATAGTGCCCGTCTCCTGCAGTACGGTTTCGGCCTGGCCGGGGGAAGCGGCAATCACGCCGCCAACCACACCGCCGACCACCGATGACACCGCCACTACCCGAGAGAAACGCTGCAGGAAACCCATGACACCTCCAAATTCAACAATCATTTGACAACCGATCTAGCTCCACGCAGCCTAGCATAGCCAGGCTTTAACCCGGTCGGCCCATCCAGGGTGCCAGTTCACCAAAGAGCCCTAGCCAGGCTAGGCTTAGGGTTCCCTCCCTGGCCCGCGCCCGCTAGCTTAGGAGAAGCCATTCTAACGCCAGGACGTCGGCAGGGCTGCGCCGCCGTCGGTAGGGCTGGCCTAGGATTCTGATTCCGGCCTGGTTTTCTGCGTCAAGGCCAGCGGCAGCCTGCTCCTCAACTATGGTAAAACCCAAGTAGACACAACCGGTAGGCGAGACCGATAGACGTAACCGGTAGACGTAACCAGTCAGCGCGACGGCAAAACGATAATTTGGGAAGCATGGTCATGGGGCACTGGCGGTGGTGGATGGTAGCTAGCGTGGGGCTTACCGGAGCAGTATTGGCGGGCGGACAGGCAGAGGCACTGCCACCCGCAGATCAGGTGCCGGAGGAGATTCTGCGCACTGAAATTATCACCGAGGCGCGCTCTCCGATCACGGGCGAACCGCTTTCAGCGGCGGAGTATGCCCTGCTCAAAGAGCAGTTGCAAAACCCGAATACCCGGCAGCGGGTCAACACCGAGCTGGCTAACCTGATTTTTTTGCTCCAAGTCCGACGGGTAGTTAGGCCGGTGCTGCCCTTCATCCGTTGAAGCCCCTGTAACGATGCCAAGGGCACAAAAATTTCTCTGTGGAAATCGCTAAGTTTTGTTAATCTATACCCAGCTAGCTTGACGACTAGGTTTTTCCTGGAGAAATTTCCAGGTTTAAGCCTAGGTTGCATTTATTTTGTAACTAGTGAATTTACGTCGATCTAGGTTCTTAAGCGGCATTTAATTCAGCCTGCTGGTTTTAGTGCGATGCTTTGCGTCACGCCGGGGGTTACACTCCTAACAGCGCTAGGGGTAGATCGCTGCTGAACATGGCCTTAACTAGCTAGCAACCATCGCTCTGGAACCCTGAGCTGCTCTATAACAAACCGTGGATTTAAATATGGCTGTAACCGTTGCCCCTGACCAGATTGACCGCATTGTCTGGAACCAGCACCATGACCCGTTTGAGGTGTTAGGCCCTCATATGGTGCAGCAGGATGGCCAGACCGTTTGGGCGGTGCGAGCCTATCTACCCCAGGCTGAGCAGGCATGGGTAGTGTTGCCCGCCGAACACAAAGAAGTACCGATGGAGGCCAGCCATAATCCTCACTTCTTTGAGTGCGTCCTGGAGGTTCAAGACTTAGCCAACTACCAGCTTAAGTACCTGAGTGATGGCCATGCCCACGTAATCTACGACCCCTATGCGTTTAAGACCCGCGCCATTACGGATTTTGACATTCACTTATTTGGCGAGGGCAACCACCACCGCATCTACGAAAAGCTCGGGGCACACCTGACCGAGGTGGAAGGCGTTAGCGGCGTTTACTTTGCGGTCTGGGCTCCGAACGCTCGCAATGTGTCGGTGCTGGGTAACTTCAACTATTGGGATGGCCGCAAGCACCAGATGCGTCGCCTCTCTAACGGCATCTGGGATTTGTTTATTCCGGCGCTAACCGTCGGAGAATCCTACAAATATGAAATCAAAAACTACGACGGCCACATCTACGAAAAGTCTGACCCCTACGGCTTTTTCCAGGAAACCCGGCCCAAAACCGCCTCGATCGTGGCCGATCTAGACCGCTACACCTGGAACGACGACGACTGGATGGAGCAGCGACGGCAGCAGGATCCTCTCACCCAGCCGGTGTCTATTTACGAGGTCCACCTGGGCTCGTGGCTGCACGAGTCGTCAGCGAACCCCGCCATTGGCCCCGACGGCACCCCGGCGCCCGTGGTTACCGTAGCAGAGCTGAAGCCCGGCGCCCGCTTCCTCACCTACCGAGAGCTAGCGGCGCGGCTGATTCCCTACGTTAAGGAGCTGGGCTTTACCCACATTGAGCTGTTGCCCATTGCCGAGCACCCCTTCGACGGCTCCTGGGGCTACCAGGTCACCGGCTACTACGCCGTTACCTCCCGCTACGGCACCCCCGAAGACTTTATGTACTTTGTCGACCAGTGTCACGCCAACGGCATTGGGGTGCTGGTCGACTGGGTACCCGGCCACTTTCCTAAGGACGGCCACGGGCTGGCCTTTTTTGACGGCACCCACCTTTACGAGCATGCCGACCCCCGCAAGGGCGAACACAAGGAGTGGGGCACCCTGGTGTTTAACTATGGCCGCAACGAGGTGCGCAACTTTCTGGTGGCCAACGCCGTGTTCTGGTTTGACAAGTACCACATCGACGGCATGCGGGTAGATGCGGTGGCTTCCATGCTTTACCTCAACTACCTACGCCCGGATGGGGAATGGGTAGCCAACGACTACGGCGGCGCGGAGCACATCGAAGCGGCAGACTTTTTGCGCCAGGTTAACCACGCGGTGTTTAGCTACTACCCTGGGGTGCTGTCGGTGGCGGAAGAGTCTACCGCCTGGCCGATGGTATCGTGGCCCACCTACCTGGGCGGCCTGGGCTTTAACCTGAAGTGGAACATGGGCTGGATGCACGACATGTTGGACTATTTCAACATGGATCCATGGTTCCGCCAGTTCCACCAGAACAACATCACCTTCAGCATCTGGTACGCCTTTACGGAAAACTTCATGCTGGCCCTCTCCCACGACGAGGTGGTGCACGGCAAGAGCAACATGCTGGGCAAAATGCCGGGGGACGAGTGGCAGAAATTTGCCAACCTGCGCTGCCTCTACAGCTATATGTTCATGCATCCGGGCAAGAAGACTCTGTTTATGAGCATGGAGTTCGGTCAATGGAGCGAGTGGAACGTCTGGGGCGACCTAGAGTGGCATCTGCTGCAGTACCAGCCTCACCAGAGCCTGAAGCACTTTATGACCAAGCTGAACGAGTTCTACCGCAGCCAGCCCGCCCTATTTACCCAAGACTTTGACCAGGCTGGCTTCGAGTGGATTGACTGTAGCGACAACCGCCACAGCGTCGTCGCCTTCGAGCGCCGCGACAAAGACAGCGATGAGTTTTTGGTGGTGGTGGCTAACTTTACCCCCCAACCCCACAGCCACTACCGCGTCGGCGTGGGCGAAAAGGGCTACTACAAAGAGCTCTTTAACAGCGATAGCCGCGACTTTGGCGGCAGTAACATGGGCAACCTGGGGGGCAAATGGTCAGACGACTGGGCCTTTCACAGCCGCCCCTACTCCCTAGACTTGACCCTGCCCCCCTTAGGGGTGATTGTGCTCAAGCTTGACAAAGCTGAAACCCAGCGGGCGCTGGGGGGAGAGTAAATTCACCATGCCACGGCCTATTCTAATCACCGGAGCCTCTAGCGGCATTGGCTACGAGCTAGCCAAAGTGTGTGCCGCCAAAAACCACGACCTCGTGCTGGTGGCCCGCCGCGAAGACCGCCTTAAGGCCCTTAAGGCTGAGCTAGAAGCCGCCCATGGGGTGCCGGTCTTGACCTACCAGGGCGACCTTACTGAGGCCGACACCCGCCAGCAATTTTTCGACTGGACCCAGGGACAGAACCTGCAACCGTATGCCCTGGTTAACAACGCCGGGTTTGGCGATCTGGCTGCCTTTGCTGATTCCGATTGGGAGAAGCAAAACGCCATGCTCCAGCTCAACATCGTCGCCCTGACCCATTTAACCCGTCTGTATCTGCCGGGAATGATTGCTCGCCGCCAGGGGCGGATTTTGAATCTGGCCTCCACCGCTGCCTTTTTGCCGGGCACCTACATGGCGGTGTACTTTGCCTCTAAGGCCTACGTGCTGTCGTTTACCGAAGCTATTGCCAGCGAGCTTGAGGGCACGGGGGTAACCGCCACCAGCCTTTGCCCTGGCCCCACCCGGTCAGAATTTCAGCAGCGGGCCGAGGTGGGCAACGCCAAGCTGTTTAAGGGCAACCTGCCCACCGCCGCCGAGGTCGCCGCCTTTGGCTACGAGGCCATGGAAAAACAGCAGCGCATCGCCGTCCACGGGTTTATGAATAACGTCTTGACCCTGGCAACCCGGCTGCTGCCCCGGGAGAACCTAGCTAACATCACCAAAGGGATGCAGAAACCTGTTTAAATGACGGCTTTTGACGATCTCCAAACCCGGCTGACGGGCCACCTTCAGCAGATTGTGCGCGATCGCAGCCCCTCCCTCGGTTCGGCAGGTCATTTTTATGTGCAGCAGTACATCCAGCAGGAGCTATCCCAGTTTGGGGCGGTGGAGCGTCATGATTTCCCCTACGAGGGGAAGTCCTACACCAACTGGGGGTTGAGTTTACCGGGGCAAACCGCTGGCCCACCGATCGTCATCGGGGCCCACTACGACTCAGTGCCTGGCTCCCCTGGGGCCGACGACAACGCCACCGGTGTGGCCGCCCTGCTGGAACTTGCCCGGGCCTTTGCCGCCGACCCGCCGCGATCGCCCCTGCGCCTGGTCGCCTTTGATCTGGAGGAATATGGCATGGTGGGCAGCCGCCACTACGCTCAGGATTTCTACGGTCAGCACCAGCCCCTGCGGCTAATGCTGTCGCTAGAAATGCTGGGCTACTGCTGCCAAACCCCGAATTCCCAAGCCTATCCCCCAGGGCTGGAGAAAATCTATCCCAATCGTGGCAACTTCATTGCCCAGGTTGGCCCCTGGTTAGCCGTGGCCGACATGGTGCGGCTGTGGTGGGGGTTTCGCGCCGCCGGGGTGCGGAGCCAGTGGCTCCCTGTGGTTGGCCAGGGCTACCGAGTACCGGATACCCGCCTCAGCGACCATTCCCCCTTTTGGGATTTGGGCTATCCGGCGATTATGATCACCGATACCGCGTTCATGCGTAATCCCCACTACCACCAGCCCACGGATACGTTGGAAACGCTGGATTTGAAGTTTCTAACCCAGGTCTGCCACGGGCTGATGTCCGGGCTGCGGGGGCTGTAATTGAGGGTTCCTAGCCCTTCTGGGGGCTCATCTGCTGATCAAACTGCGCCAGGTAGTCGTCTAGCCGCCGCCGGGTTTGCTTCACCGACAGCCCTTGAGTCCAATATTCCACCATGGTGTGGCCAAAAGCCCAGGCGGCGCGGTCGGGTGGGTCGTTGTGGTCGAGCAGCAGGGGCCACAGGGCCAGCAGATCGAGGCGGGCGGTTTCGGTGCCCACCACCTTAAACAGATCGTAGGCGAGCTGCAGCTTGCCAATTACCACCGGCAGCTGCTCCACCGGAATTTGCTCAGCCAGCAGATAGGCTAGGGTGGGGGTGCCGGTGGTTAGGGTGGCGATAAACTGCAGCACCGGGCTTTTGAGAAACGCCGCCAGGCCCTGGGTGGTACTCATTTGAACGCGATAGCGGTCGATCAGCCGGGCCGCCGCCGCCACCTTGGCCTCGCGATCGCGCAAAAACCGGGCCAGCCGCAGGGCCTGGGTGGGGTCGATCAGCTCAATCAGGCTGGCGGCCAGGGCGTCAGCGTTCCAGCCGGGGCGGTGGGTGGCACTATCGCGGGTAACCAGGGGTAAAACGCTATCGCACAAGGCCCCCAGTTGCTGCTGGCGGTAGCCCACCGCCTCGCGGATGGCGATTTCCTTCGGACGATTGCCACTCTGCCAGTCGTAGGGGGGGTTCCACTCCCGCAGGGGACGCAGCCGATCGACCTGGGTAACGGCGGCAATGGCCCCCAGGTCAGGCACCTCCTGGCGCATTTCCCCCAGCAGATCTACATCCATTTGCAGGGCTGGATCGAGGGCGGGGGTAACCATCAGCAGCAGGTCAGCCCGGCGGGCATAGTCCACCAGCAGTTCCCGATAGTCGTCTCGGTCGACCTGTTCGTACCCAGGAGAATCCCACAGGGTAAGAGCTTCGCCGCCGTCGGCCTGCCAGTGGTAGCGGCGGATGTCGGCGGTGCTGGGCAGCACGTCTACCGCTGCCTGGTCGGCCTCAAACAGGGTATTAACGACGCTGCTTTTGCCCGCCCCGGTGCGCCCTACCAGCAAAATGTTGACCGGCGGGTGACCCACCTGCTCCACCGGCTCGGCCTGGTCGAGAATGTCCCGTAGGGTCTGGGTTTGCGCCGCCGGAGCGGCTGGGCTTTTGGGGGGCACGGGCAGAGCGGGTAAGGTGCCGCTGTAGAGGGCTACGGCCTGGCGGTAGAGGTTGCGCAGGGTGGCTTCCCGCAGCAGAGCGCTGAGGTTGCCGATGAGCTGCTGGTTGGCCAAATTTTGGGTGGGCTGGCTGAGGGTGCGGGCCGCCGCGGCCACCGGGTTAAGCAGCCACTGTGCCCAGTTCCACGCTTGCCAGAGCTTGCGGGCCGAGGGCTCAACCCGGCGATAGGCCTCATAGCCCTCCACCGCCTGGCCAATGGTAACCTGCCCCAGCACCGGCGAGAGGGTGTCAATCCACCGATCGACCTCGTCTACGGTGCCGCGCAGCAGGCCGTAGGCATCGGGCACGTAAATATTCAGCAAGGGATACTTAACTTCGGGGTGGTGGGTGTGGGCCACCACCGTCACCACCTCTCGGCAGCGCTTCCAAAAGATATCCCAATCTTCCCACACCGGTGGATCCTGCCCGGAGGCGGCCAGAATTTTTTCTAGGGCGGCACCCCCGATGTCGATACGGCCAGCGGGGTTGGCGTCATCCAGTTCGGCGGTCAGCGCCTGGGCGGTTTCTAGCGCTGCTTCGATTTGCTGGCGGGCCGGGCGCAGCCAGCGGGCCAGCAGCCAGCGCCACCCCACCATCAGCAGAATAATCACCGCCCACAGCCAGTTCAGGCCCCAGGCGTGGAGCTGAACTGCCGCCGCCAGGGTAATGAGCCCAACGATAGCCACCGGTGGCAGCACCAGCACGGCCCACTGCCAGGGTTGGAGTCGCACCATGGTTGTTATCCCTCAATCGGTGCCTATAGCGTAGAACGAGGGCTGGTTAAACGCCTACAGCTACGATGACAGCACTAGATTGTCAGGCCCACCGGTGTAGCAATCCATTGTGATAGCGCGGATAGGAAATCGATTCCCGTTTTCACGGGAATCACAAGCCTTGTCTTCGGCGTCTGAATCAGGCCAATTCGCTTAATCAAAATCCGTCGGCCAGTCGGGATGGTGCAGATGCTCGAAGCAGCGGTTAATCTGGCTGGGCACCACCCGGTTGAGGGACAGGGACGGTATCTCGTCGGGGCCAAAGAAGTCTACCGCCGTGGTTTCGTAGCTGGGGGTAGGGCTACCGCCGGTAATTGCGCAGCGAAAGAAGAGCTTAAAGCTGTGGTGCAGCTCTGGGGGGTGGCCATGGCGGGGGTGGTTGCGATCGTAAACCGCCAGCAGCTTATTGGCCTGGGTGATAAATCCTGACTCCTCAAATACTTCGCGCTCAATCGCCCGGCTCGGGGGCTCGCCGATGTCAGCCCAGCCACCGGGCAGAGTCCAGCCGCCGTCGCTGCGTTCCTGCACCAGCAGAATCTTTTGCTGCTGAAACACCACCCCGCGCACATCCACTTTAGGGGTAGCGTGACCTGAGTCCTGCCGCAGCAAATCGAGCACGGCGGCGGGGTCGGCCTGGGCTTGGGTAGCCAGCATTTCAGCCGCAATGTGCTGTACCTGCTCGTAGCGTTCGGCATCGAAGGGATGATTTTTGTAGTACAGCCCAGTTTGGGCAATGGCCTGGAGTTTTTGCGCCCAGGCTAACCATGGTGAGGTCATTGTCAATTCCTAAACCTGTGGTGAATTTAGCTCGAAACCAGGGAAACGACCCAAAACCCATCGGGGATCAGCGGGTTGACGTGATCAAACGAGTCACCTCGCCCCCTTTTCCCTGTCCTGGGGTAGAAAAAACCCCATTCATAAAACTTAAGTTAATCTTTCTCTGAATACAAAATTTTTGTGCGCCCAGCAATAGGTCACCGCAAATCAGGACAAACGCGGCTTCCCTAGACCAGGGACAGCGAGTATAACGTTTTAGCCTGAAACAAACCCTTAAATTACTTAATAAATTTCTCATGAACTCAATGATAGGATTTTCTCAACTAAGCGATAAGTCTTTCTTTATCATTGTTGGTCGTTGTTTTTGGAGAATACTGATATGCCTAGCAATCCCGTTGGAATCAAGCCCGAAACCCGCAATCATAAAGGGTTTTTTGTGCAAAATGGTGACTATAACCTGGTCAGCATTGAAGCCTCAGGCTGGGCCTTAATCTGCGTTGATGATGCCGTCTGCCACTATGTTGACCCCGATAATCTGCTGCGCTTTGATAACGCAGGCTAATACCATGTTGACTCAAACCTAGGACAGAGCCGTCAAACCTTGGCGGCTCTGTTTTAGTTTAGGGGCGAAGGTTGTTTCCGCAAAGCCTGTGATGTTGGGCGGCAAAGGTATCTATAGCCGGTAGAGACTGGGCTGGGTAAGCCAAACCGTCGTGGCAAAGTCTCCCTTTTGGCGGGGGGTAGCGCTGGTTTGGGAGGCTGGTGATGGGTTGAGGACGGGTTGAGGACGTCAGGGTCTGCCAGCCTCAATGCCCCGTTGATCATGACTGGTATGTGAACTTTAATTTTTGGCTAGCCGGTGTCAAGCCTACCAGGCTCCGGTCAGATCTACTGATGCCCAAACGGCCGTAGGTGATTCGGGGCTTGACCATCCCAGGCCCCATGGCGACCTCCGTACCGCTGCCGGGGGTGTCCCAACCCGTAACGGCGGCGGCGGCTTCGGCAGCTTTCCTGCCATGGCAGATGCCAGGCATACCGAACATTGCATGCACATTAAGCAAGCATACATTGAGGGGCATAGTCGCCCTGCTCAAAACTTTAGGCTGCAATGTAGACTGGGCCAGGGGGCATGGATGACGCTTTACCGACCGCATTTGCCAAACTGAACACCAGGGTAGAAATACGTCTAGCGGTAATTACCTGGGCAACCTAGCCCAGGTTGAATAGCATGGGAGGAGATTTTGACCTTTTTAGGTCATGGAGCTTTGTGGGTAGGGCTGAGCTAGCCCTCCGCCAGGCGATCGCACGCTTATCCTGGTTTAGACTGGTCAGGGTTGCGACCCCTAGATTGACCGGCTCAGGGTAACGCTTCCCCTGGGTGAATTTAGGCCTAGATGCCTCTGGCATCCCTACTGACCCAAGCCTTGGTATCAATCCCAAAAGCACCCTGGGTAAGCGTTTAAGCCTAACCCTAGCTACGTCCTCTAGGGAAATGACCACAAATTATCCCGATAGCTAGACAATGGATGGTTGGGATTCGTTAGCGCACATCAGGTGAGATAGCGCTATTCGTGATTGAATCCCCATGTCAGCCGATTCACACAAGGAACGGGTCACGCCTATGAAGCCAAGCCTGGCACTGTCTGTCGAACCTGCCCTGGCCAAGGCCAGACGGCTGCTGGGGTTGAGTACCTGGCTACTCTTTGCCCCCATGGGGGCCTACCTCACCTGGCTGAATTGGGGCCATACCCTGGGGCTGTTGCAGATGGCGTTACTGGCCGTGTCGGTCGTTGGCCTAGGGGTGGTCAACGGGGAAACGGCGGTGGTGGTTTACAACCGTTGGGGCCGGCAAGATCATCGCGTCAGGGGTTTGCTCCAGCGCCTATGGGGTAAATCGGTGACCGCGGTGCCGGTTCCCAAACGCTCGGTGGATACGCCCAGCTTAGTGACTGCTAGCTCAACCCTGTCGAGATCAGCGCCTTTGGCGCTGGAGTCTTTCCGGTCACAGCGGCTGAGGCCAGCACCGCCAACGCCTCTAACATCAGCGACTATGCCCTTTGCCTCAGTGATTGTGGTCGCCTACCTGCCCAACGAGCAAGAGATTATCGAAGAAACTCTGCTGCATTGGCTCACCCAGGTGACCCCTCCAGCGTCGGGCTGGGAGCTAGTGCTGGCCTACAATACCCCAACGCGGTTGCCCGTCGAAGCTTGCCTTAAAAATCTGGCCGATCGCTTTCCTCAACTGGTGCTGCTGCCGGTGGGCCACAGTCAGTCGAAGGCCGAAAACCTCAACGCCGCCCTTAAGCAGGTGCAGGGGGAGATGACCTGTATTTTCGACGCCGATCACCACCCCAACCCAGACTGCCTAAGCCGGGCCTGGGAGTGGCTAGCCGAGGGTCAATATGACGGCGTCCAGGGGCGCAACATCATCCGCAACGCGGGGGATAACTGGCTGACCAACCTGATTGCCGTAGAGTTTGAGTGCATTTACGGCGTTAGCCACTACGGCCGCTCGCTGCTGGCGGATACGGCGCTGTTTGGCGGCTCAAACGGGTACTGGCGAACGGCGGCGATTCAGCACCTGGGCTTTGAGCCCGCCCGCCTAACCGAGGACATCGACGCTACCCTGCGTGGCCTGCTGGAGGGCTACCGGATTGTTCACGATCCAGCCATTGTTACCACAGAACTGGCTCCCAATCGGCTGCGGGGGCTATGGCTGCAGCGCCAGCGCTGGAGCCAGGGCTGGGTTGAGGTGGGCTGGCTGTATATGGGGCGGGTGGTGCGATCGCCCTACCTAGACCCGATTCAAAAAATCTACTGGGTGATGATGCTGCTGTTTAGCCAGGGCTTTTACCCGTTGGTTTGGCAGGTGGTACCCATGCTGCTGAGCATTCACGTCAGCGGGGTTGACCGCGACCTTCACTTTGAAACCCTAAACTTGACGATGATGGGCCTGCTCACCCTCAGCGTGGTGATTCAAGTGGTCGTAGCCATGCGGTTGCGGCCCGCTAATTCCAGCTATTCTCGCCGCCATGGCGGGCTGTATTGCCTGCTGTCGCCGGTTTATTTTTGGTTAAAAACCCTAATTGGCTTGGTGGCGCTATACAACCACCTCTGCGGCAGCCGTGCCTGGCATGTGACGGCTAGAACCAAACACAGGCCCAAAAAATGGGTGCTGGGGCTACGGGATAGTGAATAAGCCGATGACGCCAGCCTGGACATCCAGGTGGGAGGTGGTGCAGTACCATTAAGCCCAATGTATACCGTCTATCCATGAACGAGGGCGCCTATCAACGCCGGATTAGCTATCGGTTGCTGCTCACCACCCTGTGGGCGATTCTGCTGCTGCTGGCGGTACAGGCGATTGGGGGCTGGGCCAGCCAATCCCTGACCCTGCTGGCCGAGTCGCTGCATACCCTGGTAGATGGCTTTAGCACCGTGCTCAGCCTGGTGGCGGTAACCTCGCCCCAGCGGCAAATGGGGCGTGAGGTGTGGGGCCACGGGCGAGCCGAGGTGGCGGGCACCTTAGTACTCTGTGCCTTTCTAGGCTTTACCGGGGTTAGCCTGGGGCTGATTGCCCTACGGCAGATCATCCACGGCCTGAGCGGGGTAGCGGATCCTTTTTCTGTCGCCATTGACCCGGCGGTGCTGCGATTTACCGCCGCCATGGTGATTCTCTCCGTGGCGTTGGGGGTGTACTCCAGCTACCAGGCCCGCAGCCTCAACAGCGTGGCCCTCAAGCTCAACACCCAGCACTTTTTAGCCGATGCCTGGCTCAGCATTGCCATGGTGGTGGTGCTGTTAGCCATTTGGCAAGGCCAGCGCTGGCTTGACCCGACCTTTGCCCTGGTACTGCTGCCCCTGGTGGCCCGCAGCCTGTGGCGGGCGCTTAACGAACAGTTGCCCATGCTACTGCGCCCCACCGCCATTGCCCCCGAAGCCATCGCCCAACTCGTCACCCAGGTAGAAGGGGTAACTCGCTGCACCCGCATTCGCTCACGGGGATTGGTCGGGCGGCAGGTGTGGGTTGAGCTGCGCCTGGTGATCCATCCCGAATTTATGGAGACATTAGAGAACATTGGTGAGCAGATTGATGCCCGCCTGCGGCAGCAGTACGGCCCCCTGCGCACCCAAGTCTGGGTAGAGCCAGCGCGTACCTATCAAGATCAGTATTTAGATGCTAGCACCCCTCACTATTTGCCCCCGTCCAATGGTTAACCTGAATGATGTAGAGGCTGGGAGGCCAGGGCGCACGGCCAGGCCAAGGGGGGGGGGTACTTGTCCGTCTGTTCCCTGGCCTGATGCTAAATCCTGCTGGTATACCGTCGGCTCACCAGGGCAAACGTCGCTCGCCCCTACCGAGTGGGGCTGCTTTGCATCGGGAGGGTGCGATCCGGATTGGGTGACCCTACGGATCCTGGTACGGACGCATACCCTAAACCCTGAGGGCGCATTCACAGTTCCGTTGCCGACACCGGGGGGCCGCTTTGCATCGGTCCCAGGTAGCGGGTCAGGTAGGGAGAAAAAACTTCGTAGATTAGCGTTAGGGGCTTGCCCCGGTGCCAAAACAGGTAGTGGCGCCCCCAAAACGGCCCGGCCTGGCCGAAAGCCGCCTCTAAAGCGGTAGATTCGCCAAAATAGAGGCCCTGAATATCGCGATACAGTTCAGTGCGCAGCCGCCCCAGGCTGGCCCAAATGGGTAACGAGCGATTTTGCAGATACTCATCCACGTGGCTGGCCTCCCACCAGGAGGCGGCGTAGGCCAGGCGCTGCCCTGAAGCCGTGCGCAGCCAGACCTGCCGTCGCAGCCGGGGGCCGGGCACCACCCGAACTATATCGGGCGCACCATCGAGATCCATCCCCACCAGAGACATGTCAAGCACGTCTACCTCGGTGGGCTCACGGGTTAGCAACTGGAGATGGCGAGTAGGGGAGCCATCTCCTAACAGCAGTATTTGCCAGGCCGGGGCCAGCTGATCGTGGGGCAACCCGGCGAGGACGGTGGGCTGACCCGCTTGCCAGTGAGGGCGAAGGGCGTACCAGCCACAGGGGATGGCGGCATTGTCAAGAGACTGTAGAGCGGAGGTCAAAGTACGTTACAAAAGTTCACCTGTGGCTTCCATGGTATCGCGCTTTGCAGCGGATATCCGGCCGGTAGCCCCCCAGGGGAAAATTTTCTCAGAAATGAAGAGGTATCGGGTTTCAGGCGTGACCTGGCCCCTGGTCCCTGAAACCTAGTCCCCCTCTTCCTACCTATGCGGATGGCGAGACTCGAACTCGCACAGCGTAAGCCACACGCCCCTCAAGCGTGCGTGTCTACCGATTCCACCACATCCGCGGGTGTTGTCTAAACCTGGATCAATGAGAGCCGCTTGAGGATCTATAGCGGCCCAAACCACAGGTTTAGATACTACAGGATAAACCATAACCGTAGCGTTAACGCCCTAGGGCAGCAATTTTATCCGCCATCCCCCATGATAGGATAAGCAACCGTCGTATGATGCTGATTGAGGGGCGGTAAGCGGTGGGGTCATCCCTGGCTTAGCTCAAAATCTGGGGTTTCTTTTGGTGGTTCAGATTTAGCGCTAGAGCAGGTTGAGCTTCCCTAACCATACCGGGTCGCCGCCAACATCAAGATACTATCGCTATTTGTAATGCGCTTTTCTAAGATTTTGATTGCTAACCGGGGAGAAATCGCGCTGCGCATTCTCCGCACCTGCGAAGAAATGGGAATTGCCACCGTGGCGGTGCATTCCACCGTCGATCGCCATGCCCTGCACGTGCAGCTGGCCGACGAGGCGGTGTGTATCGGTGAAGCTCCCAGCCAAAAAAGCTACCTCAACATTCCCAACATCATTGCGGCGGCGCTGACTCGTAACGCCAGCGCCATCCATCCGGGCTACGGGTTTTTGGCCGAAAATGCTCGGTTTGCCGAGATCTGCGCCGATCACCAAATTGTCTTTGTCGGCCCTTCCCCCGACTCGATTCGCAAAATGGGCGATAAAGCCACCGCTAAAGAGACGATGCAGCGGGTGGGGGTACCCACGGTGCCCGGCAGCGATGGCCTGCTAACCGACGAATCGGCCGCCTATGCCATTGCCAGCGCCATTGGCTATCCGGTGATCATCAAGGCCACCGCCGGGGGCGGCGGGCGCGGCATGCGCCTGGTGACCAGTCCAGAGGAAATGAGCAAAGCCTTTATGGCCGCCCAGGGGGAGGCCCAGGCGGCATTCGGCAACGCCGGGGTCTACCTAGAAAAGTTTGTGGAGCGGCCCCGGCACATTGAGTTTCAAATCTTGGCCGATGGCTACGGCAACGTGGTGCATTTAGGCGAGCGCGACTGCTCGATTCAGCGGCGGCACCAAAAGCTGCTAGAGGAGGCCCCCAGCCCCTTGCTGTCGGCGGAGCAGCGGCAAAAAATGGGGGATGCGGCGGTGCGGGCGGCTCAGTCGATCAACTATGTGGGGGCGGGCACGGTAGAGTTTTTGGTAGACGGCAGCGGCAGCTTTTACTTTATGGAGATGAATACCCGCATCCAGGTGGAGCACCCGGTCACCGAGATGATCACCGGCATTGATCTAATTGCGGCTCAGCTCAACATCGCCCAGGGAGAGAAGCTGCCCTTCACCCAGTCAGAGATTCAGTTTCGCGGCCACGCCATTGAGTGTCGCATCAACGCCGAAGACCCCGACCACAACTTTCGCCCTAACCCAGGGCGAATTAGCGGCTACCTGGCCCCCGGCGGTCTGGGGGTGCGGATGGATTCTCACGTGTACACCGACTACGAAATTCCCCCCTATTACGATTCGCTGGTGGGCAAGCTGATTGTTTGGGGGCCAGACCGCCCCACCGCCATTCAGCGCATGAAGCGCGCCCTGCGGGAATGCGCCATTACCGGGCTGCCCACCACCATTGCCTTTCACCAAAAGGTGCTGGAAAACGCCAGCTTTTTGAGCGGCGATGTGTATACCAATTTTGTCGCCCAGATGATGGCCACGACCTAAACCTTGTTGCCGTCTGTCTAGATTCCAGGGTTCTGCTCTGAGCACCAGCGTTCTTGCCCCGTACCCCGGTAGCACCCTGTGATCTTTGCGGCGTCCAGCTTTCCTCAGCCGATCATTCTCAACAGCCCCTGCTGCCCAACTAACAACTCCCGCAGCAGCGAAATAATGCCCACCCAGATAATCGGCGCGATATCTACGCCGCCGATGGGGGGCACCAGCTTGCGCACGGGGATGAGCAGCGGCTCCGTTGGCCAGGCCACCAGGGCAACGGGCAGCTTGGTCAGCTCCACCTGGGGATACCAGGTGAGCACGATGCGAAAAATAAACAGCAGGATCATCAGCCCCAGCAGCAGGCTAACACCCAAATTCAACATGCCTGTAGCGGCCATAGTAAACCTCGCCTGTGCCTTAGTAGTGCCGGTGTTGTCAGCAGTAGGGGCTGAGCCTAACCGTCATCCTCAGAATCGGGCCTGACCTCTACCTATCTCATATTCTAAAGCTTTGTAAACCAGTTGCCCCACGGGTCTAGGGCAGGCAGAGCCTTAACTTCGCGCCCTTTAGGGCAAAACGCGGCCAGCTTTTGTTGCGGCGGGTAGAACTTGAGCAATAATAATAGGTAACAATTCGTCTAAACCTAAGTCAGGACAAGGGGAATATGACACCTTCTTTAACCAATTTTCTGTTGAGCATCGGGGCTGGCGCATTAATTGTGGTTGTTCCAGCCACTATTTTTCTGCTGTTTATCAGCCAGCGAGATAAGATTCAGCGGCAGTAGCCCAGGCTAACCTGAGCAGAATAGCCAATTCTTCGGGAGCACATGGCTGTGTGCTCCCGATTATTTTTAGCTCAGGGACGTGTGCAGCCGCGGGCTCATCGGTTGCCGTGCTCAGCGTTGGCAGCCTCCCGCGCGGCCTCGGCTCGATCGGCAGCGAAGCCGCGGGTCGGTATTCCCAGGCAGGAGCTTAGGAACGAGGGGAGGCAGGAGCCTGGGAACGAGGGGGTATCCCTCATCCAGCGCATTCAAACGTACCTCGTAGAATAGGCTAAGCCCCCAGGTGTTGCTGAATTAAGGCATGAATTTAGGTGGGGGCAATCGGCCGTTTGTCCCTGCGAGGGACGTTGAAGGCTTGCTTCATACCTGTGTCCAGCAACGCTAGACCCCAAGCGCACCCAGTAGAATGGGCTTAAGTCCGCTAGAATTAACGTGATTAGGATCAGCTACTCCTGGTCTTGAGGGGAATTTGTCCCACGGCTCAGCATGAAGGCATCCACCGATGCCCAAGGCTAGGCTACCCCCGGTAACTCGCTGACGTACTGATTGTCAGACCCTAGGGCTGTTGACCCAGCCGCTATCCCCAAGAGGAATTCGCCGTGAATTTTGGTACCCCCGTTCCCCTACTACTGGGCATTTTTTTAGTACTCAGTGCCGTTGCTCTGTTTTTCCTAGACAAGCTTAAGCCTGGCTACGGGCGCGATGCCGACAAGATTTACGCGGTGCTGTTTCTGCTGTCGGGGGTGTTTTTGCTGGGCAGCCTGACGATGGAGCTGATTCCATCCTTCCAGCAGATGCTGATGGTGGGCATGTTGATTTCCCTGATGATTCAGAATATCAATGCCAGAACGCCCTTGGCCGCTCGTCCTCCGGTGCCCGGGGGCGATGGCTACGGTGGCGGCGGCTATCGCCCCAGCCGCCCCAGTCGGCCCGTCTATGGTGGCGATGGTCGCGCTAACCTACGGGCTGAACTAGACATGCGGGGGTACGGCCCTGAAGATCCCTATGCTCGGCCCCGGCCGATGCTAGGGGGGCGAGAGGAACCCAATTCCCTGGCCCGTCCACCCTATCCCCAAGACTCGTACGCCGCTCGTCCTGACCCCTATGGCGATGGTCGGCCGATGAATCCTGCGCCTAGCCGGCCCGATCCCTATGGCGATGGTCGGTCGATGAATCCTGCGCCTAGCCGGCCTGATCCCTATGGCGATGGTCGGCCCATGCACAACCCTGCCGAGCGCCCCGATCCCTACGGGGATGATCGGCCGTTTAACCCGTCCACCAGCCGCTCAGATGAGCCATCCTACCCTCGCCCTGCCGACGAACGGGTGCGGCGGCGGCGTCCGCCCAAAACCCGCAGCGACTATAACGATCGCTATCGCGTTGATCCAGGGAATAGTCCGCCTGAGTATTGATAGCGTGGGCAGTTTTTGGGTTTTAGATTTTGGGTTTTAGATTTTGGATTTCAGCGTGAACTCAGGCGAACGATTGTGGATTTTTTGGGGGTGTCGGTGGTCTGGGGCCTCGGCGGGCGTGGTATTGGTGGTTGGTTTAGTGGGCCAGAATGCTTAGGGATTTGTGGCCGGTCATGGCTGGTGTTGACAGGGGCGCGATCGCAGGTACAGTGCTATGGGCCTTAGCTCTTTATCTAGGGTTTTCGCCCCTGGCCCAGTGGGTTATCGACCAGATCAACCGTGGACTTAACTTTGCTGAGCGGTCGTTGTATGCCTCAGAGGATGAGTTTGAGCGCGCCCGACCAGGGTGGGACGCCCCGAACGCCTTGTTGGCCTCGCTGGTTAGCGTAGGCCCCTTTTTAGGGGCTGGGGGCCTATGCAACTATGGCTTGGGAGTGAGTCTCGGCGGTAGCTGGGGCATCAGCCTGGGGGTCATTGCCTGTATCGGCTGTGGGGTCTATGAGTTGGGCCGCCACAACGGCCCAGCCTCCGATGCCTAGGGGCGCACGGCGTGCGCCCCGGTGGGGTTATGCGGCCAGTTCGCGGTGGCGAAAGCAGTCTACGGTGTGGTCGTTGACCATGCCAGCGGCCTGCATATAGGCATAGCAAATGGTGGATCCCACAAACTTAAACCCTCGCTGCTTGAGGTCTTTGCTCATGGCATCAGAAACGGAGGTCTTAGCGGGCACCTCGGCCAAGGTCAGCCACTGGTTTTGAATTGTTTGCCCTTCAACAAACTGCCAGATGTAGCGATCAAATCCGCCAAACTCGGCCTGGATCGCTAAAAACGCCTGGGCGTTGAGGGTAGCCGCCTGAATTTTCAGCCGGTTGCGCACAATGCCGCTATCTTGCAGCAACGCCTGGTATTTGCGGTCGTCGTAGCGGGCCACGGCCTCTGGGTCGAAATTGTCGAAGGCGGCACGAAAGTTTTCGCGCTTGCGTAAAATCGTCAGCCAGCTGAGCCCCGCCTGAAAGCCATCGAGAATGATGAATTCAAAATGCTTGCGGTCGTCGTGGAGGGGGATGCCCCACTCGTAATCGTGATAGGCAATTTCGAGGGGGTCGTCATGCACCCATCCGCAGCGGACAGGGGAAAATTGGAGGTTAGCCACGCAACGGCTCCGATAGAGTGATCAGCGACAGAGGGTTGACCGTCCCTGGCGTCAGGCAGGTGGCAAAGCAACCGTTAGTGAGACCCAATTCAAAGCTTACCGATTAGGTCTCCGCCGCGAGCCCGACAGGACTAGGCGAGGAACGTTTAAGGCCGCTTGGAGCGAGTTATGTCTCTTGGTAGAGGCGGGTTACAGCTATTCTTGCCAATAATATTGCATTGAGAACTTAACATTTAGATCAAAACTACTTCTAGCTAATGCTCACCTCATTTCTTAGCCCGTAAATTACATAGTATTTTGACTCATACAGCCCCTCTTATTTAAAAAGCCAATGCCGCCGTCGTTTACTCAGGGATCTCATCATATTCTGGCCGTTGACGATGCCCCAGACAACTTGTTTTTAATTGAGTCGATCTTAGACGATCCCAGCTACCGCATTACCTGCGTAGAGAGCGGCTACGAAGCCTTAGACATCTTGCCCCAGGCCCCCCCGGATCTAATTTTGCTAGACGTCATGATGCCGGGGCTAGACGGGTACCAGGTCACCCAAAAGATTCGCCAGAATCCGACCCTGCCGTATATTCCCATCCTGCTGATTACGGCCCACGACCGATCGAGCCTGGTGGATGGGCTGGATGCCGGGGCCGATGATTTTATTCGCAAGCCGGTGGATGTCAATGAACTGAAGGCGCGGGTGCGATCGCTCCTCCGTCTGAAGCGCAGTATCGACGCCCAAACCCTGATGATTCAGCAGCGGGACGACTTTGTGGCCCGCCTCACCCACGACCTTAGAACGCCGTTGGTGGCCGCTAACCGCATGCTCAAGCTCTGCCAGGGCAATGCCTTTGGCCCTATGTCTGACGATGCCAAGGAGGCCATGGGCAGCATCATTGGCAATAATAATCATCTCCTTAGCATGGTCAATACCCTGCTGGAGGTCTATCGCCACGAGGCAGGTCACAAGGCACTGACCTTTTCTCTGGTTAATCTGCTGGAGCTATCCACGGAGGTAACCCAGGAGCTGACCCCCCTAGCTGTCGCTAAGCACTTGACCTGTTTGATCACCACTGAAGGCGGCCCAACCACCGATAACGATTCGGCTGATTTTCGGCTAGAAGGCGATTACCTGGAGCTGCGCCGGGTCATTACTAACCTGGTCGGCAACGCCATCAAGTTTACCGATGCGGGCGGGGTAACGGTGACCGTGGGTATCGGTCAAGATTTACCCCGACCCGTAGCTGAACTGGGGTCTTCAGGCCGGATTAACGCCTGGCTTTGGGTGGCAGTTAAAGATACCGGCATTGGCATTAGCGCCGAAGACCAGCAAAACATTTTCCAGTGGTTTCGCCAGGGCGACCACCGGCGTTCGGGCCATGGTCTGGGTTTGCATCTGGCCCAGCGCATCGCTAGGCTCCACGGTGGCATCATTGATGTAACTTCTACCGTAGGCGAGGGAAGTTGTTTTACCCTATATCTACCCACCTCAGACTGAGCTAATACCAATAAAAAATGAAGGTGAGCATAATTCAGGCCGCTTTGTGGAATTCG
>DAIUJR010000037.1:0-58776 GCA_036848635.1 Nodosilinea sp. CTOTU7336
ACAGCGGGGTCTCGGCGATTTCTCGTAGGCGGTCTTTAAGCTGGCGCAGCAGAGTATCGGCATGGTCAGGCAGATACTTCTGCACAAACTCCCGCATTTGGGGTTCGTTCAGGGGGCGCATTTCTAGCCGCTGTTCTATGCCCAGGTCGCCACCCACAGCCAAATCTCGCGTGGTAAAGATCATTGGAGTAGTGGGGTTGTCTTCCCGAAATTCTTGCAGCTTACGTCGATGATCTTCGGAGGGGATTTCGTTGACCCCATCGAGCAGCAGTAGCAACTGGTCGTTAAACAACCAGTCTTCGAGCTGTTCTGCCGTTACGCGCACCTTGGCGCGGCGAAATTCTGCCAGGATTAGGTCGGTGATGGTGCGATCTCCTTTAAGTTGCACAAACACCGGAATTTTTTCTGCTTGGCCTGATCCGGCATCTGCTATTTCCAGCAGCAACCGTTTCAGCGTTGTAGATTTTCCTGAACCCGGCCGCCCGGCCAGCAGCACGTGCTTTCGCTCATCTCCCAGGGCGTACTTCCGCAACCCTTCCAGCACCGGTAACCGCTCTACCTTTGACTGAGACGATGGAGCGGCATCATGCTCTCCTTCCCCTGACAGTTTGCGCTCTACCGTTTCCGCTTCTAGGGAAATCAGCGCCTCGGTTTCGGTGTAGAGATCGCGTGCATCTTGATAGCGAGGGTCTTTGTAGATGGCTTTTAGATAGTCTGAAAAATCGAAGGCTGCGGATAAGGTGTTGTTTTTCACCCCATTTAGGCCGTCTCGGACTTCATCGAGCCCTCGCCCGGTAGAGCCTTCGGCCCAATCCAGCAGTGCTTTTACCCGATTCATCTGAGCCGCTTCCCCGCCAGGAAGCAGCCCCGCCGGGGGCTTGAGGGTAAACAGCAGCTTTTCAAAGTCCTGGGGCGAAAGGTTGCTCAGGGCATTGAATAGCTGGGTGCGATCTCCGTTATCCATACCTGAGGTTGGGGGCGGTATCTGATTGCTATGGTACTCGCAGAAAATAAAGACTTGCTACGACAAACGGCTGTGCTAAGGTCTAGCCCAGCCTTTCCCCCCCCTGCAGCCGGCTGCCGTTGACAAAATCGCCGCCGCGCTGGGCCTGTTTGCCGCTGGGTTTGACCTCCCGCAGCAGCAGTAGCCCCGCTCCGGTTTGCACCGCCGGGCCATGGCCTTTGAGGAGCATGACTATGGTGCCGGGCAGGGGAATATCCCTGTGGTCTGGGGCCTCAACGGCGGCTTGGAGCTGGGCCAGGTCGGCAGGCAGCTGCTCCCAGTAAGGCGCTCCCAGGGGGGCGGTGGCGATGACCTTGAGGGGCTGACCCCGAAACGTGGTGATGGCGTTAGGGTAGAAGCCGCGCACCTGGTTGTGGAGCGCGATCGCGGGCTGGCCCCAGTCCAGCACATAGTCCTCTTTTTGAATCAGCGGCGCATAGGTGGCCAGGGCCTCATTCTGGGGTTCGGGGGTGAGGGTACCCGCGGCCAGCCCCCGCAGGGTTTCTACCAGCAGCGGGGCCGATTGCTCGGCCAGGGCGGCGGCGACGTCAAAGAAGTGATCCAGCAGCCCAATGGCCCGGTGCGACTTGAGCAGCATATCGCCGGTATCCATGCCAAGGTTCATCTGCATGGTGGTCATGCCGGTCACGGTTTCGCCGTTGACGATGGCCCACTGGATTGGGGCTGCCCCCCGGTAGGCGGGCAGCAGCGAGCCGTGGCCGTTAATGCAGCCCAGGCGGGGCATGGCCAAAATTCGCTGGGAGAGCAGCTGACCGTAGGCCACCACCACAAAGGCATCGGCCCCCAGGTCCGCCAGGGCGGTGAGCACGGCCTCATCCTTTTTGATCCGGCTCGGCTGTAGCACCGGACAGTTTGCCTGGAGCGCTGCCGCCTTAACCGGTGAGGCCTCCACCTGGTGGCCTCGGCCCCGGCGCTTGTCGGGCTGGGTGACCACCGCGACCACCTCAAAGTCGGGTTCGTCCAGCAGCCGTTCTAGGCTGGGTACGGCAAACTGGGGGGTGCCAAAAAAGACTAGGCGCATGGTCAAACGACCCTGAGTAGCAGCCTTTCGATGGTAAACCTTATTCCAGCGGTGGCTCATTTAAGCTAGCCAGCGCCCAGTCCATAGCCGCTGCGGCCTGGGTCTCTTTTCCACGGGGCCGGGTTAGCATGGTTGATGAACCATCCCAAACTAGAACGCCTGTTCTTCCACCATGGCGCGACTCAAGCTTAGCCCAACCGACACCTGCGATGGGGCCATGGCCCTCACCGCCGAGCAAATGGTCGCCCTCGACGCGCTAGATACCTTTGTCCAGGGGGATGAGAAGCTCTACCTGCTGACCGGCTACGCGGGCACCGGCAAAACCACCCTGCTACAGGTCTTTGTCAACGGCCTGCGGGAACGGGGCGACCAGCGCCCCATCGTGCTCACCGCCTTTAGCAACAAGGCCACCAAGGTGCTGGCCACCATGGCGGGCCGCTGGGGGCTGGATATCGACGCCATGACCTGCTGCAAGCTGCTGGGCCTGCGCCCGGTGATCAACGAGGAAGACGGCAAGCAGGTGTTTCAGCCCGACCGCAAGCAGGCCAGCCAAATCGACCGCTACCGGCTGGTGATTGTGGACGAATGCTCCATGGTCAACGAGGAGCTGTGGGAGCTGCTGGTTAACGCCGTCTCCAACCTCTATAGGGGCACCCAGATTCTCTTTGTCGGCGACTCGGCCCAGCTGCCGCCGGTCAACGAGCAAGAGTCGGCCTGCTTTCGGCAGATTCATCACAAGGCCGAGTTGACGGAAGTTGTGCGCTACGGCGGAGCCATTGGGGTGATCGCAGAGGATATTCGGCGCAATTTAGAGCGCGATCGCTTCCCCCAGTTCCACACCGACACCAACGCCACCAAAACCGAGGGCTGCTTTGTGCTGCCCCGCCCCGCCTGGGAAGCCCTGCTGATTCGTGCCTTCACCAGCCAGGCTTACCAGCGCAACCCCGACCAGGTGCGGGCGCTGGCCTACACCAACCGTCGGGTAGCCCAGCTCAACCGGATGATTCGCACCGCCATCTACGGCCCCAACGCCCTGCGGTTTGTGCGCGGCGAACGGCTGATCGCCGCCAACCCCTGCCTGGAGGAGGAAGCCATCGTGCTGCCTACTTCTGCGGAGTGTGAAGTGCTGCAAATCGCCCGCGGGCGGGACGGGGAATGGCCGATCTGGATTTTGGAGGTGGAAACTGAAGCGGCGGAATTCAAGACCCTGCGGGTGCTGCACGAGTCGGGCCAGGCGGAATTTAAGACCCGGCAGGATTTTCTCGCTAAAGAAAAGCGCTGGATGGAGTTTTGGGACATGCAGCAGCGCTTCCACGATGTGGACTATGCCTACAGCCTCACCGTCCACAAAAGCCAGGGGTCGACGTTTCAGGACGTGTTTGTGGATATCCCCTCGATGCGGGCCAACCGCAACGTGGTGGAGCGTAACCAGCTCTGCTATGTGGCCTTTACGCGGGCGGCGCGGCGGCTGTTTTTATATCAGTGACTCGATTACGGCTGGGTTTCCTGGGTCTGCTCGTGGACTAAACCACTCCAGTTGTCCTCCGTCAGCGCCGCTGCCAGGTGAGCCGGGGAACCGTCTGCCGGGGCCGGTTTTTGCTCCTTGGCTAAGGAGGCATCGGCCATGGCGCGGCGAAGCTTAAGCTTTTTGGCTTCGTAGGCATCGCGTTCGGCGGCAGACATGGCCTGGGTGGCGGCGGCGCCAATGGTTTCGGCCCAGGTGCCATCGACATTGCCGGGCGGGGGGCTGGGCAGGGCGGCAATCCACTCGTCGCGCAGGGCGGCCAGGGCCTCGCGCCTGGGAAACTGGAAGGGTTGCACCCTGACCCAGGCGCACAGAGCGTCTCCCTTTTGGGCCAGGTGGCCGCGGAGGGAGAGGGAGACATGGCGGGAGATGCCGATAAACTGGGTCTGGTGGTGACGATCGAAAACGGCGTAAACGCCCGCCATTTTTACATCCTGGGCCTGCTCGCACCAGTCTGCAAGGGCCACGGGGACATCGTCTGGGGAGGCTAACCCAGGAGCAACGGCCGATTCGGCGGCATGTTCGTCGGCCGCGCTGTACAAAAAGTCGTGGAGACTGCGATGCTCGGCGGGGACATTCGCGTGTTCGATCGAAGTCGCGTTGGTTTTTTCGGAGGTCACGGGTTGGGCAGCGTTAACAATAGGGTCTTTATTATGGGCCGAAAGCGTCGGGTGGCGTAGAGAGATCAGGGTTAATTAACCATTCGCAGTATGGCGTTACAGGTTCGCTAATAGCGCGCGGTAGCCATGCATCTGGAAGCTGACTACCACCACTGCCCAAACAATGGTTAATGGCCCAGCCCCTCACGCCGAAACGCTACCATGGACAAAGCTCAGTCCCCCATCCCCAAGACCCAGTCGCGAATCAGGGCATTCACCTGGTCGGGCACTTCATCGTGGGGGCAGTGGCCCGCCTGCAGGTAGTGCTCGGTCAGGGCCGGGTAATATTCACGGAACTGACTCCCCTTGGCCCGGCAGTTCATCCACGGATCCCCCTCCCCCCAGAGCATTAGCAGGGGGCAGGTGAGCTTTTGCAGCAGGGCGTCTACGGTTTCCCCCTGGGGCGACTTAAACACCGAGGCGAAGACCTGGGCGGCCCCGACATCCCCCGAGGGGCGGCGAATCTCCTCGATCAGCTGGTCGGTAATGGCGGATTTATCCAGGTACACCCGCTCCAGGGTGCGGCGGATGGTGGCGGGCTGGCGCACGTACTGAAACAGCAGCCAGCTGGGCAGGGGCTGGAGCAGGATGGACTGTACTAGCTTAGCTAAAGGATTGGGGCTAGTCTGAACGCCAGCAGGCTGAGAAAACGGCCCGGCACTATTTATCAGCACCAGCCCCGCCGCTGCTTCGGGATGGTTGGCGGCGGCGCACAGCGCGGCGTAGCCCCCCAGGGAATTGCCGGCCAGTACCGTCGGTCGACCGATAATCTCAGTTATAAAGTCATGCAGCTGAGCCTGCCAGAGGCTACCGCTGTATTCTCCGGCGGGTTTGGCCGAGCGGCCAAACCCCATCAGGTCAATGGCCCACACCTGAAAGTCGGCTTGCAGCCCCCCCAGGTTTTTGCGCCAGTGGTCGGTGGATGCGCCAAAGCCATGCACCAGCAGCAGCGGGGGGCGATCGTCGTGGACGTCTCCGGCAACCACGTAGTGAATTTTCTGGTTCCGCCACATCCAGTAGGTCGCCTGCAGCGGCGTTGCGGTCAAATGGGCTGGGGCAGCAGGGGCAGCCATAGGATCACTCGCTTTTGTTAACAAACATTAACCATAATGGTAGCCAACCTTGAGATGACAAAACCAGCATTACCAGGCATGGTTTCATATGGATACTCTTAAATTGCTCCTATGGCTGCGCTATCCCGCCCTCGCACGTTTTCTAAACATTCTGCCCGGTACAAACGAACGCTGTGGTTTGAGCGGCTGATGGCGCTGATTGCCCTGGCCAACCTGGTGCTGGTGGTGCTCGATCTAAGCTACATCCCATTCCGGGATTTCTACCTTAAGGTAGTGCCGCGGCTAACGGTTTGGTACGGCGAAACCTTCAAGGGCATTGAGCCCCACCGCTTTACCACCTACTACCTAGAGACGGTGAGCGCGCTCGAGGATCAGGTGGCCCAGGCGGGGCTAGCCTCGCCGCAAACCCAGGAGATCCTGACCGACCTGCAGCAGCAAAGCACGGCGATGATCGACGAAAATCCGTTTCAGATTGCTAACAAGTCGGGCACCCTGGAGCTGATTAAGAACAAAATGCGCGATCGCGTCGGCACTGAATCCTCCAAGAACGCCTTTAATCAGTTTTGGAGCCAGGCCCATCTGAGCCAGGCGGGCTACGCCGGGGAAATACGGTTTTTTAACGCCGAAATTCGGCCCCTGATGGAGGCCAACTACTTTCGCGGCATTGCCGTCGATGGTGGCCCCATTGATCGGTTCTGGCGGATTGATATCTGGTTTATTGGCCTGTTTCTAATCGAGCTGCTGGCCCGCAGCTTTTACCTCAGCCGCCGCTACAAAAACCTGACCTGGCGCGATGCGCTGCTGTGGCGCTGGTACGACCTGCTGCTAATTATTCCCTTCAGCGCCCTGCGGCTGCCCTGGCTGGCGCTGCTGCGGGTGATTCCGGTGGCGCTGCGGCTGAGCCAGGCGCGGCTGGTCAACCTGCGGCCCCTGCAAAGCCGGGTGAGCCACTTTCTGATTAGCCAGGTGGCCATCGAGCTCACCGAGGTAATTCTGCTGCGCATCATTGATCAAGTGCAAAACCTGATTCGCAATGGCGAAGCCCGCCGCTGGCTGCTCAATGATGGCGGCGGGCGGCAGTACATCGACATCAACAATATCAACGAGCTAGAGGTCATTACCCAGGGTGCCCTAACGATGCTGATTAACCAGGTGCTGCCTCAGATCAAGCCCGAACTTGATGCTGTGGTTAACCAGAGCGTTAGCAATACCATGACCCTGGCTCCTGGGTACCAGAGTTTTCGTCAGCTACCGGGGATTGGCGGCGTGCCCAACCAAATTTCCCAGCAAATCATTGCCCAGCTCTCCCAGAGCCTGTATACCGTCCTGCAGCGATCCCTGGAAAGCTCCCGCAACAATCCGCAGATGGAGGCGCTGATGACTAAATTTACCGATACCCTGCGCAGCGAACTGCGCCAGGGCACCACCCTTGACGACCTGGAGACCATGCTGATTGCCCTGCTGGAAGAAGTGAAGCTCAACTACGTCAAGCGCCTTTCCGAAGAAGACTACGAAATTTTGCAGGAGCAGCGCTACCGCCTCTACAACACGACCCAGGAGTCTAGTCAGCCCTGGTGACCCTCGCCCCTGGCTAGGCCGTGTCATTTTGGCCCCAGTCCGCTAAGATAGATTCATTGACCTGCGGGTCAGGTTTTCCTATTGCAGAAATGTTTAGGGAAGTGGGTCGAGGCCCACTTTTTTATTGGCTGATTTTATTGGCTAATGTTCAGACCCTGCCATGACCCATCCCCTTGTGCCCCAGGTTTTAGATCTTGCCGCCCCGGTTGCCCAGCAGCTAGGGCTTGAGGTGGTTGAAGCGGTGTTTCAAACCAACCAGTCGCCGCCGGTGCTGCGCATCGATGTGCGCAGTCTTGACCACGAAGACACTGGCCTCGACGACTGCGAAAAGATGAGTCAGGCCCTAGAAGCCATTCTCGACACCACGGAATTAATCCCGGATGCCTATGTGCTAGAGGTCTCCAGTCCCGGCATTTCTCCGGAGCTGTCAACGGAGCGAGATTTTCTAGTGTTCAAGGGGTTTATGGTCGAGGTGGCCCTAGCCGAGCCCCTCAAAGGCAAGGCTGTCTGGGTGGGCCAGCTGGTCAAGCGAGATGACGCCGTCGTTGTGCTGAGCCAAAAAGGAAAGCTCATGACCCTACCCCGAGATCTCATCACGGCGGTGCGGCTAAGTGACGAAAGCCCTGACTAAATCCGTTCTGGCTTCCCATGCTTGCTAATTTTATTCCAAAGCCTAGAGGTTAGTTTTTATGTCGCTGGTTAGTCTGCCAAATTTGCAGGACATGATCGATACCATCAGCCGCGAGCGCAACCTGCCCAAGTACGCGGTGGAAAATGCCCTGCGGGAAGCCCTGCTGAAAGGATACGAGCGCTATCGCCGCACCCAGCAAATGGGCAACCATTTTGACGAAGAATACTTCGATAACTTCGACATTGAGCTCGATGTCGATGACTACAACGACCAGGGGTTTCGGGTGCTGGCCACGAAGACCATTGTCGAAGAGGTGACCAGCGAAGATCACCAGATTGCCCTCGACGAAGTGCGCGAAGTTGCCCCCGAGGCCCAGGCGGGCGACACCGTAGTGCTCGATGTTACCCCCGACCAGCGCGACTTTGGCCGTATGGCGGCAATTCAGACCAAGCAGGTGCTGGCCCAAAAGCTGCGAGATCAGCAGCGCAAGCTGGTACAGGAAGAATTTCAGGATTTAGAGGGCAGCATTCTTTCAGCACGGGTGCTGCGGTTTGAGCGCCAGTCAGTCATTATGGCCGTCAGCAGCGGCGTCGGCCAGCCCGAGGTAGAGGCTGAGCTGATGAAGCGCGACCAGTTGCCCAACGATAACTACCGGGCCAATGCCACCTTTCGGGTTGCCCTCAAACGGGTGTCGGAGGGTTCCCACCGGGGGCCGCAGCTAATGGTGTCGCGGGCCGATGCTGCCCTGGTGGTGGAGCTGTTTACCAACGAAGTGCCCGAGATTGAGGAAGAAATCGTGCGCATCGTGGCCGTGGCCCGGGAGGCTAATCCCCCCTCTCGCTCCGTCGGGCCCCGTACCAAAATCGCCGTTGATACCCTAGAGCGCGATGTGGATCCAGTAGGGGCCTGTATTGGTGCGCGGGGGTCGCGCATCCAGGTCGTCGTCAACGAGCTGCGGGGGGAAAAAATCGACGTGATTCGCTGGTCTCCCGACCCGGCCACCTACATCTCCAACGCCCTTAGCCCGGCGCGGGTGGATGAGGTGCGGCTGGTTAACCCCGAAGAGCGCCAGGCCCACGTGCTGGTGCCCGAAGACCAGCTCAGCCTAGCCATCGGCAAAGAGGGCCAGAACGTGCGGCTGGCCGCCCGCCTCACTGGCTGGAAAATCGACATCAAAGATTCCGGCAAGTATGACTACGCCGCCGAAGACCTGAAGATGGCTGAGCTTCAGGCGGCCCGAGAGCAGGCCGAGGCCGCTGAGGAGGCCGCGGCTAGGGCGGCGGCGGCGGCGGCGGCGGCCTACGCCGCTGAACTGGAGGCTGAAGCGGCGATTGTGGCAGCGGCCCTGGGTACTATGGCTGACCCCGATCCCGACCCTGTGAAAACGGAGTTTGCCGTCGAAGCTGAACTGGATGACGATATTGCCGCCGAGGGGGAGACTGTAGACGAAGCCGAATAGCTGCTACCATTTAGAGTACGAGAGTAATTCAGACCCCTATTTCTTTGACGCCTTTGCCACTGACCCAGCTAGTCCCTTCTGCCATATCCCCTCTGAAACCAGCCAGAGCGTCTATGCAACCTAACTATCGACGCTGTATTAGCTGTCGGCGAGTGGCTCCTAAGGATGAATTTTGGCGCGTGGTCAGGGTATGGCCCGACTGCACCGTGCAGCTTGATGTGGGCTCAGGGCGCTCGGCCTACCTTTGCCCCCAGCCCGACTGCCTACGCAACGCCCGGCGTAAGGATCGGCTGGGGCGTGCGCTCAAAGCCCGCGTACCAGAGCCGCTCTACCACGTCCTGGGGCAGCGATTGGGGGCCAGTGGCCATGGTCTAGACGGGTGAGCGCTCGTGGGGATAAGTGACCCCCGGGCCTAGAACTCACTCAATTCATCCCAGCTCAGCCCTTTACCCTCGTCCCGACACCCTGTTCACCAGGGGCGAGAACTGATTACACTCTTAGTAGGGGATGGAGAGAACTAAGGGTAGCGTTATGACCAGCCTCGGGCTGGCGCTCGGTAAACTTGTTGAGGACAGTCCAGGTTCATCTAGCCTTGGTCTACAATGCCTTGCTATGGCTAACGTATTCGTCAGAATGGTTTGATGTCGTTTTGTTGGACGAAGCAGGTTGGTTTTATGAAATAAGCTTGACTAGCGTAGGGAGAAGTGAATGAACGGCAAAGTAAGAATTTACGAGTTATCGCGGGAACTGGATTTGGATAACAAAGATATTTTGGCGATTTGCGATCGCCTTGACATTGCCGTGAAGAGTCACAGCAGCACCATCGCTGAGTCAGAGGCCGACCAAATTCGCGCCGCGGCGCAACAGTCTAAGGCGCGCGCCAGCAGCGGTGGTGCCGCGCGGCCCGACCGCCCCCGGCCCAACCTGGTTAAGAATGGGGCGCGTCCTGAGCAAAAACAGCAAATTCTTGAAATTCGCCGCCATCGGGTCACGCCCAAGGCCGACCGCCCCCCCGAGCGCTTAGAAGACCGCCCCCCCACTGACCAGCCCGCTGTGGCTACCCAGGATAAGCCCAGTCGGCCCGGCGGCGAGGGGCTATCGCGGCCCCCCAGTCGGCCTGGGTTGGCTTCGGCCCCGCGCGAAGGGGGCAGACCCGACATCAAGCTGAAGCCGACGATTGCTCCAAACCGTCCTGGGGTGGCCTCGGCTAGCCCGGCCGCTGCCCCAGAGGAAGCGGTGGCTGCTGCCCCAGAGGCTCCAGCGGTGATCAAGTCTCGGCCCGAGCTAGTCAACCCCCCGTCCCGGTCGCGGGCGGAGCAGCCCCAGATTGCCGATGGCGGTGGTGTAGATGCCCCCCGTCCGCCCCGTCCGGTGATTCGTCGGGCCGAGCCCAGGGTGCCTGACAGCACCGGTGATGTCCGACCTACAATCCCGATTCGCGAAATTGACGGCGACGAAACTGCCCCCCGCCTCAAACCCAAGCCCAAGCTACGGCGGCCTGATGCACCGGAGCCAGCGGCTAAGGAAGATGCCAAAAAGTCTGATGGTGCGTCCGATGGCAGCGACTCGATCTCAGTCATCGGGGTCGATGAGCTAGACAGCGAAGGTAGACTACGACGGCCCTCCCCCCCTCGCCACAAGCGCAAAGAGCGTGACGACGACGATGACGAGCAGGAGCTGCGCGAAAAGGCCAACAAGGCCAGCAAGTCGAAGCGGCGGGGCCAAACCACCCTAGACGAAGATGCCGAGGAGGATCTTGATGTTCTGGCTGAGGAGCTCGGGGATGGCGATCAGGCCTCCGATGCCAGCAATCTGACGATTTCCCTGGCGCGCCCACCCAAGCCTAAGAGCATGGGCAGCAAGCCCTCTTCCCCCACGGTGAAGAGCCACAAGCCGCCCCAGCACCGTGACAGCAGCGGTTCTCGGTCGCGGCGTGATCGCCGGGAAGCCTCGCCTAAGCAGGAACGTCCTGAGTTCATCACCCTATCAGAAGGGCTTACCGTCCACGAGCTGGCGGAGCAAATCATGGTGCCCGAAACCGAACTGATTAGGTCGCTGTTCTTTAAGGGTATTGCCGCCAACATCAACCAAACCCTGGATATTGCCACCGCCAAAATGGTGGCCGAGGAGTTTGAGGTGCTGGTAGAAACTGGCCAGCTAGAGTCGGAGGCCAAGAAGGTCACCGAAATGCTTGATGCCGACGACCTCGACAACCTCCAGCGGCGACCCCCCGTGGTTACCATCATGGGCCACGTTGACCACGGTAAAACTACCCTGCTTGACGCCATTCGCAAGACCAAGGTAGCCCAGGGCGAAGCGGGGGGGATTACCCAGCACATCGGCGCTTACCATGTCGATGTGGATCACGCCGGGCAGTCCCACCAAATCGTCTTCCTGGATACGCCCGGTCACGAAGCCTTCACGGCCATGCGGGCGCGGGGTACACGGGTGACCGACATTGCCATTCTGGTGGTAGCCGCCGACGACGGGGTGCGGCCCCAGACCATTGAGGCGATTAGCCACGCCAAGGCGGCGGAAGTGCCGTTAATTGTTGCCATCAACAAAATCGATAAAGAAACCGCCCAGATCGATCGGGTGAAGCAGGAGCTGATGGAGCATGGTCTAGTGCCTGAAGAGTGGGGCGGCGACTCGATTATGGTGCCCCTTAGCGCCCTCTCCGGCGAAAACTTAGATGGGCTGCTGGAAATGATCGTGCTGGTGGCCGAGGTAGAAGACCTCCAGGCCAATCCCGACCGCCGGGCGCGGGGCACCGTGATTGAAGCTAACCTCGACAAGGCCCGTGGCCCGGTCGCCACCCTGCTGGTGCAAAACGGCACCCTGAAGGTGGGTGACTCCCTAGTGGCGGGGCCAGTGTTGGGTAAGGTCAGGGCGATGCTCGATGACCGCCTCAAGCGGGTCGAGGCGGCCACCCCTTCCTTTGCGGTGGAGGTGCTAGGCCTGAATGACGTCCCCGCCGCCGGGGATGAGTTTGAGGTCTACTCCGATGAAAAAACCGCCCGGGCGGTGGCCGACAAGCGTATGACAGAGCAGCGCCAGTCGCGACTCCAGCAGGCTATGGCCTCGCGCCGGGTCACCCTCAACACCATTTCCGCCCAGGCCCAGGAAGGGGATCTCAAAGACCTCAACCTGCTGCTCAAGGCCGACGTGCAGGGCTCTATCGAGGCGATTTTGGCCGCGCTCCAGCAGCTGCCCCAGGACGAGGTGCAGATTCGGGTGCTGCTGGCTGCCCCTGGCGAAATCAGCGAAACCGATGTGGATCTGGCCGCCGCCAGCGGCGCGGTGATCGTCGGCTTCAACACCACTCTGGCTCCGGGGGCACGGCAGTCTGCCGACCGCCTCGGGGTTGATGTGCGCGATTACGACGTGATCTACAACTTGCTGGATGACGTCCAGGGGGCGATGGAAGGTCTTCTGGATCCTGAACAGGTAGAAGAACCCCTGGGCCAGGTCGAAGTACGGGCGGTCTTCCCGGTGCGGAAGGGGGCGGTGGCTGGATGCTACGTACTCTCGGGTAAGGTCACCCGTAACTGCAACCTGCGGGTGATGCGCGGGGGCGAGGTAGCCTACACCGGCAAGCTTGACTCCCTCAAGCGGATGAAAGAAGATGCTAAGGACGTGGCCGCTGGCTTCGAGTGTGGCATCGGCATCGACAACTTTAGCGACTGGAAAGAGGGCGATATCATTGACGCCTTCCGGCTGGTCACCAAGCGGCGCACCCTAGCAATGGCCTAGACCTATGGCGATTTTCCGCTACGATCCTTACCTGTGGGTACACCTGGCTGGGGTGGCGGCGGTGCCCCTATGGTTAGCGGTGACCCTGCTGGGTCTGGCGGTGGGCCATCCTACCCTGCCCACCCTGGAGATTGCCCTGCTGGTTTTAATTGGCGTTGCGCCGGTGCTGGCTATGCAGCTCAGACAGCCCTTCTGCATCTTTAGCCTGGGGCTGCTAGCCCTTAAGCCTACGGCCCTTGATGCTGATCAGCGCCGGATGCTAACGCTATTTCGTCAGTGGCAGGTACGGCTAGTCGCCCTGTTGGTGCCCCTGCCCCTGGTTTGGCTGCTGCTCCAGCTCTATCCCCTCGCCGTTGTCGTTGCTGATGTGACACCGTTCAGCGACCTGGGTCGGGTCGGGGGCCTAGGGGTAGCCGCCGGGGGGGTCTTGATGGCTAATCTGTTTTTACAGGTGCCGGTCAGCGTAGCTCTGGTCATGGCTACGTCAGAACGGCGGTTTCAGGCTACCACTCCCTACCCGGCAGAGCGTATTCGGCGAGACTTTACCCTGGTGGGCCTGCCCATTAGGGCCATTTTGCCCGTCATTAAGGCTCCGGTTTCGGGGCCTGTAGCTGCAGCCGCTACGTCCGTTGTACAGCCTTCTCTTCCCAAGGTGTCCACCATCGTTACAGGGCAGGAGGTAGGGCATGGGCCTGAGCTAAAAGCACCCCGGCCGAGTAGTGACTCTTCCTCTGGGGTCAACTTCGTTGAGATCTTGGCACCTCAGGAGGCCCTGAGCCGTCCTAGGGATACGGTCGCTGGCGGTAATCAGGAGGAAGTTAGGCTGGTTCCCCAGGAGGCCTATTGCTTGGGGCTAAAAACGGAAATTAAGGCCGATTAACTGTGGCTTTCGTCACAATAGTGGTCTAATATCTGCGCTATTTTATAGATTAGAGTGGTTGACTCTATCCGAGTCCACCCTAGGTTCAGAAACCCTCTGGCAACCCTTCAATCCCTTAAGTTGGGAATAGTTTTTACCGTTCCATCTGAGACTTACCTGAGGCAGATATGGCCGTCCTTCGCTCCGCAACTTCGAAGCCTCTTTCTGATCACGCCCGGATTTGGTACAACTTAAAGTGTGCGATTGCCAATAGCTCTGGCTTCAAAAGCTGGAAGGGTGAGCTCCCCCTCGCCGAAGCAGAGGCGGCTCCCCTAGACCAACTGGTGCGTCGGTATCTGCGCGAAACTCTGGAAACTTTAGCCTATTGATGGCACACCATGGGGTGATGCGAATGCCTAGGTGGGCTGCTGGGGTTTGCTCTCAACGGGGGCTAGAGCTTGTCGTGCAAACCTGGTCAGCCCGCTCAAGAATACACCATACCTGAATGATTTGGGTTGGATCCGTAGGCGACACAAATTCGGCTACCTTGTTTAATCTGGAATTAGGCGTTGCTCCTGGCTGAACCTCTGTATCGGATAAGTCAGATATCGTCCGAGGCATCTGCTGCTCTGGGTTAGTCAATTCCCTGTCCGGCTCTAATGGCTGCTGCGCGTTCGGTCGGGGGGGTTGGGCACTTTGGGCAAGATGGTCAGGATGGCCAGGAACATCGTCCGGCTTGGGCTCAACCAGATGAAAAGCCGGGGCCTCCTCCGTTGCGGCAGGAGGGCTAGCCAGGGCTAGCTTCCAGGGATGGAGGGACTCCGTTACCAGGCTTTGGCCGTAGGCCGCTAGCATCCCTGTGGCCATGCTGAGGGGCACCATCAGCTTCATCAACAGTCGGTTGCGGGCGCAGCGGCGAGAATACCGGTCGCAGGCCTGAAGATAGCTGGTCGCCAGCACCGACAGGCCGACAGAATCGTGGGCCTGCAACGCCTTCGCTTCAATTAGGCGGCTCTTCGTTAAAAAATAGTCGGCGTGGTTGGGGCACTGGTGTCGGTGCCAGTCTTGGGCAGCGGTTTCTACAGCCCGTTGCGCCTTGAGGGTAGGGCGACTGTCGTGCAGCCAGGTTTGTAGCAGGGGCCAGGTGCGAATCAGCGACTCATGGACAATATCAAAGTGGGGAATGTTACTGCCCTGGCCCGAGGCATCAGCGACTTCCTGCCGGAAAAACTCCGTCAAGGATCCGGAGCCAGAACCTGCGCTGTCGCCACTGGCCGACCAAGCTGGCACCACCGTAGCCGAAGGCATGCCGGGGCTAAGGGGAGGGGTGTTGGCACTGGCCTGGGCCATCACCAGTCGGGCGGCCATCAGTTTCTCCAGGGTAGCTAAGACCTGCCCTTGGGATCGGGACGGGGTCGTTAACTCCTGCAACTGCACCTGGCGACGGGTGGGAGCAGCCCCCTCGGCCATTTCGCACAGACTGATAAAGATCCGCTGGGCCAGGGGCTTTTCGGCTTCCGGTAGGCCGTCGTAGAGCTGGCTGGCCCGCTGGCTGAGCAGCTGGCGAATACCCCCCATTTCAGCGTAGGCGGTGAGGGTCAGCTTGGGCGCTTCCTCGCCAGCGGGGTCAAGTTCGCGGTGTTGCCAGAGTTCTTTGAGGGTGAGCTGCAGTAGGGCCAACTCCCCCGGTGCCCCCACTACATCCAGCAGCAGGGTATAGACTAGGTTGGCATCGTAGCGCAGGCCCACTTTTTCCAGGGGGCCAACAATGGTGGCCTTGACCTGGTTGTAGGTCATGGCGGGCACCGTCAGCCGATGGTTGGTGACCAGGGTATGAAATTCAGGAAAGCTCTGGATGTCTTCCAAATGGTTGGCTCGCAGCCCAATTACCACGTGCAGGGGCAGATGCTCCAGGCTGGCGGCGGTGACCAGGCAGTCGATCAGCAGGCGGCGCTCGGCGTCCAGCGTGGGGGTGGGGTCGGCGGTAAACAGCTCTTCAAACTGGTCGATCACCAGCACAATCCGCTTTCGCTGGCCCTGGGTGGCGGGGTCGGCCTTGGCGATCGCGTGCACCAGCTGCGCCAACCCCTGGCCACCATTTTGCAAGAATGACTCGGCCCGGCGAGTCTGCTCTGCCCGCTGAATGCCAGTAATTTGCGGATCCACAAAGGCTTCGGCCAGCCGACCTAGGGGAGAGCGACCGGGAGTGAAGTAGCGGATATCCCAGTTCGGATAGTGTTCGGCCTGGGTTTGCTGGTTCAGGGCGGGAATGAGCCCCGCCCGCAGTAGCGACGTTTTACCAATCGCCGAGGCCCCTACCAGGGCACAGAATCGGGCCTGACTGACTCGCTCGGTCAGGGTTTGGGTGACCGCCTCACGGCCAAAGAAGAGCCCGGCATGGGGGGTGTCGAAGGGAGCTTCGCCCTGGAAGGGGCAAAACCCGAACCGGAGCTGTTTGAGCCGGTCGAGGGTCGACGTATGGGAGGTGGGCACCGCTGACGGCAGACCTGAAACCCGAGTCAACACGATTTCGGCCCCGGAACTTTCAAACAGCGGCTGCTGAAGTTCCCCCTTGAGCTTACGGTTAACGTCATCGGTGAGGGAGTGGCCGTTGACGACACCGCCCTTAATTTTGTAAGGGTTGAGCCCCGACAGCAGCGCCTCGGTAAATACGCTGTGGGCTCCGTTTAGGGATTCATAGGCAGCCTCGTACTCCCGCGCGGCGGCCATAAACAGGCGGTCGGTGCCTGTCTTGGCCCCGGGGTCGGCCTCCAGGATGTTAAACAACTCACCGCTGTTGCAGCAGTCGAGCAAAATTACCCGCTGGCGTACCGGGCTTTCTTGCAGCAGGCGGCGCAGCCAGTAAAGCGATAGCCCATAGTTGCCGGTATTAGGGTTAGCGTCGCTGGTGGCGAGATAGCCCTCCTGAATGCCGGCGTTGCGCTGGAGGCCATGACCTGAGTAGTAAAAGACGGCCAGCTGTGGCACGGTTTTGCCCGAGGGCTTAAACAGCCGAATCAGGGCCTCTTCTAGCATTTGGGTGGTAACTGGGGCCTGGGGGCTAACGGCGGGTTTGCGATCGCGAATCGCCTCCGGCAGCCGCAACACTCGACATTCGCCAAAGCTTTCTAGGCACCGGGCCACCGACTCGGCGTCGTTGGCTGGGGCCGTGAGGCTGGGTAAATGTTGGTAGGTATTAATCCCAACAACAAGCGCATCCCGTGACATTGTAAGCACCCTTAATTGGCCTGGCTTGGGGTTGACCGTGGTTAGAGGTCAATGGCTGGGGCCGTTTCTCTTCAATTTCCCAAACGCAATTCGCTACTTCACTAAGTAGACATGATGAATTTAGGCTGAAGGATTGGCCCGGGCTGATCCAAACTTTTTGATGAATTAACTTTAGCTAAGCTGAGAAAATCTCCTAAGAGGGGTAAAACCCCTTAAAAAAATACCTCTGAGCCCTGTGTTCAAAGGCATTTGTTAAACGGCCGTGAATATGCTGAGAAATCCTTATCGTGATTTAAATCTATGAAAAATTGCCGTGAAAATGGATGAGCGGCAGATATTTTTTTGAAAATCCTGTTCAAGAAACAAGCAATTCTATGTAAATTTTCGGAGATGATCGCCAGCTTCCGTAATTTGGCTGAATTCTCCTTTTGCAAAGCTGCGGCTATCTAGACAAAACTGGGCACGCGGCCTTGTTTTTGACGACTTGAGCCCTGTCCAACATGGGTTATGCAGTGCTAGCCCAGCCTACGGTGGTTTTACATTTCATGTTGTCCCATCTCCTTAAAGCCTGAATTTTCTGCCTTGGGTCGATGCCTGGCTGACTATAATTGAGCTAGTCTCTCTCTACATCGCCAATGGTTTTTCCCCAGACTGCCCTAGTTTCTTTACATCGACTGCCCATAGTGTTAGCCGGGGCTTTGGGCAGTGCTATGGCGGTGGTGATGGCTGAAGCCGGTGCTGTCTTCGCCAGCGTGCTAGAGACTCTGCCCGAGTGGTCGCTCCAGGGCACTAGCCTGGTGACGATGTGCCAATTTGAAGACTTTGTAGACACTGTGGCCTTTGTGGATCAACTTGTCGCCCCCGCCGAGGCCCTGGGGCACCATCCCGATTTGGCCATTGCCTACAACCAGCTCACCATTAGCCTTACCACCCATGATGCGGGCGGGGTTACGGAGCTGGATTTTAACCTGGCCAGAGACATTTCAACCCTATCCGAAGGCCGCTGCCACCCGCCGTCATGAACCAAAACGCCGTGAGCCAAAACCAGTGGTCTTCGGCCAGCCACGCCCTGGCCTATCTCGCCAGGGCTGATACCATTCCCCACCGCAGCGAAGGTGAGGCGGTGCTGCTCGACCATGTGCCCCTGCAAGCCCAGCGGATTCTGGATTTGGGTACGGGCAATGGTCGCCTGCTGGGGTTGTTGAAAATTGACCGGCCCGATGCCGCCTACGTGGCCCTCGATTTTTCGGCTACGATGCTCAAGGCCGTGCGGGAGCGTTTTGGCCACGATGCCCAGGTAACGGTGGTGGAGCACGATATGGCCGCCCCACTGCCGAATTTAGGCCAGTTTGACGCAATTGTGTCGAGCTTTGCCATTCACCACCTGGAGGACAGCCGTAAGCGGGATCTCTATGGCGAGGTGTTTCAGGCCCTGGAGCCGGGGGGCTGGTTCTGCAACCTAGAGCATGTGGCCTCCCCCACTAATCGTCTACACGAGCAGTTTTTAGCCGCCCTGGATATTAAGCCCGAAGATGATGACCCCTCGAACCAGCTGCTGGACGTGGAAACCCAGCTGGGGTGGCTGCGGGATCTGGGCTTTGAAGATGTGGACTGCTACTGGAAGTGGCTGGAAATGGCGCTGCTGATCGGGGTTAAACCAGGGGAATAGCTAGCCCATCGGGCCAGGCCAGGTGGTAACCAAAAATACCACGAGTGAAATTAGCGCCAAAACCCCCTGCAAAACATTGCCCACCAGGGTGCCTACTACAATGGCCAGCCCCACCTTGGCCGACTGCTTGATGCGCTGGCCTAGCTTGAGCTCGCGGCGGTGCAGAAACTCTCCCAAGAAGGCGCCAATCACCGTCCCCAGCAGCAAACCCAGGAGGGGAATGCCGGTGGGCAGCAGGGGCAGCAGACCAAATAACCCCAGAAACATGCCGATAATCGCCCCAATTTGACCCCAGGAACTGGCCCCCACCCGCTGGGCACCCAAAACCCCGGCCAGGTAGTCGATGACGAAGCTTAGGAGTAAGGCCGCGATCGCCACGCCCAAGGCCAATTTGAGCCCCGTAAACCCGGCCACCAGGCCCCAAATGACAATCGCCCCCACAATCAGCGTAATGCCCGGTAACGCTGGAATCACAGCACCGATTACCCCAGCCACCATGACCAGCACCAGCACCCAGTACAAAACGGGGTGCCAGACTGCTGGAGAGGTAAGGACGGGGCTGACCTGGGCCGGTAGATGGGCAACACTGTGTCCCACCTGCACCATGGCGTCCATCGCCCCAGTGGTGAGGGCGGCCACCCACTGGCTGAACTGGAGGTAAAGCTGGTAGAGCCACTGAGAGAGGCCAGCGGTAGCGACGGCCATATTGGGGGAAACAGCCATTGTCGGGAGGATCCTGGCCTTGAGGCCAGAAAATAGGGGGCAAGAACTCTTTTAGTCTAAAGCGGATTTTGGTTGAAAAGGGGTACGGAAAAAAGGAAGCAGGGTGTTTACTGGGAGATTCTGGTTGACCTGTTGCTCGCGGGCCCAGATTCGGGGCTATCGCTAAAACCGATGACCATCCATCGAAGCGTTAATTAGGGTTGGCTGGGCAAAAGTCGCTACAGTTGGAGGGTTCGCTCTCGCCCATCCATATCCCCGCCGAGGAGAGTCTCCCTTGATCAAACCATTCAAATCCAGCGTGCTGCCACCCCCCGCCCTGGTGATGGGGGCAATGGTCTCGACCCAGATGGGCTCGGCGCTGGCGAAAAGCCTGTTTGGCCAGGTCGGGCCGCTGGGCATGGTGCTGCTGCGGGTGGGCCTGGCGGCGCTGGTGCTAATCGCCTGGCAGCGGCCTCGACTGCGGGGCCATAGCCCTAGGGCCTATCGCCTGCTGGTGGGGTTTGGGCTGTCCTTAGCGGTGATGAATGCATTCTTTTACTGCGCGATCGCCCGCATTCCTATCGGCGTGGCCGTGGCGCTGGAGTTTTCGGGGCCGCTGCTGGTGGCGCTGCTGCATTCCCGCCGCTGGCTAGACGTGCTTTGGGTAGCCCTGGCGGCGGTGGGTATTGTGCTGCTGTCGCCCCTCAACACCGCCGCCCTGGATGGGTTAGGGGTGACCTTTGCCCTGCTGGCTGGAGTGGCCTGGGGCAGCTACATTATGCTGTCGGCCCGCATGGGGCAGGTCTTTGCGGGGGGTGAAGGGCTGGCCCTGTCAATGGCGGTGGGCGCGGTGGTGCTGCTGCCCGTTGGAATTTGGGCCGACGGCATTGCCCTGCTGTCTCCTCGGATTTTGCTGCTGGGGCTGGGGGTGGCACTGCTGGCATCGGCTTTGCCCTACTCGTTAGAAATGGCGGCTTTGCGACAAATGCCGGTGAACGTGTTTGGGGTGTTGATGAGCCTGGAGCCCGCGATCGCGGCAACCATTGGGTTTGTGGCCCTGGGGGAGATGCTGACGGTGCAGATGGTTTTGGCGATTGCCTTAATTATGGCGGCGGCGGCGGGGGTGTCGTTGGCCCAGCCTCGAATTACAAAGAAAGACCTAACCTGAGGTAGGCGATCTCGATTCCGTGGAACACTAGAGAAATCACGGGGATGTATTCTACGGTCGGTTATGAGTCTATGTATTAACCCGCGCTGCGGGCAGCCCAACCACCCCGATAACGGGGCCAGCATCACCTGCTGCGCCTGTGGCTCGGAGCTAATCTTGCAGGGGCGCTATCGGGTGATGCGGCTAATTAGCAGCCAGAGCGGCTTTGGCCGCGTCTACGAAGCCTACGAGCGCAATGTGCCGAAAATTCTGAAGGTGCTGAAGGAGGGCTACAACCAAAACGAGAAGGTGTTGGCCCTGTTTCAGCGAGAAGCCCAGGTGCTCGGCCATCTCAACCACCCCGGTGTACCCCAGGTCGGCTCGGACGGCTACTTTGTCTATTGGCCGAAGGATCGGGCCGAGCCCTCCCACTGTTTAGTGATGGAAAAGATCGACGGCCCCAACCTGAAACAGTGGATGGTGCAGCAGGGCAACCACCCGATTAGCGAAAAGCAGGCGATGCTCTGGCTGGCTCAGCTCACCGATGTACTGCACCTGGTGCATCAGCAAAACTATTTCCACCGCGACATTAAGCCTGAAAACATTATGCTGCGGTCGTCGGGGCAGCTGGTGCTGGTAGATTTTGGGGCCGCCCGCGAAATGACCCAGACCTACATGGCCCAGCTCGGCGATAGCGACATTACGGCGGTGAGCTCGGCAGGCTACACCCCCCCAGAGCAGGAGCAGGGCCAGGCGGTGCCCCAGTCTGACTTTTACGCCATGGGCCGCACCCTGATTTATTTACTCACCGCCAAAATGCCCAGCGATGTGGCCATCTACGACTCGCGCCTGAACGCCTTTAAGTGGCGCGATCAGGCTCCCCAGATTTCCCCAGCCCTAGCCGATTTAGTGGATGACTTGATTGCCCCGGCGGCGGTGGATCGGCCCCAAACTACCGGAGAAATTCTGGATCGCCTGGCCCTGGTCAGGGCGGCCCAGATTACCCATCTCCCCCATCCTGACCCGAGTAAGGATCAGCCCCCCTGGCCAGTCACCACCCTTGACCCCCACAACGCGCTCACCGTGGCAGAGCCATCCCAGCGGGGTGCCGAACTGGCCCGTCGTCCCTGGCTGCTGGCGGGGCTGTTGGGGCTGGCGGTGGCGGTGCCGGTGGCCTGGTATGGCTTGAATCGGGGGCTGGGCCCGTCGGGAACCGTGGGCGAGACCGAAACCGCCCCCATCGAGACTATTCCGGTCAAAGCGCTGAAAACCCTGGCGGGGCACAGCGGCGATATTTTTGACATGGTGCTGCTTAAGGATGGCTATACCGTAATTACCGCCAGCGCCGATGAAACTATCCGCATCTGGAATCTGCAAACAGGAACTACGGTCAAAACCCTGACCGGTCATACCAATGGTGTGCTGGCTCTAGCCCTGACCCCCGATCAAGAGGCGCTGGTGAGTGCTGGAGACGACCGGACGATTCGGTTCTGGGCCATTGCCAGCGGTCAGCCGATCATGACGTTGGACAATACCCATCCGTTGCCGATTCGCGCCCTAGAAATCAGCAACAGCGGCAAAACTCTCGCCAGCGCCGACAGCGAGGGCAACATCTACTTATGGAACCTCGCTAACAGCGATGGCCGCATCAATCTGCAAAACCTGGCCGGGTTAACGCCCTTTCGTAAGCTGAAAGCCGATGGTACTATCAACGACCTGCGATTTACCCGCGACGACAGCTACCTGGCTAGCGGCGGCAAGAGTCTACACCTGTGGAACATGGCCAACCTCGATCAGCCCATTACTCTGGAGGGGCACGCGCCGCTAACGTTTGTTAACCGCCTGGAAGTCAGCGCCGACAACCAAACCCTGATCAGCGCCTCCAGCGACAAAACTATTCAGCTGTGGAGCCTAGCCCCTCCGACCCCCAAGGCTACCCTCACTGGCCATAGCAGCTACGTGAATGATTTGCGGATAGACGGCCCCAAGCTCTGGAGCAGCGATCAAAGCAAGACTATTCTGATCTGGGACTTGAACCAGCAGATGCCGGTGCAAAAAATTAGCGGCTTTGTGGATACCGATATTTGGAAGTTCACTGTGCAGCCCGACGGCCCCATTATTACCATCGGCGGCGATCAGCACAATGTGGTGGTTTGGCGGCCAGAGACCCCGATTGTGGATTAGGGCGATCGCGGCCGGGTTGCCTGCGCTACTGGGCCAGGTGGCGGCGCAGGCTGCCCTGGATCTCGGCCCCAGTATGACTATGGGTAGCGGCCACCCAGGCATGGTAGTCGTCCACCAGCTGCCGCTCAATGCGGTTTTTGATGGTCATCAGGATGCCGCTGAGAAACTTGCCGCCAGCGGCCTGCAGCATGGGGGCAGGCATAAATTTCAGCGGTGGCGGCAAGTCAATCTGTACCGCCAGGTCAGCATGGCCGATAAGCTCAGTGTGACGATCCTGCCGATGGGGTTTGAGGGTGCCCTGAAGCGCCATGCTGAAGGAATCGTTGACGTAGCTTAGGTAGGCCGGGCCTCGCACCTCGCACCTGACCGACTCTAGACAGAGGGTGCCATCGGCCAGGCTCCACACCTTGAGGTCAGCGGTGGGCTCGATGCTGATGCCTAAAAACTGTAGAGGGCGCAGGCTGAGGCAATAGACGCCATCCTCTAGGGGCTCGATGCGCCTGGGGTCGGTAATGGCCTGCACCAGGCGCTGGGGCTGGCGCAGGTAGTGCTCAATGGGAATGGCCCCGTTGGGTATCCGTAGGTTGAGGGCTTGGCCGGCGTGAAAGTCTTGCATATAGGGAAATTACCTGAAAACGGGTACGTCTTCGGGCAGATGAAGTTTTGTAACCTAACATTTAACAATTTAGTATGTTTTTCAGGTTTTGGGACGTGAGTCGCAGGCCATACCCAAAACTCCGTAAGGACTTTAGGCCGAGGGGGGAAATCCTCCCCTTGGCATTCGGATCTCCTAACTGCGCCCTAACCTGAGATAGCGTTACATAAAGTAACAACAAACTAATTTAATCAGGAACACTGTCCATGTTTACACCAACCCATGTGTTGATTTCGCGCACCAAAGCCACCCCGGTGCAGCTCGCGGCGGGCACCAATGGCTATCAGCTCTACACCGAGGCCGAATGGCAGCAGGGCAGTAGTCCAGCCTTTGAAATGCACCCTAAACTCGGCTTTTTCTGCCGGGGCGTTCAGGTGGTGGGCTTTCGCCTCCAACCGGTCGAAGCCGTAGCCACCACGGCAGAGCAGCCTCAGGAAATGACGATTTCTCAATAAGTCGCTGCTAATATGCGGCTGCTATGATCTTCTGAATTAGCTCAGCCAGTCGCCAGGCGCTGTTTGGGGTAGCTAGCTTTCCCGCGGCCGAGGCCATGGAGTCGAGTGCCCCAGGCTGATTTAGAAGTTGTAGAACCTGCCCCTGTAGCCGGTCTACGGTAAGGTCAGGCTGGGCCATTACCACCGCCGCCTTGGCGTCGGCAAACACGGTCGCATTGAAGGACTGATGATCCTCAGCGGCAAAGGGGTAGGGGATCAGGATCGACGGGGTATGGCTGATGGCCAGTTCCGTCAGCGTACCCGCCCCGGCTCGCCCCACGGCTAGATCAGCCCGATACATGAGCGCCGCCATCGCATCGAAAAAGGGGCGGTGGATGTAGTGGGGATGGTTGAAAGCCCCCGCGTCGGGATCATTACTGCCGGTTTGATGCACAATCCAGGCCCCGGCCTGAATCCAAGCAGGGGCGGCGGCGCGGACGAGTTGGTTAACCGCTACGGCTCCCTGGCTGCCACCAACCACGACAATCAGCGGTACATCGTCAGGAATGGCCGGATCGAGCAGCGGCGGTGGCGTCGCCCCCAAAAAATCTGCCCGCACCGGGGTGCCCACCACCACGGTGCGGGCCTTGGGCAAGTAGGCTTGAGCAGCATCGAACCCCAGCGCTACGGTGGTGCACCAGGGGCCGAGCCAGCGGGTTACCTTACCCGGCAGCGCGTTCGACTCGTGGAGGATAGCGGGCAACCCCAGGGAGCGGGCGGCCAAAATGGCCGGGGCCGCAATATAGCCCCCCGTGGTAAACACCCCTTGAAATTTGCCCTGCTTCAGCAGTCGGCGCACCTGTAACAGAGCTTGACCAAACTGACCCACAAGTTTAAGGCTGCGAATTCCAGGTCGCCCCTGTAGCCCCGCCATGCGCACTGTGTGCAGGGGAAACGGCTCTGGCACCAGGGTGGTCTCTAGCCGATCAGGCACCCCCAGCCACTCAATGGCGTAGTTAGCCTGGAGCAATTCGGTAGCGGTAGCAATGGCCGGAAACAAATGGCCCCCGGTGCCGCTGGCGGCCACCAGCAACCGAGTTGAGGTTTGGGTAGATGTCTGTGGCAATGGCAGCCCTCAACACGAAAAGCGCCTTTAACTATACCAAGCCTGGCTCAGAATCTTGCGTTTTATTGGCTGACGTTTTGTCGCCGGTCAATTGGAGATGCTTTTCCTTAAGATAATTTCTATAGAAAATGCCGTCATTCCCGCTCAGGCAGGAATCTCTTTGAGAGAGTGTTGCTTCCCATGGATTCTCGTTTCAGCGGGAATGACAGCCGTTGACTTCCGGGTTGGTGAATCATTCAGGCTCAGGCAGTGGATGACCAGGGCTTAGCACCATGGTTGACGTTAAGGACAGTACCATAAGGTTTAGACTAGGCTTTTGACTATAGTGGGAGTTGCTATGCGGCGTTATGTTTTATCTTCTTTGTCGGCGCTGGCCCTAGGACTGGGCTCAACCGTTCCCACCGTGGCCTATGGCGCTACCACTATGGCCCAAGCTCCGGCCCCCGCAACGCCAGCTTCGGCCCCCGCCGATCTAGCCAGCACCCTGTCGGCCCTTGAAGCCGCTGCCAATAGCCAAGACCTGGATGCGGTGATGGGGTACTACGGCGAAAGTTTTTCCAGCGATGATGGATTTGACTACCCCCAACTCCGCCAGGCGCTAGAGACCCTCTGGCAGCAGTACGGCGACCTAACCTACGACATTGAGCTGCTGTCGTGGGAGGCTAACGGGGCCGGGGGCTACATCATCGAAACCCTGACTCAGGTGACTGGGTCACGATCCGCCGCCGAGCGCGACCTGACCCTGACCGCCGAGGTCACCTCGCGCCAGCGCCTTGAAAACGGGAAAATTGTTTCCCAGGACGTGCTGGCTGAAACCAGCCGCCTGGTGACAGGCGATAGCCCACCTACTCTGCAGGTACAGGTGCCTGAAACCCTCCAGCCAGGGCAGACCTACAGCTTTGACACGATTGTGCTAGAACCCTTAGAAAACCGTGCCCTGATGGGGGTAGCTGTAGACGAAGGGGTAACCGCCGTCGATTTCTTTACCCCCCGACCTGTGGTCTTTGACGTGCTCAGTGCCGGTGGTCTTTACAAACAAGGCACCGCCCCCGCTGGCCCCGATCAGCGGTGGATATCGGCGGTGATTATTCGCGAAGATGGCATGGTGATTGAAACCCGTCGGGTGCAGGTGGCGGAGTAGGGTGGAGCGCCGCCACTACTGCTCGCTGCACGGCGGGGTTGTTCATCATAAAGGTGTGCCATACCGGTACCCGCACCACTGGGTCAGAGGGGGTGATTAGGGTTTCGGTTACCGCTACTAGACCATCGTTGGGCTCATCCCCAAAGGGGCTGAGGGGGCCATGGAAGCCGCCCGTGCCCGCCACCAGGGTGTAGCGGGTGGGGAGCGGCGGTAGGGTGGCATAAAACGCCGCGCTGGTGAGGTTAAAGCCGCATGACCCGGTAAGCCATCGAAAAGGGGGCAGCTTCCAGGCCAGGGGGGCCAGCCGGGGAGGCTGGTTAGGGGTACCCAACATCACGACGTGGTCGGGAGGGGGAACAGTTCCTAACCCCAGAACCGACCGCGTGAGCACTCCGCCCAGGGAGTGGGCCACCACCGCGTAGGGGCCTGCATTGGCAAGGTTCTGAAATCGCGGCCTCAGCCGCTGGACAATGGCGTCAAAACTTTCGGCCCAGGCAACATAGCTGAAGTGCTCTGGGGTATGGCCGGCCTGACGCAGGCAACGGTTAAGGGCCACGAGCGACAGGGAGGTGCGGGCTAAACCATGAATGAGCAAGATCTGCATTTGGGCTAGGAGGTTTGTGCCATACAGACCCAGCATAGACTTTATTTTAGCCCCAGATTTGAGGGGGAAGTTTCTTGCTGATCGCCACCTAAGAGTAGTCCTATAAATAAGTTATTCATGGCCAAGCTATCCCTCACCCTAAATCCCTCTCCCAAAACTGGGAGAGGGACTTTGAAACTGGCCTCCCCCGCTCCCAAGTTTGGGAGCGGGGGATTGAGGGGGAGAGGGCCATCAGTTGGGTGATTTATTCCCTGAAATGCTCTTAACCAATTGCCTTAACCCCGATATAGCCCGCTTAAAGTTTGAGCCGCTATAGCCAAAGACCCCCGGTTTTTTCAAAAAACCGGGGGTCTGGGTGCCCCGCTGGTGCCAGGTCACGGATCGCTGAAAGGTAGGAAAATCATGTAAAGAGTGGGTATTTATAAACCTTTAAAAACCTCTAGAACTGGCCTGTGCTAAAGTTCACAAGTCTGTGCGAGAGAGAAGAGAACCCACCAACACTCCCCACCACCACACCCAAAACACCCACCAGGTAATTCTCCCAAAGGAGAATTTTCTAGATCAGCTAACAGAAGCTCATCGAACAGATATGTACCTATTGAATCTTGCCATCCCACTCTAACGCAAAACCTATCCCACTCTTTTTCAGAATTGCTTGGGCTGCCGCAGTCTTGCCAGATCTTTTTTTGAACACTGAATCCAAATTTGCCCTGGCTATACCTCACCCAGAGCTGATCTAAAGTTTTTAGATCGTCGCAGGGAAAAGTTTCAAAATCCGTTGGACTAAAATACTGCCCCTCTTCTTTACCCACGGTGGTAATCATGAGCCGGTAAGTTTCTTGGTCGGCTTCGCGCCACTGCTGGGCTTTAAGCAGGGTTTCTAAGGTCTGATACTTCGAGTCTTGGGCTACCGCTTTAAGCTCGTCGAGCAGCCCCCGCAGGTCAGCGCTAATTTTGTCGGGGCGGGGGTATTCTTTAAGGCAGTCAGTGGCAAGGGCGGCGGCTTCGCTGCCGAGGTCGCAGGCTTTGCAAATCACCGGGTTCAGCCAGCCGGGGGGGAGCTGGGCCGTGTAAAGCAGCACGGTTTCGCGCCAGATGGTCTGGTTCCAGTTTTGCAGCACCAGCTGGGCGTTTTTTTGCATCGCTGGTTTATCTTCGGGCCGGGTCAGCCAGGCGGCGGCAAAAAAGCCCTGAAAACTGGCGTGAGGAAATTCGTATTCGCCGGTTTTGCGCTCGACCAAAAGCTCGCTAACCTCAACAATCTGCTTCAGCCAGTCGGTGGGGGCTACTTCTTCTTCGGTGAGCAAGGTCTGCTGGGCTAAAAATTCCAGCAGGGCAGGCTCGGGCAGGGTCAGGCGATTCTTTTTGCCCATGGCCATGGCCACATGCTGCAAGAGGGCGTGGCTTTTGGGGTAAGCCAGCCGCATCACAATGCCCCGCGCCAGGGGGCGGTCTTCGAGCTGTAGCTTGCAAACGCCGCGATATAGCCCGAGCCGCTGCCGGGGCAGGTCTTTGTCTGGGGCCAGCCGATGAAAGGTAACCAGCATGTTGAGCAGCAGCGGGTTTTCGGCCATGTAGCCCAGCTCGGCGCGGCGGGCCTCTAGCTGGGCAATCAGGTTACTGGCCCCCTGGGTGGCGGCGGCCTGGGCCTGGCGCAGCTGCCGTTTCTCGCGAAAGCATTTTTCCTGACAGAGGTACCAGCGCCGAATAAAGTCGGCCTGCTGGGCTGGGCTAAATTGCTTGACAAATAGGGGAATCGAGGGTTTTTGGGCCGCGTAGTCTTTATAGCCCGCCGGGCGAGAAGTGAGAATAAACACCGACGGGGCATACTGCCGCATTTGCTGGCTCAGCCAGCGGCTAACCTGGGGGCGCTGGGCTTCGGGTACTTCGTCAAACCCGTCGAACATCACCAGAGCTTTACCCTTTTTGAGCAGGGTTTCGGCCCACTGGCTAGGCGGCATGGGCGGGTTGTCTTGCCCCTCCCACAGTTTAGGAATTTGGTGCTCGGTAATCAGCCGGGGCAGGCTCAGTTGTTCAGCCTGGGGCTGGCCCAGTCGCTCGGCCCAGTCGCGCAGGCGCAGCAGCATGGGCACCAGCCTGGGTGCCCGGTAGCGCCCCTGCTGGCCCTGCCCATAGATCAGGGCAATGTGGCGCAGCAGAGTGGTTTTGCCCATGCCCCCCTTGGCCTGAATCACCAACTGCCGAAAGGGAGGCTCGCGCTGCGATCGGCGCAGCAGTTCCCAAATATCTAGATTCTCGTTATGCAGAGCCGCATCGCGGGGACTTTGTGCCGTAGCTATTCCCTCACTGGGGAATGCCCCACTCAGCTCCAGGGGTACAAATACGTCTTCTAGGAGCGGAATCGCTGTGTAATCGGGTTTATAGCCTTCGGTGGTGAACTCAGCATCTAGCTGGGCCTGCTTTTTAAGAAATGCCCTAGTAAAGCGTGGGCTGGCCCCGCCGATGGCGGTTTCAATCGCACCAATGGCCCGGTCAAGCCCCTGATCGAGCTTGGGGGCCAGCTTTTTGCCGACTTTAATGGCGACCCACACGGCGGCGGCTCCGGCAAAGCACTTGGCCGCATTGCCCCATTCCCCTTTATGAACGGCGGTAATGCCCAGAAAACTCAGCCCCCCCGGCACGCCCAGCGAGACCAGTTTGGTGTCGAGGATCTCAAAGACCTTCTCGATGGAGGTGGGGATGTAGTCGGGGGGCGCTTCGGCCATGGCGGGGGGGTAGGGCAATGTCTTTAGTTTTACCCCAGAAAGCCCGCTAGCAATTGTTCAGGCGTTCGCACCAGCCAGTCGAGGGAAAAATTAGGCTCCACCTGACTACGAATTTCCACTGCCTTGCGAAAGGGGTAGCCCTCGAACGGCAGCACCGCTAGCCAATCAACGTTTGAGTCGGCGGTAGGGGGGCCGTAGGCGTAGAACCTAAACAGAATAATCGGCTCAGGCTAAAAGCTCGCCGCAATCTGCTAGCTCAGGGCTTTGATTTGCTCTAGGGCAACCACCGGCTGCTTCCGGGGGTGGGGCCGGTGGGGTGCCATCAGTTGATGCTGCTCTATTGTATTTGCCGAACAAATACAATAGGCAGACTTTGATTCAAAAAACTTATCAATTGATTTTGATATTGACATTTTACAAATCCGTGCGTGGGAGTAATCATAGAGCTAAGCAAATTAAATGCTCAACGAGGATAGATAAAGTCATGGTTTTACTCACGGATTCGCTCCCGGCTCCTCGTCCGTTGTCGCGGCTGACGCTGCAAACCGCAGACATTGCCGAAGATTCCACCGCGATTCGCTGCCTGGATTGGGATCGCGATCGCTTCGATATTGAATTTGAGCTCCAAAACGGTACCACCTACAACTCCTTTCTCATTCGCGGCGACAAGCTGGCCCTGGTGGATACTTCCCACCGCAAGTTCGAGGGGCTGTATTTTGAAGCGCTAAAAGCCCTGGTTGCGCCCGCCGACCTGGATTACCTGATCGTCAACCACACCGAACCCGACCACAGCGGGCTGATTGGGGATCTGCTCGACCTGGCCCCCCAGATTACCGTGGTGGGGTCGAAGGTGGCGATCCAGTTTTTGCAGAGCCAGCTGCACCGCCCGTTTCAGTTTCAGATGGTCAAAAGCGGCGACCGTTTAGATTTGGGCGGCGGCCACGAGCTAGAGTTTGTCTCGGCCCCAAACCTGCACTGGCCCCACACGATTTTGACCTATGACCGGGGCACCGGGGTGCTCTACACCTGCGATGTCTTTGGCCTGCACTATTGCGATGACGCCCTTTACGACGACGTGCCAGAGCTGCTAGAGCCCGACTTTAAGACCTACTACGACTGCCTGATGGGGCCAAACGCTCGCTCGGTGCTGGGGGCGCTAAAACGCATGGAGCCCCTATCGGTGGATATTGTCGCCACCGGCCACGGCCCCCTGCTGCGGCACCACAAAGCCGACTGGATTGAGCGCTACCGCACCTGGAGTGAGGCCCAGGCTAAGGCCGAGCCTTTTGTGGCGGTGTTTTATGTGGATGACTATGGCCACAGCGATCGCATTGCCCGCGCCATTGCCCAGGGTATTAGCAAAACCGGCACCGATGTCGAACTGTTGGACATGGGCAGCCTGGATGCCCACGAGGTGCGCGAGCTAGTTCACGAGGCGAAGGGTCTGGTCATCGGAATGCCCCCCCAAGCCGCCGACAGCCACACCATGCATCCGGTGTTGAGCACTATTTTGGCGGCGGCCAACCGCAAGCAAGCCGTGGGCCTATTTGAAACCGGCGGCGGCCACGACGAGCCCATTTATCCCCTGCGCAATCGCTTGCAGGAACTGGGACTAACCGCCGCCTTTGAGCCCATTTTGATCAAGACCGCCCCCTCCGACGTCACCGACAAGCTCTGCGAAGAGGCGGGCACCGACCTGGGCCAGTGGATTAGTCTCAAAGACCTCAAAACTGGCCTGGGGGGTCAAAAACAGGCCAAGTTTGAGGATGCAGGTCTAGACCAGGCCCTGGGCCGGATCAGCAGCGGCCTCTATCTGATCACCGCTCGGCGGGGGGAGGTCAGCAGCGCCATGCTAGCCTCCTGGGTGATTCAGGCCAGCTTTCAACCCCTGGGCATGGCCATTGCCGTAGCTAAGGATCGCGCCATTGAGTCGCTGCTGCACTGTGGCGATACCTTTGTGCTCAACGTGCTGGAGGAGGGCAACTACCAGCGGCTGATGAAGCATTTCCTCAAGCGCTTTCCGCCTGGGGCCGACCGCTTTATGGGCATTGCCACCTACGAGGCTACCAACGGCTCACCGATTTTGGCCGAGGCCCTGGCCTATCTAGAATGCACCGTTACGGGTCGCCTAGAGGCCAGCGATCACTGGATTCTCTACTGCACGACTAAAACCGGTCGAGTAGCCAAAGATGACGGGCTGACCGCCGTTCACCATCGGCGAGCAGGGAATCACTATTAGATGATGCAGGGCAGATCCCAGGGTTCTAGCCCAAAATGGGCCTCAAAACCCAGATATCTCGTTCAGAACCCTGGGATCTCAACCTCCTCTCCGCCAGAAATTCTATCCACGTCCTCTCCACGGCAAGCCGCTATCACATTTCCACCCCACCCCCTTCCCATTCACCCCCACCGCTTTCACCGTCAACCCTTCACCCCCACCTCCACCATGCAAAACCTTCCCCCCCTCCCCTCCCCCCGCTGGGCTACCTGGCTGAACGGCAACTATGTAGTCCGTATTTTAGAACTGGTACAAGACCTGATCGTGATTTCCCTTTGTATTGGGCTGTTTAGCTTCATGGTGATGCAGCTGCGGCAGATGTTTCTGTCGCTGCTGCCGCCCCTAGACTTTACGGAGGTGACCTCAGACATCCTGTTTCTGCTGATTTTGGTAGAGCTGTTTCGGCTGCTGATTATTTATCTGCAAGAGCACCGGGTCTCCATCGGCGTGGCCGTTGAGGTGTCGATTGTCTCGGTACTGCGGGAAATTATTGTGCGGGGCATTTTGGAAACCCCCTGGACCCAGGTGCTGGCCACCTGCTCGTTTTTGCTGGTGCTGGGGGCGCTGCTGGTGATCCGCGCCTGGATTCCGCCCACCTTTGACGGCGTTGACCCTGAGCAGCAGATCTCCCGCCGCCACCGCATTCGCTTTGCCCATGAAATTGCCGAAATGGCCTCTAAGGCCGACCATTAGCCACCCGCTTACCCCTTTACCCCCCTACCCCTTCACCCATGAACACTCTTCCCATGCCTACCCCTGCTATCCCCACCGTTTCCCGCCCTCGGGATGTTCAGGTTGACGAGATTGGTTTACAGTCTCAGGTGCTGCGATCGCGCACCTGGGAACGGCTCAAGTTCGAGGTGGAATATGGCCGCCGCCGGGGCACCACCGCTAATTCCTACCTGATTTGCGGTGATCAAACCGCGGTTATTGACCCGCCCGGTGAATCGTTTACGGCTACTTATATAGAGGCGCTGAGCCGTCACATTGATCTCACCACCCTCGACTACATCATCACCAGCCACGTCAACTCCAACCGCATGGCCACCCTAGAGCAGCTGCGGGAGCTGGCCCCCCAGGCCATCATCATCTGCTCGCGACCAGCGGCCAATGCCCTCAAGACCGCCATGATCGCCTGGGATGAAGCCCTTTATCCAGTGCGGTCGGGAGATCGGCTGGATCTAGGCCAGGGCCACCACCTGGAATTTTTTGCTGCCCCCACCCCCCGCTGGCCCGACGGCCTTTGTACCTACGACCCGGCTACCGAAATTCTCTACACCGATAAGCTGTTTGGGGCGCACCTCTGTAGCGATGGCCTGTGGGACGAAAACTGGCGGCAGCTCGAAGACGACCGCCGCTACTATTTTGACTGCCTCCAGGCCCCCCAGGCCCGGCAGGTAGAGACCGCCCTCGACCAGTTCGAGGCGCTCACCCTAAAATCTCTGGCTCCCGGTCATGGCCCTCTGGTGCGTCACAGCCTCAGCCGCCTGCGCCAGGACTATCGCCACTGGTGTCAGCAGCAGACCCAGCGCAGCTTACGGGTGGCGCTACTCTATGCCTCAGCCTACGGCAACACGACCAGGGTGGCCGATGCGATCGCCCAGGGGCTGGTTAATGCCCAGGTAGCAGTTGAAACCATCAACTGCGAATTCACCGATGCTGAGGCCATTGCCCAGGCCGTAGAAGTCTGCGACGGCTTTATCATTGGTTCGCCTACCCTGGGCGGCCACGCGCCGGTGCAAATTCAGGCGGCCCTGGGCACAATTTTGGCCAACGTGCCAAAAACCAAGCTGGCCGGAGTGTTTGGCTCCTTTGGCTGGAGCGGCGAAGCGGTGGATCTGCTGGAGCAAAAGCTGCGCGGGGCCAGTTACCGTTTTGGGTTCGACCCGATTCGGGTGCGATTCAGCCCCGACGACGCCACCCTGGCCGCCTGCGAATCCGCCGGAGCCCAATTTGCCCAGCAGCTACGCAAGCGCTCGAAGCAGCAGATTCCCCGCCAGGCCGTGACCGATGCCCAGGCCGACCGCACGGCCCAGGCTATTGGGCGCATCATCGGCTCCATTGGTGTGGTTACGGCCAGCCAGGGGCAGACCCACAGCGGCATTCTCACCACCTGGGTCTCCCAGGCTACCTTCTCACCCCCTGGGTTGATGATGGCCCTGCCCACCGCCGATGCTGCCGTCAGCCGCCTCAGCCCCGACACCCCCTTCGTGCTGAATATTCTTAAGGAGGGCCGCACGGTGCGCCGCCATTTTGCCTGCCACCAAAGTAGTCAGGAGGCCTTTGCCCAGGTGGAAACCCGCGTTGCTGATAACGGCAGTCTAATTCTGACCGATGCCCTGGCCTACCTAGAATGCACCGTTCAGGCTTGCTTACCCGCGGGTGACCACCAGATTATTTACGCCCGCGTGCACACCGGCAATCTGCTCGAGGCCGAGGGCTTAACGGCAGTGCAGCACCGGAAATCGGGGAGTCAGTATTAGAAGGTTTTAGGTTTCAGGTTTTAGGTTCAAAGTTTAGGATTCTTTCTTCCCATGAAATCTCTTGACACTACTTCTCAGCTCAATCGCCCTGCTGCTGACGGCTGGGTTATCCATGTTTACGATGGCAACCGGCGGTTGCTGTGCAGCTTAGAACCTCTCCACGGCTGGATATTTGCGGTTGGGGTTGGGGTTGGTCTGGTTCTGGCTCTGCTCATGGCTAACCTGGCTGCGCCGGGCGAGCCATCCCAAAGGTTAGAGGTGGCTCCAACGATGACGGCTCCGTTGCAGGTGGATTAATTTCCCTACGAGGGTTTTGGGTTTCAGGTTTTGGGTTTTGGGTGCCGGGATCGGAGCTCCTTCCACCTTCCAAACCCTCAACCCAGATACCCGATACCTGTTCCCCAGGGGTTCAGCTTATGGTTGAATCAAACACGAACCCCGGAGAATTGCCATGGCCGATTACCTCACCCGTCAAGAAACCGACAGCATGGGGGCTATCGAGGTGCCTGCTGACCGCTATTGGGGGGCGCAGACCCAGCGGTCGATCCGCTATTTTTCCATTGGCCACGACAAAATGCCTCTGGAGGTGGTGCATGCCATTGCTGCCATTAAAAAAGCCTCGGCCCTGGCCAATAATGCCCTGGGCAGGTTACCCGACGAGCCAACCCAGCTCATCGTGCAGGCGGCCGAGGAGGTGATGGCGGGTCAGCTCGATGACCACTTTCCCCTCCATGTGTGGATGACCGGTAGCGGTACCCAGTGCAATATGAACGTCAACGAAGTCATTGCCAACCGAGCCATCGAGCTGGCGGGGGGAATGCTGGGGAGCAAAACCCCGGTGCACCCCAACGACTACGTGAATATGTCCCAGTCCTCGAACGACGTGTTCCCCACGGCCATGCATATGGCGGCGGCCCAGGCCCTAACCCACGGGCTCATGCCCAAGGTCGCAATGCTACGGGATGCCCTGGATGAAAAGGCTCAGGCCTGGGCGGATATCGTTAAAATTGGCCGTACCCACCTGCAAGATGCGGTTCCCATTACCCTGGGTCAGGAGTTTTCGGGCTACGTAGGCATGCTGGACGACAATTTAGCCCGTCTGGAAAGTTGTCTACCCGATCTCTACCAACTCGCCCTGGGAGGGACGGCAGTGGGCACCGGACTGAATGCCGGACCTCGCTTTGCGACGGCGGCGGCTCAGCACATTGCTGACATCACGGGGCTGCCCTTCGTTAGCGCCCCCAACAAGTTCACCGTCATGGGCGCCCACGATGCCCTGGTTATGGCCAGCGGGGTGCTCAAAACCCTGGCGGTTTCTCTCTACAAGATTGCTAACGACATTCGCCTGCTCAGCTGTGGCCCTAGGGCCGGGCTGAGTGAATTGATGTTGCCCGAAAACGAGCCGGGGTCGTCGATTATGCCGGGCAAGGTCAACCCCACCCAGTGCGAAGCCCTGGCCATGGTGGCGGTGCAGGTCATGGGCTATGACACGGCGGTGGCCTTTGCCGGGGCTAGCGGCGCGTTAGAGATGAATGTCTATAAGCCGATGATGATTTTCAACATCCTCCAATCGGCGCGGTTGATGGCCGATGGCAGCCGGAACTTCACCGAGTTTTTGGTGCAGGGCATGACCCCAAACCGCAAAAAAATTGATCGCTATGTGCAGGAGTCGCTGATGCTCGTCACCGCCCTCAGCCCGGTGATTGGCTACGACAACGCAGCCCATATTGCCCACCACGCCTTTGCCCACGATCTGACCTTACGACAGGCGGCCCTAGAACTGAAGCTCATTGAGGCAGAGGCATTTGATCGGGTGATCGATCCCCGTCGCATGACTGAGCCATGAGCCACCCCTCAGCCTCCCCCTTCAGAGGAGTGCCCGTAGGGCGGAGTGGGCTTGGGCTCGCTCTAGCTATTAAGAGGCCGACTATCAAGAGGCGGCTAGAGCTAGGAGTTTAGCGTGGGCAGCGGCTTCTATGGGAGCCACTGGAGCCACTGAGAACTGAATTTCCAGGGGCTGAAGCACCGACTCTAGGGGAATGGCAAGTTTTGAGTCAGCGCTCGAAAACATTGGTTTTGCCGCAGAACAGGCCTCCCACCGACTTTGTACCGGCACTCCTAGCAAGCTACAGTATCCACCTCGTCGGCCCTCAGGGGTGTAATGGCGGCAACGGCTACAGGAGGAAGTTTGGCACCGCATCGGTTTCATAATGGTTTTTTAAAGCTGCACAATAACTGGCTATATTTTCCCCCTTAGAAAAAATGGGGATCGTAGCTCTAAAAGGCTGAACCACAGTATTGTCATAGGAAGCAACGGATGATTACAGTAAGGTAGCTTTATATTTTCTTTATATTTCCTTTAAACATAGTCACACGGTACGGAATCAGCAATCCTAAAATGCTTAATGGAAGTAAACACAGTGGGGATCAACCCTAAGCCTGGTTGAATTGGTGAGTTATGAGGGAATCATGAGGTATTTTGAACAACATCTTTTTGAATCCTACTCACTGGATGTTCATTTTAAAGCCAGGTTGATGTGGAAAAGGTTGCTTCAGTAGCTCATTAAACTGGTTTTGTAAAGGTAGGGCTGATCCCCTACTCTGGGCAGGAGCTTTGTGGGAATAGCGCATCTGCCCGATGAGGGATGCCGAGTCAACCAGGATACTTATTTCTCTGTTGCGACGAGGGAACCCAGGGCGTGATGAACCCGCTCTGCTCAGCCAGATTCGTCGAGGCAAACACCGCTAAGCCTCGGCATGGCTCTGATAACGCCTCTGCAGCCCGTCCTGCTTCAATAAGGGGGGGGGCAAATTCGGCTTTGAGGTCGGTCGTTGGGGCCACACACCGCCGCCAAAGGCTATGGAGTTTCGCCAGTGGCAGACGCTTCGGCTGCATCCGCCGTCTCCCTCGCCCAGGCTCCAATCTGCCATGTACTGGCATCCCAGGGAGTAAATTCAACGTTAGCTAGGCTATCGCTGACGGCGTTGGTCATGGCTCGATGCACAATGGGAATCACCGCCACATCATCCGTCAAGATCTGATTCATCTGCTGAAACAGCGCGATGCGCTTTTCAGGGTTGAGTTCTTGCTGAGCTTCATTCCAGAGGCTGTCGTACTCTAGGTTGCAGTAGCGGGCGTTGTTGGGTTTTTGCCACTGGTTGGCCTGGGAGGCGATTTTGTCGCAGGTCCACCAGCCCATGTAGGTTCCGGGGTCGGGGCTTTCGTTGCCGATGGCATAGACCTGCATATCGGCGTTGAAGTGGTTGAGGTTGTTAGTGTCTTTAGGGTCAGACGAAAAGAACTCGTCTACCCGCACCCGCGAAATCTGGACAGCAATGCCCAACTCCTTGAGGCTGTCGCTAACGATGGCCTGGGTGCTCTGACGCACCGGGTTGACCGCCGCCTGAAACAGTACCTCCAGCGCTACGCCGTCTTTATCGCGAATGCCGTCGCCGTCGGTGTCAACCCACCCGGCTGCGTCCAGCAGAGCCTTGGCCTGGGTCAGATCGTAGGTATATTTGATTTCTGGTGCTTGGTAAATCGTGGGCTCGACCAGCAGCTGGGCCGTGGGTTTACCGCTGGGGCCATACAGTTCTTTGGCAATGGTATCGCGGTCAATGGCCAGGTCAATGGCCTGGCGCACCCGCAGGTCGCTAAAGTAGGGGTTAGGAATTTTGGGGCTTGACCGCTCGCCGTCTTCGGTGCGGGCAAAGGGGTGGGCAAAGTTCACCATAATGCGCTCTACCTGGGAGCCAAACAGGTTGGTAATGTGGCCCTTGGCCTCCAACTCCAACTCCCTGAGGGCCTCGGCCTCGACCTGGATGTTTTGAGCAAAGTCGGCGCTGCCGGTGCGCAGCACATCGCGGGCGGCGGCATAGGGGGCCGTACCACCCAACAGCTCAACCTGCTCAAAGGCGGGCTGACCGCCCCAGTAGGTCGGGTTAGGCTCAAAAATGACGGTGCCGACTTCAAACCCTACCACCTGGTAGGGGCCGGTGCCCACCGGCTGAAAATTCGCGCTGGCCTCCCTAGCGTTGGGGCCGTTGGCCGCCTCGAACAGGTGGCGAGGCAAAATCATCCCAGTTTGGCCGGTAAAGGGCACCGACCAGGCGGGGTTAGGGGTGGTAAAGGTAATTTTAACGGTGTGGTCATCCACGGCCTCCACCGATTTAACGGCTTCGTAGTACTGCGCCGTAGCCGCCGCCACCTGAGGGTTGCGGATGAACTCAAAGGTAAACACCACGTCATCGGCGGTGAAGGGCTGGCCATCGGCCCAGGTGACGTCGGGCCGCAGCGTCCAGGTGACGGAAGTACCATCCTTGGCCACACCGCCGTTTTCTACGGTGGGAATGGCTGCCGCCAAAAACAGTACTAACTCTCCCGCCTGGTTATAACTGGCGAGGGGCTCGTACACGATGCGAGCCGCCTCAAAGTCCTGGTAACCCGTCGCCAGGTGGGGATTGAGGGTAACAGCGGAGCGACCGTAAAGCAGCCGCAGAGTGTTTAAATCTCGCGCTTCGGCACTGGGATCGTCTACCTGGGTCGGGGGGGAGCCGCCGCCGGTTAAATCTGGGGACTGGCTACAGGTGACCACCGTAGTGAACGACAGTGCGGCGGTGGCGAGCAGTAGAACGTTGCGAAACCCTGATCTCATCATGTTCGGATGGTAAGTTAACCCTGAAACAGCACGGATTCAGACCGAGACCCCTAAGGCCAGGCCTTTAATGGTAGACAATTCCTTCATCTCTTGGTCGTCGCCCTGGGTCAGATTTCTCTGCCCTTGGCCGTGGCCTGCCGCACAGGAGTTAGGACACCAGTGGTGCAGCCTCAACCACCTTGGTCTAAAGGGTACTCTCCTATGTCTATCAACGTGGAGGGGTAGGTTCCCGGAAATTTTTGGCCAACCTTTCGGGAGACGGCTGGGCTAGCTACCCTGGTGGGCTGAGGGAATAATTTCATCCTGATTTCATCTTCATCCCGACATAATCAAGAACGAAGGATTATTCTTGAAGACTCTTGGTTAGCACTGGCTGGCCTAGGGTTGCTTGCCTGCCTTTCATCGGAGTTAGGTTCTATGGCTAGTTATCGCCCATTCACTTTGTTACTGTCCCTGGCGCTAGTCGCCACCGCCCCGGCCCTGCTGGGTGGCTGCCAGACCTCTGCCCCCACCTCGGCTGATCCAGAGGGCCACTCGATGGCCAAGGGCGATGCTCCCATGACCGACCATGCCATGGCCATGGATCTGGGGCCGCAGGATGAGGACTTCGACCTGCGCTTTATCGACGGCATGATTTTGCACCACCAGGGAGCTGTTGCCATGGCCGAAACCCTCAAACAGCAGTCGCAGCGGCCCGAAATGCTGCAGATGGCCGACGACATCATGATCGCCCAGCAGGGCGAAATTGAGCAGATGCAGCAATGGCGGCAGGCCTGGTACCCCAATGCTGACCCAGAGCCAATGATGTACGATGCGCAAATGGGCCACACCATGGCCATGACCGCCGACATGCAAACGGAGATGATGATGAGCCCCGACCTGGGTAAGGCCGACGACGAATTTGATCGGCGCTTTTTGGATGCCATGATCCCTCACCATGAGGGGGCATTGGCGATGGCGAATGAGGCTCTCGCTAAGAGCGATCGCCCTGAAATTCGCGCCCTAGCCGACGCTATAATCGCTACCCAGCAGGCCGAAATTGGGCAAATGCAGCAGTGGCGGCAAAGCTGGTACGGGCAGTAAAGACTGGGGGCAGAGGGCCATCAGCTGGATGATTGATTCCTAGACTACCCTCAGTACTCCTACCGCCAGCGATTTTGAATCGTCAAAACCTGGGTTCCCGTGGGTTGGGTCATGTCCACAACGCCTCACTAAGGCTGGCCGCTGGTGAATGCGGTTGACCTCAGGGGTAGGCTAAAATAGTTTAAACTCAGTCCAGCTTTGATGAGTCGCTTAATCAACTTGCTGGCGTTGCTGCCCAGCACCACCCTGACGCTGCTAATCATCAGTATTGCTTTCTTGAGGGTTTATGATGAAACCGACTTCCGCCTTCTGGGACAGCTCACCGACCCCAAAGTCTGGAGCAATCGATTCACCGTGGCAGCCCTCCTGGTGGCACTGGTTAATCTCGGCGTTGAGTGGAACCGTCGAAATCGAGAAACAGACCGCCTCGCTCAAGCAGAGCAACGAAGAATTGAGGAAGCACAACGAAGCGCTGAAGCAGCAGAACGTGAGACTCGCAGAACTCGAATCGAAATTGAACGCGATCTGGCATTCCTGAGCTTTTTAGCCGAGCCTTCTGACTGTAATCAACAGATGTTGACCCAAACCATTGCGGTACTGTCAGAGTACCGAGATAGTCTGTAACTCCCTCAACCTCCTCGCTAACCGCCGTGGCCACCATAACCTCCTCCCCCCTGCTGCGTATTGGCGAACTGAGCCACGCCAGCCAGGTGCCGATTAAAACCATTCGCTACTACGAAGAAATCGGGCTGCTCCAGGCCGAGGGGCGCACTGAGGGGGGCTTTCGGCAGTTTACCCCGGCCTGTCTGACGCGGCTGGCCTTCATTAAGCAGGCCAAAACCCTGGGGCTGAGTCTGCAAGAAATTCACCACATTCTAGACATCCACGACCAGGGAAAAATGCCCTGCCAGGAAGTGAAACAAACCCTGCAGGTCAAGATCCACGACATTGAGCAGCGCATTCAAGAACTCAGCACGCTCAAGGCTCACCTCCAACATTTGTTAGCTGAAGCCGATGACCCTGCCCTAGCAGCGGCGACTATTTGCCCGATTATCGAGCACCGTTAGAATCGGCATCAACGAGACTGGCCTCCCCCACTCCCAAACTTGGCAGCGGGGGAGGGGGAGAGGGCCATCAGCTGGATGATTGATTCCCTGGAATATCCTAAATGGCATCCTCCGCCAAACTCAGCGTCGTTCTACCGCTGCTCACCAGTCTGTTGTTTGCCGGTAGCTTTGTGGCCGGTAAGTACACCACAGTCGATGTGGGGCCTTTGAGCACCTCACTGTTTCGCTACGTCATCGCCATGGCCGTGCTGGGTGGATTCATTAGCCGCAGCTCCCAGCCCGCTAAGGTGCTGACCGTGGCACCAGCAGATCGCTGGCCGATGGTGCTGCTGGGCACCTTTGGGGTGGTGGGCTATCACTATTTTTTCTTTAGCAGCCTGCGCTACACGGCTACGACCAATACTGCCATCATCAACGCCTTTAACCCGGTGTTGACCGGGGTGCTGGCCGCCCTGTTTATTGGCGAGCGGCTGAGCCCCCGCCAATATGGCGGCATTGGGCTGGCCCTGTTGGGGGTGCTGACCCTGCTCACCCAGGGCGACATGACCGCGCTGCTACAACTCAGACTCAACCTCGGCGACGTGCTGATGCTCGTGGCCGTGCTCTGTTGGGTGGTGTATTCCCTAATCATCAAGCAGCTCAGCCAGCGCTACTTGGGGCTAACCCTGACGTTTTATGCCGCCGTGGCCGGGGTGGGGCAACTACTGGTACTGGCCGCAACGGAGCGCTGGTGGCAGCAGTTAACTACCCTATCGTGGCCCTCGCTGGTGTCGATTGTGTATATGGGGGTGGCCGCGTCGGGGGTGGCCTACCTGCTGTTTAACCTCAGCATTGAGCGGATTGGCCCTACCCGCACCGCCAGCGTGATCTACAGCCTGGTGCCGATTTTTGTGGCCCTGCTGGCCTGGATTTTCTTTCGAGAAGCGGTGACGCCAGTGATGATCGCCAGCATGGGGCTAATTTTGCTGGGGGTGAACGTAGTGTTCAGGTCACTCCCAGACCGGCCTGTTGAACGGGAATAGTTGAAAGCGGGAGAGGGGGGTGGGCCGCTAAAAATCTCCAGCCCAGACGTCAACGCTGACACCCAGGCTGGTAACTGACCCAGGCTAGGGGGGCTTTTAGTAGCTGTCTTCGCTGCCTACCGTGTGCAGGGCCAGGTCGTGGTTAGCCTGGTTGAGGCGGTCGGCGATCGCCAGCCGCCACTTCAGGCTAATGGTGGCATCGGCCAGCAACATCAGGGCTTCTTCGCGGTAGGTGGCGCTCTTTACCGTGTCTACCTGCTCAAGCTGTTCCAGGTGTTCGAAGACTACTTTTGGAGAGGTCATAGATGTAATCCTTTGGTTAGAATACGCTATGTAAATTAAGGCTAAAGCAAAATACTGTTACGTAAGTTACATATCCTCTTCTATTTTTGTGGATTTGGCCCCTGATGTCCCACCCCTAGATCGAAGCTTCACCAGCCGATAAAGTTTGTTGGAGTTCGCAACATGGGTTAATGAAGAGAGTCCGCAATGGTTTTAGCCACCAGGCTACTCTTCCAGTAGCTGCCGTGGGCATCGCCGCCCCACAGCAGCGGCAGTCGACCCAGGGTAATAGGCAACCCCCGGTGCTCGGTGACCACATCCCGCGGCTGCACATAGAGCTGAGCGTTACCCACCAGCCTGGGAATCACCCCCTGTAGCGGGTAGGCAATCGGGTCGCCGGGGTGCATGTAGTTGTACCAGGGCAGCGACCGCTTACCCCGCTGGTGGTAAAGGTTTTGCAGCAGGGTGCGCAGGTCTGAGGTAAGGTCGTGGGTGCTTTCTCCCGTCACCGAGAGCAGGCTAAACAAGGCAATGGGGGAGCCCAGGGTGTGAATGCTGGCGATCGGTAAGCCCTCCTGGGGGTTATGGCCGAGTCCAAACAGGGCGCTGCGAATCTGACCGATGCTGGCGCGAATTGTTTGGGTGCTGGTGTCTTGATCAAGGCGGGGGTCTTCCCAGCGGCCGGCAAAAAGCAGATCAAATAGGATGACGGTGCCCATGCTGTGGGTGACCAGGTGCAGCCGATCCCCTGAGCTGGCCGCTTGCAGCGGGGCCAGAGCCGTGTCCTGAAATCGACGCACCACCTGAGAACCCACGTGGCGACTCAGGTACAGGGCTGTATCCCCGACAAATTCGAGAATTTCCTGGGTACGAAATTCTGGAAACCACAGCTTTTTCCACTGGGGAGAAGCTTCTAGGCCCTGGAGTAGCGCCTGCTGGGGCTTGATGTTGAGGTCACCCCAGAATAAGAAGATCGGCGTCAGGGTGCGGCGGCTGTCATTAAGAGACTGGCGCACCCCTGCTAGCAGGTCTAATCCGCTGCGGGTGAAGGCATCGGGGTTGCGATGCTTGACCCCGTGGACGAAGAGAACATAGTCGGTGGCCATGGTCGAGCTCCTTTTAGGCATAGGAATAGCAGCCTTGCATGGCCCGATCACTCGGTCAGCCGGTGGGTACAGGGCAGAGGCCAATGCCATCAGACCGCTCACAAGCTACTACAGTGGTGATGGAGAAATTCCAGATGCTAAAGATTAGCTAGGCCTAGCCGTAACGCATTAAAACCTTGCCCGGCATCGGTTATACCAATCGTCCATGCCGCTGGTGCGGCACCCCCAACGACAAAAATCTATTTTTAGAGCAAATCCGAGTCGTATAGCCCCAATTCCCAACCGGCCAAACCGGAGGGGCGTTGGCGCAGCCTAGCCAGAGGCTTTATGGCATGCGCCCGATTGAATCGGGGGTAACCAAGCAGGATTTGGTATTAAGCTACGCGAACCAATCCTACGCCTAGGGCAAGTTCTAGGTGAGAAACCTGCTTACTCGCCATACCTGACCTGGTAGTGAAGAAACACCTCATCCCCCACGACGCGATTTGAGAGCAACTTGAGCCGGGGGGCCAGGGCCACGAGAAACCCTGAGCCCTCTACTGGGGTGGGAGCGGTGTCTCCCCCCAGCACCAGGGGGCAGATGGTGATAAATATTTCGTGTACCCGCTCGGCCTGTAACAGCTCTGCCGCCAGCCGACCGCCCCCCAGCAGGGCCAGGGTGTGGATGCCCGCCTGGTAAAGCTGGTCTAGGGTCCAAGGCCAGTCCCAGGGGGTAGTTTGGGAAGCGGGGATCGTCCAAATCTGCCCAAACTCGCCCCGGTGCCATCGCGCGGCCCCGGCGGCGGTGGTGATCAATCCCCTAGGCACCGGCTGCTGAAAAAAGCGACTGCGGGGGTCAAGTCGGCCTGACGGCGACCAGACAATATGGATGGGCTGATCGCCCTGGTGGCGCCCTTGCCGCTGGGCGATCAGGGTCGAGTCCCGCACGCTGAGGGTGGTACCGTAGGCCCGCAGGGTGCCGCCCCCAAACAGTACCCCATCGGCGGCGGCTACCCGGGTCTCCAGGTGGGCTAGGTCAGCGGCGGAAGAAAAGCGCGCCGCCCCCCGCTGGACATCGGCAATTTTGCCGTCGAGGCTCATGGCTAGGATCAGGCTGGTGTGGGGCAACCCCATAGGACGTCATGATATAAAAACTGGTGGCCTACTAAGTTTTTATGGCGTTGATTGGTTGGCAATCGCCTGCCTAGTCATTATCCCTGCAAATTTGCGGTCAGGAGATTTCCAGCCCAGAACTTACCTCGTCATTCCCGCGCAAGCGGGAACCCAGCCCAAAAGTCTGTTTATATCGGGTATCTTCTTTCCGAGAAACTGCCTAAGTTCGAATTCCAGCCGTTAGGGAGGTAATACAGCCATCGGCTAGAACCTCAATGGTGGCAGTTAAAGTACCACGAAATTGCTGGCCAGAGGTTTGATGACGAACGTGACCTAGCCATGATCGTTATTGATGTCTAAAAAAAAGCATTTTCGGTATTGGTCAGGTTGAACTCAACCACCTGGTTAGGGGCCACCTGAACCGATTGGTAGCTGCCATCGCCCTGAAAGCTATTCAGGTAGAGATAATCGTCGTACTGGGCGAGTACGGTGTATTCGCCGACGGGTAGGGCAATGGTGTAGTGGCCGTTGCGATCGCTCTTCACCTGGTTCACCAACCCAGGGTGTTGCTCCGCTTCAGCCACCAGCCACGGGGAGGAGCCACGGCCCGCAATCCGACCGGTAAAGATCCATACCGTGGTTTGCACGTGTTCCTGCTGGTCTGAGTTCGGGGCGGGGCTGGTGCCCGGCATGTGGTTACCACTTAGGCGAGTCACCTGGCCCTGAATGCCTTGACGTAATGGGGTGGATTGCGGGCTTTCCATAACGGCTGAATCCCTAGTGGTCTCCTGAGGAATAGTGCACCCGCCAAAGAAAAGGGTAAGCAAAGCTAACCCTGGCCCAATGGGGCTGAGGCGGTCATGATGCAGAGGTAAATTCATTTAGTGTTCTTCGTGTCTTTGGGGTTCCATCATGACGCCGCATCTCTAATCGAGGGAAACCCACGGATTCAACGTCTTCCGTTGTCCAGCTTAGCCCCAGGATTCCACCCCCCAGTCATCCCCCAGCAGTGCGGGCAGGGGGGCGAGCCAATCGTCATCGGTCGAGGAGGATGCGATTGCTGGGATCCCCTCTAATGCCGCCGCCGTTAGGTTGGCAATGCTCAAGCTGGCTAAACCCAGGGAGGAGGGGGCATCCCCAGTCTGCCCCGGTTCATCTAAGGCGGCGGGCTGACGCAGGGTAGCGACCGGGAAATAGGCCAGCGACGAAACCGCCTGAACGGCGGCGCCACTAGTGGTGGGGACATCGGCAGACACAGCAGCGGCGAGACCATTTGAGGTCGCCTGCAGGGTAGAGGTACCGGTTAAAATTTCGCGCACCTGGCTAGCCGATAGCCCAGGGTTAGCACCCAACATCAGGGCAACGACGCCAGCCACGTGGGGCGCGGCCATGGAAGTGCCGTTATAAAAACCGTAGGTATTGTTTGGCAGGGTCGAGTAAACGGCCTGCCCCGGTGCCATGACGTGTACCAGGCGGCTATCGGTACCGGCTCGGTTAGAAAAATCAGTAATCTGGGCATTGCGATCGACCGCACCGACGGAAATGCCATACTCAGTGGCATATTGAGCCAGCGAACCAGGAACCGCTCGGCTACCATTGCCGGACGAGTTAACCGTCACTACGTTGCGTTCAGCAGCGTAGGCCAGGGCGGCTTTAATGCTGCCGTCGGGGTCAGACCAGCTCAGGCTCATGTTGATCACCCGGGCCCCATTATCGACGGCGTAGCGGATGGCCTCGGCCAGGTTACCGGCATTGGCGAAGGTATTTCCGACAATGTCTCCCATGCGGATGGCCATGATCTTGGCTTTGTGGGCCACCCCCGTGTTGCCGATATCGTTTTTGGCGGCGGCGATAGTACCGGCTACGTGGGTACCGTGCGCCTGGCCAACCTCAGGGGTGCCCGGTAAAACATTGCCGTTGTTCTGGCCCCGACCAAAGTTCCAGCCGTTACGGTCATCGATGTAGCCGTTGCCGTCATTGTCGATGCCATCCCCCGCAATTTCATCGGCGTTGACCCAAATATTCCGGCGCAGGTCGGCGTGGTTGATATCAACGCCCGTATCGATGACGGCCACCGTTACCCCCTTGCCGGTGTAGCCTTGCCGCCACGCTTCGGGAGCATTGATCAGATCGTTATTCCACTGATTGCCGCCAATATCGGCAACATTGGCAAACCGGGTTTTGCCGACGGCGCTAGACACCGCCGCCGCCGCATCCACCAGGCCATAGCCAGAGGCGCTATCAAACTGGCCAACAAAGGCGGGCGCAGCAGGGCCATCGGCGGAATCGATAGCGGTGGTCAAACCATTAAGGTCGGCCTCAAAAGTAGATTCAGCTGTGCTGCTGAGATTTAGCACCAGGGGCGCCCCTGGTGCCAGGCCGGTAAGGGCATCGGCGGCGGCAAGGGCGACTGGCTCGCCGCCATTAATGAGCGATGTAGACAGGGGCATGCCTTCATCGAGTCCATGGGGAGCGGCTAAAGGAGTCGCGGCCAGACCGGCGCCCAGGTTTCCGGAGGCGACATCAAGACCTAATTCATGGCTGGCCCGGGTGGTTTGACTGGCGGCGGACAGGCCATAGGCGGCTGGTTGAGCGGATCCATCCATACCAAGGGAATCTGAGGGAATCAGGCTAGTGGGGTTGACGTCTAGCTCGCTCAGTTGAAATGCAGACATTGGTTTTCTCGTGGTGGCTAAATCAGCGTACCGGTCTGGGAGGCAGACTTAGGGGTGATTAGGAATGGGTTCACGCATAATTTAAGGCGGCTCATCTGTTCTTTACTTCAGCGAAGTGATCCAAAATCAGTAAGGAAATTTCCTAAAATCTTTAGATAATGGGGCGATTTGAGGTTAAACAGCTTGCGGTTTTGCTCAGGCGGGCCAACCTGGTGGCAGCGGCCCTGGGAACAAGTGGGGGTGCTCTGGTAACCAGGCTCGGCCTGGCCACCGCCCTCCCCTCCCATGAACATCCGACTGTCCGGTGCACCCCGTCGTTACCTGGGGGAGGTTGCCTCAAGCTTGAGGCGATTTCTGAAAAAGAAGATACCCGACATAAACAGACTCTCGGGCTGGATTCTCGCCTGCGCGGGAATGACGAGGTAAGTTCTGGGCTGGAAATCTGCTTAGAACTTTCCAGTCTTTAGCATATTGGCTGGAAATTTTAGATTGAGCTTGGCTACCCACAAAAGCTGATCTGAGGCGGTGGTCTGTACCAGATATCCTCTCGTTGGCACCCCGCGCTAGACTGTGCTTACCCGTGTGTTAGCTCTGCCCAGGCTATGTGCTTAATCGGTGTTGCTGAATACAGGTATGAATCAAGTCTTTAACGTCCCTCGTAGGGGCAAACGGCCGTTTGCCCCTACCCGAATTCATGCTTCAATCAGCAACACCCTCAATCTGGCCAGCCCAAGGGTATGGTCAAATTAAAATCATCCCTATTCGCTATAACCTGACTATGGCTACGTTTCTGCGTGGGCTGAGCTATCGCCACCAATGGCTTTACGACACTATCTCCCGCACTGCGGCGCTAGCCGTGGGCGGCGAACAGCGGTTTCGCACCCTGGCCCTAGCCGGGCTTGACCTTGGCCCTACCGATCAAGTGCTTGACCTATGCTGCGGCAGCGGCCAAACCACTCGCTTTTTAGTGAGCTATGCCAACCAGGTGACCGGCCTAGATGCATCGCCTCTCTCCATTCAGCGGGCCCAGAAAAATGTGCCCGAAGCTAAGTTTGTGGAGGGCTGGGCCGAAGCTATGCCCCTGACCGACGCTAGCTTTGACCTGGTGCACACCAGCGCCGCCATACACGAAATGGAGCCCGACCAGCGCCAGCAGATTTTTGCCGAGGCTTTTCGCGTGCTCAAACCGGGGGGCACCTTTGCCCTGATTGATTTTCACCGGCCGCAAAACCCAGCCTTTTGGCCGGGGCTAGCGGCGTTTTTGTGGCTATTTGAAACCCACACTGCCTGGGGTTTGCTTCAGGCTGACCTACCCCGTGAGCTGAAGGCCGTTGGGTTTGTTTGTGCGGCACCCCAGCTCCATGCCGGGGGGAGCTTGCAGGTCATTCAAAGCCATAAGCCTAGAGAGGCTAGTGCAGCAAGGCAGGCATAATATAGCGCTGGCCAGATAGCTTAGGACAAGGTTGGCGGATCGAGCCATAGCTGGGAGGCTATCTGGCTCGCCATCGCCACTCTTATCGCGTCGGGTTGGCTGTGTCCCAACCGAGGTGGCGATGGCTATACCAATCGTCCATGCCGCTGGCGCGGCACCCCCAACGACAAAAATCTATTTTTAGAGCAAACCCGAACTCAAAACCCCGATTCAAACTTGGAACCCCGTAGAGGCCTTGCACTGTAAGTCTCCTCCTAAGGCTATATGCCCCTACAGAGTTGCCGTAATCCACCATTTATTTACCCCTGACTCAGCACCGGAGCCGCCTGAAGCAACGTCTGGGTATAGGGGTGCCGGGGCGATTCAAACAGGATTTGGGTAGGGGCTAGTTCCACAATTTTGCCCTGCTGCATGACGGCGATGCGATCACACATAAACCGCGCTACCCAGAGGTCGTGGGTAATAAACAGGTAGGTCAAATCAAACTCCTGCTTGAGGGCCACCATGAGTTCTAGCACCTGGGTTTGCACCGTGGCGTCGAGCATGCTCACTGGCTCGTCGCAGATAATCAGTTTAGGGGTGGTAATCAGTGCCCGAGCGATCGCTACCCGCTGCTGCTGACCCCCGGAGAGGTCACCGGGAAAGCGGTCAAAGTAATTCTCAGTGGGTATTAGCCCCACCTTAGCGAGCATGGCGTGGGCCTGGCGTTTGGCCTTGGCCGCCGGTGCCAGACCGTGAATCAGCAGGGGGTCGGCGATGCTGTTGCCGACGGTCATCATCGGGTTAAGGCAGGCGTGGGGATCCTGAAACACCATTTGCAGGTGTCGCCGCTGCTGCCGCATCGCCTGGGGAGGTAGGGTCGTCAGCTCGGTGCCGTCAAACTCAACCCGCCCGGCGGTGGGCTGAATGAGTTGCAGAATGGTGCGCGACAGGGTGCTTTTGCCGCAGCCCGATTCTCCCACCAGGCCCACTACCTCGCCGGGGTAAATTGCCAAGGAAACTCCATCCACCGCCTTGATCACCTGGCTAGTTTGGCCCCCCAGCAGCCGAGCCAGGGGGCTGGCCTCCAGGGTATAGTGTTGCTTTACGTCCGTTAAGCTCAGGATTGGGGCTGTGGGTGCGGCGGTGTAAGCCAGCCCAGCGGCCTGCTGCAGTTGCCGGGCCGACTCTACCAACAACCGGGTATAGTCGTGCTGGGGCTCGTGCAGTACGGTGGCGGCAGGCCCCAGCTCCACCAGTTGGCCCTGGTACATCACGGCGACGCGATCGCAGTATTCTGCCACCAGTGACAAATCATGGGAAATCAGCACCAGCGCTGTACCCAGCCGGTCGCACAGGCGGGTCAGCTCATCCAAAACCTGGGCCGACACGGTGACATCCAGGCTGGTGGTAGGCTCATCCGCCACGATCAGCTTGGGTTCGAGTACCATCGCCAGGGCAATGGCCACCCGCTGGCGCATGCCGCCGCTAAACTCATGGGGGTACTGGGTAAAGCGGCTGGGGGGAATGCCCACCTGCTCTAGCACCGCCATGGCCCGCTCGCGCGCCTGGGTTGCCGACATCTGGGGCCGATGGGCGCGCAGGGTTTCTACACAGTGGTGACCAATGGTCATCAGCGGGTTAAGGCGGGTCATAGGGTCTTGGAACACCAGCGCCACCGCCTCGCCCCGAAACTGCCGCAGCCGCTGGGGGTTAAACTCTAGTACCGGTTCCCCCTCGAACCAGACCTGACCCTGCAGCTCGGTGGCCGGGGGCAGCAGCCGCAACACCGCCCGCCCTAGAGTGCTTTTACCACAGCCCGATTCTCCCACCAGACCCAGCTTTTCCCCCGGTTCAATGCCCAAAAAAACCCCATCCACTGCCCGCTGGCCCTGGCCCGGATATGTGACGGAGAAATTCTCAATCGCCAGCAGAGGAACCGCCATGGCTACTGGCCAAACCGACGCATCAGGTAGGCCACCCCAAAATCGCCGTTGGGGTGGTGCTCTAGCCGGTCGGCTAGCTCAAAAATGCGCTCGGCAATCTCTGGCCCCAGCCTATCGACAATGGCCTGCTGCTCACGCTCGCCGTGCTCTAGGTCGCGCACCTGAGCCTGCCATTCTGTCGAAAATAAAAACTCCAGATGGGTATCCAACCCCAACTGCTGAAGAATGTCCCACTCGCCGCCGTCGCACCAAATGCCCTTGCAGTTAGGGCATCGCTCTACATAAAAGGAACCCGATTTGAGGTTGACTCGCCCCCGCACCAGGTAGCTGCGACAGTCGGGGCAGAGGGCGGCCCGATTATCCAGCGGGGAGGGCTTAAAGGTGGTATTTAGGGAGAGGGGCAGCACCGTCACCTGAACTGGAGCATTGGCCTCACCCCGTTGCCGCTGCCAGGTGGTGTAGTGCTCAGGGGGAATCCATGCCCCGCCGCAGCCGGGGCAGGCTTTGGCCGATAGCCCAGGGGCAAGTGGGTGGTCTTGCAGGTCTACGCCACCTTCTTTGGGACATTGATACAAGGCACTGGCTCCAGTGTGATCATCCAAGGGAATCTTTACCATTAAACCACTGGTGGGCGCTGTGGTTAGGGGGTGAGGGCAGGGTCGTAGGGGGTGATCGTAGGAATGCAGGCCAGGCCAGCGAGGGGTGGGCGATTTCCGAAAAAGAAGATCCCCAGTATAAACAGACTCTCGGGCTGGATTTTCGCCTGCGTGGGAATGACGAAGTAAGGAATGAGGATTAAATAAAACCCAAGTTTTTTAGGTTAGGCATCCGGCCTGACCATGGACAGCCGGGACGACTATCCTACGTTATTTAATTCTTGATCCCAAGTCCTTTGCCAGAAATCTCCTAAGGATCGCGAACTCAATCATGTGGAATAACTGTCCTAGCTGTTCAGAATCAGGCCTCTTGCCTGACCGACGAGAAGGCCACGTTGAATGATCTGCAAATGATCTGCATTCCTAAGGGTGATCTGTAGTGATTCTCGGGCGATAAAGAGGCGCATGACGGCTGGGCAAAGGTACCTCGCGCAGTCGCAGGCATCGGTTGCCTCAAATCTTTGCGATCGCCCGTAACTTCTGACTCAGTACAAGGTTCCAACTGATCAGGGCAATGCGGATGAAAGGACTTGAACCTTCACGTCCGAAGACACTAGAACCTAAATCTAGCGCGTCTACCAATTCCGCCACATCCGCATTTAGCTTCTCAGCATAGCAAAGAACGACGTCGATGGGGACAGACTCTCAAATTTCGGGTCAGGGATACTGCCGTAGAAAAACGTTACAAACCAGCCCTTAAACCAGGCCCCCTCTGCCCTCTAAACTGTTACTAGTGAGCCTATTTAGGGGTATACGGCGTTGGTAGTTTTAGCAATCACCCTGCTCTTAGTCGGGGCTTACCTGTGTGGCTCAATTCCCACGGGGTTTTTGGTGGCTAAGTGGGTAAAGGGCATTGATATTCGTGAGCATGGCTCGGGCGGCACCGGGGCTACCAATGTTTTGCGCACCGTGGGCAAGGGGGCAGCCCTGGCCGTATTCCTAGTCGATTTGTTGAAGGGAGTGCTGGCGGTTCTGCTGGTCAAGGCCGTGTTTCCAGACCTGTTGGCGACTTTCCCAAATACAATGCTGACCCCTGGCTGGCAGCCCTGGTTGGAGATGCTGGCGGGGCTGCTGGCGCTGGTCGGGCACAGCCGCTCGATTTGGTTAGGGTTTACCGGCGGCAAGTCAGTGGCAGCGGGGCTGGGAGTTTTGTTTGCCCTAGCCTGGCCGGTGGCTTTGGCGGCCCTGGGGGTGTTTGCCCTCATCCTCGCCCTGAGTCGGGTGGTTTCCCTCAGCTCCATGGCAGCGGCTCTGGCCACAGTTATGCTGATACTGGTAACCGGACAGCCTCTGGCCTATATGGTGCTGGTAGTGGCCGGGGCAACCTATGTCATCCTCCGGCACCGTAGCAACATTGAGCGTCTCTTGACCGGTACTGAGCCGCGACTGGGTCAGGCCGTTTCCAAGTCCTAGAAGATGTTCTGGGTAGTCTGGGCCCACCCCCAGCGTCGCGCTGGGGGTGGGCAGGCCAGCTTTGCCCAGCCAGCTTTTGTTTGAGCCCAAAGTTACCGATTGCCGTAGCGGCCCCAGCTTAAAAACGCCGTCACCACATACAGCACAATCATCGACCCAACCACCGACGCCAAAACGGGCACACCCCTGAATGTCCAGGTTAGCCAGGGTAGTGTCAGGTCGTACTGCTGCTGCAGAAAGTTCACCATCCACTCCCCCAGGAAGACCCCTAAAAGCCCAATAATAACCAGCCCCACTGCTTTACCTGGAATTTGCCGGGGCACCAGAATGCTGGCCACCACAGCACAGGCGATCGCCAACAGAACTTGAACCAGTAACCGCACCAGGTCATCCATAGTAGTAGTGGCCTAATTCATAACTGTCCTAGCTCGCCCGCCCGCCGATGGGCCGCCCCCACTGCGCTCATCAAGGCCGATCGTAACCCGGCGGCTTCGAGTTGGGCCACCCCGGCGATGGTGGTTCCCCCTGGGCTGGTGACCTGATCTTTTAAGGCTCCGGGGTGCAGCCCGGTATGCTGAAGCAACTCGGCGGTGCCCTTAACGGTTTGCAGCGCAAGCTGCATGGCAATGGCCCTGGGTAGCCCCGCCGCAACGCCGCCGTCAGCCAGGGCTTCAATCACCAGGGCGATGTAGCCTGGCCCTGAGCCCGATAGGGCCGTGACCGCGTCCATTAATGATTCGGGCACTTCCACCACTTCCCCAACACTGGTAAAAATTTGTCGGGCCTGTTCGAGCTGGGCCGGGGTAATATCTGTTCCAGCGGCCAGGGCGGTCATGCCAGCGCCAACGGTAGCCGGCGTGTTGGGCATCGCCCTGACCACAACCCAACCGGGAAACTGCTCGGTTAGCCGTGCCAGGGGTACTCCGGCCAAAATCGACAGCAGCAGTGGCGACTCACTGGATAGCGCCGCCGCTGACAGACTGGTGGCCACCGTAGCGAGGGCCTGGGGCTTAACCGCTAGCAGCATAACCGTCGCGGCCTCGGCCACGAGCTGATTATTGGCGGTGGTTTTTACCCCGTAGGTATGCTGCAAAAACTCGCGCCTGCTGGTTTGGGGATCGCTAACCAGAATCGATTCAGGCGAAAAAATACCTTGATCAAGAAGGCGGGACATGAGAGCTGCTCCCATGACCCCGCCGCCAATCACCCCTAATGTTGCCTTCGGCATGGCTGTTCTCCACAGAGACTAATTCGCCCGTGAGGGCTAGCCAATGACATGCACCAGCAACAAGCCTAACAGAACCGTGGAGATTCCCTAGGCTGTGAGTCGTCACGCAATGGAACTGTTGAGCCGACCAACGCTAGCTAGCCTAGGCCATGCGAGCGATTTGCTCGTTTCCCCAGGCGGGTGCAGGGGGCATTTGACCGGCCATGGGCATGGTCTGGGGCTGACCCATGGGCATATCGTCTTCATACTCGGTCGGGGTGCTGACCTGAACACAGTTAGGCGTAAACAGGAAGATGCTTTCGCCGATGCGCTCCTGATGACCATCGATGGCGTAGGTGCCACCCGCCACGAAGTCAACGGCCCGCTGAGCCTGGTCAGGATCCATAATGGTGAGGTTGAGCACCACCGACTTGCGCTCGCGCAGCGCCTGAATCGCCTGGGGCATTTCCTCGAAGGAGCGGGGCTCCATCACTACCACTTCGGAGGTGCCGTTGATGGCACCGGGCATACCAATTACGTTGCTGGCCATAGGGGTCATTCCTGCATCAGAGGGCATTACACGTTCCCGCGGGCGACGGCGGCTGCGGGGTTCTTCGGGCTGGGGAGGCTGGACAATGGGCTGGGAATTTTCCTCTTGATAGAGATTTTGATATTCCTCACCGTCCATCTCTTCGTATTCGTACTCGTAATCTGCGGGATCGTTTAGCCCGACAAAATCTCGCAGCTTGGAGAAAACATTACTCACAACTAACACTCCACGATGACTATCACTCACTTGGGGAAGACAAACCCAAAGTATTGACGAATAGGGGTATCATACTTCGACTATCCGATGGTTATGATAGCGCCTATTACTAATTTGCCAACGTTTTTTGGCAAATTTAAGCCTGGGTTGCCCTGGGGGTTATCTCAAGTCCAGTTTGGGAACTATAGGGAGTTATGTAAAACGCCAGCCCTAAACTTGACCATAGTGAATCTACGGGATAAGTGACCTGAGCTAGAAAGCCTGGCTCAATCACTTCAGTGGAAATACCCTGAATCCAGAATATTGAGTCCAAAGTATACACGAAATCTCAGGAATGCATGGCCCATTCACAATTAGTTAAAGTTTGAGCCCAATTAGGCGCGAGGGCCGAATAAGGTTGTCCCCAATCGCACCATGGTGGCCCCAGCGGTGATCGCGAGGGGGTAATCCCCCGACATGCCCAGGGAGAGCTGATCAATATAGATATGATCTAGGCCCGCCTGGTTGATGGTCTTGCCTAGGGCGTTAGCCTGGGCGAACACCTGCCGAATCGTGTCCGCCGTTGCGGCCTGGGGCGGAATCGCCATAATTCCTCGGATTTTCAGGTGCAAGAGCCGGTCGAGAGCTGGCAGCGCCGCCTCCAGCTCGGCGAGCTCAAACCCATACTTGGGAGGATCCTCGACTAGCTTCACCTGGAGGCAGCACTGGGGCTGGCGCTGCAAATCAGCGGCGGCCTGGTTTAGTTTTTCGGCAATCTTGAGGCTATCGACGGCATGAATCCACTGGAAATGTTCGACGGCTTTGCGTACTTTATTGGTTTGCAAATGCCCAATCAAATGCCAAACCAGGTCGGGTAAATCGACCAGCTCGGCCTGCTTTTCGACAGCTTCCTGTACCCGACTTTCGCCAAAGTCGCGAATGCCAGCAGCATAGGCGGTGCGGATGACCTCGACCGGTAGTTGCTTAGTCACGGCGATTAGCCTAACCGAAGTCGGCAAGGTCGCTTGAACCTGCTCGATCTGGGCAACAATCTGCTGGGGCGTGCGGGCCAGGCTCATTGAAAGGTCTGTTTATAGGTGTGCTGAAGCCGGTCAAAGTCTTCCTGGTGCCCCTCGCGCCGCAGCAGGCGTAGACGGCTTTCGAGCATAAGCCGGGCATTGGTGCGGCCCAGGGGCTGAAATACTAAGCCCTCTGTGGCCGAATTGGTCACCAAAAAAAACAGCCGCTGGGCATAGAGGGTGGCAAACAAGTCTTGGTCGTTATCTACCATGCACACCCGGAAGAGCAGGCCAAAATTAGGATGGTTGAGATAGGTTTCTGTGCTCATTCAAGTATGGAGGAAGATGGAATCTTTACGGGGGAAGAGCTATGAAGGTTTAATTATGTCAGCTATGTTCGCCACGTGCATTTTAGAACCTGATGCGCAATCTGCATCGATTCTAAGGAGAAAGGATAGATCAGGGGATGGGCTACTCCAGAGACAACCCCAGGGCCAAAAGCTGGGCTTTGGCCTTTTGCAACGATTCTAGCCACTCTCGGTCGGGGTCACTGTCGGCCACAATGCCCGCCCCCACCTGCCCCCACACCGCCGTCGGCCCAGGGTCTGTACCTGGGGAATTCTGAGTATGCCCAACCAGCAGGGTGCGAATTAAGATATTCAGGTCGAGTTGGCCCCGACGGTCTAGATATCCACAGGATCCATAGAATAGGCTGCGGCGCACGGGCTCTAGGGTTTCGATGATTTCCATGCAGCGCACCTTGGGGCAGCCGGTAATGGTGCCGCCAGGAAATACTGCCCGCACTAAATCTACGGCGGTGCGTTCGGGGGAGAGCTGCCCGACCACGTTGCTAACCAGGTGCATGACATGGCTATAGTATTCCACGGTGAGCAGCTCATCTACCCGCACGCTGCCCCACTGGCAGACCCGCCCCAGGTCGTTGCGCTCCAGATCAACCAGCATGATGTGCTCGGCCCGCTCCTTGGCGTTGGTGAGCAGGGTTTGGGCATAGTGATGATCCTGGGTAGGGGTGGTGCCCCGAGGGCGGGTGCCCGCAATCGGACGGGTTTGCACCTCGGTGCCCTGGAGCTGCACCAGGCGTTCGGGGGAACAGCTGATCACATCGCCCCAGGGGGTGTGCCAGTAGCAGGCAAAGGGGGAGGGGTTAATGCGATGCAGCTGGCGATACAGGCCCCAACTGTGGGCGGTGGTTTGGGTGGCAAACCGCAGGGAAAGGTTGACCTGAAACACATCTCCCACTCTGATGTGCTGCTGGGCCTGGAGCACGGCCTGGCGGTAATCTAGCTGAGAGAGGCCAAAGTCTAGGGGGGCAGGGTCTAGGGGGGCAGAGGGTAAAAAAGCCTCCCGCCCGATGGGAGACTCTAGCTGCTGGGCCATGCGTTCTAACGCCGCCGGTGTACCGGCGGCTAGCCACAGCTGCTGGGCCTGGTGGTCAAGCACCGCAAAGCTGGCGGGTTCGTACCAGAGCGCCACCGGAAAGGGCAGGGGATCGGGATTGAGGGTGGGCAACCGCTCAATTTCCCAGGCCAGATCGTAGCCCAGCCAGCCTAGCCAGCCGCCGGTAAAGGGCAAGATTTGACTAGCGGTTTCGGCCTCATCTCCGCGCAGGGTCAGGGTTCGTCCAGCGCTTAGCCGCGCGGCCAGGGTCGGCAGAATGTTGCCGATGGCGGGCGTCCAAAGCCTGGGCCGACCGGCTTGGTCTACCCGAGGAGGGCCAGCGCAGATCGAGTAGCGGCTGTGCTGGCGGTGGGGCTGGGCCGCCTCAGGCAGGGGGTAGGGGCTCTCTAACAGGGCTACCAGGGTAGCGACAGACGGGGGCTGCCGTAGCCAGTGGCCATAGAGCTGTTGAAAGATATTGGTGCCGGTACGGTGCTGAAGGGGGAGCGATCGCACCCACCACGGCGGCGCTGCAATCAACCCGCGCCTCCCCATACCAGTCGTGCCCACCAAAACACCCCCAGCAGCCCCAACCCAAACCAGTCCCAGCGACGCAGCACGAGCTGGTACCAGCGCACCTGATGCTCATTGGGGCTGGTGAAGCCTCGCACCTCCATGGCGGCGGCAATTTGCTCGGCCCGCAGCAGCAAATTTTCCAGCAGGCGTTCGACCACCAGCAGCCAGACCTGGGCTGAACCACGAAAGCCCAGCTTCTTCCAATTGATGGCGCGGGTCTGCACCGAGCGTACCAGGTTTTGCACCTCCTCTAGCACTAGGGGGATAAACCGTAGGGAGAGGGTAACGGTCAGGGCAATTTCGGTGACGGGCAGGCGAAACCAGCGCAGCGGAGCCATCAGAGATTCCAGCGCCAGGGTAATTTCTTCGGGGGCGGTGGTCAGCAGGTAGAGGTTGGTGCCGTAGATCAGCGTGAACAGCAGGGTGCCAATGCGCACCCCCAGGTCAATGGAGCGGCGAGTGACGGTAATTGGCCCCCAGTCAAACACCACGTAGCGGTAGGCCGTGGGCTGGGGTAGCTGTGGCAGCGTTTCTGGTGGATTATCCAGGGTAGCTACCTGCCCTGGAGTGGGCAGCCGGGGCGATTGCTGAATCTCCAGCCCGTCGGGCATTACAAAGGTGAGCGCCATGACCAGGGTGCTTAGCAGCAGCAGCCAGCCCAGCTGCTGCCGCCACACCCGAAAGGGAATCCGTGCCGCTAGGGTCAGCCATAGCAGTAGCGCCACCAGCCCAAACCGCCAGGCGGCGCTGGCCAAAATCGGCGCGATTAAGATGCTCATCAGCCAGGCCATTTTGACCCTGGGATCAAGACGGTGCAGCCAGGTGACGGGCTGCTCTAGGTAGAGGCCAATGGGGAGCGAGCGGAGTAAATCCATAGGGCGGGGATCGTACCTTGGGGCTAAGGTAGCTGGATCTTAAGTGTAGTTGCCCTGATCCAGTATCGGTTAAGTCGAGCGGCGCGGTCTCGCCATCGCAGCGGGCTACTGACCAGTTCAGCAAATGCAGTTAGCCTTTGCAACTCACCGACCAACTTTCGGCATTCCGGTACAGCGACTGGTTAGCTGGCGCGGCCAGATGTATGGGATTGTTCGTAAACCCTCATCTACCTCCTGCTGCAAATAATCTGGCCATGAACCAGCATCTTCAGATAGCGACGGTAGCCTTTTTATCCGCCTCTGGCAATAACGAAGCCAGCAAACGGTAAAGTTGTGAGGCGGTAGATCATCAGATCATCTCGAATGCTCATCAATAACCTCTATACGGTCTGCTCCAACGCAATGGTAACTGGTGAGCAAGGCCCACTAGCTTCAGTAAATCGAAAACAAGCGGTCTTGCCTTGATTTAGCCCCCTCCCTAAATCCCTCGCCCAAGCTGGGAGAGGGACTTTGAAGTAGTTTCCGGCTCCTCCTTAGTGGTGCAGAAAAGTCCTGAGAGGGTTGCTGTGCAAGGAGTCTCAAATGA
>DAIUJR010000038.1:0-58547 GCA_036848635.1 Nodosilinea sp. CTOTU7336
CGAATCAAAGATATTGATTTTACTCAACGGCAAATTCTTGTTAGAGACGGCAAAGGCCGAAAAAATCGAGTGACGATGCTACCGGCTAGCGTCGTAGAAGAACTCCAAGACCATTTGGGGGGAATTAGGCGTCAACACCGACAGGACTTAGAACGCGGTTTTGGTTCAGTGTATCTCCCCTTTGCCTTAGACCGGAAGTATCCGAATGCCAATCGAGATTGGCTTTGGCAGTATGTCTTTCCTGCTGGCCGAATTGTTAAAGTCCCTCGCAGTGGAGAAATGCGGCGGCATCATCTGCATGAGAGTGGAATTCAAAAAGCCATTAAGCAGGCCGTACGTCAAGCCGACATTGCCAAGCGGGTAGGCTGCCACACCTTTCGTCATAGCTTTGCCACCCACCTGCTCCAAAACGGGTATGACATTCGCACCGTGCAGGAGCTTTTGGGCCACAAGGATGTAAAAACTACGATGATCTACACCCACGTGCTCAATCGCGGCGGCCTTGGCGTCAGGAGTCCTTTAGATATCGATTCGTGAACACGGTTGCCCCTCAGCCGTGCTTCTTGTATTGTCGATTTTGCGGGGAATGATTCCGACAGGGAAGCAAGGAGTTGGCGCTCCTCACTTCCCCTGATCATCCCACTTAGTGCAAGTAAGTCGAGATGACTGGCATCATTCTAGATCCGGTCGCTTGCTTTACCGAACAAGGGATCTGGATAGTTCCCCGTTTTCTTTACCGAAAACGGAGTAACCCGACTATGTTTCAATCATCTAATTCCGAGGAGACCCCCGTCTCCGCCCGTTCGGCTGAGCTCACGTCGAAGCCCTTCACCCTGCCCACCTACCGGCAAGAGACCATCCGCCATATCCTCCTCGGCGACCATGCCGCGTTGGTAGAGGCGATCAGCCACCTGGCCGCACTGGGCTACTGCGAACACCTCGCCTGGAGTGAGCCCATACCCACGGGTCGCCATGGTGAGTTCATCAGCGTGATGACGCGGCGGCGGGGGGTGACGGCAGGGTAAGTCCTACCTGCACAGACCCCAGGGATTTTCAAAAATCCCTGGGGTCTTGGGCCTACGGCTATAGCAACCATCATCATTAATATTGGGCGGTGTCCAGCAGCCCAAAGTGGGCCAGCCCCTCAAGAATGCCACTGGCGCAGCGACCCTGGGCCAGGTAGCGATGGGGGGAAGGGTGAGCCTGGTGCCACTGGAGCAGTTCTGGACGGGCATTGCCCACTACAATGCCCCGTTCTTCCCCCTGGGAAAACAACGCCCGATCGTTACCAGAGTCTCCACAGACCAGGGTTTCTGCTGGGGAGATGCCCCATTTTTGCTGTAGATACGCCAGCGCTGCTCCTTTATTGGCGGTGGCGGGCAAAACATCCAGATCCTGCCCACCGCTATATACGAGCTGAGTGCTCAGGCCCGCCTCCCGCAGCCGTTGCTCAAGCTGAGATAGAAGAGGCGGAGCCAAATCCTCCGGTAAACAATAGCTGACTTTGAAGGGCCGTTGTTCGGTATCCGGCTGGGGCACTAGGGCCGCAAACTGCCGACCAATCGCCGCGACCCGTTCTTGATCCCAGCCGGGGGAGATCACCTCGGCCCAGCCAGAATCGGGGGGTGAGGTGACGGGATCGTAAATTTCGGTGCCCACCGCCGTAACCAAGGCATCTGGAGTTAGCAAAGATTTTTCCTGCCGCAGCGCTTCGTATCGGGGAAGCGAGCGCCCGGTAGAATACACCACTTTAGTGTGGCCCGCTTGCTGCCAGCGGCGCAGGTGCTGGCTTAGGGCCACCATCGCCGCATCCTCCCCTACCAAAGTATTGTCTAAGTCGGTGACAAACAGCGCTAGATGCATGGTGTTCTCCCAGAATCTCCGGCTACGCTGCGGCGGCTAACCAATTTTGGACTTTGAACCGTGAATTTGAACTTCGGACGGTCAAGAAAACACTACGCCAAAATATTATAAACGGCCCCGCGGCCCTACCGAGAAGAGTGAGGCGATGGGCAGCAGACTTACCCGGCTGAACACGAACGCACCAGGCACTGGCCTCAAAATCTGGAATAGAGGACAATTACCCCAGCTTTCACTGGAAATTAGACCCCATGGCCTTTGCTTCTTACCTGCCCAAATGGGCGATCGCGGGACTGGCGTTTCCGCTGTTGTTTCTCAATGGCTGGCTGTTGTATCAGCTGGGCAGCCTGCTAGAGCCGGTTACCAGCATTGTCATCACCGCCAGCCTGGTGGCCTTTTTGCTCGACTACCCAATCGAGTTTTTAGAACAGCAGAGCATTTCTCGCGGCTGGGCGATTACCCTGGTGCTACTGGGAACCTTGGGGTTGACCACCATTTTGGTAATTTTTCTAGGCCCTGTGGTGTGGCAGCAGCTCAACGACTTTGCCCTGCGCCTGCCCCGCTGGATTGAGAGCGCCAAAACCCAGCTGCTGCTGTTTGATCAGCAGGCCATTTTCCAGAGCCTGCCGGTAGATTTAGAGCAGATCACGGTTCAAGCGACCGATCGGCTTTCCAGCACGCTGGAGTTGGTCACCAGCCAGGCCATTACCCTTATCCTCAGCACCATCGACAGCGCCCTTAACCTGTTTGTTACCCTGGTGCTCAGCATTTTGCTGGTCATTAACGGCGAGCCCCTTTGGAACGGCCTGCTGAGCTGGTTGCCTGAACAGTGGCAAACGCGCATTCAGGCGTCGCTACAGCCCAGTTTTCAGGGCTATTTTTCGGGACAGGCCACCCTGGCGCTGATTTTGGCGGCCGCGCAATCCATCGCCTTTGTGCTGCTAGACGTACCGTTTGGGCTGTTGTTTGGCCTCGGCATTGGTCTGCTCAGCGTAATTCCATTTGGAGGCACGGTGGCGGTGGTGCTGGTGAGTGCGCTGTTGGCTTTTCAGAACGTTTGGCTAGGGCTAAAGGTGCTGGGGGTAGCGTTTGTGCTGGGGCAAATTAACGATAATTTTGTCTCCCCTCGCTTAATCGGCGGTATTACGGGGCTAAATCCGGCCGTGATCATCATAGCGCTGCTGGTCGGGGCTAAATTTGGCGGATTTCTAGGCCTGCTGTTGGCCGTTCCCACGGCCAGCTTCATCAAAAAGGTGGTTGATTTGGCGCGCCAGCCGGTAGCCGGTCATCCAGCCTGATGACTTAGGCAATTTCTCGGAAAGAAGATACCCGATATAAACAGACTTTTGGGCTGGGTTCCCGCCTGCGCGGGAATGACGAGGTAAGTTCTGGGCTGGAAAACTCCTTAAATCTTCTCAGCGCATGCCGCCCAAAACATGTCCTGATTAAGGATGCAAATGCGCCCCCCTGGCCTGTTACAGCGAGCTATTTCTCTAGCCGCACCACGAACCACTGCATCGCTTCCCCGGGCTGTAGCTCTAGCTCGCAGGCGGTTTCTCTCAGGTGCAGGGCCTGTTCGGCCACGGTATCGAATCGTTCCAGATCGCGGGGCAGGTTGTCCTGCCGGGCTTCCAGAAGCTGTACCAAAGCGGCCAGCAGTTCCTCCGGGGTCAGAAACTCCTCTGCATCGCCGGGCCTGAGCACGACATACATGTCATTCTGGTACATCAGGGCATCGGGCATAGGGGCTCTCCGGCTGGTTCAAAGTTAGTTTACTTGGCTTTATCCTAGGGCGTGTTTTGAAGGCCAGTCCAAGCCTCATTCTCCCGGACGAAAAACCAAGGATTCTAAGGGGCTTTAAAGACAGACCCTAGATCGATGACAATTGCTGGTTAGACTAGGATAGTCTGGCCAACGTCAGTAGTGTCGGCTTGATACGGGTAGACGGTGCTCACCCTATGCCTAGCCATAACGACCCCATTATCCGTCATAGGTTTTGATGCCCAGCGTTGAGGAGAGCAGTTCTGCCTCAAACTGTGAACTTCCGTAGGCAACTCGTAGGATCGCTTGGATCCGATGGTAGGATAAATAAGTATTCACCTAAATTCCGACCGGCTTACCGGGGAATTTGATCTTAACTCGCTGAATAGTCTGATCTCAGGGGATAGATCGCTGATCACGATACTATTGTCTGGGTTTCTTTGTCTTAATGGTTATTCGTCTTATTACCATGGTTCAGACCCCGCTTCAACCGACCGCTAACGCTGCCCCTGCCACCGAGCCTCGGCGCTCTAAGGTAGAGGGCCTGAAAGAGAGCAGTCACTTCCTGCGCGAGCCCGTGGCCAGTGAGCTGCGGGAGGCAACCAACTTCTTTTCTGAGCCTGCCACCCAAATCCTTAAATTTCACGGCTCCTACCAGCAGGATAACCGCGACAACCGCGCCCCTGGTCAAGAAAAAGACTACCAAATGATGCTGCGCACCCGTAACCCCGGCGGCTTCATTTCCCCAGAGCTGTACCTCACCCTCGACCGGCTTTCTGATGAGTACGGCAATCATACCCTGCGAGCCACCACTCGCCAGGGGTTTCAGCTCCATGGCGTGCTCAAGCAAAACCTTAAGGCTACCATTGCTGCCATTGTGCGGAGCATGGGCTCTACCCTGGGGGCCTGCGGCGACCTCAACCGCAACGTGATGGCGCCTCCGGCCCCATTTAAGCATCGGCCCGAGTACCAGATCGCCCGCGATTACGCTAACGGCATCGCCGACCTGCTGCGGCCCCAAACCGAGGCCTACTACGAAATCTGGCTGGATGGCGAAAAAGCGGTTTCGGTGGAAGAATCCCCCGAGGTGGTCGCTGCCCGCCAGCGCAATGGCAATGGCACGATCTTTCACCACGGCGAAGAGCCGATCTACGGTACCCAATACATGCCCCGCAAGTTTAAGTGCGCGGTTACAGTGCCGGGCGACAACTCCATCGATGCCTACACCCACGATGTCACCCTGGTGGTGATGACCGACAAGAACGGGCAACTGAAGGGCTTTAACGTGTTAGCGGGCGGTGGCCTGGGCCGCACCCACAACAAAGAAGAAACCTTTGCTCGCACCGCCGACCCGATCGGCTACGTCGATAAAGACGACGTCTATGACCTGATTAAGGCCATTGTGGCCACCCAGCGCGACTACGGCGATCGCTACAACCGTCGCCACGCCCGCATGAAGTACTTAATCCACGACTGGGGGGTAGAGCGCTTTCGTCAACAGGTGGAGACCTACCTGGGTAAGCCCCTCAAGCCCTTCAAAAAGCTCCCGAAATGGACGTTTTACGACTACCTGGGCTGGCACGAACAGGGGGATGGCCACTGGTTCGTGGGGGTACCGATTGAAAACGGTCGGGTGCTCGACCGAGAGGGGCTTCAGCTCAAGACCGCCCTGCGGGACATTGTGCAGCGGTTTAACCTACCGATGCTGGTCACCCCCAATCAGAGCGTGCTGTTCTACGAGGTTAACCCCGAAGATAAGGCCGAGATCCAGGCAATTTTGACCCGCTGCGGGGTGCAAAAAGAAACCGACCTCGACCCTTTGGTGCGCTATGCCATGGCCTGCCCGGCTCTGCCCCTGTGCGGCCTGGCGGTCACCGAGTCAGAGCGGGTGATGCCCACGGTGCTGGGCCGGTTGCGCAATCTGCTGACCAAGCTGGGCCTGGAAGACGAGCACTTCGTCGTGCGCATGACCGGCTGCCCCAATGGCTGCGCCCGCCCCTATATGGCCGAGCTGGGCTTGGTGGGTAGTGCTCCCGAGTCGTACCAAGTGTGGCTGGGCGGTTCCCCCCACCAGACCCGTCTGGCCCGTCCGTATCTAGAGCGTCTCCACGAAAACGACCTGGAGACGGCTCTAGAACCGCTGTTTGTGTTCTTTCGGGATGGGCGCAAAAAAGCCGAGAGCTTTGGAGACTTTTGCGATCGCGTCGGCTTTGAAGCCCTGCGCCAGTTCGCTCAAACCTACAACGCCGAGCGCTATGCCCCCAGCCATACTAAGGAAGGCCGCCATCGCCTCAGCATCTCCCACGACCTGTTCATGACCCTCCAGGCCACCGCCGACAAAGAGGGACGCTCCATGGCCCAGATCATGGCCCAGGCCTTGGCGACGTACTTGCAGCAGGCAGAGAATTAGGGTTTCGGATAGCGAACGCTCACCCGTACTATTCTTTCCTGCATCATCCTAGTGGGATGGCACAGGAAAGAATGACGGCAGTTCAAGCAGCGTCGAGAGTGCCGCCCCCGCTAACCAACCCATACCGTGGCCGTTGAGGCAGTTTCTGCACGCCTTTGGGCACCCTGAGGGTGACTTTTCCAATCTTAAAACCATGCTGGCAAGGGTCTGGAGTGCGTCGCTGGTGGGTATCGACGCCCTCAAGGTGGGGGTCGAGGTGGATATCTCCGGTGGCTTGCCCGGCGTGGTGATTGTCGGCCTACCTGATACCGCCGTGCAGGAGTCGCGCGAGCGGGTCAAGGCGGCGCTGAAGAATGCCGGGTTTCCCTTCCCCATGCGCAAGGTGGTGATTAACCTCACCCCCGCCGACCTGCGCAAAGAGGGGCCAATTTTCGACCTGCCGATTAGCGTCGGCATCTTAGCCGCTGCCGAGCAGGTCCGCACCGATGCCCTGGGGGATCTGCTATTTCTGGGGGAAGTCTCCCTGGATGGTGCCCTGCGGGCGGTGGCAGGGGTGCTGCCGATTGCGGCGGCGGCCCAAAAGCTGGGCATTCGGGGCCTGGTGGTGCCCGCCGACAATGGCCGCGAAGCCGCCGTGGTGCCGGGGCTAACGGTGTACAGCTTTACCCATATTTCCGAGGTGGCAGACTTTCTCAACCACCCGGCGAACCATAGCCCGGTGGTTGCCGACAGCACCATTACCCCCAACGCGGCCCCTGGGGCGCTGGATTTGCGGGACGTGAAGGGCCAGGCCCAGGCCCGCCGGGCGCTGGAGATTGCCGCGGCGGGGGGCCATAATTTAATCTTCGTTGGCCCGCCCGGCAGCGGCAAAACCATGCTGGCCCGGCGCTTACCCTCTATTCTGCCACCGCTCCAGTTTGAGGAAGCGCTGGATGTTACCCAGATTCACTCGGTGGCGGGGCTGCTGAAGGAAAAGGGCACCCTGGTCAACACCCGGCCCTTTCGCAGCCCCCACCACTCTGCCTCGGGGCCTTCCCTGGTGGGGGGCGGCAGCTACCCCAAGCCCGGGGAAATTTCCCTGGCCCACCGGGGGGTGCTGTTTCTGGATGAGCTGACCGAGTTCAAGCGCGACGTGCTGGAATTTCTGCGCCAGCCCCTGGAAGATGGCTACGTGACCATTACCCGCACCCGCCAGTCGGTGGTGTTTCCGGCCCAGTTTACCCTGGTGGCCAGCACCAACCCCTGCCCCTGCGGCTTCTACGGCGACTCGGTGCAGCCCTGCACCTGTAGCCCCCGCAGTCGCGAAAGCTACTGGTCGCGGCTATCTGGCCCGTTGATGGATCGGATTGATTTACAGGTGCCCGTCAGCCGCATCAAGCCCGAAGAAATGACCCAGCACCAGCCAGGGGAGGCCTCGGAGCCCGTGCGCCTACGGGTGGAAGCGGCTCGCCAGCAAGCCTACGAGCGGTTTAAGGCCGAACCAGGACTCCAATGCAACGCCGATATGCAGAGCCGCCACCTGAAGCAGTGGTGCCCCCTGGATGACCCGATTCGCGCCCTGCTGGAGGGGGCGGTGCGCAAGCTGGGGCTGTCGGCCAGGGCCACCGACCGCATTCTCAAGGTGGGCCGCACCATTGCCGACCTGGACGGGGCCGATGACCTTCAGACCCACCATATTGCCGAAGCCATTCAGTACCGCACCATTGATCGAATGGCATAGGAGTAAACGTTAAGCATCTCCACAGGTGTGCGATCGCGTCAGTTTTACTGCACCACCAAGTTAAGGTGATAGTCGATTTTTCCAATGCCGCCAGCTTGCTGTTGAATCGTAGTGTTTGGGCCAGTGAAGGTAATCGCCACCGAGGACGAGGCGGGGGTATAGCTACCTACGATGGCCACATGGGTTGTAGGATTTCTCAGCAGCGGGCTGAGATCAACCGATACCGAATTACCATCCAGAGACTGTTGGGTACGGCCATCAATTTCGATGCGGCCCTGCAACGTTGCCCCAGCGGGGACGCTAATGGTGAGCAGGTGAGGTTCACCCAGGGCGGCACGATTGAGGCTAATGGTGCTGGTTTGCCGTTGGGAAGAGTCCATAACGTCTTTGACACTGGCATTGAACGTGACTGAGCTGAATGCCCTGTAGGCCATATCAGCCCTGCCAGTGCGATCCAGAGACGGCCCGCCATCAGCCGCAGACGACCCCGCCATAGTCGTAGCGACCATCAGCACCAGCAAAGGCCTACCAAGAGCAGACAGATTTTTCATGGCGCGATTTTCAGATTGAGGGTTAGACGATTCAGAAGCTGGGCCTGGCGGATGAAGGCCGGCAAGCTATTAAAGATTAGAACCTTGGTGGTCACTAAGCCTAAAGATGCTAGCTAAGGTTCTAATTACCAGAACCCAGAGCTATGGCTGAGATCTCAGACGCTCTGCCGGGTTGTAAACGTCTACCTGCACCTCCACGGGCACGGCCACGGTCGGCCCCTGAGCTGGGGCAGTGGGGTTCGATTGAGACTCTTGAATATGGTGGCGGCTCTGGCGGCTCTGGCGAACCTGACCCGTGCCGCCAACCTGCACTTGCCGATTGGTATGAACGCTGGTGTTGCCCACACACCGGCCAGGGGTACTGATATCCACGTTATTGGTCTGTTCAGCAGGGGTATCAGACCCGTGGATAGCCGCCTGAATTGACACGTCTGTCACAACACATTGGGCTGCAGCTGATGGTACCAGAGAAAATAAGGCCCCAACCGAGAGGAGCCCCAACACGGAAGATTGAGGTTTGAACATGGCAAATATAGATTAAATTCTACGGCTGGATTATTGACATAGGCGGGTTGAGATGCGGCTTTGGGTATACACCCGATCGCCTGAACTGGCTGAGCTAGTGGTGCGGTTATGAACAGTGTGAGAGCTCGGATAACAGTTGGCAAAGGGCAGTGGGGTTACTCGGGTGGTAGGCCATACCTCTGGCCTGACCGAAGTAGAGTCCAACACCGTGGGTCGATTCGTGGAGGTTCTGATCTCCACAGCCCCATTTTCACCAACTCGAACCTGCACCCGATCTGTATTAATTGAGACCGGATTAGCATAAGTAGCTGAGGTCATGGCCACAATCGCTACGGTCGTCCCTAGAAATACGTTGAGAACGTTCATGGTTCTTTTCCCTTAAAAACCCTAGGAGTAATGATTTGGGCGGCTACAGTCTTCAGGTAGACCGTAGCCGCCAACCAAAACTAGTTTTGGTTTACGTGAACACTGCGGCCTCGGCCATTGTGGCTAGGGCGAGTGCGCTCCTGAATGACGTTAATTTGGCTGCTTTCTTGGTAGACGCCGTTTCCTTCCCCTGCTACGGTGCCGCCCTGGTAAATGTCTTGCACAACCCCAGTGCTATCTACTCGGCTACCGGCTCGGTCACGATACACCCGGTTAATCTGCTGGCTGCTTTGAACAGCCGCATTACCGTCTCCTTGGATGTAAATATCCTGGGTTCCCTGCTGAACAATAGCAGTATCGGCGCTAGCAGGCATTGCCATAGCACCTAAACCTACAACACCAAGTAGACCCAGAACAGAAATGTGCTTCAGCATATAAATTTCCTCTACAAAACAAATGTTCAAAGCTAAGAAATCATGAAAAGAATTTCCTTGGTCAGGACTTTTAAAGTTTAACCTTTAAATCCTAACCCGGGTTTTATTCCTCTCAATTCATTCATGATAGTTGACCAGGTAATCTTCCAGAATGTTCCGAATAATTCCAATGAGTTTCAATGCTATTTATGGCCTTCGCAGATAATATTTTAAGAAATTTTTGCCGCAAAACCAACTTCTCTAGAATTAGAGAAGCTCTAGATGCAAGCATGGGAAAACCGCATTCAGCGTTGGAAAACCGAGAGTAACCATGCTCTGCCAGCTAACATTTCGCTGTTCAAGCGTAAAGCATTGTTGTTGCCTAGAATGCCTCAACCTGAATGAAAGCGGCAATTAATAGCTGCCTGGCCGCAGCTTTAATCGTCTTGATCCTGACGATGGCTTCGGCCTCTGGGTTGATCGTCGTCATCATCATCGTATCTGCCTTCAACCGCTTGGCGCTGGCCTACCCGTCGTCCTGGATTACCAGAGCGTTCTCCACTATTGACCTGGTTAGATTCTTGATAAACCACATTACCGGAGCCATCAATTGCAGCACCTTGATAGGTATTTTGAACCGTTGCTCGACGGTCATTATTGCTGCGGCCACGACCTAGACCAGGATGATCAATAGTGATCTGATTAATAACTTGAATGACTTGATTATTATCGCCATTAATAGTGGCGGCCTGTGTGCCAGTTTGTACAGTGGCCGGGTTAGCAAAGGCTGGCATTGCCAATGTGCTTATCGCGGCAGCACCGACTAATTTGAAGACGGAACTTAGCTGCTTCATTACTACAAACTACCTGTATAAAAAGGTTATGTTTTCAGACCTGTAAATACAGGCAAAGTTCCGAGCTTAAATTGGCAAAATGTAAATATAAGTAAATTCTAAAACCTTGAGTCATTGAGTAATCAAACTAAGACTGCGGACGTTTCAGGAGGGTTCCCAGGAATCGGTAAAAATTATGTCTCCAGATACCCTGCCGTCACGCATTCTTCAATCACCTCCAGCACAAAGGGCCATAGTTCCGGGGCGCCGGTTTCCACCGGGGCCATGCGCATCATCACCTGATCGCGACTGATGCCGTGCAGCTTCCAGGTGCCGCCGCCGGTTTGCCAGTTGTGCAGCAGGGGCTGAATTCGATCGAGGGCGGCGGCAAAGCGGGCGGTGGGGGAACGCTGGGCCTCGAACTCATCCCAAAGCTGGCGCAGGCGATCGTCGTCGGGGTCGGGCAGCAGGCCAAAGATCCGATCCGCGGCCCGTTGCTCCCGCTCGGCCTTGCCCTGGTTAGCGCCAACGTCGTAACAAAACGTATCCCCAGCGTCAATTTCCACCAGGTCGTGGATCAGCACCTGCTGAATGGCACGAGCCAGATCGACCCCCACTGGAGCATATTCCGCCAGCACCAGGGCTATCATCGCCAGGTGCCAGGAATGCTCGGCGCTGTTTTCGCGGCGGGAGGCATCGATCAGCTGGGTTTGGCGCAGAACCTGCTTGAGACGGTCAATTTCGACCACAAAGGCGATTTGCTGCCGGAGACGTTGGTTGGTCATGGGGGGTTAGTGCTATGCTAAGGATGACTCGGACCCATGCGGTCGCAACGCCCAAATCATGTCAGGACCGGAAGGTAGCAGCATTACGGGATGCTTGTGACAGGCGTGGACTCCGGGTCTTTTTGCATTGGGGCCGACGGCGCAGGGTTGCGGTTATGCCGCCTGGCCACAGCTAGGGGATTGGCCCAGCCGTTGGCGCTGGGGCGCTCGGATGCTTGGCTCAGATGCTTGGCTCAGATGCTTGGATCGGTGGCGGCAGCTGAAAAGGCGGGTTTCCCCAATGGTAAGGGACGGCCCTACCCCTAGCGGTTCAGCCTGAGATTTCTCTACGCTAGATCATTGTACAGAGCACCTAGGAGGCCGCTAGCCATGGCCGGTTTCGGAGATTTAGTCAAAAAAGCATTTTACGTGGGGGTTGGGGTAGCCTCCTACGCTGGGGAAAAGGCGGGGGACACCCTCAAAGACCTGCGCGAGCAAACCCAAACCATTGTTAACGAACTAGTGGCGCGGGGCGAAATGACCGCCGAAGAGGCCCAGCGCCTGGTTAACGATATGGTCAACCATGCCCAAGCTACGGCATCAGATCCAGTGGATACCAGCCCTGAGCCTCGACGCATTGAAATTCTAGATTCTGAGCCCGCTGAGCCCCGCTCAGAGGAGGCCCAAATGGCGGCGCTGCGCCAGCAGGTCGCAGCCCTGCGCCAAGAACTAGACACCCTGAAGCAAAAGTCGAGTAGCTGACATTATGGATGATTGGTCTAAGCAGTTTTTTAACGCCTTTGGCGAGATCGTTCACGATTTTACCCAGCAGATTACCCAGGATACCGAGCGCTGGCTCGACCATTTGACCGAACAGTTGGCCAGTACGTCAGACGCGCTGGTGCGAACGACGGATCAGTGGGCCGAGCAGGTTCAGGATGCCATCGACCCTGAAATTGACCGTCTGGTGGATGAACTCAACCGCACCGTTGAGCCCTTTAGCGTCTCCCTCAATGCTCAGGTAGACGAGGTGGCTGAGCAGCTCAACGTGGTTTTGGGGCCATTGGTGAGCGGTCTATCGGGCCTAGACCAGTGGTTTGAGGAAGTCTCAGCTCCCCTCAATAGTACCGTCGAGCCGATTTTGCAGAACTATCCGGCCTGCATGGGCTGCCGTAATTTCTATGGCCAGGCCCACGGTGGTCAAACCCTGGTATGCGCCATGCACCCCTTTGGCCCCGAGGAAGAGCGCCACTGCCCGGACTGGGAGTCGGTTTGGCCCAGCCGTGGGGAGGATGACATCCCCTAGGGAGTTAAGAGTGGGAAAAAGTGACCCACCGGCCCCTGACCTTTGCCAATCGTCAGGGAATGCTTCAACGCTGTGGTGACGTAGGCCTTGGCCTGGCGCACGGCACTGAGACGGTCGCCACCCAGGGCCAGGTTAGCGGCAATGGCGGCGGAGAGGGTGCAGCCGGTGCCATGGGTGTTAGGGGTGTCGATGGTTTCAGTCGTCAGCACGGTGATGTCTTGGCCGTCGTACCAGACATCTACCCCCTTGAGGTCAGCCGTCATGCCGCCCCCTTTAACCAGCACTGCCCGGGGGCCAAGCTGGTAAATTTTGCGGGCGGCGGCTTCCATGTCGGCCAGGGTGGCAATGGCAAGGCCGCTAAGTAGTTCGGCTTCGTAGCGATTGGGGGTAACGATCTGGGCCTGGGGGATGAGGGTGCCGATCAGGGTGGCGATCGCGGCATCGTCAATCAGCTGCGCCCCGGTGCGCGACACCATCACTGGATCCACCACTACCGGGGGCGCGCCGGGCAGGGTCTGAACCCGATCGGCCACCGTCTGAATAATCTCCTGGTTCAGCAGCATTCCGGTTTTGAGGGCCTGCACCCCAATGTCGTTGGTCACGGCATCGATTTGGGCTAGCACCGCCGCCGCCGGTAGCGCGTCGACCCGCAGCACCCCCACGGTGTTTTGGGCCGTTACGCAGGTCAGCGCGCTAGTGCCGTGCACGCGGTGAAAGGCAAAAGTCCTCAAGTCGGCCTGAATACCGGCTCCACCGCCGCTATCAGAGCCAGCAATGGTGAGCGCAACGGCGGGGGAGAACGCTGAATTCATAGCAACCGACACAAACCCTAAACCTCACCCGAGACCCAACCCAAGCCATAGATCCTGAGCCAGTGGTCTGTCAAGCCTAAATTTGTAAGTTGGGTGGCCCACTAGCAGAACCTAACCAGGCTTACGACGGTTGGGTGCAGCGGAGCGAAACCCAACCTACGAGAACTCTAATGTTTAATCTTGATGCTGCACTAGGGGAATTGCGCTGCAATCCACTAATGACTGGAGCGAGAGTTTCCCTATGGCTTGCCGCCGCCGCGGGAATGCCGCCACTGCCCGATCCCAGTGCGGCTCCCTAACCCCCTCAAACCCAGGAGAAGACTAACGGTTGTTGGGCCGACGGCGCTGTAAAAACTCAGGAATGTCTAGCCCTACGCCCAGCCCACCCGAGTTGCTGCCGCCGCTGGCGCTGGCCGGGGGGGCAATGGGCGGTGTGGTTAGGGTACGCTTGAACGGCGTTACCCGAACGGCTTCCATCTCGGCCTGCATACCGGCGCGGTTATTAAAGCCAGTGGCAATCACGGTAATGCACACCTCGCCCTGCATCCGCTCGTCGATGACGGCCCCAAAAATGATATTAGCGTTAGGATCCACCCCTTCGTAAATGATCTCTGCGGCTGCGTTGACCTCGTGCAGGGTCAGGTCGGTGCCGCCGGTAACGTTGAATACAGCCCCCGAAGCGCCGTCGATGGAAGACTCCAGCAGCGGAGAGGAAATCGCTGCAATGGCCGCTTCCCGCGCCCGCGACTTGCCCGACCCCATGCCGATGCCCATCAGGGCGGTGCCCGCATCAGCCATAATTGCCCGGACGTCGGCAAAGTCAACGTTGACCAGGCCGGGGATGGTAATAATGTCGGAGATGCCCTGCACCCCCTGGCGCAGGATATCATCAGCGGTGCGGAAGGCTTCCTGCACCGGAGTTTGCTCTGAAATCACCGAGAGCAGCTTGTCGTTGGGGATGATAATCAGCGTATCAACCCGACCCTGGAGAGCGGCAATGCCCTCGTCGGCCTGGTTCATGCGGCGACGACCCTCAAAGGTAAAGGGGCGGGTCACGACCCCCACGGTCAGGGCACCGGCTTCCTTCGCGACTTCGGCGACAATGGGCGCGGCTCCGGTGCCAGTGCCGCCACCCATACCGGCGGTAATAAAGACCAGATCAGCCTCCTCTAAAGCGGCGGCCAGCTCTTCACGAGACTCCTCCGCTGCCTTTTGACCAATGGCAGGGTTACCCCCAGCCCCAAGGCCACGGGTTAGCTTTTGGCCGATGTGCAGGCTGTTAGTAATGGTGGAATTATCTAGGGCCTGGGCATCGGTATTGACTGACCAAAACTCAATACCGGCAAGACCGCTGCTGATCATGCGGTTGACGGCGTTACAGCCGCCGCCACCGACCCCAATTACCTTGATACGGGCAACGCTGCTGGGCATTACACTGTTGTGATTAAGCGCTTCTCCGGGCATGGCTCTGGCGTTGTGGGGTTGGTTGTGATGGAAACCGCTGGGGCTGAACGGGTTAGGCTGAGCGGAGGCGTGATTCATTGAGTCTGCCGATAGACGAAAGCCAGATGGGTCAACGGCGGGAACGTAATCATGACTAGCATCGCCATTGGGCGAATCGCCAGGAAGCGTGGATTCAGAAGCCATAGACAGTATCAATATAGATAACGAAAGATAGCACCTAGTTCTAAAACTTCCAAGTCTGGCTAATTCTCAATAACTATAGATTACTTCAGTGGAAAAACCAAACTAAATGTGAAAATCTCAAAGTTTTAGGGTTAAAGGTCAAAACAACCGTAAATCCACTGATTTCAATTTAATCAGGCCCTGTTCACGAGACTTCTATCTCTTCTATCTAAGGAGGGTTGTGGTCCCTAGGAGGCAGAAGTTGGGCTGATCACCCAACCCGATAACCTGACAATTCGCTCTAGTCGGGTGGAGGTGGCGAATTGTCAGGGGAAGGTGATGTTTCCACCACCGCTACCGAGGGCATATCGGGGTTAGTCAGGTCAATGTGGGCGACTTTAGTGCCGTCGAGCTGGTTGGGCAGGTTTCGCATTTTATCCAGGGCCGCTAGCTGCTGGTTTAGTTCCGGGGTATAAGCCCCCAGGTACACTACCCCCAGCTCCGTTTGCAGCACTAGGTTGCCTGGGTCGCGCCAGTCGATTTCGCTGATGGCAACCGGGCTAGCGCGAATCGTTTCGTAGACCTGGGGCCAGTAGCGCTGGTACTGGGGCTGCATCCCCCGCAGGTGCAGGGTCGGCAGCGGCGGTGCCCCCTTGGCTAGAATAAAACTGGCCTGAGGAATCCAGGCTCCCTGGGCATCGATTAGGCCCGCTTGCAGATACTGCGCGGTGGCCCCATCGCCCTCGGCCCCTGGGGGCAGCACCACGACGGCCACCGGCACCCGCTCCTGAACGCGCACATTGAGCCGGGGGGGCAGGAGCTGGCGGGTGACCTCGGCGGATTCCACCGGGGCGCGATCGCGCAGCTGCCGGGCCAGGGTTTCGGGTTCTACCTTGAGCAGCGGTTGAGGATATTCCAAGGGGATCAAGTCTTGGACGGCGGCATCGCTAAGGTGCTCATTGCCGGTGACGTTAATTTGCCGGGGGCTTTGGATCAGCCACACGGGGCGGGTGGCGCCCCAAAATACAGCGGTGGTCAGCCCCGACAGCGCCAAGAACCGCCAGAGCGCTTGGCCGATGTGCCATCGGCGCTGTCGCCGCAGGCTCTGCCGCCGGGATTTGATCTGGTCGCTGGAAACCGGGGAAACGTTTGTCATAGTGAGCGGGTCGCGGCGGGTATCAGGCTGATGCCGATTTTAGCGCCTGGAGCGATTCCTGTAGTGCTTTTTCCCAGCGGCGGCCCAGCTCACTGTCGGTAAAGGGCACCGCCCGGGAGCCGCCGTCGCGCAGGGAGAATACAATTTCCACCTGCTGCCCGCGGGGCAGGCGGGCGACGGGTGGAACTGGCTGGCCATTCACCCGTAACCCCAGGGTTTCGACCTCTTGCAAGGATAGGCTGGCGAGATCAATCGGCCCCCGGCGGGTAGGGCGACCCCAGGTCAAGGTATCGCCCGCCTGGCCCAGCATCGCCAGGATGTCGTACTTGCTGCGCTCAAACCCGGTGGCCCAGGCCTCGTAGGCCTGCACTTTTTGGTACTCATTCCAACCGGCCCCGGCCAGCCAGATAAAGGTGCCCAGCAGGGGCAGCCACATCAGTCCTCGTTCCATAGCGCTAGGGTGACCTTGCTCAATTTGGGATCTTACCGCCGCAGACGGCTCACTCTCCATAGTAAGGGCAGATGCCAATCCCAGGACGGAGCCAGGAGGACGCCCTATCGCCCCAGGAAAATGTAAATTCTTGCAACAGCCCCCCGCCGAAATTCCCAGGCGCATGGAACAGTAAGCCTAGACGGATAATCCCCCTGACCGGGTTCGGCTGGGGCTGAGTCTCGGTACCATCATCCGTTTTTGAAGACCCGCTTTTGAAGACCCGTTTTTAAGGAGGCTGTACTTTGGCATTTTTACCGATTTTAGCGGCGGTTCCCAACACCCTAACCTGGAGCCCTAAGGTGGCGGCGGTGATGATAATTTGCAATATTTTAGCTATTGCCATTGGCAAATTCACCATCAAATATCCCAGCGCTGGCCCTGCCCTGCCCTCCCCCGAACTGTTTGGCGGCATGGGGCTACCGGCACTGCTGGGCACCACCAGCTTTGGCCACCTGCTAGGGGCCGGGGCGATTTTGGGCCTGGCTAACATGGGTGCCCTGTAGCGAACCGCGGCGCTATCTCCCAAGGTCGGTGGCAGCTCGCGAGTTGTCACCGACCTTGCTGTTGATAAATGCTTTGACGCAGGGGGCAATCGCAGGGTTGAGGGGGCGGCGGCTGAGTATACTCCCGGTGGTAAGACCGGCCTGCATAGACCAACGTAACCTCAACGCCATCCTCCTAATCCGTAAATTAAGGCTTAACCGTTCACGAGTTGGCCAGGTCAGCCCCCCACCGCTGGGCTAGGGGAGGGTTGACTTTCAGCGGGTTCTTGCACATCTTGGGCGGAAATACCCTCGGTCTGGCCGCCAAACCGCCATAGGGCCGCGGCGGCCTCAGCCTGGGTGACCCCTTTTTTTGGCTGAAACAGGGTGGTATAGCCAAAAGCCCGCAGAATATTGGCAAAATCGCCGGTTTGGTGGTCGGCCAGCACCGCCCGCAGCGATAGAGGCTCGACCTGGGCGGCATCCTGAAACCCCCAGGTGGCCTTAACCGAATCCACCGTGGCACTGGGTAAGGGGGTGCGTAAGTCTAGCGGCACTTTCCACAGCACTAAGACTTCGCGAGTCAACGGGGCCTCAGGGCGAAAGGTGACGGCGGTAGAGTTGCCCGCTAGGGTGCTGGGAATAATGCCCGCTTCGGCCAGGCCCTGAATTGCTCCGTAGTAGGGGGAGGAGGTCGGCACATCCTGAAAGGCGGGGGTGCTGCTGGTTCTAGCTAGCCGAATCTTTTTGGCGGGCTGGTCGGCGTAGAGGCGGTTGTTGGTCTTCAGCAGCCACAGGGCAAATTCTCCCCGGCTGATAATTTGGTTGGGCTTTAAGACCTGGGTGGGGCGGGCTGAATTGGGCAACGCCGACAGACTGGTGGAGGTTTTGTCCAACAGCCCTAGGGCCAGCCAGTCCTGCACGTAGGGCCGCAGGTCTTCGGTAACCTCCCCCAGGCTAGGGTCAGGGGTGCCGTTGGTGGGGTCAGGCTCTACAGGGGCTGGGTCTAGGTCGGCGTCAGCGGGTTGAACGGGGCCGATAAAGTCGGTATCCCCCGGCTGGGGTACAGAGGCCGCCGCCTGACTGGCCGAGGCTTCGGCCTCTGCCCCGGTGGGTGGTGAGGATTCTGGATTAGAATCTTCGGTGGCGGGGCGGGTTTCTAGGCTCTGGGAGCCAAAGACCACCTGATCCTGAAGCTGGGGGTCAGCCTCCAGGGATTGTTGCAGCGAGTCGCCCGCCGAACTGCCTGCACAGCCTGCCGTTAGGGCTATGCAGAGGCTAACCAGCGACAGTCTCGGGAATCGGGGTAACAAATGCACAGATGGCAGTACTCTAAACATTACACAATGTAAGTCTACGATAGTGACAGTCTCTAGTGACAGTTCTCGTGACAGTTTTCCAACCGCCTCCGGCGGTGCCCTGGGCCCAAGATTTAGCGGAACTTAGCAATACTTAGAGAAATTTAAAGGCACGTCATGGCTGGCCAGCCCCTAATTATCGACTGCGACCCGGGAGTGGATGATGCGATCGCCCTGCTGCTGGCCCTAGCCTCCCCTGCTGAGTTTAACCTGGTGGGCATTACCACCGTGGCGGGCAACGTGCCCCTGGCCCTCACCCAGCACAACGCCCGGCGGGTTTGCCAACTGGCCCAGCGCTCCGAAGTGCCCGTATTTGCAGGCTGCCCCCGGCCCCTGGTGCGGCGCCCCACCATCGCCGAGGCGGTGCACGGCCGCACCGGCCTTGGCGGAGCCGTGCTGCCAGAGCCCACCCAGTCCCTCCAGCCCCAGCATGCGGTAGCGTTTTTAATTGACCAGCTGACCACGGCTAGCCGTTCGGCTGAGCCCCAGTCGAAGCCCATTACCCTGGCTACCCTTGGCCCCCTCACCAACCTGGCCGTGGCCCTGGTGCAGTGCCCCGACATCGTCCAGGGCATCGACCGGGTGGTGATGATGGGCGGCGCTATTGGAACCGGGAACGTGACCCCGGCGGCGGAGTTTAATATCTACGCCGACCCCCACGCCGCTAAGGTGGTGGTCGAAGCAGGCCTTAACCTCACCATGCTGGGGCTAGACGTGACCCACCAGGTGCTGACCACCCCAGCCCGGCTGACCGCCCTCGCCGCCCTAGGCACCCCTGTGGGCCGAGCCGCCACCGACCTGCTGCGCGACTACGGCCAGGGGGATATCGAACGCCACGGCCTGGCCGGGTCACCCCTCCACGACCCCTGCGTGATTGCCTACCTGCTGCGGCCCGACCTGTTTGCGGGCCAACCCATGGGCCTGGCGATAGAGACCGAAAGCGCCCTCTGCCTTGGCCGCACGGTGGTTGACCCCCACCCCGCCGCTGGGGCCATCGCCACCGTACTAGAAGCCGTCGATGCGGAGGGGGTTTACCAACTATTGACCGAGCGGCTGGCAAAACTATAAACCATCACAGAACCCACCCCGCCCCCTTGGTAGGATGGAAGGGGTTGGAGGGAACGGGGCGGCGGCACGGGATCGCGACCGGCCCCATAGATTGTGGGTTAAGCTGTCGTCGCGAGCATTGGGCATGAGCTACACCACCGAACAACTGCTCGGCTTTCTTGATCAGGAACTTCGCGCCACCTGGAACGGTGAGCGGATCGTGCTGTCCTCCGCTGACCGCATGGCCCATCCTGCCATTGCCAAGGCCATCGGCACCGATAAGCTCAGCAAAGTCTTCGCCATTCAAGACTTTCGCGCCCAAATCCACGACTACCAGCGGCAGCATGGGGTGTCGGGGCTAGGCTGGCACACCTGCCAGTTTCAGGGACGCAGCATTCGCCTGCCCGAACTGTACCCCCAACTGGTGGCCATCCCCGCCGACAAGCTCACGCTGATGGCCGCTAAGCCCGCCCTACTCAAGTTTTGGCGCGAATCTATCCCTGGCCTACGGCTCTGGCGGGCCCAGGGGCCACCCCAGCCCACCACCCTGGCCCAGGTAGAAGCCCTGGCCGCCGCCAGTGAATGGGCCGAACTAGCTGCCACCCGCACCGAGCTTTACCTCAGCCTCTGCTGGGGCGACCCCAAAGACTGCCACTGCGACTGGGCCAAGCCCGAGTCGGGCTGTGAGCGCATTATTGCGGCGGCGGGAGAACCGAGCGGCATCAAAGTATAGTAATTTTGAGGGTGTCACAGCCCATGATCGCGGTCTGAAGTACAAAATTCAAAACTCAAAGCTCAAAATCAAGGATTTCCAGCTATGACCATTGCGGTGGGCGTCATCGAAACCCAAACCTTTCCAGCGGTGCTGGCCGCCGCCGATGCCATGGTCAAGGCGGGCCGAGTCACCCTCACCAAGTATGAGCGGGCCGAAAGCGGGCGACAGTTTGTATCGGTACGCGGCCCAATTGGGGAGGTGAACCGGGCCCTGGAGGCGGGCTTAGTGGCCGCCAATGCCTGCCCCGGCTACGCCGAGGTGACGACCCACGTGATTATCCCCAACCCCCAAGAGAACGTGGAGGCGGTGCTGCCCATCGAGTTTTCGGCGGAGTCTGAGCCGTTTCGGGTGTAACCCCATGCCGCCGTCAGAGTCTAAAATTGCTCTGCTAATCGATGCTGACAACGCCCCGGCGTCAAAAATTGAGGCGATTCTGGCTGAAATTGCTAAGTATGGCGTGGCCAACGTGCGGCGGGCCTACGGCAACTGGAAGAACCCACACCTCAAACCCTGGGAAGACAACCTGCACGAGTTCGCCATTCGCCCGGTGCAGCAGTTTGACCTCACCAAGGGTAAAAACGCCACCGATGCCGCCCTGATCATCGACGCGATGGATTTGCTCTACACCCAAAACCTCGACGCCTTTGCCATTGTCACCAGCGACTGCGACTTTACCCCTCTGGTGATGCGAATTTTGACCAACGGCCTCAAGGTCTACGGGTTTGGCGAAAAGAAAACCCCTAAAGCCTTTGTCTACGCCTGCTCCACCTTCCTTTACTTAGAAAATCTGGGGGAAGAGTCGGGAACTGGTCAGTCTAAGGTTGTGGAAAGTGTTAAAAAGACCACTAAGGAACTGAAGCAAGATACCAAGTTGGTCAGCCTGCTGCGTCGGGCCGTAGCGACCGCCCAGGATGAGGACGGTTGGTCAAGCCTGGCGGCGGCGGGGGTGCATATCTCTAACCAGGCTTCCTTTGACCCGCGCAACTATGGCTACGCCAAGCTCAGCACCCTGGTTGAGGCCACTGACTTGTTTGAGGTGCAGCGGCGGCAAAACGGCATCTACGTCAAAGACAAGCGCGAGCCCAAGGGGGCTAAACCAGAAGTCTAGGGCCGCCAGGCCGCGGTCAGCAGCGATTACCCATCCCACTTCACCTTGTAGAGGCGAAACAGTTCATAGTCGCGGTCAGACACCACCCGCGCCCCCACCGACTTAACCAGGGCGGGCCACTGCGCTAGCCCATCTAAATACACCTCGGCTCCCAGGTAGGTTTCTAAAATCGCCCAGCTTTCGGCCAGGGGGGCGTCGGGGTTGATGGCATCGAATAGCAGCCAGCCACCAGGCTTGAGCACTTTTTTGACCTGCTGCAAGACCGTTTCCCAGTAATCGGCGGGGTAGTAGCAGGTGACCCCGGTGGCAATCACCATATCCAAGGATTGCGGTTCGTACTCTAGGCGGTGGGCCGGGGCCTGCTTGACGCCTTTAAATAATTTTGAATTGAGCTGGGGGCCGCGGGAGGTGAGGGCCCGGCAGGCCACGGGGCTAATCTCATGACCGTGGAAGAGAGCCTCCCATTCGCGCCAGGGATAGACTAAAAAGCTGATACCGCAGCCAATATCTAAGCAGTGGTCGCGCTTGCGGGGCTTGACTGCCTCCCAGAAGGGGGTTGAAATACGCGGCGTCAGGGAACCGGCGATCCAGTCCTTAAACACCGACATTTCCTCTACCTCGGTGGGCAGATCAAAGGCCTGGCCCGAAAATTCTTGATCGTAGCGTTGGGCTACGGCCTGTACCTGTACGCCCCACGGGGACGGATCCGCCGACGGTATATCCATGGATTTAACCCTTCAGCGCCCGGTTGAAGTTCTCGCGGTAGGACTTATTGAGGGCTAAAAACAGGGGCCACAGCACGGTGAGTTTAACCCTGCCATCGGAAAAGTTGGTGCGGTTAAACCCCGTCCAAAATTTCCAGGCACCGCCGCCATAGATTCCTATTAGCAAAAGCGTTACCAATGTACCCATGATCACTGCTCCTATGAACCGTTGTCGTTTATTGTTTTAGATCTTAGTTCACCCCTACCCACCTGTGTTCCCCATGATCGCGATTCTGGCGGGTTTCTGCGCCAGGGTAAAATACCCACGTGGGGCAGCGCGGCCCATAATCTCAGGCAATGGCTCTGCCCAGGGCGGTTCCGCCAGGCATTGGCAGGGCTTAGTTTAGCCAGCATAGCGTTTTCTAGGCCTCGCGCTGGAGGTGGTTTTAGCCCAGGCTTAGAACTGGTGGGATGAAAGGGCTGGCTTAGCCTCAGCCCTGGGATAGAGATATGGGAGGTGCCATCCCCCTAAGCTAGGGGTGATGACAACGGAGATAGGTGAAATGTACTATTTTCGTGCCGATCCTGGGAGTCTTCAGCTCCCCAACAGGGCCAGATCCCCCTTGAAAATTTAAGTGCATTTAAAGGAGAAGAATATGCGTGCAGTGCTGATGGCGGGCGGTTCAGGGACTCGGTTACGGCCCCTAACCTGTGATTTACCCAAGCCGATGGTGCCCATTCTCAATCGCCCCATTGCGGAGCATATTGTTAACCTGCTCAAGCGCAACGACATTACCGAGGTGATCGCTACCCTCTTTTACCTGCCCGATATTATGCGCGACTACTTCAACGATGGCCACGACTTCGGCGTGCAAATGACCTATGCGGTGGAAGAGGATCAGCCCCTGGGCACCGCGGGCTGCGTGAAGAACATTGGCGATTTGCTCACCGATACGTTTTTGGTGATCAGCGGCGACAGTGTCACCGACTTTGATTTGCAGGCCGCCATCCGGTTTCACCGCCAGAAGGGGTCAAAAGCCACGCTGATATTGACGCGGGTGCCTAACCCCATTGAGTTTGGGGTGGTGATTACCGACGGCGAGGGCCACATCCAGCGGTTTTTAGAAAAACCCTCCACCAGCGAAATTTTCTCCGACACGGTCAACACAGGCACTTATATTCTAGAGCCTGAGGTGCTCGACTATTTGCCCGACCACCAGGAGTCTGACTTTTCTAAGGATCTGTTTCCCCTGCTGCTAGAGAAAGGAGAGCCCCTGTACGGCTACGTGGCCGACGGCTACTGGTGTGACGTGGGGCACCTGGAAGCCTATCGCGAAGCCCAGTATGATGCGCTGCACCAAAAGGTATTGGTCGATTATGCCTACTCGGAGACATCTCCCGGAGTCTGGATGGGGGAAAATACTCAGATAGATCCGTCTGCTCAGATTCACCCGCCGGTGCTGATCGGCCACAACTGCCGCATCGGTGCCCGCACCGTACTTGAACCTGGCACCGTGATTGGCGATAACGTCACCATCGGCAGCGATGCTGACCTCAAGCGCCCGATCGTTTGGAACGGGGCGATTATTGGGGATGAAGTGCACCTGCGTGCCTGCACCATTGCTCGAGGCGCTCGGGTTGATCGGCGATCGCACGTGCTAGAGGGGGCCGTAATTGGCCCCCTGTCTACGGTGGGAGAAGAAGCGCAAATCAGCCCTGGGGTTCGGGTCTGGCCCAGTAAGCAAATCGAATCAGGTGCAACTTTGAACATCAACCTCATTTGGGGCAATACGGCCCAGCGTAACCTCTTTGGCCAGCGGGGGGTGTCGGGTCTGGCGAACATCGACATCACCCCTGAATTTGCCGTCAAGCTGGGGGCGGCCTACGGGTCTACCCTCAAGCCCGGCTCCCACGTGCTGGTATCGCGAGATCAGCGCAGCATTTCCCGCATGGTGTCGCGATCTCTGATCGCCGGGCTGATGTCCGTCGGCATCAATATTGAAAACCTGGAGGCCACCGCCATTCCCGTGGCCCGCAGCGTGCTGGCGCAGATGGGGGTGGTGGGGGGCATTCACGTGCGGCTGCACCCCGACCGCCCCGACCACGTGCTGATTGAATTTTTTGACGAGCACGGTATTGATATTCCCAAGGCTAAAGAGAAGAAAATTGAGGGAGCCTACTTCAAAGAAGACCTGCGCCGCGCCGCCATCCACGACATTGGCACCGTCACAATTACCACCCAGGTGGTTTCCACCTATGCCAAGGCCTTTGAAAAGCACCTCAACGTCGATGCCCTGATCAACAGCCAGGCCAAGGTGGTAATCGACTACGTCTATGCGGTTTCGGGGGCGGTGCTGCCCCAAATTTTGGGCAAGTTCGACTGCGACGCGGTGGTGCTCAATGCCAGCCTACGCCAGACTGCCCTCTCTAACGACGAGCGGGAGACCATGTTAGGGCAGCTCGGCCAGGTGGTACAGGCATTGCGGGCTACCTTTGGGGCCCAGGTCTCTGCCAACGGCGAGCAGCTCGTCTTGGTGGATGAGGTCGGGGCGCTGATTCGCGGCGAAACCCTCACCGCCCTGATGACCCATATGATGTTGACCACCCAACCCAGGGGTACCGTCGTGGTGCCGGTGCACACCTCCGGGGCAATTGAGCACATCGCCCGCCGCCACGATGGCCGGGTGATTCGCACCAAGGCCAACCCCACCGCGCTGATGGAAGCCTGCCAGTCGAACCCCGATGTGGTGCTGGGGGGCAGCGGCGACATGGGCTTTATCTTCCCCGAGTTGCATCCCGGCTTCGACGCCATGTTCTGCATTGCCAAGCTGATTGAAATACTGACCCTACAAGAGCGCTCCCTGGGGCAAATTTGGGCCGAGCTACCGCGGGTCTGCTATCGCACCCAAACCCTGCGCTGTCCCTGGACCGTGAAGGGTGCCCTGATGCGCTACCTGGTAGAAGAAACTCCCTCCGACCAGCTAGAGCTGATCGACGGCGTAAAAATACTGGGCAACAACCCTGACGATTGGGTGCTGGTGCTGCCCGATGCCGGGGAACCCCTGGTGCATATCTTTGCCAATAGCCAAAACCGCGAGTGGCTAGACATTGCCGTAGACAAGTACTATAGCCATGTGCAGCACTTTATTGAACAAGAGCAGGGAATTAAGGAGGGCTTGGCCCGATGAATAACTGTATGTTGCTGGCGGAGATTGTCCAGGCCCCCCAATTGCGATATACCTCCGATAACCAAACTCCGGTGGCCGAGTTTGTGGTGCAGTTTCCCGGCCTGCGGGAGGGTGATGCCTCGGCCCAGATGAAGGTAGTGGGCTGGGGCAACCTGGCCCAGGATATTCAAGAAAACTACCAGACAGGCCAGCGGGTGCTGCTAGAGGGCCGCCTGGCCATGAACGTGGTAGACCGCCCCGAAGGCTTTAAAGAAAAGCAGGTGGAGATGACGGTGCAGCGGATCTACAATGTTGGCACCCTCAACACGATGGCGATGGCCCCCCCGGCCCCCATGACTATGGGAACCACCGCCCCCGGCCCGGCGGCCCCGGCGGCTAGCCCGCGCTCGGCCCCGGCCAGCGCCCCAGCGCCCCAGGCGGCCAGCGAACCCGAAGCCAACCCCAGCTACGACGACATTCCGTTTTAGGGGCATTGCGCCAGAACCCAGGGATTTCTAAGAATCCCTGGGTTCTGGCGTTTAGGCCACCTCGGTGCTCACCCGCCCTGCCCCTACCCCAGACGCACCGCCCTCGTTTATGGAACGTAACCAGTTTCGTGTTGGGACCTTTAACCTTTGCAATCTGGTGCTGCCAGAGCGCGAGTTTTATCGACAGGAGGGATACTCCCACGACGACTATCTGAAAAAACTCACCTGGACGGGCCTCCAGCTCGACCGCATGCGGGTAGACATCGTCGGATTTCAGGAGGTGTTTCACCAGGGGGCGCTCAAGGAGGCGCTGCACCGCAGCGCCTACCACCGCCGCCACAATGTTGCCATGGCCGAAGGCTTTGGCCGGGGGCCAGGGGTGGCGTTGGCCACCCGATTTCCGGTGCTGGGCCAGCGGATATACGACGAGTTTCCGCCAGAGAGTCGGCTGGATTTAGAGGGGGCCGATATCCCCATTCGCCGCTTCTCTCACCCGGTGCTGGCGGTGGATTTAGCCCTGACGGACGCCATCTGCTGCACGGTGTTTGTGGTGCACCTGAAGTCAAAACGACCGATGATGCCCGACGGGGTTGATCGCAGTCACCCGGTAGAGCTGGCCAAGGGCCAGGCCCGTTCGCTGATTCGCCGAGCGGCCGAGGCCACTGCCCTGCGGTTTATTCTCATGGAAGGGCTGCGCGACCGCCGCTACCCGATGATCGTCATGGGCGACGTTAACGATAACCATACCGCCGTCACCACCCAAATTGTGGCCGGGCAGCCGCCGTGGGAGTGCTGGCCTCACCGCAAAAAAGCCCCGATGTGGGACGTGCTGCTCTACCAGGTGAAAGACATTCAGGCCCGGCTGGGCTACGGTGACCACTACTACACCCACATCCACAACGGCCATTACGATAGCCTCGACCACATTATGGTAAGCGAAGAATTTTCGGCCCAAAACCGCGATCGCGTTGGCCGTGTCACCTACGTATCGGTCTACAACGACCACCTGTTTGACCAGACCCTGCTCGGCGAGAACCCAGAACCCTGGCAGTCTGACCACGGCCAGGTGGTGGCCACCATCGAGCTAGAGCCGCCGCGCCTGGGCTAGTGCTTTGTCAAAGCCAAATTTTAGGGTGAATCGATCAGCTTGTAGTCAGCGCTTTAGCGCTAACTACTAACCCGAATTTCTAGGGTTGACGCGGCACTAGGCGCGACGACGTTTTTTGAAAGCGGCCCAGCCCAGCCCGGCCCCCACCGACAGGGCTAGTGGCCCCAGGGCAGAAGCCGCCACATAGTGACGATCCTGGGTCGCGTCAAAGCTAATGCCGTCGTAGATCAGGCCCTGATTGCCCACGGGCACCGTCCAGTAGTCGGCGTGGCCCTCTTCCTCGATGGCCACCTGCCAATCTCCCGGAATGGACTCATCGGGCAGAAAGGCGAACCGGCCCTCGCTATCGGTGGTGGTGGTAAGCCAGGGTTGATCGGGATTGTTAGGAGCGTAGATGGTGACCGTCGCTCCGGCAAAGGGCTCGCCGCTGCTAAACGTAGACTGAAACTCTAGCTGATCGTCAAGAAAGTAGTTGGTTTCTACCTGGTGGGCCCAAGCCTGGGCGGGAAAGCCCAGCAGGGTCAGGCATACAGCCAAGGCAACGAGCAGGCGTTTCATAGCGAGGTAATCCATAGTTCTGTGGAGCTTATTCTAACGACAATTTTCCGCCGCAGAGGGTCAAATATCCCTCACCAATCCGATTGGCAGACTCCCAATTGGCCAGGGCATTGCACTGCAATGCCCCTATGGAGTTCCTAGTTTGAATCAGGGTTTTGAGTTCGGATTTGGCATGAATTATAACTGAAGCGATCGGTCTGAGCGGCAAGCGCTGCATTCAGTCACCCTGGCCTGTGGCAAACAAACGACATCTTCAGCAATAAGACGTTGTAAAACCCGCCGACATTTGGCCTTAACGAACACAGACGGCGACGGTGCCCCCACCTGCCCTTAACGCTTCTTTAAGCGACGTTAACCTTTGTGGGTGGTTTTCCACAGACACCGCGGGGCAGTTGCTAGGATCGCCACCAAACACTATACCCATGGGAGATTTTATGACTCGCTTCCTCGTCGCCGTAGTGGATGGTGCCAGGGCTCGGTTTTTAACCCTAGAACCCCTAGATGATCCGGAGTTTGAGTCTGGCCCCGACCTGGTAGAGCGGTGTGAGCGCCTCAACCCCGCCGTTGAGATGGCCGATCAAGACCTGTGGGCCAGCCCCAAGTCAGGATGTGGCGGCGGCGGTAGCAGCAAAAGCCACAGCTACGACGACCACCGCGACAACCACCGGGTCGAGTTTGAGCGCCGCTTTGCCCAGGCCATTGTGGGGCAAGTCGATGCCTTGATCGCCGCCTATGACCTCAACACTCTGATTTTGGTCGCTGAACCTCAGATTCTGGGTGTCTTGCGCGACAGTCTGCACAGCTCTAACGGGCGCTCGATCACAATTTCTGACCTGGCTAAAGACCTCTGCTGGATGAAGCCGCGCCAAATCCACGACTACCTGGCCCAAAAAGCCCTGCTGCCGGGCCGGCAACTGGCCCTGGTGGGGGGACGATCGCGGCAGGGGTAGGGATTTAGATTTAAGCCCTAGCCCGGTACCGCACAGACGCTACCCGCGACAATCCGCCAGCCCTGCTCACCGCGCATCCAGGTGCGGGTGTAGCGGTATTGCCCCGCGAAGGCCTGCCCGTGCAGTTCACCCGCTAGGCGAGTCAGCACCACGGCGATCGCAATCTCCCCGTGGTGCTCAATTACAATCTCGTCTAAGTCCAGGCGGGTAATGCGCTCTGCCCCCGAGCGGTGTAGCTCTAGATCATCGGCTTTACGATAGACGCTGCCGTCTGGCCCGCTAAATAACAGCCGATCGTCAATTAGGGCATCGAGCTCAGCCACGTTGCTGGTCAGCATCGCGGCCCGCAGGCGCTCTTCTAGGTGGCGGATTTCACTATCCATGGCAATCTATTCTTAACTACCAAGCTGATTGCTAATTATGACGATTTCATCTCCCAAGGCCATTTCACTCCCACGGAAGCCAGTAGATGCTAGAGTTTCAGACTAGTTCTCCGGCTTTTCCGCACTCATAATCATTCACGCTTTTAATAAAACAGTATATGTTAACTATTGGGCTGAGCAGCTTAGCACATGCAATACATGAGATAAGACAGCCAATGGCATGTAAAGCTGTGATACATGTCATTGGCACAGCGAGCTGACCGTGGTTTTTAATGAATAGGGCAAGGTATTTGCCCACCCGGTTGATTGATAAAACCTTTTTCCCTTCATCCCTTAACTCCTTCTCCTACAATCGATTTGCATGTACAGAGTAACCCGTAGCCTGCTCTAGGAGAGGGATTTGGGGTAAGGGTTCTAGGGTTTTGTCAGTCAACCAGTTTGCCCACAGACTCCCCAAGGATTTGATATCATGCCCTTCGAAAGAATAAAGAAAAAAGCCCCCGCTCCAGAGACACCTGAGCAACTCTTTAATGATCTCAGGCAAAGAGCATATCCTGGAATGCTCTCGCATCAAGCCGATGTCACACGGAACTATTGTAATGAAGCACTAAATGAGCCCGATGTTGCTCTTCAGTTACCTACCGGCAGCGGCAAAACATTAGTAGGCCTCATCCTTGGCGAATGGCGTCGTCGAAAATTTGAAGAGCGAATCCTCTATGTGTGTCCTACCAATCAACTCGTCTATCAGGTGGCCAACGAAGCCAAGAGTAAATATGGCCTTCGTGTCATTCCCTTCACCAAAAGTAAGCATGACTACTCTGCCGCTGATAAGAGCGATTACAGAAACGCTGAGGCAACTGCTGTAACATCCTATAGCAGCCTATTCAACATTGCTCCATTTTTTATAGATCCACAAATTATTATTCTTGACGATGTCCACGCTGCCGAAAACTACATAGCTACTCACTGGACGCTTCACATATCAAATCTAAAACCAGATCAAAAGTCACTCTTTACTGCTCTTGCCGCAATTTTAGAGCCTCTTCTACCTTTAGAATCATATCTAAAAATGATTGGCAAGCGAGAAGATGCCTGGACACGAGGCTGGGTTGACAAGCTTTCCACTCCACAGTTTTATAAAATAATTCCCGAACTTATTAAAGTTTTCAATGTCCATGTAGATAATACAAACTTATACTATCCGTGGTCGGTTATCGGCAGTAACCTCAAAGCCTGTCACTTATACGTTGGTGCCCACGAAATCACTGTACGACCATTGATTGCCCCCACTGACACCCATCCGCCATTCAAAAATGCGAAGCAGCGGATTTATATGTCTGCAACTCTTGGCGCAGGCGGCGATCTTGAGAGACTAACTGGCAAAACTAAAATCAAAAGGCTCGAGGTCTCTTCTGGATGGGATACTCAGGGAATTGGAAGAAGATATTTTCTATTCCCTACTCTCGCAGAAAAGGAAACTCAGCAATTAACTTTATCACTCATGAAAAGAGCGGGAAGATCATTGGTTCTTGTGCCAAGCGATCTAATGGAAAATAACTTTCGTGCTTTGATTGAAAAAGAACTGGAGTTCAAAATCTTTGATGCCACTGATATTGAAACTTCTAAGGATCCCTTCGTCACCTGTGATAAAGCAGTAACAGTTGTTGCCAATCGCTACGATGGCATTGACTTTCCTGGAAATGAATGTCGGTTACTTATTGCACAAGGCCTACCTAAGACTACTAATCTTCAGGAGAAGTTTATTGTTAGTCGAATGAGTGCAATAACACTACTCAACGACAGAATACTAACTCGGGTGGTGCAAGCGATCGGTCGCTGTAATCGCTCTCCAACAGATTATTCTGCTATTCTGATTTTAGGCGATGAGCTACTTGACTATTTGCTAGCAAAAGATCGTAGAAAATTCCTTCATCCAGAGCTGCAAGCAGAAATAGAAGTCGGGAAGGAATATGCCAAAGACTCGTCTGTTCAAGATTTTTTAGAAAAATTTGATTCATTTCTTGAACATGAAGACGATTGGTCGAATGCGGAAGACAGCATCATAGAGCTGCGTTCTGATATGAAGCAAGAGCAGCTTCCAGGAACATCGGATCTTCGAGAGGCTGTTATGCACGAAGTCAAATATGAATATTGTCTTTGGCATGGTGACTACTCTGGAGCGCTTGAGCAATGCAAAATAGTTCTAGGTAAGTTGAAAGACCCTAGCTTAAAAGGGTATAGAGCCCTTTGGAATTATCTGGGTGGAAGCGCTGCTTTTTTAGCATATAAAGAGCTTGGGATGCAAAGCTTTGAGCCTCTTGCAAGACAGTATTTTGCAGAAGCGTCTAAGGCGGCTCCTGCTCTCCCATGGCTGAATAACCTCACGGCTTCACACGAAGAAAAAGAGGTTAACTCGGCACAGGATGATAAAACCCTTATTGTTGTGGAACGTATGGAGATGGTCTTAGAAAGCTTAGGGATTAGACATGATGGGGGCTTTGAGGCTAAAGAGAAAGAAATTCTTGATGGGATCATGTCTAGCGATGCGACTAAATTTGAAACTGCTCAAGTTAAGTTGGGTCAGCTATTAGGATATGAAGCTGGAAATAGTGAAACTAATGGGGCTCCCGACCCATGGTGGCAAATTGATGAAACTTTTTGCTTCACTTTTGAAGATCACTCTGGGGCAGAGTCATCATCGAGGCTAAGTGTTACGAAGGCCAGGCAGGCAATTACCCATCAAAATTGGGTTCGAGATGAACTAGGCATCAAAGAAAATTCAACTATCGTACCAGTTTTAGTAACACCTGTTCAAAAAGCAGATTCCGGTTCTCTCCCTCATCTCAAAGGTGTTTACTACTGGAAGTTAAGTGATTTTCAAGAATGGTCGTCCAATGCGCTATCTGTTATCAGAGAAATACGTAAAACTTTTGTAGATTCGGGAGATTTAGTATGGCGATCTCAAGCTATTGAAAAGTATAAGATTCATGGATTATGTCCGAATATCCTCTTCGAAAACCTGAAGAAATCACCAGCTCATGAAATCCTTAAGGCTTAGTCATTACTAAGCTTGGCAGCCAAGCTACTCAGCATCTATTGCATTGGTCAGATCTTGGTAACCTCTTTATAAATGCTGAATGGGAGTCAAGATACTTTCCTTGCCAAGCCTATATCACATCTGCCGAGTAGAACAGCAAAACTTGCCTATATTGGCCAAACTGGCGCAGGCGGCATGACCCTCAAAAATGGCAATGCTGAGGAGGATAAGCTGTTAAGCATTTAAATTGCATAATGACTTCTGCGAGACCCTTACCTCAGAGATTTTTGAGAGTTATATAGCCATCGCCACATCGGTGAGGACAGGGCTAACCCTGCGCGCTAGGAGTAGCGATGGCGAGCCAGATGGCCTCCCAGTTGTGGTTTCGATCTGCCAATCCTGTCCTAAGCGATCTGGCTAGCGCTATATAGTCTGGCTCATCACCAAATATCCAGAAGAACCACTAGGCAACGCTATAGCCCTGCTTATGCAACCTTGCTGACTAGCGCCGAGATTTGGTAGATTACTAGCCTTACGGCTTAATGGTACAAAGAATCCCTAACCCTCTTGTGAATGGTGAGTCTTAACAGATAACAAACAAGAGTAGGAAAACCCATACCCCTCTATTCCAGCGTCAGCTCAGGCAAATTCCACAGGGCACCGCCAATGGCGGTATATTGCACCCCCTTCACCCGGTTGCGCACGGCGGTGAGAGAGAGGTTGTTGATTAAATAAATAAACGGTAAATATTCCTGGGTGAGCTGCTGAGTTTCTTGGTACAGCGCGAAGCGCTCGTCTTCATCGACCACCTGGGCCGCCTGGATGTAGAGATCGGCAATCCGGGTTTCCCAGTCGGCGGCTTGCCAGCCCTCCAGAGGATCCTGACCAGCGGCGGCGGTTTGGTTAAAGGCGTGGAGCGCCCCATCCAGCAGCCATACGTTGGCGCCGCCGTTGGGTTCAAGACCGCCGGTGAGGCCCAGCACAAAGGCTTCCCACTCCAGGGTATCGGTGAGTCGATCGACTAAAACGTTAAAGGCCAGGGGTTGAAAATCGACCTGAATACCAATTTTCTCCAAATCGTTTTTGATTTGGGTGCCGATGGCTTCGCGAATTTTGTTGCCGGAGTTGGTAATCAAGGTAAACCGTACCCGGTTGCCGTCGGCATCCACCAGCTGCTCGACTAGGTTGTACTCAAACCCCGCCGACAGCAGCAGTTCCCTGGCCTTTTCGGGGTTGTAGTCGTAGGTGCGAATGCCCAGCTCTGGCGGCGCAAAGTAAGGGCTGGGTACCGAAATAGGGGAGGTTTGAGGCTCTCCCAGGCCCTGAAAAATATTGTTGACCATGGTGTCGCGGTCAATGGCGTAGGAGACCGCCTGGCGAAATTCCACGGTGTTAAACCAGCGCGATTTGACTGGATCGACCAGCGGCTTGCCGTTGCGGCTGGCCTGGTTGAGGTTAAAGCCAAAGAAATTAGTCCCCAGGCTGGGGCCGCCGTTGTAAATCGTAAAGTTGCCCCGTGCCTCTTCCCGCTTTAGCAACGAGAAAAAGTCGGGGGATATCCCCACTAAATCAAGCCCGCCCGAGCGAAACTGCAAAAACGAGGTATCCGTCGAGCCAATGATTTGCCAGACGATCTGCTCGATGTAGGGCTGCGGGCTGCCCTGGGCATCTTGCCGCCAGTAGTGGGGGTTGCGCTCAAAAATTACCCGCTCTCCTGGAATGTACTGGGCCAGGCGATAGGGGCCGTTGCCAATAATTTGAGCGGGGGCCGTGTCGGTACCCCAGGTGGAAAGAAAGGCTGGATTGCCCTGGCTGTCGGTGGCCTCTATCGTGGGTCTGAGAATGTGGGCCGGAATAATCTCTAGCGCCGTATTGCGCAGCATAGGCGCAAAGGGTTCGGGCAGCAAAAATTGCACCCGCTGTTCGTCAATCTTTGTGACCTGGGGCAAGAGCCCCTGGGTGCCAATGCGAAAGCCATCGCGGCTGTTGGTGGGGATGTCGGGGTTAAACAGCACGTCGTAGGTAAAGATGACGTCGTCCACCGTCAGGGGTTCACCATCCGACCATTTCAGCCCGTTGCGCAGGGTAAACACCAGGGTCTTGCCGTCCTCGGAGATCTCCCAGCTTTCGGCCAGGGCCGGAATCACGTCGCCGGTAAGGCCATCGGTGGTGGTAAGCCCTTCGAAGGTAAAGCTAAAGATGTTAGGCGACTCCTGGTTCAGCACCGGATTAAAGGTTTTAGGGTCGCTCAGGGTACTCAGCACTAGCCTGGGCACGCTGGCGTCGGCCTTGGCAAACCGGTTGAGGTCGCAGCTGGTGGTGGCCAGTACCAGGCCCAGGGCCAGGGCAATTATCCCCATCCGCCGTCCCAGGCTGCCCCAGGCGTTTCGGCCCAGGGTTAACCCTAGCCCCCTAAATGGCCAAATGGTGATGGGGTTTACCGTCATGGTGCTCTGCCTTTACCGCCTAAAACGCTGTCTCAATCACTATAGACCTCTGCTCCATCACTTAGATGAGTGTTCTAGGGGGGAGTCGCGGCTTCGGTCACGATCCCGATGAGGCTTGGCACCCAAACGTGAGCAGCCAGTCATACCAAATCCTGCTTGGTTACCCCCGATTTAATTGGGCGCATACGATAAAGTCTCTGGCTAGGCTGCGCCAACGCCCCTACGGTTTGGCCGGTTGAGAATCAGGCTATGCGATTCGGATTGGGTATCAGCCCCCGAAACCCGAGACTCAATACCCGATGTCGGGTGGCCGAAACCTAATACCCGATCCCCCCTACCGCGAAATCGCCGGTACTTCCGAAGACTGGGCGAGGCTAGCCCACTGCCCCGCCGCGCTCAGGTAGCCCACTTCCGCCAGATAGATCCGATCCCACTGGGGGATGGGCAAATACCAGTCCTGGGCAAAGTCGTCGCGGCAGCGCTGCTCATCCACCGGGGCCGATAGGGGTGCTTGGGTGGCCTGGCCGGTGACATCGTAAAGCCTGACGGCCAGAGTTTCGCCGCCCTGCTGCTTGGCCCGGACGCGATCGTCCGCGTCGATCTGCCAAACGGCATAAAACCGGCTGGTGGCCGCGTCAATGGAAAGCCTAATCCAGCTTGAGTGAGCTGAGGTTGCCGGGGTCTGAGCGTCAATATTGGCTACCACCGGAGCCGTCGTCGTCAGCCCTGCGGTGGGCGTTCCTGGCGCCGTCACCCCAAAACTATCGGGAGAGGTCGAGGGAATACTGGCCAGGGCGGCCAGCACCTCTGGGGGTAAACCTGCTAAGGCATCAGTAGGGGGTGTTGAAACCTGCGCCTCGGGGGGCGGCGGAATAAAGTCGCCCGCCTCTACTGGCACCGGCGGCGGTTCTGGAGTCGGCGTAGGCCGCATAGGGCCAGGCTGAATACCTGGGCCAAGCTGAATACCGGCTTCAGACTGAAGGCCCGCTCCAGGCTGAAGGCCCGCTCCAGGCTGAAGGGCGGGGCCGGGCTGGATGTCAATGGCGCCATAGCTACTATCCGGGGAGGGCAGGGTCGGGAGTGGTGCCTCGACATCGGTGCCCCCTGGTAAACTGACCTGGTTGAGCAGATCCTCCTCCAGGGTACTGGGGGTGGCTGGCCCTGGCGGATAGGTTGGCCCTGGCGGATAGGCTGGCCCTGGCGGGTAGGAAGAACCATAGTTGGGGGGGGGCGTGGCCATCGCATCCTCAGCCTGATTGGGTAACCGGGCCGCATCCGCCACCAGATCAGGGGGAACATCGTAGCTGCCGGGGGCTGCGCCGTTAATCGCAGAATTTTCTGAGGGCAGGCCCATCACCATTTGCTGAAGGTCTAGGGGAACATCAGGGTCGTAGCCCGGCGGCAGCGACGGTTCAGGATAGCCCGGCTGAGGCCCAGGGGTAATGCCGCTGGGAACCGGTTCAGGATAGCCCGGCTGGGGCCCAGGGGTAATGCCACCGGGAACCGGGCCGGGCCTAGGGGAACTCATGAACGAATCGGGATTGTCGGGATAGGGGGCGGGAGACCCTGAAAATTCTTCCTCCGGATAGGGGGAGGGCAAGGGGTAGCCGGAGTTCCCATTGGTGGGCGGATAAGGCGAGGGGGTAGGGTAGCCAGAGCCGCCGTCATAGGGTGGTATGGAGCCTAGCTCGTCGCCCCCTAGGGCCGCTGCCCGCGATAGACAGTCCTGCCCTTCGGCGGTGCGGCCCATTTGCACCAGGGCCTGGCCCTTACCCGACCAGGCCGCCGCTGAGGACTGGTCTAAGTTAAGGGCCGAGTCAAAATTAAAGATGGCTTCGTCGTACCGCCCCATACCGGTTAGCAGGCGACCCTTACCGATCCAGGCGTCAATGGTGCCGGAGTCCAGCTCCAGGGCGGCATTGTAGCTGTCCATGGCGTCGTTGGTCTGACCCAGCAGGGCCAGGGCATTGCCCCGCTGGGCCTGGGCCTGGGCCGCGATGGTGTTGATGCCGCCCACGGGGTTACCGCTGGCCTCGGCTTTAACCCTTTCGACTTCGGTGGCTTCAATGGCGCTGTTGAAGTAAATCAGCGCGTTGTCGTAGCGGCCCTCGCGCATCATCTGCTTGCCGGTGGCCAGGTCAGCGCGGGCCTGCTCCAGCTTGCTGGCGGAGGTGCCGTCAATTACCCCACCCTCAATGGGGATCAGTCCGGCTTCGGGGGGCAGACCCGGTTCCACCTCGGCGGTGCCTTGCCCCAGGTCCGAAAAGTCAATGTCAAGGCCAGGGCCGGGGGTAATGTCACCTTCTAAGCCCTCTTGCCTGGGTTTGCGCTTGATGCCCAGGGCCGATCCCAGCAGCCCTGCCAACACCAGCAGAATCGGAATCGCAGCCAAAATCCACCAGGTGCTGCGGGGCAGGTTTTGAATTTGCCCCCACAGCGCATCTAGCTGGGGCGATCGGCCAGTGCCCTCCCCGGTGGTGGAGCTGGGGTCATCGGTGACCAGCTCGCCCTGGTCATCGCGAAACTCGACCTGGCTATCGGCGGTACCCACTACCAGCTGGCCGTCGGGGGTAAAGCCCAGGGAACTAGCTGGGGTCGCAAGGGTCACCGGCCCCGGCAGTCGCCCGGTGCCATCGGGGTTCCACAGTTGGAGGGTGCCGTCGGCTCCGGCGGTGGCAAAGGTGCCGCCATCGGAGCTATAGGCCACGGCGCTAACCGAATCACCATGGGCGGCGATAGTTTCGCCCCTGGGGTTGAGGGTGGCACGATCCCACTGGCGCACGGTGCCGTCGCCGCCAGAGGTGGTAAACACCTGGCCATCGGGGCTGCTGGTAATATTCGTGACGCCCCCCGCGTGGGCCTGGGCGACTTGCCCGGCGGGGCTACCGTCGGCGTTCCAAAAGCCCAGGGAGCCGTCGCTGCTGCCGGTAATAAAATTTTGCCCGCCAGCGGGGTAGTCGATGGCCTGCACCGGCCCGGTGTGGGCGGCAATCGGGGTGCCCAGGGGCGTACCATCCGCTACCGACCAGCGCTCGACGGTGCCGTCGGCGTTGCCGCTAATTAGGGTTTGGCCGTCGGGGCTGAGAGCCAGGGCTAGAATTGGCCCATCGCTGCCCTCAATGGGATCCCCCTGGGGGTTACCGTTTTGATCCCAGCGGCGCATGTAGCCATCGGCTCCGCTGGAAATCACGGTTTGCCCGTCGGGGCTAATCACCACCGCTGATACCACCCCCTGGTGGGCATCGGGCAACACCGTCGGGGTCGCCATACCGGCGGCATCCAGCCACTGGAGCTGGCCGTCTTCGGTGCCCCGTACCATATACCGGCCATCGGGGGCGAGGGTGACTCCGTTCGGGAGTTCATTGGCCCCAACGGTGACGTTAGCGCTGGCGGTTTGGTTGGCGGCGACCACCGCCCCCTGGCCCTCAGCGTTGGTGGCAAAGCCCAAGAATGCCTCCACCGGAATGCTAGGCTCGCCCCGGTAAACGTAGTTGCGGGGTTGAGAGTAGGGATAGCGAGGATCGTCAGGCAGGGTATTGTGCATGGAGAGCGTGCGCACCGCTTCCTGATCTAGCACTTCGGAGGCGATCGCATAGCTCATGCCGTCGTTCCCTAGCTCGCGTACGATGGCGGCGGTACTGTCGTCGGGCACCTGCACCGCCGTTGCCCCGGTGGCAAAGGGCTGGCCCTCAAAAACGCTATATTCTCCCAGGGCGCGGCGGATGTCGCTGGCGTCAGGCCGATCAATAAAGCGAATCGGCACATTGGGGCCACCTAGTTCTGACCAGTTGGTAATTTCGCCCCGGAAGATTCTGGCAAAGTCCCCAAAGGTTAAATCCCCCTGAAAGGGGTTGTCGCGCCCCACAATAATGGCGATTTTTTCGCGGGTGATGGGCACCTCGGTGAGGTTTTGGGCCAGTTCCGCCTCGGTGAGTGAGCGGCCTAGGGCGGCCAGATCTAGGTTGCCCGCCTGCAGCGCCTCCAGGGCAGCGGCATCCCCATTGGCGGCGATGATCACCTGGGTGTCGGGATACCGCTGCTCAAACCCCTGGCCCAGATTTTGGTTGATGGTCGCCATGGAGGGCGTGCCGTCGATGCGCAGGGTGGTGCCCGCCGCCACGCTGTCTTGTAGGATAAAGGCGGGGACGGGAGGTTCTTGGGCTTGCCAGCCTGGGTCGGACCTGGGGGTGGGCAGAGGCAGGGTCGCCAGGGCACTTAGCAGCGCTAGCATAACCAGAGATGGCTTACGGGTCTTATCCATGGGGGCACCCAGGGGCAGTACAAGGTCTGCTAAAGGATACACGCAGATAGACCGTTTAGGCTGACTTTGTTGCCATGGGCTTTATGTTAGACACGGTGATTCCCTGGGGGCGATCCTTCGCTGAGTATGTCGCCATGTTTAATCTCAGCCCCACCGACCTGGATGGCCGCATTCTGGGCTGTGCCGATGGCCCGGCGGCGTTTAACCACGAGCTGACCCGGCGCGGCGGGCGGGTGGTATCTTTCGACCCCATCTATGCCGCTACGGCGGCGGCCATTCGCGACCGGATTGCCGCCACCTTTGACGACGTGCTGGACAAGGTGCGGGCCAACCAGGGGGAATTTGTCTGGACGCAGATTCGCTCGCCGGAGGAATTAGGCCGAGTGCGCCAGGCCGCCATGGATGCCTTTCTGGCGGATTTTGAGGCCGGGAAAACCCAGGGTCGCTACGTGGCAGCGGCGTTCCCTAACCTGCCCTTCGCGGCGGGCAGGTTTGATCTGGCCCTGTGCTCGCACCTGCTGTTTCTCTATGGCCCCCAGCTCAGCCTGGATTTTCACCTCCAGGCGATTCAGGCCATGCTGCGACTGGCCCCCGAGGCCCGGATTTTTCCGCTGTTGGAGCTGGGTTCACAGCCGTCGCGCCACCTAGACGGGGTGATGGCGGCGCTGAATGTCCTCGGTTATCGCACCCGAATCGACCCCACGGCCTACGAGTTTCAGCGCGGCGGCCACCAAATGCTGCGGGTCTGGCGGCGGGAAAATTCCTCCGCTGACGGGCGTTTCGCCGGGTCTGCGGGCTTGACCAACCAACCGACATCGTTAACCGAGATTTAACGCGATCTACGAGTTTTTTTGTCGCTCAGAATCATGGTTCCCCAGTAAGATGAGATGGGTTTTTGGCCGCGGGGCTAAATCATTTTTGGTGTGGGGAAGACAGGATGGCAGGAAAATGGATGAAGCTGGGTAAATCGCAGCGATCGCGGCTTAAAATGCTCCTGCTGGTTGGCCTGGGGGCGTTTCTAGTGGGTGCCGCCCTCCCCTTTGCCAGCACCCTGAGCTTTAAACTCGGGCCGCCCAAGACCGTTGCACCGGTGCTGGTGGCCCTGGCCAATTCCCCCGGGTTAGATGCCTTTCCGGCGGCGGCTAGCAGCGAACGACTCTGCCACGTTGCCCCTAGCCCAGCCCACCTGTCGGCCCAAAAGGCCGAAGCTCCATCGCCCAACGCCATGTTCCAGGGCGGTGCTTTAGCCTCAGCCAGCCTGGCGTTCGATCCAAAAATCAAGCAGCAGTTCGTGGCCGAGCCGTGGCCCAATCTCCATCCGCGGGCGACCCTGGCGCGGGTGCCTGTGCTCATGTACCACGATGTCATGACCCAGCCCGAGGTCTTTTTTGACCTTACCCCCGAGCAATTTGAGGGTCACCTCCAGGCCCTCCAGGAGAATGGCTTCACCGTGGTCAGCGTAGATCAGCTGGTGCAGCACCTCAGAACCGGCATTCCCCTACCGGCCAGGCCCATTGTGTTGAGCTTTGACGATGGCTACGCTGGTCACTACGACCTGGTTTACCCCCTGCTGAAAAAATACCAAATGCCAGCGGTCTTTTCAGTCTTTCCCGGCAAGGTAGACGGCGAGATTGTGGGCCGCTCTACCCTGACCTGGGAGCAGCTCAAGACGATGGCGGCGGATCCCCTAATTACCATCGCTGCCCATAGCGTCACTCATCCGCCCGACCTAACCCAGTCCAGCGACGAGGATTTGGCCTACGAGGTCACGGCTTCAAAGCAGCGGCTAGAAAGTCAGCTGGGCATTCCAATTCGCTATTTTACCTACCCCGCTGGTCACTACGACGAGCGCGTGGCTCAGGTCGTGGCAGATGCAGGCTACCTGGCGGGGTTTACCATGCGTGAGGCCGACGAGCAGTTTGCTGGCGCTTCGGAATCGCTGCTGGCGGTCGAGCGGTTTGGCCAGTCTAACCTAGACTCGCTGCTGACCCAGGCCTGGGGTGGGCCAGCTGCCCCTGGGGTCGCCACTCAGCCGTTTGATTTTTCCACTCCGGTCAGCGTGGCTAGACTAACTATCGAGGAAACCGAACTCTCCCTCATGACCGGGGGTCGCCCCGTTACCATCCATGCCAATAGCCGCTACCAGGTACCCGAAATTTTAGCGGGAACTAACGCCATTGGCGCCGTGGACGGGGGCTTTTTCTCCCTTGAATATTTGGATTCTAACGTGATGATTGGCCCGGTGCTCAGCCAGAGCACCCGGCGATTTGTGCCTGGTAACCCCAGCGAAAACCCCTTGCTGAACTCCCGTCCGCTAGTGCTAATTGCGCCTGGCCAGGTTAAGTTTGTTCCCTTTGATGCCAGTCGTCACAATACCCTGGCGGGGTTGACCTATGCTCTGCCAGGGGTCACCGATGCCTTCGTGGCCGCGGCCTGGCTGGTGAAGGATGGCCAACCCCAGCCGGTCGAAAGCTTTGGCACTCTGTTTGATTTTGACGCCACTCGCCACCGGGCCTTTTGGGGCATAAACCAGGCCGGTCAGCCGGTGGTGGGGGTCACCCACACCATGGTCGATTCAGTTACCCTGGGAGAGCTGCTTTACCAAGCTGGGCTGCGGGATGCGGTGATGGTCGATTCCGGGGCCAGTACCTCCCTGGCCTACGCCGGGGAATCGCTGGTGGGCTACGAGCCGCGCCCGGTGCCCCACGTAGTCGCCCTGATTGCCCCGGAGGAAAATAACGGCAGCCCCTGTCCCTTGGTCATGGCTGACCAGAACCTGGCCCTACAACCCACCCCGTAGGGGCATAGCATGCTGTGCCGATTCACCCACAGCCTTTGAACGAGCGGCGGTGGTAGGCCGAAGCGCCCTGGGCTTGAATCGCCTGGCGATGAAAGACGCTGCCATAGCCTTTATTGGCCGCCAACCCATAGCCGGGGTAGCGGTGGTCAAGCCTGATCATTAACGTATCGCGCCAAACCTTAGCCAAAATGCTGGCGGCGGCGATCTCAATGTGCTTTTGGTCGCCCTGCACCACCGTTTGCTGCGGTAATCCTAGATTAGGGACGGCCTGATTGCCATCGATTAAACACAGTTCTGGGGGCGGTGTGAGCTGCCTAACGGCCCGGGCCATGGCCAGCAGGGTAGCCTGTAAAACGTTAATTCGCCCGATCTCATGGACGGAGGCTAGGCCGATGGCATAGTCGCTAGCTAGGGTTTGAATAGGCTCCACCAAGCGCTGGCGCTGGCCGCTGGTCAAGCGCTTGCTGTCGGTTACCCCCAAGGCCCGGAGTTGGTCACCGGCGGGGCCGGAAAGCACCACCGCCGCCGCTACCACCGGCCCAAACAGGGCTCCACGGCCGACCTCATCGACGCCAGCGATCTGCAGTACCCGGTTGGGATTGTGATCCATGGCTCGCCCCGGGGGTTGACTCAGAACAACTACGCTTGACCATAGGCCGGTCTATTCGTCAGAATCGTCGGCGCTGGCTGACGAACGCCGCCGCCGCCGCCGCCGCACCGCATCGCTGGGTTCAGCAGTGGCCGCGGCCGTCTCTGCCGCCGCCATCGGGGCGATATCGGTGGGGTCTAAATCATCTGCAGATTCGACATCCGCTGGCGCAGCCGCAGCAATCACAGCCTCGACGGAGGATGCCCGAGTAACAGGGGAAGGCTTAGACTCGATGGTCGGGGTAAACATGGCCCCGTTGGTGGTGACTACCGTTTTCTTGGCGCGCGTTCGCCCTGGGATCTCTGGCGCAGGGGAGGCTGACGCCGCTGCTGGAGCTGATTCACCTAGACCCAGCTCCTCAGGGGCGGGGGGCTGCTGCCCCGGCAGCACCACGGTCACCATCACGTTACGCGCATCTTGGATCTCGTGCTGGTTGGCTAACACCAGTGGCGAAATGCCCATTTTGGCGTAAATAAGCTGCTCATCCGGGGTCATTTCCACCGTCACCAGTTGGGGAGCCGTGGCTGGCTTGCGCTCGGCCCGGTCTCGGGAGCGGCCCCGGCTAGAGCGGGCCGAGGCACTATCTTCTTCGGCCAGATCCATCCCAGACGCGGGAACGACAGCACTGGTCGGCTCTTTAATCGGCGCGGGAATAGGCGTGAGGCTGTCCTTTGGGATAGGGGCTTCCTTGCCGTTGGTGCGGGTGGGCAGGGGGTCGCGGCGGCGGCGGCGGCGGTTGCCCTTGCCCGACTTATCCTGATAGCTGGGGTGGTTCATCAGATCCAGCTCTTGCAGATCTGCCTGGGGGTCGTAGCCGTCGAGCTGCGCTTCCCGCAGGGCAGGGGTATACTGCGCCTCGGCCGGGGTCGCGGCGGCTAGCCCCTTGGGTACCGCCTGGCTGGTATCTAGCGGCACGTCGGTGGGTAAGTGTACCAGGTGCCCAAGCCCCCCACAGGTGGGGCAGCTGCGGCCAAACAGCTCGTAGATATTCTGGCCCTGGCGCTTCCGCGTCAGCTCCACTAAACCCAGCTCCGAAAGCTGGGAAATTTGCGGTCGGGCTTTATCGGATCGTAGGCACTTATTGAACTGCTCCAGTACCTGGAGCTTGTCGCGGCGCGACTCCATGTCGATAAAATCAACAATGATCACCCCGGCAATGTTGCGCAACCGCAGCTGGCGGGCAATCTCGGTGGCGGCTTCGCAGTTCGTCCACAGCACGGTTTCCCGCGCCGTGGACGAGCGGGTGAATGAGCCAGAGTTGACGTCAATCACCGTCAGAGCCTCCGTTGGCTCAATAATGATGTAGCCCCCCGAGGGCAGATCGACCCGGGGCTTGAGTGCCTCGCGAATGGCCGCGTTGACCCGAAAATACTCCAGAATCGAGGTGCGTTCCCGGTGCTGGTCGATCAGCACCCCGGCGGGTACTTGGCCATCGCTCCAGCCTGCCAGGTATTGCTTCACCCGCTTCAGGCCGGTGCTAGAGTCGGTGACAATACGATTCACGTCGGCGCTGTAGGCATCCCGCAGCACTCGCTGCACAAAGTCGTCGTCGCGGTTAAGTAAAGCAGGCGAGCGGGTGGTCAGGGCCTGTTGCTGGATGCTTTCCCACTGCTTTTGCAGAGTTTCTAGATCTTCGATGATGGCATTTTCGCTAATGCCCTCAGCTTCGGTGCGCACCAGCAGGCCCATCCCGGCGGGCTTGATCAAAATAGCCAGCGCCCGCAGTCGGTTGCGCTCGTTTTCGGTACGAATCCGCCGGGAGAGATTCACCCCGCGCCCGGAGGGCATCAGCACCAGATATCGCCCCGGCAGGGTAATATTACCGGTCAGGCGCGGCCCCTTGTTGCCGGTGGGCTCCTTCATGATCTGCACCAGCACTTTTTGCTGGGGGGCCACCAGTTCTGTAATGGAACCGGCCATGCGTTTCAGCCGCAGGGGGCCTAAGTCGGTAACGTGCATAAAGCCGTTGCGCTCGCTGTCGCCGATGTTTACAAAGGCCGCATCGATGCCGGGCAATACATTTTCTACGGTACCGAGATAAATATCGCTCACCTGGTGGCTACCGGTGGCCACAATCAGCTCTTGAATCTGATCTTCTGAAAAGACCGCAGCGATTCGATGCTGCTCAGCAATAACAATCTGCTTCGGCATTCAAATTCCTCATACAACGCTCGCCAGGGCGAATAAAAATCTAAGTTCTCGGTCTGAAAATGGGGCATCAGCAGCCCTATGAGCCCTCTCAAGCCCCACCCAGCCGACGGAAAAGCAGTCACAACAAAGCCTTACTTCTAGGCATATCGCGATAGAACCACGACCCCGATCCGTACAGGCCGATACTGAGGCCTAACCTGCCGTGCGATTCTGAGAATTTTGGCCGGGGCTAAATCTTTCACTAATTAAACCGGAAAGCTAGCACGGGAATGCCAAATTTATAAGAAGCGCTCAGCGTTAAGAACTTGCAGTCGCTTAAAACGCTTGCCATGTGCCATCGCTTTAAGCGTAGTCACTCTTGCTGGTTGCATTATAGCGCCAAGCCAGAGCCATGACATAGGATTGCGTATCTTTGTAGCACAGGTAAGGCAAAAGTGCACCTGTAACGATTTGTATCCCTAGCGGCATCCGGGATGGGCCGCCGCTAGGGTGACCTAATAGCAGCAGGGGCAGGGGCCATAAAGCCCCCGCCCCTGCCGTTTGCGCATCTGGTTTACCCCCTGCGGAGCGGCAACGCGCTACGACGCAGAAACCGCCGCAGTGCGAGGGCGAGTACGTCGATGCTGGGTGGGCACAGCTACCTCAGCCGCTTTGCCACTGCTAGTTACCTGAGCCTTTTTCCCATTGGTCTCGACCTTTGCTACTGAAACTTGCCCAGAAGCTGCTGGAGAGGCTGTCGGAGGGGCTGACTGAGCCTCACCCGTGGTTCCCTGCAGCAGCAAGATCAGCATCGGGTCGCGCTTATCAAGCTCCCGCCGGAGCAAACGCCGCAGGTCTTGCTCAAGGGCCACCTTGAGCGCATCCCCGTCCAGCTTGCCGACGGCTTTGGGGTTGTTGTTGGCCATGAACTCAGATCCCCGGCTGTCTAGAACCTGGTTAATGACCTGCTTAACCGATTTTTGCAACCGTTCGGGGGCCACGGCATTGGCCACGCCCCGGAGCTGCACCGTAGGATCGGCCAGCAGCCTGCCGTTGGCTCCAAAGGTGGCGGCAATGGTCACCACGCCATCCTCGGCTAGCTGCTGCCGGTCTTTGAGGATATCGCGCCCCACCAGCCCTACCCGGGACGAATCAACCAGCTCAATACCAGAGGGCACCTGACCGGCAATGCGAATGCCAGAAGGCTCAACTTCTACAATGTCGCCGTTATGGATAATTACCATGTGGTCGGCGGGGATGCCCATGCTTTGAGCGGTTTCCGCATGTTTGACCAACATGCGGTGCTCCCCGTGTACAGGGAGAAAATACTGGGGTCGGGTCAGGGCCAGCATAAGCTTTTGGTCTTCTTGGGCACCGTGGCCCGATACGTGGATGCCTTTGTCTTTGCCGTAGACCACCTTAGCCCCGCGCATCATTAAGCGATCGATCGTGTTAACCACAGGAATGGTATTGCCCGGAATCGGGTTGGCCGAGAACACCACCGTATCCCCTGGCTTGATGCGGATTTGCCGATGGGAGTCTTCGGCGATGCGGGTCAGGGCGGCCATAGGTTCGCCCTGGGAACCGGTCATGAGAATGAGGACATTTTCATCGGCGGTTTGGGCCAGCGATCGCAGGGGCAGAAACAGGCTTTCGGGGCACTTGATGTAGCCCAGATCGCGGGCGTGGGCAATCACGTTAAGCATTGAGCGACCCACCACAAATACCTTACGGTTGTGCTTCTGGGCCAGTTCTAAAATCATGTTGACCCGGTGCACCGACGACGAAAAAGTGGTCACCATCAGGCGGCCGTCGGCCTTGGCAAACTCACGGTCGAGGTTAGGAAAAACCGAACGTTCTGAGGCCGTATGCCCCGGCACCTCGGCATTGGTAGAATCGCTCACCAGGCACAGAACGCCCTTCTCGCCAGCCTCGGCCAGCCTTTGGATGTCGAAGGTTTCGCCATCGACGGGGGTGTGGTCGAACTTAAAGTCGCCGGTGTGGATGACAATACCTACGGGGGTGTGGATAATTACCGAGCAGCTGTCGGCTATGGAGTGGGTGTTGCGAATATATTCCACCAGGAAGGATTTACCTACCCGGACAGTCTCCCGGGGCCGCACCCGCCGCAGCTCGGTGCGGTCAGACACCCCAGCCTCCTCCAGCTTGCCCTCTAGCAGGGCCATAGCCAGGCGGGGGCCATAAATAACGGGAATATCAAACTGCTTGAGGTGAAAGGCAATGCCGCCAATGTGGTCTTCGTGACCGTGGGTGACAATCATGCCCTTAATCTTGTGCTGGTTTTCCCGAAGGTAGGTGACATCGGGCAGCACTATATTCACTCCGTGCATGCCATCCGTGGGAAAAGCCAGCCCCGCATCTAGCAGCATGATTTCGTCATTGATTTCAAACACGCAGGTGTTTTTACCAATTTCATGCAGCCCCCCTAGGGGAATAATTTTGAGGGCGGTATCAGAATTTTTTGAAGTCATAAACAGTCTCGTAGGTAATGAAAAACGTAAAACGTGAAAGGAAAAACTAGGGCGTACTAACCACACCAGCGTCAGCAGCGATGATTTTCTCCAGGGGCTGAAAGTCGCTATTCCGCATGCCAAGCTGGATGAAAAAGAAACGAGGCCGCGGCGACCGTCAGCCCTTACTTAGGCAGGCTCGTTAAGCATCGCCCAGGTTTTAGCGGTAGACCTAACGACAGTGGCGTCGGCTGTCGAGGTGCGCAACCGTTTCCCCAGCCGCGAGGAAATCTGAGATATTCCTAGGGAGAGAAACCCAAATGGCTGAGGTCGGGCGGATAATTCCACCCTGCTCATCTGAACATCGACATAGAGCATAAATAAAACGCTAAAGGACAAAAATAAACTATATTCAGCTGTTGACTATCAAGTGATGGTTAAAGAATCTGCCCCTTGATCGGCTAGAGCTTTATTCGCAAAATCGAAATAATCAAGTAAACCTAGGGCGTAAATCACTATTGAGTTGTCGTCACACTACTGAGTTGTCGTCACACTACTGAGTTGTCGTCACACTATTGAATTGTCGTCACACTATTGAGTTGTCAAAAGTCCGCTTTCTTCGGGTGAGCTCTTTACGGTGGTGGTGAACATGGCACCCTATTTACCCAGAGCCTAACCGTAGCATCCGATTGTTTACGTCCCTAGCCCTGAGGGCACCAAGGAAAACTGCCTGAGCACATCCTCAACCGCCGCCCTGACCGACTCATCGGCGGGGCAAAGGGGCGATCGCACCGAACCCACCATCCAACCCTGTATGGCCAGCGCCGCCTTAAGCGGCACCGGATTTGTGACGATAAACAATACCTTAAACAACGGCAATAACTTTAAGTGAATGTCCATCGCCAGCTTTGGCTGATCGGACTCGTAGGCTTGCACCATCGCCTGTAGGAGATCGCCAACTAGATGACTGGCTACGCTCACAACCCCACTACCGCCCACAGACAACACCGGCAGGGTGAGAGAGTCATCCCCAGAATAGATGGCGAAGTCAGGAGGGGTACTGCACCGAATTTGGCTGGCCTGATCCAAACTACCGCTGGCCTCTTTAATAGCCACAATATTGGCAATTTTTGCCAGCTGGGCAACGGTATCAACAGCCAGGTTGCAACCTGTACGCCCAGGTATATTGTAAAGCATTAGCGGCAGGTCGGGCACTGCCTTAGCGATTTCGCTAAAGTGCTGGTACAACCCCTGCTGAGAAGGCTTGTTGTAGTAAGGCACCACCTGCAATGACCCATCTAGCCCTAGCTGGCTGGCCTTGCGGGTCGCCTCAATGGCCTCGTGGGTTGAGTTTGACCCCGTGCCCGCCAGCACCTTAGCCCGCCCACCTACCGCCTGCTTAACGGTTTTATACAGCTGATATTCCTCATCCCAGGTCAGGGTTGGAGACTCGCCCGTGGTACCGCACACCACTAGGCCATCGCTGCCGTGGTTAACCAGGTAATCTGCCAAGCGCTCTGCTACAGCGTAGTCTACGGAGCCATCCTGAGAGAATGGCGTCACCATAGCTGTAAGCACTCTGCCGAAATAGACCACTCAGGTACGCTGTCCTCTACGTCACACTTTTGAACTATAAACCTTTGAACTATAAAACCTTAGCCGAGATTGCCCTCCAGGTTAAAAACGTCGAACTACCTCCCAGGTTTCCCTGAAAGTATACCAAGTTCACCACGGCTCTCTGGCATATCTAAGGTTAGAATTTTGCCCAGAACAGCCATAGATGCTAGAGCTAACCGCCCCCAAAAGCCGCTGGGCGACCTCTGCAACAGAGCATAGCTCATTAAGCATTGGCTTTGTAACTGGCTCGGCATCGTCTAACCTGGGGGTCAAACGGCTAGGGGAGCCTTTACTTCCCGGTTAACCATCAACAGTTCGGCAATTTGCACCGCATTGAGGGCGGCCCCTTTGCGAATTTGGTCGCCGCTGAGCCAGAGTTCCAAGGCGTTGTCGTTGGAAATATCCTGACGAATGCGGCCCACCAGCACGTCATCCTGGCCGCTGGCCTCGATGGGCATGGGAAAGTAGTTACGCTGCCAATCTTCGACGATTTTGATGCCGGGGGCCTGGGCTAGCAAAGCCTTGGCAGCGGCGGCGGAAAATGGCTGCTCAAACTCTATATTAATGGCTTCCGAGTGGGCCCGCAGTACGGGAACCCTCACACAGGTGGCCGAGATTTTTAGCCCCGGTGCCCCAAAAATTTTGCGCGTCTCGTTCACCATTTTCATCTCTTCCTGACAATACCCCTGCTCGTTAAGTTCCGAGTTGTGGGGAAACAGGTTAAATGCCAGGGGGTAGGGAAACACCTCGGCCACCGGCGCTTCACCGGCTAAAATCGCCTGGGCCTGCTGCTTCACTTCTGCCATCGCCCGTGCCCCGGCCCCGCTGGCCGATTGGTAGGTGGCCACTACCAGACGTCGCACAGGCTGCACTCGATGCAGCGGCCATACCGCCAGGGCCATCAAAATTGTGGTGCAGTTGGGGTTGGCAATAATGCCCTGGTGGTGCCTGGCCGCTTCGGGGTTGACTTCTGGCACCACCAGCGGCACCGTTGGATCCATACGAAAGGTGCTGGAGTTATCTACCGCCACCGCCCCCTGGGCCACCGCCTGGGGCAGCCACTCGCGCGACACCGACCCACCAGCGGAGGCCAAGACTAGGTCAACCCCCTTGAAGGCGTTTTGATCTAACGCTTCAACCGGCATCGCCTCCCCCTGGAACGAGAGTTTAGTCCCAGCTGAGCGGGGTGAAGCCAGCAGCTTCAGGTCTTTAACCGGAAACGCGCGCTGCTCTAGCAGAGCCAAAATCTCGGTGCCTACGGCCCCCGTAGCGCCTAAGACGGCAACTCTCAACCCATTCGACACGGTGCTACCTCGCAAATTCATAGCCAGTCGGTCAATCGTAACATTTGGGCTGAAGGAGGGCCGCTTGCTGAGGTGTTTACTCAACAAGTATTAATGGGCAACGGGCCGGGGCATTCCCAGGGATTGACCAGTGCATCTAACCGGCTTAAACAAAACCGTCATGCCCGCCAACTCTGGAGGGATTGCAGTATGCTTATTAATTGCGTCAAAAGTTCTCCGCCCAAGTTGGGGAGCGCGCCGTAGCCGTCTAGTCAACAAAAGGCCCCATGAAAGTTACCCAGGAAGTACTGCCCGACAGCCAGGTGGGATTAGAAATTGAAATCCCGTCGGAAATGTCCCAAAAGACCTATGACCAGGTATTAAATAAATTAATGCGCACGGTCAACATTCCGGGCTTTCGCAAGGGCAAGGTGCCGCGCCAGGTGTTTTTGCAGCGAGTGGGGGTGACTCAGTTCAGGGCCAGTGTGCTTGAAGAGCTGGTGCAAACCGCCGTTGGTAAGGCCATTGAACAAGAGGCTATTGAGGCCATTGGCAACTACCAACTCAAGTCCTCCTTTGAAGACCTGGTCAGCCAGTACCAGCCGGGGCAGCCCATCACCATTACAGCGGCGGTGGATGTGCCGCCCCGGGTGACGCTGAAAAGCTACAAGGAGTTGGCGGTGCAGGCCGAGGAAATTTTGCCCGACCTGGGGCGGGTCGACCAAACCCTGAAGCAGTACCAGACCAACCTGGCCACCCTTGTACCCATCGAAGATCGCCCAGCCCAAATGGGCGACATTGCGGTGATTGATTTTGTTGGCAAAATCACCCATGACGACGGTGAGGTTGAAGAATTTGCCGGAGGCTCCGGCACCGATTTTCAGGTTGAGATGGAGGCTGGCCGGTTTATCCCTGGCTTTGTGGAGGGTATTGTGGGGATGGCCCTGGAAGACTCTAAGGATGTGGCCGTGCCCTTCCCCGACGATTACTCCCAGGCGGAGCTGGCCGGTAAGCCCGCCGTTTTTTCTATCACCCTAAAGGAAATTAAAGAAAAAGAGCTGCCCGACCTCGATGACGACTTTGCCCAGGAGGTCAGCGAGTTTGAGACTATTGACGCGCTGCGGGACTCCCTCGAAGCGCGCTACCGCGAGGAGGCTGAGCAAAAGACCAAGGCCAATAAAGACGCTGCCCTCATCGAAGCCCTGGTGCAAAACCTGGAGGCCGAAATTCCCAACACCATCGTGCAAAAGGAAATAGAATTTCTGCTGGCTCAGACCATTATGCAGCTCAGCCGCCAGGGCATCGACGTCAATAAATTACTCACCCGCGAGCTGGTGGACGGCATGCGCGATCGCGCCCGCCCCGAGGCCATTGACCGCCTCAAACGCACCCTAGCCCTGGGAGAAGTGGCTAAACAGGAGGGCATCAAAGTTGAGGAAGAGGAGTTAGAAGCCAAGTTCAACGAGGCTATGGCCGAAATCGATGACCCCAGCCAAATCGATCCAGAGCGGCTATATCAAGTTATTGAAGAAGAGCTTTTACAGGAGAAGATCCTGGCCTGGCTTGAGTCCGTCAGCACGATAGAACTGGTTCCCGAGGGCAGTCTTGCCCCCGTCCCTGAAGCGGTTGAGGCTTCGAGTGTAGCGGCCAGCGATCCCACCGCTATTGACGTTGAGGCCGTTGATGTTGAGGCTACTGATGTCGAATCCTCAACGGTCGTGGCCTCCGGGGTTGCAGCCCCGCCAGTAGAGGCCCCAGAGCCTGAAACCCCGGCGGCCAAATCCTCAAAGCCTAAGGCCAAAGCCACCGCTTCTAAAGACTCTGACGCCGCTCAAGCAACCCCTGAGGACACCGCGGCTAGGGACGAAGAGGAATAGAGAAAGTCCATTGCGGCTCTGCGGCGGTGGGCCTGAGGCCAGCTTGGGGGCCAATTGGGCGGGGTCGCGGTTTTTTGGGGCATAATGACGAATAGGGAAGGCCCCGTATTACCACTGAGCCCACGGGACGGGACGGTATTTCTGTCCACAGCCCCGCCCGCCGCTGGGTGTCTACTGCGCTTACAGCCTCAGGTAATGTTAAGTCTGGCAAACGTAGCGTTCTCATACCCTTGAAATCTGCCGCAAACTTATTATGATTGCATCGAATACCCCCAATTCTCCCATCCTCAGCTTGAGCCCCACCGCCGCTAGTTTCAGCCAGCTCCATGGCCACCCGTCCCGCAGCCTGCTGCCCATGGTGGTTGAGCAATCGGGCCGGGGCGAGCGGGCGTTTGACATCTATTCTCGGCTGCTGCGCGAGCGCATCGTGTTTTTGGGCACCCCGGTAGATGGCCAGGTGGCTGACTCCATCGTGGCCCAGCTGCTCTATCTAGATGCTGAAGATCCTGAGAAAGACGTGCAGCTCTACATCAACTCCCCCGGGGGTTCCGTCACCGCGGGCATGGCCATTTACGACACCATGCAGCAAATTCGCCCCGATATTGTCACCATCTGCTTTGGTCTGGCCGCCAGCATGGGGGCCTTCCTGTTGTGCGCTGGCACCAAGGGCAAGCGGCTCTCCCTGCCCAGCTCGCGGGTGATGATTCACCAACCCCTCGGCGGTGCCCAGGGCCAGGCAGTGGATATTGAAATTCAGGCGCGGGAGATTTTGTATCATAAGGCCCGCCTTAACGAGCTAATTGCTTACCACACTGGGCAACCTATGGAGCGCATCGAAACCGACACCGAGCGCGACTTCTATATGTCTGCCGATGAAGCCAAAAATTACGGACTAATTGACGGCGTGGTTGAGCAGCAAGCGCTATCCGTTCACCCAGCCATGACTGCACTCAACTAGGGTCATTTTATGTCTAAGTACGACTCCCATCTCAAGTGCTCATTTTGTGGCAAATCCCAGGAGCAAGTTCGCAAGCTGATTGCGGGGCCGGGAGTGTACATTTGTGACGAATGCGTTGACCTGTGTAACGAGATCCTAGACGAAGAGCTGTTTGATTCGGGCACCGCCATCGCCCAGCCGGTGCCCCGTCGGGAGACGCAGCCCGATCGCCCCCGCTCTGCCCCGGCCATTGCCCTCAACCAAATTCCCAAGCCCAGGGAAATTAAGAATTACCTCGACGACCACGTCATTGGCCAAAACGAAGCTAAAAAAGTCCTATCTGTGGCCGTCTACAACCACTACAAACGCCTCAGCTACTTGCAAAACATCGACAGCGAACCGCCCGACGAGGCGATTGAGCTGCAAAAGTCGAACATTTTGCTGATTGGCCCCACCGGCTGTGGCAAGACCCTGCTGGCCCAAACCCTGGCCCGCATTCTAGACGTGCCCTTTGCCGTGGCCGATGCCACTACCCTCACCGAGGCGGGCTACGTGGGCGAAGATGTGGAAAATATCCTGCTGCGGCTGCTCCAGGTCGCCGACCTCGACGTAGAGGAGGCCCAGCGAGGTATTATTTACATCGACGAGATCGATAAAATCGCCCGCAAGAGCGAGAACCCCTCCATCACCCGCGATGTCTCGGGGGAAGGGGTACAGCAGGCGCTGCTCAAAATGCTGGAGGGCACCGTGGCCAACGTGCCGCCCCAGGGGGGCCGTAAGCATCCCTACCAGGATTGCATTCAGATTGACACTAGTAATATTCTCTTTATATGCGGCGGTGCCTTTGTGGGGCTAGAGAAGCTGGTGGAGCAGCGCACCGGCAAAAAATCCATCGGCTTCGTGCAGCCGGGGGAAGCGACCGGTTCCCGCGAAAAGCGCGCGGCGGACGTACTACGTCACCTGGAACCAGACGACCTGGTGAAGTTTGGCCTCATCCCCGAATTCATTGGCCGCATTCCAGCCATTTCGGTGGTCGATCCCCTGGATGAAGAGTCGCTGATGGCGATTTTGACCGAGCCCAAAAATGCCCTCGTCAAACAGTTCCAAAAGCTGATGCGGATGGACAATGTGCAGCTTGAGTTCAAGTCCGATGCTCTACGCGCCATTGCCCGCGAGGCCTACCGCCGCAAAACCGGGGCCCGAGCCCTGCGCGGCATCATTGAAGAACTCATGCTCGACATTATGTACGAGCTACCCTCCCGCAAAGATCTAAAGCGCTGCACCATCACCCGCGAAATGGTAGAGCAGCGCTCTACGGCAGATTTGCTGGTGCACCCCTCCTCCATGCCAAAACCTGAGTCGGCTTAGCCATGGCCTACGTGCGGGTTAACCAGGTTGATCACTACTACGAGTGGGTGGGTACCGAGTCTCCCCGCGCTCCCGGTGCGACTAAGCCGGTGATGGTGTTTATCCACGGTTGGGCCGGGTCGGCGCGCTACTGGCGGAGTACGGCCCAGGCACTAGCCGAACATTTTGACTGTTTGCTGTACGACATGCGGGGGTTTGGCCGTTCGGTGCTCTCCCCTGAACAGCTAGTGGCCTTAAAAGAACGGGGCTATGAGCTAGAGACCTTTGCGGATGATTTAGCTGATCTTTTAAAGGTGTTAGGCTTATCCAAAGTTGCCATCAATGCCCACTCTATGGGGGCATCGGTGGCGGTGTTTTTCGTCAACCAGTATCCTCACTTGGTTGAGCGACTGATTCTTACCTGCAACGGCATTTTTGAGTACGACAAAAAAGCCTTTGATGCCTTTTATCGGTTTGGTGGTTACGTGGTGGCGTTTAGGCCCAAATGGCTGGGGCAAATCCCGCTGATGCCGCGCTTTTTCATGGCCCGGTTTCTCAGTCGGCCTATCCCCGCTGCTGAAAAGGTGGCGTTTTTAAACGATTTTATTACCGCCGATTATGAAACCGCCCTGGGCACCATCTTTACCTGCGTGAGCAAAAAGGCCACTGAAGTCATGCCGGTGGAGTTTGCCAAGATTGCGGTGCCGACGCTGCTGGTGGCCGGGGAGTTTGACCAAATTACCCCCGCCGTGCTGGGGCAAAGAGCAGCGGACTTGAACCCGCTGATTGACTATGTGCTGATGGAAAACACCGGGCATTTTCCGATGCTGGAGGATCCTGTAACTTACCTGGCCTGGGTTAATTCATTCCTTGGCATTGAGAAGAATTCGTAAGCTTTGGCTATTGGGCAATCCCTACCCTACGGCAAGGGGATGTTGATGCATGACCGGGGAGATTAACGGCATCACGCGCACCGTCTGCCCAGGTTTAGCCCACAGGCACCATCTCCCCGCTAGCGCCAGAGCGACCTCTAGAATAGAGTTAATCATATGTGTCTCTAGGGCCATATGTGTCTCTAGGGCCGCCATGACCCGCGCCTTCCCTGGCATGAACCCCTACCTAGAAAGCCCCGACCTGTGGTCGGAGGTTCACGCCTGGTTGATTGTGCAGCTGGCCCGCAGCCTTAACCCTATTCTCAAGCCCAAATACCGGGCTGCTGTCGAGCAACGGGTCTATACCGATGCCCTTTTAGTGGGCATCCCCGAAGTGTCGGTAGTTCAAAATCGGCCTGATAATGGGCAGGCTGTTGCCACCAGCACCCTGAGTAGACCGATCAAGGTTAGCCTCCCGGTATCCGAAGACGTTAAAGAAACCTACCTGGAGATCCGGCAGGTTAGTACGGGTCAGGTGGTTACCGTCATCGAAGTCCTCTCGCCCAAGAACAAGCGCCCCGGTGAAGGGCGCGATCTTTACAATGCCAAGCGCCGCAAGGTTTTAAAAAGTCAGAGCCACCTGGTCGAAATTGACCTTTTGCGGTCTGGGGATCCCTTACCGATGTCTGGCGGCATCGCCTCCGACTATCGTATGCTGGTCAGCCGCGCCGACAGCCGACCCGAAGCCGAGCTTTATCCCTTTAGTCTGCGAGAACTAATTCCCCGCTTTCCTCTTCCCCTCCAGCCCGGCGACAGGGAACCCTCGATCGATTTAAATCAGGTACTGGGAGATATCTACGACCTAGCCTCGTTAGATTTGGTGATCAACTACGGCCAGCCGCCTAATCCTGCTGTCTCCGAAGACGATTTTCGGTGGATTCAGTCGCTCTTGAATCCATGAGTACCGCCAGCCCCCAGCCAAGTCCGGATTGCCAGTTCGACCCATCACCCCAGAACAGGATGGCTATCTGACTGAATCTAAGATCTGCCCCGCTGTGGAGGAAAAAACTATCCCCATTTGCCTAAGCTGGGGAGACTGAATGGAGCTGTTTCCTTCAAATTGACCAGCTTCTTGGTAATGACCCTGGTCTAAGTGCAGAACTGTGATGATGTTTACCAATGGATCGATCAGCCAATATTCCGGGATACCTCTGGCAGCATATTGCCGCCGCTTACGCCCATAGTCGCGATCGCGGTTTTGCTCTCCTGGGGAAACAACCTCTACGACCAGATAAGGCGGCAGCATGTCAAAGGTAATGGTGAGGCGTTTGCGGGTCTGCTCAAGATGTTCTGGCCGAATGATCACCAGATCAGGATAACGATTGGCAGGATCGCCGGATTGCAGAACAGGCACCTGAAGTTCGCAGGTATGGGGTTGAATCTGGCGAAAGGGTAGCCCGGCATTGACGAATTGTAGAAACAGAAAGTTGGCCAGGGAGGTATTAGGCTCTGATTCTGGGGGCAACTCAATTAACCTTCCATCTACAAGTTCGTAACGTTTACCCGTGCCGTTATCCCATGCCAGATATTGCTCGAAGGTCAATCGCTGGGCTGTGGTCATTGCTGGCGGTCTCTAGAGGATGATTTAATCCTTAACGGCTTCAGTTTAACCCGGCGGGCGGCGACCTTAGTGATCGCCCCATCCGGTATGCCGATAGACAAGCCGCTGTGGGCGATACCTTCTAGCCAAACTCCTGCACCATCCCCAGTTTGCGCACCGCCACCTTGACCTCCATGCCCAGGTAGTCGCCCGCCTCGCCAAACCAGGCCCCCTCTAGGGGCACCGCCTGACCCGGATGGCGGGCGATGGCCACCGCAATCAGGTCAAACCCTTCGGTAATGCGGTTGGTAGGGTCGTACACTAGCCAGCCAGCCCCCGGCAGGTACACCTGCAGCCAGGCGTGGGTAGCCCCCGACCCAGTCATGCCTACGTCGCCTCCATCCAAGGCTGAGTCGTAGAGATAGCCCGACACAAACCGACAGGCAAAGCCCAGTCGCCGTAGGGTTTCAATCATCAGCCAGGCATAGTCGCGGCAGGTGCCCGACTTTAATTTCAGCGTTTCCCCTGGGGTCTGGGTGCCCTCGGCCTCCCGACCCTGGTAGGTAAAGGTATCGCGAATGGTGTTCATAATCCGCCCCAGCACATCGCTGGTGCCGTCCATATCCCCGGCTACAAAGCCCTTGGCCCAGGCCGATACCGAGCCATCGGGGTCGTCGGCGTGGGGGCGCAGGTACACGGCTAAGTCCGTCCATTCATCGGGGGTGTACTGCACCGGCACTTCGTCGGCCCTGGGGTCGAGGGGGAAGTCATCGATACCTTTAGTGCCAAAATGTTCGCCCCGAAAGCGACAGGTCACCACTAGCTCTTGGGCCGGTTCGTTAAAGTCAAGCACCGCCACGTTGTTGGAGAGGGTGTCGCTAATCCAGTGCACGGTGGAGGGAATATTCGTCGTCAGGGAATAGCCCAGCAGCCGCCCGCTGTAGCTGCCCCTGGGCAAGAACATAGCCCGGTGGGTATCGAAGGTTACCGGCTTGGCGTAGCGGTAGGCGGTGATATGCTCGACTTCGTAGATAGCAGACATGGCGAGTAGGGGGGCCGACCCTGGCTTAGGAATGCTCGGAAAGCTCAGCAACAACGTTGCCTATGGCCATAGTAATCTTTCGCAGGGGCTGCGGCTCAATAATGTAGGGCGGCATGGTGTAGATTAGGCTTCCAAATGGACGCAACCATACCCCCTGGCCTACTAGTTGGGGCTGCACCACGGCCATATCCACCGGTTGGTGCAGCTCTACCACGCCAATCGCCCCCAGCACTCGCACGTCCTTAACGGCTGACAGATGGCGACAGGGTTCTAGCTCCTGCTTGAGCTGGGCCTCAATAGCGGCAACTTTAGCGGCCCAGTCGTAGCTCTCCAGCAGGGTCAGGTTTTCTAGGGCCACGGCGCAGGCCAGGGGGTTGCCCATAAAAGTGGGGCCGTGCATAAACACTCCGGCCTCGCCCTGGGCAAAGGTGTGGCTAATGTCTGCGGTGGTCAGGGTCGCCGCCAGGGACATAAAGCCCCCCGTCAGGGCCTTGCCCAGGCAGAGAATATCGGGACAAACCTGGGCATAGTTGCAGGCAAACCGCTGGCCAGTGCGGCCAAAGCCGGTGGCGATTTCGTCCAAAATTAGCAGCACCCCGTACTGGTCGCACAGCTGCCGCGCCCGGCGCACGTACTCGGGGCTGTAGAAGCGCATCCCTCCGGCCCCCTGCACTACGGGCTCAAAAATGGCGGCGGCGATGTCAGCGTGATAGATGTCTAGAATCCTCTCAAAGCTGGCAATGTCGTCCTCCTGCCAGACCCCCTCGAAGGGAATTTGGGGGGCATCGGCAAAGTACTGCTCTACCAGACTGTGGCGAAACAGGTGGTGCATGCCGTTGACCGGGTCGCACACCGCCATGGCCGCAAAGGTGTCGCCGTGATAGCCCTGGCGCAGGGTGAGAAAGTGCTGTTTTTGGGGCAGGCCCCGGCTATGCCAGTACTGAAGGGCCATTTTCATCGCCACTTCCACGGCCACCGAGCCGGAATCGCAGAAAAACACCTGCTGCAGCGGAGCTGGAGTGAGCTGCACCAGGCGCTGGGCGAGCTGCACTGCCGGTTGGTGGGTCAGCCCCCCAAACATGACGTGGCTCATGCGCTCGATTTGCTCATGGGCAGCCTGGTTGAGTCGGGGATGGTTGTAGCCGTGAATGCACGCCCACCAGGACGACATGCCGTCGACGAGCTGCTCCCCGGTTTCTAGCTCTAAGTAAACCCCCCGTGCCGCCCGTACCGGAAAGATGGGCCCGGTGCCGGGCATGGCGGCGTAGGGGTGCCACACATGGCGGCGATCCAGGGCAATGAGGGATTCAACGGGCAAGAAGTCCATGGCCTGACTCAATCAATGTCGTCTGACTTGTAGGCCATCTTAAAGTAGTTTTGAAAGATATAAGACCTGCCGGGCTGACTGCCTGACAGAAGTGGGTGAAAGGCTTGAAACCTCGTGAAGCGAGGG
>DAIUJR010000039.1:0-1222 GCA_036848635.1 Nodosilinea sp. CTOTU7336
ACCCAGGAGAGATGCTGACCCACTCCAGGTTTTCTCCTATTTCCGATAAAGTCTAGAGGCTACTGTATTGCAGTGAGCGTCCCAACCAGTCCATTCTTCTTCCTGGCGAACTTGTTATGACTACTACTACCGCCCCTGTGATCCCCTGCATTGGGGGCATCGTTCACCAATACGCCTGGATGTACCAGGGCCAGAGCGCGACCATCGCCTACGAAACCCTGGGTCAAGGCCTCCCGGTACTGCTGCTGCCCGCCTTCAGTACCGTATCCACCCGGCAGGAAATGGCGGGCATTGCCCAGGTGTTGGCCCCCCATTTTCAGGTGATTGCCCTCGACTGGCTCGGCTTTGGCGACTCTGACCGCCCTGCCTGGGTCTATGACCGGCTACTCTACCGCCAGCTCCTGCAGGATTTTATGCGGCACTGCTGCCCCCAGCCCCCAGCCATGGTAGCAGCGGGCCATGGGGCGGGCTATGCCCTACAGGTCGCTCAACAGCAGCCATATAGTTGCTCAAAATTAGTGCTGGTGGCCCCCACCTGGAAGGGGCCGCTGCGGGCCATGGGGGCACCCCGGCCAGTGGCTAGCGGAGTGCGAAATTTGGTGCGATCCCCCCTGCTGGGTCAGGCACTCTACGGCCTCAACACCACTCCGGCCTTCCTCAAACTCATGTATCGCCGTCACGTCTACGGGGATGCTAGCCAGCTCACCCCCAAGTTCATCGCCCACAAGCACGCCATCACCCAACAGCCAGGCGCACGGTTTGCCCCCGCTGCTTTTGTCACGGCGGCCCTAGACCCCTTTACGGATTCAGCCGCCTGGCTGGCGGCGGGCCGCGCCCTCGACCTGCCGGTACAGGTGATCATCCCAGAGCAGGCCCCGCCCCAGTCCACCGCTGAAATGGAGGCCCTGGCGGCGCTGCCCGGCATCCAAAGCTATCACCTACCCGGCTCCCTGGGGCTGCACGAAGAGCATGCCGCCAAGGTGGGGGCATTGGCCCTAGCGTTTTTGCAAGCCTACCCATTGGGGAAAGCCGGTTAAAGCTATGGCCTGCCTAGTTCGCTGACCTGAGCCTCTGACAGATTCAAAAGCTGAATCACCTGGTCAGTCTCCATTCCGTTTGTAATCAGGTTTCGGGCGGCCTGCAGCAGCTGGGCCTGAGCTTGTTCCTTGGCCAGGCGCTCCTGCTCTCTGGCCAGGCGCTCCTGCTCTCTGGCCAGGCGCTC
>DAIUJR010000039.1:1322-57644 GCA_036848635.1 Nodosilinea sp. CTOTU7336
TGGCCAGGCGCTCCTGCTCTCTGGCCAGGCGCTCCTGCTCTCTGGCCAGGCGCTCTTGATCGGCCTGCTGTTCCGATTCCTCAGTATCGGTTAATAACCATTGGCCTGCCGCATCGCACCAGCGCAGCCAAGACCCTGGAATCGCTTCAAATTCGCCCTGCCAAATGCCTAAGCCAATGTCCAAATCAGCCAGCCAAACCAGGGGATGAGCAGAGTTAAGCGACTGTTCTACATACTGTCCACCCTCTAGTTTGAAATAGCGCAGCTGTTTTGTATAACGGCTATAAACCAGGTAGTGCGGAATCCGCAGATACTGCTCGTAGACTTCGAGCTTGGCGGGGGGGCGGGTTGAGGGCTCTACGCCATTGGTGGCAGGGCGGGCTACAGCTGGGTCGGTCTCGGCCGAGGGCAGACTAGCCGCGCCTCCACCAAAGCGACCTAAGTCTTCTACCTCGGTGCCGGGTGATAAAAACTCGACCACTACATAAGGATTTTTGCCTTCTTGCCAGACCACGTAGCTGCGTCGCAGGTCATGGCCGTCATATAAACGAGGCACATCTACCGCTAAAAACCAGTCAGGCCGCTTATGCCAGAGTGGATGGTTGACGTCGTAGTAAAGGTTGAGGTCAGACCCCGTAAACCAATTTTCGCGGGCGTAGTGGCGGAGGCGGAGGGTACGACTGAGCAACTGCGGCTGCAGGTCATGGAATTCGTCGGGCAAACCGGGCTCCTCAGGATCCTCACTCGGTAAATCATACATGGTGGGCAGGGTTTCCCGAGGCGACCGGGGCGGATCGACCTGCTCTAGCTTGGGTTTGCGGGTAATGGGCACCATCGCCAGCCTCAATGCTTACTTAGGCAGAACTGTAATTAGGCTATCAAATTCGTCGGCGAGCCAGCTAGCCATCCCAGGGGTGGCGAACAACCGATCCGCGCTGTCCTCCGCCCGCTGGCCATCGTTATATTACACTGACCCTAGTGACGCATTCAGCAGGTACGCCGTGCTAGACGAACAGGCCAAAAAGACGCTTCTGCGCAAAATTCCCCACGGGCTCTACATCTGCGGAGTCAAAGATGGAGATGACCTCAACGGGTTCACCGCCAGCTGGGTCATGCAGGCCTCCTTTCAGCCGCCCCTGGTGGTCAACTGCATCAAAAACGACTCCACCTCCCACGCCATGGTCAAAGCCAGCGGGGTATTTGCCCTCAGCTTCTTAGAGGCAGGGCAAAAGGAACTGGCCCAAAATTTCTTCAAGCCCCTGCGCCGGGTTGGCAACAAGTTTGAGGAGATTGAGTTTTACCTCGCCCCAGAGACCGGCTGCCCCGTTATCAAAGATACCCTGGGCTACGTGGAGTGCCGGGTGATAGGCACCGTCGAGCACGGCGACCACACAGTATTCGTGGGAGAGGTGGTGGGGGCCGCCATTCACCGCGAGGGCGACCCGCTGCTGCTCGAAAGTACCGGCTGGAATTACGGCGGGTAAGCTGGACTATAGCAATAGGGCTACTTCAGCGGTGGCGAACTGGCCCCCGGCCGGTGTCGCCCATACAGCGCGGTGCCAGCCCCCACCACCGCCACTGCCGATAAAACATGCACCACGTTAAACGGTGTACCGGGAAAAAACCACGAGTCCGTCCGCAGAAACTCAATAAAAAAGCGCCCCAGGGGATACCAAATCAGGTAGCCCAGCGCCAAATCTCCAGGTTTAAGCGACTTTTCAAACCGGCGAGCCACCCACCACAGCACCCCAAAGCCCACCAAGTTCCACAGCGACTCGTAGAGAAACAGCGGGTGAAACCGCGTGGAGTCGGGATATTGGGTGAGATCGTTGTAGGGGGGGATGCGGTGGAGGGCGTCAATTCTCAGCCCCCAGGGTCGCGTAGTCGGTGGCCCATAGAGCTCCTGGTTGATGAAATTGCCCCAGCGGCCAATGGCCTGGGCCAGGGGCAAGCCCAGGGCAATACCGTCTAAATAGGGCAGTGGGTTAAGCCGACGCACGCGACTAAACACCCACAGGGCAATGGCCCCAAATATGAACCCGCCAAAGATGTGAATACCACCGCCCCAAACTTGAAAAATTTTAGCCGGGTGAGAGAGGTAATAGCCAATCCCCTCTGGCCCCCTGGGCGACTGAATAAACACGTAGTACAGCCGCGCCCCAATAAAGCCCGGAATTAAAATCCAAAACAGCATGTCCCAAAGATTCTCAGAATCTTCGCCCTGGCGGGCCACATAGCGGCTGGCTACCTGGGCCGCGGCCAGAATCGCCAGCAGCATCAGTAGCCCGTACCAGCGCAGGGCAATGGGGCCGAGTTCGAAGATGATAGGACTGACGGGGGGGTACATGGGGGAGGGGTGAATGGGGGAGGGGTGGTGGGGTGAATGGGGGAGGGTGGTGGGGTGGATGGATGAGGGGGGATAGTCTCTAGCTTCAGCCGCTCCACCAGTGCACTTGATGGGAGGGCAGCGGATAGGCAATGCCCTGCCTACCCATCAAGCGTAGGGTAGGTATTGCTCACCAAGGTTAGACTCCATTCTCTTGAATAGCCCAGTCAATGTCTTAATCCTCCAGATAGCCGAGTTCTTCTAGGCGGCGGCGAACTTCGGGGTCGTCGTAGTCGGCGGCGCGAGCGGCGGCCTGGGTAAGCTGCTGGTCAGAGCGGTGGGCGAAGGCTTGCAGGCAGTCTTGCAGGGCCTCTACATTCTCCGGCAGAATGGCGCTGAGGTCGAGGGCCTCGGTGGGGTCTTCCAGCACGTCGTAGAGTTCGGTGGCGGCTCCTTCGGTTTCGATCAGCTTGTGCTGGCCGATCCAGACGGCGCGGCGGACGCGATCACAGCTCCTAGTCTTAACCAGTTCTGGCTGCCGTTTCTGCATCAGATTTACCACGTTCTGCGGCGGAATCGCCTCGGCAAATACGTAGTCCCGTTCATCCTGAGGCTGGGAGGCAGAGGCCAAATCTAGGGCCAGTTCTGGCCCGTTGGCAATACCTGCCGCCGCCAGCACGGTGTGAAACAGCCGCCGGGTCGAAACCACCCCATCCACCGTGGTGCCGGGCTTGAACTGCCCCGCCGGGTCACGAATAATTAGCGGCACCCGCACCAGCTCGTTGTAAATGGAAAGGCTGTGGCCCATGTACTGCTTTTCACCCAGATGCTCGCCATGGTCGGCGCAGATAATCACTAAGGTTTTATCGAGCTGGCCGGACTGGCTGAGGCGATCAAAAAAGTCCCCCAGTAGGGCATCCTGGTAGGCCACCTCGGCATCGTACATGCCGTCAAGAGTGTCCTTTTGGTGCGCATCTAGGGCACCGGCCAGGGGGGCCAGCCAGCCATACACGTCGCCGTTAAACCGCTGCAAAAAGGTCTGGGCCCGGCGGTCGGCCAGCACATGGGGGGCAAACCGCTCGATGTAGGAGCGAGGGGGGTGATAGGGCATGTGGGTGCCCATTAGGTTAACGAAGGAAAAAATCGGCTGGTCACCGGCCCCGGTTCGGTTAATCAGCAGGTTGGCGGTGTCTTCTAGGGATTTTTTGGTATTGCCCTTAAAGCTCAGGGCGGTTTGCCACAGGGGCACCATCAGCGGCGTAAACGACAGGGCCAGCAGCGCGTCGGAGCGGGCAAAGGCATCCTGTACCACGTTCAAGGCCCTGGCCACCTGGCGCTTAAACCACTGGCGGTAGCGCCCCGTTAGCCCCGGGCGGTTACCCGCCTGGTTGGGCCGGGAGGTGAGCAGGCCGCTGTAGTTAAGAAAGCTGGTAAAGCCCCGCCGCAGGCCGTTGTTGATCACCCCCACCAGGGGATTATTGCAAAACCCGGCCGTGTAGTAGCCGCTGGCCTGGAGGCGCTCGGCCAGAGTGGGCAACTGCGGCGGCATCACCGAGTAAGACTGCACCATACCGTGCTCCGAGGGATACAGCCCAGTAAACATCGAGGCGTGGGAGGGTACCGTCCACTGGGCGGCGGCGACGGCCTGGGTAAACCGAGTGGCCTCGGCGGCGATGGCATCTAGGTTTGGCGAGGTGGGCTGGGGGTAGCCGTAGCACGAAAGCCGGTCGGCCCGCTGGGTATCGAGCACGAGAAATAAAATATCGGGGCGATCTGCCATGGTTATAGCCAATGAGTCAATAGGAGCTAGGTTCCATCCTAAACAGAACCGTAACCATTCGCCTGAACCTAAAGCAGGAAATTCTGCGATTGGCCGAAAATACCCCAGGCCCGCACCTCGAATCGAGGCCGATTTCTAAAGGGAGCATACGTTGGCAACACCCCTGATCAGAATTAAGGTGATATTAAGGCGATTTCCGGAACAGAAGATACCCAGTACCCAATATAAACAGACTCTCGGGCTGGATTCCCGCCTGCGCGGGAATGACGAGGTGAGTTCTGGGCTAGACCTCTCCTTAAACGCTGAACCGCCTATTTAGAAAGGGTTAGGGCGGTCGTCGTCCAAGCACTGTCTGTTACCTCGCAACGCCCTGAGACGCCCTCCGGGGTGGTCTCAATGCAGCTGTGGATGCAATTCAGCCCCTGTAACTGTCTAGTGCCCCTGGTCTGCCCGTTGTTTGCCCCGCCTGAACGGGCTGGTTGAAGCATTTCGTAACAAATTTAGGAGTAGATCCGTAGGGAAGAAAACCTTGCGGTATGGTGAATGACAGTCATTCCATTGCATTTTTCTCACCATGACTCTGGCTCAGCTACCCCACCACAAAGCAAAGGCCCTTCGCCCTGGGGCTACCCGTCCGGCCAAAGCGCTCTGTAGCGAATGCGGGTTTTGTGATACCTACTATATTCACTACGTGAAGGAGGCCTGCGCCTTTCTGAACCAGCAGTTCCCCCAGCTCGAGCAGCAAACCCACGGCCGCAGCCGCGATTTAGAGGCTGAGGTCGACCAGTACTTTGGCGTTCATCAAGACATGATGGCCGCTCGTAAACAGTCGCCCATTGAGGGGGCGCAGTGGACGGGCATTGTCAGCACCATCGCCATCGCCATGCTGACCCAGGGCAAGGTTGAAGGGGTAATCTGTGTGCAAAACACCGAGGCAGATCGGTTTCAGCCCCGGCCCATTCTGGCCACCACCCCGGCGGAAATTCTGGCGGCACGGGTGAACAAACCGACCCTGTCTCCCAACCTGTCGGTGCTTGAGCAGGTGGAGCAGTCGGGGATGAAGCGGCTGCTGGTGATTGGGGTTGGTTGTCAAATTCAGGCTCTGCGGGCGGTGGAGCAAAAGCTGGGGCTAGAGCAGCTCTACGTGCTGGGCACCCCCTGCGTGGATAATGTCAGCCGGGCCGGGCTGCAAAAATTTCTTGACACTACCAGCCGCTCCCCCGCTACGGTGGTGCACTACGAGTTTATGCAAGACTTTCGGGTGCACTTTAAGCACGAGGATGGCTCTACCGAAACGGTACCCTTCTTTGGCCTCAAAACCAACCAGCTAAAGGACGTGTTTGCCCCCTCCTGCATGAGCTGCTTTGACTACGTTAACGGGTTAGCCGACATCGTAGTGGGCTACATGGGTGCCCCCTTCGGCTGGCAGTGGATTGTGGTGCGCAACCCCCGCGGCCAGGAAATGCTGGATCTGGTCAAAGACCAGCTCGACACCCAGCCGGTTACCTCCCAGGGGGATCGCCACCAGGCGGTACAGCAAAGCATTCCCGCCTACGACCAGGGGATGACCCTGCCGATGTGGGCGGCGAAGCTAATGGGGGTACTCATCGAGCGGATTGGCCCCAAGGGGCTAGAGTACGCTCGCTTTTCCATCGACTCCCACTTCACCCGTAACTATCTGTACGTCAAGCGTCACTACCCCGAAAAGCTAGCGGCCCACGTACCGGAGTTTGCCAAGCGGATTGTGGCCCAGTATAAGCTGCCGGAGTAGAGTACAGCGCCAATCACGTTTTAGGTGATGTTTATCAAAGATCATCCCATCCGCATGAGTGAGCCTCTCGTCGTGGTAAACGCCTGTTCGCCCAGTACAGGAAGATTTATACCCAAGGACTCAGCCCGAAAAGTTCAGCGCCAGCTGCTCGGGGTACAGCTCCTTATACAGCGCTTCAATATCCCCCCGGCGATACAGATAGCGGTTGCTGCGACGCGAGGCTCGCTGCTCGCAGCCGCGCCCATCGAGCTGCTGTTGAAGCTCATGCTTGGTGCAGGTAAAGGCCTTGGCCGCCTCCCGCAGGGGCACCCACTGCTGGGCAAACTGCTGGCGCAACACGTCATCGGGGGTGTCATCCAGGGTTTTTAGCAACAGGTTGGCCAGCAGCCAGCAGGCCTTAGTGTCGGCCAACGCCCGGTGAGAGCGCCCTACATCAAAGCCGAAATGGGCCACCAGCTGCGGCAAGCTGCGGGAGGGCAAATCTGCCAGCAGCAGCCGCGATAAAATTACGGTGCAAAACTGCTGCGGTTCAGGACGCTGAAACTCAATTCCTAACCGGCTATACTCGGCTTGAATAAACCCGTAGTCAAAGGCCAGGTTGTGACCCGTGAGCACACCCTGGCCGAGCTGAGGCTGTAGGATTGGCCACACGGTTTCAGCCGCTACCCCCTGGCTCACCATCGCCGTAGTTATGCCCGTTAGGCGAGTAATGTTGTAAGGTACCTGCACGTTGGCATTCACTAAAAAGCTAGTTTCGTAGGTTATGCCCTCCTGTACAGTGCCTTGCACTAAAGCAATTTCAACTACTCTGGCACCCTGGGCACGAGAGCCGGTAGTTTCCACATCCACTACGGTGAGCTGGGCGTTAGGCAACTGCCGATAGTAGGCCAGCAAGTGATCTGACAGCAGCGCAGACTGGGCAAGTCCACCAACTGAGACAGGAACCATAGCAAACACCACCAAAGAGCCCCTCTAAGGTGCCACAAAATGTCAATTTCTGGGGGCTCGGCGTCGGGGAGGAGGTTTTAGGTGCCAGGTATCCGGTTCTGGGGGTTATCTGATACTGGATACCCTGAGGGTGGGCAGGGTAGATAGACCTGCGCCGAAGCGGACTGACGGCTAAGCTAAGGCTTAGGGTCAAAAATGGGGTTGGTTCTGACGGTAGCGTCATCCTTAGCCTCAGGATGTTCCCGCTGGGCGGCATCAGCCGTGGTTGGGGGACGACGTAAACGGGCAAACCGCTCTTTGACAATCAGCCACAGAAAGGGAAAATCATCGAGCAGATAGCGCTTCCACAGGCGGTTAGGCTCTGAGGCTAGGCGATAGAGCCACTCTAGCCCCAGCTTGCTAATCAACTGGGGAGCCCTGGGTTTGTTACCGGCCTCAAAGTCAATGGCAGCCCCAACGGCCATAAAAATATCGATGGAGGGAAGCTGATCTTTATATTTGGCGATCCATTTCTCCTGCTTCGGGGCTCCCACCCCGACCACCAGCACGTTCGCCGTAGACTGGCTAATCATATCGATAATGCGCTGACACTCATCCTCATTTTTCTCAAACCCAAAGGACGGCGAGTGGGATTGAACAATGATTGCACGGCCAATACGGGCGTTAATGCGCTCCTGGGCGCGGGCGGCTACCCCATCGGCCCCACCCAGCAAAAAGATAGAGATGTGCTCATTTTGGCGGTGGTGTTCGCAAAACATCGGGAACAGGTCAGAGCCGGAAATCTTAGCCTTGATGGGAGTACCTAGGAACTTTGAGGCATAGAGCAAAACCTGGCTATCGCAGACGCGAAAATCAGCCTTGCTGTAGGCTTTGACAAAGTCAACATCTTTTTGCAGCTTCATCAGGTGGTCAACATTGGGGGTAAACACCACGCCCCGCTTGAGCTGCCCCAAAAAGTCATGCACCGAAATATTGTCGATGGGGATGTTAAGAATCTCCACCTGATTTTGGATGCGCTCGTACTGCTGCTTTTGCAGTTCGCGAGCGGTAGACTCTAGGGCAGCTTTGCGGAACTGCCGGTAAAGCTGCTTAACCTCCTGGGAGGAAACCTGCTGAGGGGAGACATGGTCAACGCTCGTTGCTAACACCTCTGAAATAACCGGTGACTCAACGTCTACAGCGGAAACGGGCTGGGTGGACTGTGACTCCATGGGATTACTCAATTTCAAGAACGGGTAGACAATAAAGCAGGTAAGTTTTGGAAACCTAGGGATTGACCAGGTTCAATCAGGTCAAATCAGGTTGTCTACCATCTCCTGTTTCTACAGTTAACTTCATAAATCCTCCAGGCTGAGCTTGGGGGTAAAAACTACCGTTTTGTATAAGATTACATGCTTTATTGGGTAGGGATATGATTTCCATCACATTAAATGTTAGCGGCTACTTACCTTTGAATTGAGGTCAGACCCAGGCAGTGATCAGAACAAGTCAACGCCCTTGGACTCAGCTAATCAACATTATTTTGTCGAGACTTTATACTAGGCACCTTAAATACCAGCAATTTCATCTACATATCCTAGGCTGGAGCAAGGACCTTTGTTCTGAAACCAGGGTGGGTTTACAAAAGCTGAATAGCAGTATGAAGTTGAGTTGACAGAGGAATTATGTTTGGAGAAGGAAAAATATAGAGGCTTGAGGGACGTAGGGCTGAACTGGCCCAAGGGCTATCAACACATTCGTAAAGGATTTATGTAGCTACTCCAGAACGGCGCAGCAAAATTAGCCATAAACAGCAACCAACAACCTAAACAGATTGCTGGACTATCGGCATTACTTTGGTGCTGCACCTTTTAAGGCATAGCTATTATGCCCAACCGATCGGCTCGGAAATCACCGAAGTACTGACATTTAACTACATTTGACTGCGGCCGACCTAAAAGCGACGCAGCCATGACAAATGTGGCCATCACGAATGAAGCTCGGGTGAAGTCAGACCTGTTGGCCACCACCGAACTACGCAGCCGTTACCAAAATGGCCATCACGAATGCGGCTGTTACGAGACTAAGGGAGCTAGCTAGGATGAATCGCCCTGATAGCTCTGTTAACTTTTTGAAGTTAGGTTTTGAAAACCGTTGTTTTGTAAGGCCCTGCTGATCACCCTGAGTGGCCCATCAATCCTTGGATTTTCGTCGGTGTGGAATATACCTAAGATATCCTAATGGGTAGATTGCGTATCGTCGTTCACCCTGAATCCCCTAGAATCTTATCAGAGGTTAACCGGATAGGCTATCCCCTGACCTTGACCTTGGTAGGGTGAGGGATTGGAGCCGAGGTTACTGACGCCGGAACTGGGGGCTAGGTAGCCCTCAATTCCTCTTGCGGCTAAAGTCCTAACAAAGTCCTAACATCCCTTTTGGGTCTTGTTTTTATGGTTTCCCCCCCCCGTGACATTCAGCTTTACGCCATGGCAGCCGGTACTAAGGTACTGCGCTGTCGCAGCTGGGAGCGGCTGCGGTTTGAAATCGAGTACGGCCTAGAACGAGGCACCACTGCCAATAGCTACCTAATTCAGGCCGACCGCACTGCGCTCATCGACCCGCCGGGGGAATCGTTCAACGAAATGTTTCTGACCGCCCTGGGTCGGCACATTGACTTATACGCCTTAAATTATGTGATCTTGGGGCATATTAACCCCAACCGGGTAGAGACCTTAAAGATTCTGCTGAAGCAGTTGCCCGAGTTGACGGTGGTATGCTCTAACCCCGCTGCCCTGGCGCTGAGGGATTTGTTACCCGATGCTTCCCCACGGGTGCGCATCATCCGCAGTGGGGAGGATCGCCTGGATCTAGGTAAGGGCCACGAACTCCAGTTTAGCCCTATCCCTACACCGCGCTATCCTGGCGGGCTGGCCACCTTTGACCCCTACTCTCAGGTGCTCTATACCGATAAGTTTTTTGGCGCGCACCGCTGCGGCGAAGCGGTGTTTGACTTGGGCTGGGACGAGCTGATCGAAGATCGCCGCTACTATTTTGACTGCCTGTTTGCCGCCAGCACTCGCCAGGTCGCGGCGGCCCTCGACCGCATGGCAACCTTTCCGTTTCGAGTGCTGGCCCCTGGCCACGGGCCGGTAGTGCAGTACAGCGCTAGGGAGCTGTTCCACAGCTACCGCCAGTGGGGTCAGGCCCAAACCGCCCAGGAGCTGTCTGTGGCGCTAATTTATGCCTCGGCCTATGGCAATACGGCCACCATCGCCCAGGCCCTGGCCCGAGGCGTGACGAAATCTGGAGTAGCGGTGGAGGCGATTAACGCTGAGCACGCCGACCCTGAAGAAATTAAAGCCGCCGTGGAAAAGTCTGCCGGGTTTTTAATGGGCTCCCCCACCCTGGGTGGCCATGCCCCCACCCAGATGCAGACCGCCCTGGGCATCGTGCTTTCTACCGCCTCTAAGGCACAGCTGGCGGGGGTGTTTGGCTCCTTTGGCTGGAGCGGCGAAGCCATTGACCTGCTGGAAAGCAAGCTCAAGGATGGCGGCTATTCCCTGGCCTTTGAGCCCATTCGGGTGAAGTTTAAGCCCACCGATGTCACCCTCAAATATTGCGAAGAGCTCGGTACCGACTTTGCCCAGGCGCTCAAGAAGGCGAAACGAGCCAAGCAGCCCCGCACCCCGGCCTCGGCGGTAGAGCAGGCAGTGGGACGGATTGTCGGCTCCCTCTGCATTGTGACCGCCAAACAGGGGGAGCTATCCAGCGCTATGCTGGCCTCGTGGGTCTCCCAGGCCTCATTTACGCCGCCAGGGTTTACGGTGGCGGTGGCGAAGGATCGGGCGATTGAGTCGCTCATGTACCCCGGTCATTCCTTCGTGATGAACATTTTGGCTGAAGGCCAGCAGGTGGGGCCCATGAAGCATTTTCTCAAGCCCTTTGGGCCGGGGGAAGACCGCTTTGCCGGGGTAGAAACTGAAACTGCTACCAACGGCGCACCCATCCTCCAGGAGGGGATTGCCTACCTGGAATGCACCGTAGCAGAACGCATGGAGTGCGGCGATCACTGGCTCGTGTACGCCACCGTTGAGGCAGGCCGGGTACTCAATAACGAAGCCAAAACGGCGGTTCACCAGCGGCGCACGGGCACCCACTATTAAGCTGCGTGAACTACCGACGCTGAAATGACTAGGCTACAGCTGAATGTGCTACCAGTAGGAATACCGTCTGAATGCCTGTGCTGCTTGACTAGAGCACTTTTCAGCCCAGGGTTAAACCGTGAATTTAAGCTGCTTTAAATTTCTGAGTTCATGCCAGTTGTTCCCTACTGCCCATTCCGCTGCCAGGATCTTCAGGCCGTTTATCACTTTATTGCCAATGGTTTAGACCAGGTTAAGCGTCAGCACCAGCCCCAGGTGGCCAGTATTAGTCTCGGTATTGCCGATGTTGACCCGCTGCTGGTGCTGGCCCATTTAACCCATCGTCATGAGCATCATCTTTATTTAGAAAATGTCACGGCGGCCACGGCCGTGGCCGCCGTGGGGTCGGCGCTGTCGTATCAGTCGGCGGGAACCGAACGCTTTAGGGACGCTCAGCGGTTTATCCACCAGTGGCGGAGCCAGACCTGCTCCTACGCCGATCGCGTCCCTAGAATTCCCCCGCTGGGGCCTAATCCCTGGCTGAGGTTTTACTGTAGCTTTACCTTTTTTTCGCCTAATTCTGGGATCGGGCTCGATTTTCCGGGGGCGAGCGTGGTGCTGCCCCGGTGGCAAGTGCTCCGCCAGAGGGGGGATTGCGTATTGACCACCAACCTACTGCTGACCCCCAACACTGTTCTACCGCCCCTGTTAGAGGAACTAGAAGCCCGCCTGAGCGCCCTTGAACACCTGAGCCAGACTCGCCTGTGTGTACCGCGGCCACGGCCCGAGCTTGACCCCCTGCCGCCCGCTTCCCTTGCTGGCGAGCAGTTCAAAGCCTCGGTGGCGACAGCCCTGCGGCACATGGCCTGCCACCCTACGCAAAAGATCGTGCTGGCCCATGTTTTTGACCTAGTCAGAGAAACGCCGTTTCAAACCTTTCCGGCACTTATGCAGCTGCGCCAGCGCCACCCTGACTGCTACGTATTTGCCCTCCACAATGGCCAGGGCAAAACCTTTTTAGGAGCTAGCCCGGAGCGGCTGCTCAGTCTCTGCCAGGGCCGGTTAATGACCGATGCCCTAGCTGGGTCTGCCCCCCGTGGCGCGACGACCCAGCAAGATCAGCGAATTGCTCGGCGGCTTTTACACAGCCGCAAAGAGCGGGCAGAGCATCAGCTGGTAGTCGATTTTTTAACCCATCAGCTAGCTGGGCTGGGGCTTCGTCCCCACTATCCCCCCACGCCGGCGTTGTTTCGGCTATCGAACATTCAGCATTTGCACACCCCAATTCAGGCGTTGGTGCAGGGCTGTAGCGAGCCGCTTCAGGTGGTGGAAGCCCTACACCCAACCCCGGCGGTAGCTGGGGTGCCAACGTCAGCCGCCTGCGAACAAATCCATGCCTTCGAGCAGTTTGACCGGGGGCTTTATGCGGCCCCCCTGGGCTGGGTGGGGGCCAATGGCGACAGCGAGTTTATTGTCGGCATTCGCTCAGCCCTGATTGCCGATAACTGGGCCAGGCTCTATGCCGGGGCCGGCATTGTCGCCGGGTCTGACCCAGAGCGCGAATGGGCCGAAATTAACCTCAAGTTTCGCGCCCTGAGCGAGTCGCTGGTCTAGCCATGGCGGATGCTATCTATGATTTTCGCAATACCAACACCCTCTGGGCCTCGGTGCTGGCCGAGACTCTGGTACGGCTAGGGCTGACCACGGCGGTAATTTCTCCAGGGTCGCGGTCTACGCCGCTGACGGTGGCCCTGGCCCGCCATCCCCAGATTACAGCGGTGCCAATTTTAGACGAGCGGTCGGCGGCGTTTTTTGGTCTGGGGGTGGCCAAACGCACGGGCCTGCCGGTGGTGCTGGTGTGTACGTCGGGTACTGCCGGGGCCAACTACTACCCCGCCATTATTGAAGCCAAAGAAAGCCAGATGCCGCTGCTGGTGCTGACTGCCGACCGCCCCCCTGAACTGCGGGACTGCGCCTCGGGCCAGACCATTGACCAGCAAAAGCTGTTTGGGAATTTCCCCAACTGGTATGCCGAACTAGCTGTGCCGATGGCGGATCTGGCCCTGCTGCGGTACCTGCGACAAACCCTGGTGCAGGCCTGGCAGCGGAGTTTGTACCCAACCGCCGGGCCGGTGCACCTTAACTGCCCCTGGCGCGACCCCCTGGCTCCGGTGGCCGATGGCTCAGTGAATGGGCTGAGGGATGGGCTGAATGAGGATTTTTTCGCCGGGGTTACGCCGACAGCGTTCTCGGCGAACCAACCCAGTGGAACCGTGCCGACCCACCTTTTAACCACCTGGAAGGCGTGCCACGAAGGTTTAATCATTGCCGGGGCGGCCCAGCCCACCGACCCTCAGACCTATGCCCAGGCCGTGGCTACCCTGGCTCGCGATCTGAACTGGCCAATACTGGCGGAAGGGCTGTCGCCCCTGCGTAATAGGGCGGGGCTAAATCCCCATTTAGTTACAACCTATGACGCTATTTTGCGCCAGCCCGACTGGCCCCAAAAGCTGGCGGCTCAGCAGGTGGTTCAGCTTGGCCCCCTGCCCACGAGCAAGGTGCTGCGCCAGTGGCTAGACCAGACCAGCCCCCGCCGTTGGGTGCTGGGGAGCGCTAATCTTGACCCCTTACACGGCCAGACCACGCTGATCCCGGTGTCCCTAGATCAACTCGTCCAGCCCCTGGGGGAGGCCGCCAATGCCCCCTCGCCCTACCTGTCCGCCTGGCTGGCCTTAGAACAACGGGTCAGGGCAACCCTGGATCAATCCCTCGAAACTATGGATGAGCTGTTTGAGGGCAAGGTGCCCTGGGTGATGGCCCAATGCCTGCCCCAGGGCACTCCTTTAGTGGTAGCCAACAGCATGCCCATCCGCGACGTAGAGTGGTTCTGGCCACCTGGCCAGCGGGGTATTCGCCCGTTTTGCAATCGGGGGGCTAACGGCATCGACGGTACCCTCTCCACCGCCTTGGGCATTGCCCACCAGGGCCAGCCTACGGTGCTGCTGACCGGGGATCTGGCGCTGCTGCACGATACCAACGGCTGGCTCAGTGTCCCTAGACTAAAGGGTCACCTGACCGTGGTGGTAATCAACAACCGGGGGGGCGGCATTTTTGAAACCCTGCCCATCGCTAGTTTTGACCCACCCTTTGAAGATTTTTTTGCTACCCCCCAAGCGGTGCATCTGAACCACCTGTGCGCGGCCTACGGAGTCGGGTACGAGCGGGTTGAAACCTGGGCGCAGCTAAAGAGCTGTCTCAGTTTTTTGCCGAAGAAGGGAGTGCGGCTACTGGAGGTGAGGTGCGATCGCAAACGCTCCCACCACCTACGCCAGCAGCTTCTAGCCCGGCAATCCACCCGAGAGCAGTAGCTCTAGGTTGGACTGCCGTCTGGAGCCTTGCCCAGACTACAGGACTGAGGCCGAGGGATTAAGATCCGGTGGAAAGACTCCAGCTGGCTTCAGAATCCCACCGCCCCTGGGCAGACTAGGCTTGACCATTGCCCCGACCTACCCCGGCCCCGCCATGCGAGTGCTCATTCTCAGCCACACCTATATCGTTGACCTCAACTGCGAAAAGCTGCGATTGCTGGCCCAGCTCACCCCAGACCTAGAGGTTACCGTAGGCGTACCCCGCCGCTGGCGACCCGGCGGCGTGCAGAACCGTCTGGTTGAGCCCGAAGCCAGGAACGAGGGCAACTTTCGCGTCGTTCCTCTGGGTAACCTGAGCCAGAATAATCAGGGTCTGCTCTGCTTCGGCCCCGACCTGGTAAAACTGCTGCGCCGGTTTCGTCCCCACATTATTCAGGTCGAGCAGGGGGCCAAGTCTCTAGCCTATGCCCAAACTATTACCCTCAACCGGCTGCTGGGGCTGGGGGCTAAAAACCTCTTCTTCACCTGGTGGAATCTCCCCTACACCCTGACCTTCCCCGCTGCCCGGCTGGAAGCTTATGCCCTTAACAACACCCACGGCCTAATCACCGGCAACCAGGATGGGGCCGACATTCTACGGCAGCGGGGCTACGCCGGCCCCTACCGGGTGATGCCCCAGCTCGGCGTCGATGAAACCCGCTTTCAACCCCAGCCCCAGCCCGCTCTGGCCCAGCAGCTAGGCATTCCCACAGAGGCTTTTGTGGTGGGCTTTGTGGGTCGCTTTGTGGCAGAAAAAGGGCTGCTGACCCTTTGCGAAGCCCTGGCTTCCCTACGGCACCACCCCCAACCCTGGGTTTGGCTGCTGGTCGGTCGGGGGGAACTGGCGGCTACCCTGCAAGCCAGGGCCGAGGCCACCGGCATCGCCGACCGCATTCGCTGGGTAGAAAGCGTGCCCCACGCCGACGTGCCCCGCTACCTTAATCTCATGCACACCCTGGTGCTACCCTCTGAAACTACCCACCGCTTTAAAACCCTCACCACCGCTGGCTGGAAAGAGCAGTTCGGCCACGTGCTGATCGAGGCTATGGCCTGCGGCATTCCGGTGATTGGTTCGGATTCGGGGGAAATTCCCCATGTGATTCAGGATGCTGGATTGATATTTCCCGAAGGCAACCCTAGCACCCTGGCCAACCGCCTGCGTCAGCTCATGGAACAGCCCGACCAGCGCCAGACCCTAGGGGAAAAAGGCTACCACCGGGTCATGGCAAAGTACACCAACCGGGCGCTGGCGAAGCAGCTTTTAGAGTTCTACGAAGAGCTAGGAGCAGACAAAAGCTAGAAGGCAAAAGGCAGGAAAAACACAATCTCCAAAACTGCCACCCCATAGCTGATACCCGTCACCTGGCACCTATCCACCAAAAGCCAAAACCTCTCCCCATGCGCTCCCTCCGCGTTCTCCAAATCATCCCCTCTATCTCCCTGGTCTACGGTGGCCCCAGTCAAATGATACGGGGGTTTGCCAAGGCTTTGGCCGAGGCGGGGGCCGAGGTTACTATTCTGACCACCGACGCTAACGGCGACTTGGGCCAGCCCCCCCTGGCGGTGCCCCTAAACCAGGCCATCCTCGAAGACAACTACACGGTGCGCTACTTTCGGTGTTCGCCCTGGCGGCGCTACAAGTTTTCCCTGGAGCTACTGGGGTGGCTCCAGGCCCACACAGGGGAGTACGACATCGCCCATATCCACGCTCTGTTTTCGCCCCTCAGCACCGCCGCCGCCACGGTGGCCCGGCACCGGCGGTTACCCTACGTTCTGCGGCCCCTGGGCACCCTGGATCCGGCGGATTTGAAAAAAAAGAAGTGGGTTAAGCGGCTGTATGGCAACCTGCTAGAAAAACCCAACCTTGCCGGGGCGGTGGCTCTCCACTTTACCAGTCCCATTGAGGCAAAGCTGTCCCATCGATTTGGGGCCGTTACTCAAGATTTGATCATTCCCCTGGGGGTGCAGTCACCCCCGTCCCTACCGGTAGATCAGCAGCGGCAAATTATCCAGACCCTCGGCCTGCCTACGGATCAGCCGCTGGTACTGTTTCTCTCCCGCCTTGATCCTAAAAAGGGACTTGACTTGCTGCTACCTGCCCTGGCCCAGCTGCAGACGGCGGGGGTGCCCTTTCACCTGGTGCTGGCGGGGGGCAATCCTCAAGACCCGGCCTCTGAGTGGGGCATAGCTAATCGTCTGGCGGGGAAGGCTTTGGGCGATCGCACCACCTGCACCGGCTTTGTTACCGGCCTCACCAAAACGGCCCTGCTGCAGGCCGCCGACCTATTCGTATTGCCCTCGTACTACGAAAACTTCGGCATTGCCGTGGCCGAGGCCATGGCGGCGGCGGTGCCGGTGGTGGTGTCTAAGGGGGTGTATATCTGGCCGGATATTGTCGCAGGCGACGCGGGCTGGGTCTGCGAGCTCACCGTTGAGAGCCTGGCTGATGTGCTGGGGCAGGCGCTACAGGAGCCCCAGCGCCGGCAAGCGCGGGGCCAGCGGGGGCAGGCCTATGCCCTAGAGCACTATAGGTGGGATGTGATTGCCCAGCAAACCCTGGCAGCCTACCAGAACTTACTGACAAATCCCTAGCCCTGCCCCCTAAATTTTTCCGTCACCCGTCGCATGGCTTCGACTACGTTGTCGCGGCTGTTAAAGGCCGAGATCCGAAAATAGCCTTCCCCGGCGGCTCCGAAGCCTGAGCCGGGGGTGCCGACCACGTGGCAGGTGTGCAGCAGCTTATCAAAAAAGTCCCAGCTGGAGAGGTCGTTGGGAGTTTTGACCCACACGTAGGGGGCATTGACCCCGCCATAGACGGCGATGCCAGCGGCGGTGAGCTGCTCGCGAATGATGCGGGCGTTTTCCATATAAAACTCGATGAGAGCCCTAGTTTGGGCCTGCCCGGCCTCGGAGTACACCGCCTCGGCCCCCCGCTGCACAATGTAGGAAACCCCGTTGAACTTGGTGGACTGACGACGGTTCCACAGACCATGGAGTGCCACCGCCGAACCGTCGGCGGCCTGCCCCTGGAGGGACTTGGGTACCACCGTCAGAGCGCAGCGGGTGCCGGTAAAGCCCGCATTCTTAGAAAACGAGCGAAACTCAATGGCGCAGTCGCGCGCTCCCTCGATTTCGTAGATGGAGTGGGGAATATCGGGGTCGGTGATAAACGCCTCGTAGGCCGCGTCAAATAAAATAATCGAGCCGTGGGCGCGGGCGTAGTTAACCCAGGCCTGGAGATGTTCGCGACTGGCCACCGCCCCGGTGGGGTTGTTAGGGAAACAGAGATAAATCAGGTCTACCTTGTCTTGGGGGATGCGGGCAGTGAAGCTGTTTTCGGCCCGAATGGGCAGGTAGATTAGGCCCCCATACTCGCCGTTTTCCTTGGCGGGGCCGGTGTGCCCGGCCATAACGTTGGTATCGACATACACCGGATAGACCGGATCTGTAACGGCGATCGAGTTGTCGTTACCCAGAATATCCAGAATGTTGCCGCAGTCGCACTTTGAGCCGTCGGAGACAAAAACCTCGCTGGCATCGATGTCGCAGCCCCGCGACTGGAAGTCATGCTGGGCAATCTTTTCGCGCAGCCAGGGGTAGCCTTGCTCAGGGCCGTAGCCGTGGAAGGTGGCGCGATCGCCCATGTCTTCTATGGCCTCAATCATGGCGGTGCGGCAGGCGGCGGGCAGGGGCTCGGTAACATCCCCAATGCCTAGCTTGATGATCGGCGCGTCGGGATGGGCCTCGGCAAAGGCGCTGACCCGGCGGGCAATTTCGGGGAACAGGTACCCGGCTTTGAGCTTGAGGTAGTTGTCGTTGATGGTAGCCATGGGTCTAGGGAGTCATTGGGATCGGTTTAAACCAGATTACAGCGCCAGGGGAGTTGGCAACCAAGCGATCTTTGCTGGGCCAGCCCTAGCCCCGCCAATAGGAAGCCATGACCGTTAGCGACTCTGCCCAACCGGAAACTCAGCCGCTAATTCTGAGCCCTTGAGTCCCAGAATCGAAGCGTATTTTTGAATAAACGCTCGAATATAGAACGGTTCTGGCAGACTCCGCAGTTCTCCTACCTCAATCGCTTTGATAGTGTATGGCTGCAAAAAGGTTTGGTCGTAAACATCCTGTAGAGACAGGGCCTTTTCCTGACGAACCTGTTGCAGATAGGCCCCAATTTTTTGCAGACTAGCCTTTTGTAACGCCACAAAGGCTTGTTCATCACGGGCGGCCCGAAGATAGTCGGGGCTATAGCCAGGGTGGCCCAAACTCCGAGTTGGGGGGGTGGTTTTGGCTGACCTTTGGGCGGCACTAACCGGGCGCAGCTGGGGGGTGCTGGCTTCGGGCTGGGGCTGTGTTGTCACCTGGTGCGAGGTTGCGGTGCGTGAGGAGATGGCCTGAATCGATTGGCCTTCGAGCTCACTATTGCTGAGGCGTTGATCGAGTCGGTAGCGGTTAAGCAGCCCCAGGGCGACTAGGGTTGTAATCGGTAAAGAGGCCACCGCCACCTGCTGGGCGGCAATCGACATCGCGGCTCCCGCTCCGGCCCCCACAATCAGTGCGTATTCTGAAGCAGAGGGCAATTTAGAAACCGAAAACTGGGGTGACTTCATGACATCCTGACGTATAGCTATATTTTCCCTTTTCGTTGGGGAAAGATGCCGATCCGGAAGGAGCGCAAAAGGTTCATCAGTGTGAACCGCGCTTAAAGTTTTGTGGCGGTGCCCGGTTCCAGAGGAGCGCTCTTCACAAAGCTTCAAATCCTTTGTCGGCATGGGTTATGCTGCGCTAACCCATCCTACATTTGATGCCACCCCCCTACTCACAACCGCAACACGGTTCGTCCAGCGCTGGGATCTGGGTTCAGCGTTCTAGGACCTGATCCACCGCTCAAAGGGGCTGGCAAACTGGTCTAACCCCAGACAATGAATGCGACTATCTTGGGCGGCAGTGTCTCGATCGGTGGTCGTGTTGTAGCCCCAGTCGGCCAAAAAGAGATGGATTTCATCCAAATCAGACTGCTCCTGCACCGCCTGGAGGGCTTTAATCCGGTCTTCCACAAACCAGATCGCTGGCGTGCCAAAGCTACTCCGCAGCTGGCGCAGGGTTTCGTACTTAGGCTGCTTGATTTCTTTACCCAGAATATGATCGGCGGGTAACGATAGCCCCTGCTGCAACAACAGCTGCTGAATAAATCGACCTTCTTTAGTGGAAATAATAATTGGGGTAACGCCGTCATCGCTGGCCGACTGAATGCGGGGCAGCACGCCGGGGTAAAACCGATGCTGGCCCAGCCAGCCGTCGAGGTCTTGGCGAATCCAGCGATCGCGCACCCCATCTACCGCCTGGGCGATGGTGGCCGAGTCTAGCCCTGTAGCGTCTAGCAACTGCGGCACCAGGGTGGGCCACTGCTCAAGAATGTCGCCATCGGGCAGTCCGGTCAGCAGCCCATGGAGCACCAGGGGCATTTCCCAGCCGGTTTCGATCACCGGGCGCAGGGGGTAAAACCGTTCTGCCAGCCCCGCCGGGGGCGTGGTCGAGGCGGGCTGAAATAGCTCACAGTAAGCCCGCCAGGCGGCCTGAAAATACTCCCGCAGCCCGTCGCAGACCACGCCGTCAAAATCTAGGGCCAGAATCGCTGGGGCATTCATCGCGGTTAGTCTCTAGGATTATCTCTGGGGTGATCTCTGGAATTGGTCTGCGGAATTTATCTCTAGGGAACGGTCTCTGGGGCAATCGTTGCCTGCTGGCGAATCAGCTGCTGCACGGCTACTAGCGATCGGTTTAGCTCCGGCCCCTTGTAGTCAGGATACCGCTGAAAAGCCCGCTGCTCCTGCTCCAGCATGACCACGTCTTCGCGAATTACCCGCCGTAGCAGAAAGCTAGCGGAGTTGGTAAATCGGGTTTTGAAAAACTGCCGCACTGCCAGGGGCGACCGATGCAGGTTCTGAAACCGATTCAGGCAGGTAAAGTGCAACAGGTAGGCGCGGGTGCGGGTCACATCGACGGGGCAAAACAGGCCGTAGAGTTTAAAGTCATCCCCCAGGGTGGCCCACCAGTGGGGATATTCGTAGTACACATCCAGAGGCTCGGGGTGCAGCCGACGCAGGGCGGGCACTACGAGTTGCAGCACCGACCAAATTTTATCCACCCGATAGTAGCTCTCGGCATCGTAGCGGGCATGTACCTGATTTGGGGTGATCTTCAAATCGGCCAGCACCGGATTAGCCCACACCTGGGCCGCACCGTGGAGATGGCCATGGTACATGTCCATCAGGTTCTCGATTAAAAACGAGTAATGGGCCTGCACATCAATTACCGCCGCCGAGCCGATGTAGTTCAGGTGCTCCCACTCGGGCACCCCCAGGGGCGAGTGCTGGTCAGCCTGGGCCGCTTCTCCTGGAAACAGCCAGATGAAACCGTCCTGCTCTTTTACCGGATAGGTTCGGATGGTGCAGGGGGGAAGTTTTTGCTGGGGCTCCAGGTAGGGCACCTGGGCGCAGGTGCCGTCGGGGGCAAAGTGCCAGCCGTGGTAAGCGCAGACTAGATGATCCTCCTCCACCTGGCCTGCGCTGAGCTTAACCTGGCGATGGGGGCAGCGGTCGGCCATCGCGCTAACCTGACCCTGTCGATCGCGGTACAGCACAATCGGCTGGTGCCAGAGGGTGACGGCTAGGGGAGCTGATCCTAACTCCTGGCTTTGGGCTACCACATACCAGTGGTTGAGGTTGAGGCCTGACTGGCGCAGAAAACTCCCCTGACCTGGAACAAACGCTTGGGTGGGGCCATGACCGTTAACTGAGCTGGCGGAGTTGGAATTAAGACGATCCATTGATAGACCTGTTCTGACTCTGAAGTTGAGATTGAAACCCGATAGCTACGGGTTAATTGCTCGACGACCCCAGCGACGGTGCAGGGGAATCTTGAGCATCCGTGGACATTAGATCTTGAACACCCCCTCGGGGTTGACCGAGAGGATGGGGCGACGCTTCACCCCCTGCCGCTGGAGAATAGCGTTAGCCGCCAACAGCCCGCTGCTCACCGCCCGCTCCATGAGCCCGCAGGGAAAGGGCATGCGTACCCAGTCTCCGGCGAACATCAGGTTATCCACAACCGTGCTGGTTTCAGGCCGGTTGGCAAAGCTGCCGGGGGGAAAGCCCGCAAAGTTTTTCTGGTTCACAAGCTGCCGATGCAGCACCGTAGCTCCCTGGAGGGCCGGCACGACGGCGTACAGCTCGGCCTCAAAGGTGTCGAGCAAATCCGCCTGGGTGGGAAAGTCTTTCTCTTTATAGCAGTAGGCGTGCAGCTCTACCACGCTGCCCCCGGTGCGCTCAGCCCAGGCGATGTAGTCGTCCTGGATGCGGTGGTAGAGGGTAATGCTGTCGGTGAGCCGATAGCCCGACAGGGAGGTAAACCAGCTGTGCTCCCAGTCGAAGTCGCGGTCTAGCCAGAAGCGCCCCACCGCGAAGGGATCGGCCACCTGAAGCTGCTCCACCTGAGCCGCTACCGTGGGCTCCACCGCCCCCGTCGATAGGGAGAACAGCGCCTTAATCCCGGGGACATCCGCCGCCATCACGTAGTAGTCGGCGGTGAGGGGTTGGGCGGGGCTGGCCGTTGTCCTCGCCTGGGCGGATTGTAAACGCACCCGGTCACCCTGGCGCTCCATCACCTTGTATTGAGCCAGGTTTTCCCTGGCTGGGCCAGCCAGTACCGCGCCGTCGCTGGCATAGGCCGCGCCGTGGCAGGGGCACAGGTAGCCCGCTGCGGTGGTAGACACCTGGCGCTGGACGCTACAGCCCTGGTGGGTGCAGGTCAGCGACAGGGCCGTATCGTCACCCGGCCTGAGGGAAAAGACCTGATCTCCGGCCCCAAAATACTCCATTTGGTCGGAGCTGAGCAGGGGGTTGCGATCGACCCAAAAGGGCACCGCGCTGGTGGCGACACTGCCGTTTTGGTAGATGATGCCGGCAATTTGGCCGTCTTCCCAATCCACCTGGCTGACGCTCACCCCGGTTAGCACCCGGCCGCCGTTGGCCTGAATGGCCGCCACCATCGGATCCACCAGGCAGCGACCCATATCCTGGCAGGTGCCGTTGAAGGCTAATCCTTCCGGATTACCAAAGAAGTAAAAGTGGAAAAACTGCATCAGCTCCCCGGCGCTGAGCTGGTCGGGGGCATTCAGGCTGGATTTGGCGAAGGGCAAGAAATACAGATCGTATAGCCCACGGGGGAAATCATTGCCCACCCACTCGGCTACGGATAGATGGTCTAACCGCTGGTAGCTCTGAGGGTTGCGAAAGCCGGTAATTTCCCGAAACACCTGCAGGTGCTTCAGGTGGGTGAGGTTAATGCCCCACTCCAGTCGGTTGGGGGATGCGATCGCCAGATCCACAATGTTCCAGGGAAAGGCCGCGCGGCTGGGGCGAAAGACTTCGGGGTCGTAATGGTCTTTATAGACCAAAGAGTAAAAATCAAGCGACCTAAAATTTTGCTGAATGCTGAGCTCATCCACCAGGCTAAACAGGTTGTAATACTGTGGAAAGAAGCCATGGAAGCTGTGCTCCATCATGAACTGGTCTTCTCCCACCTGGATCGGCCAGCTGGCGATTTTGCCCCCCAGTTGGGGAGAGCGCTCCAGCAGGGTAACGGCCACGCCCCGCTGACTGAGTTCGTAGGCGGCGGCTAGCCCGGCCAGGCCGGCCCCAATCACAATCGCGGTAGCCGGGTTAGAAAGTCGGGTCGGCAGGTCTAGCCGGTCTTGCTGCACCACCGTGGGCTGGGGCTTACTCAACCGGGAATATCCCAGCAGAGCGGCAATGCTACCTACACCAAAAAGCTTGAGAACGTTGCGACGGGCCAGGGTCTGGGCCAGTAGCCCTTCTAGGGATTCACTCATCAGAAACTGTAGTCTTTGCTCAGGTAGATTTGACCCGCAGCGGAAAATTCCCCCGCGAGGTTGGGAGCGACGTTGAAATCAGGTACCGTAGGCTCCCGGCCAGAGGAGTTGGAACCCTGCGGACTTTTAGACTGTAGTATTAAGTTGCCTTTACAGTCTACTTGCCTTGATGAAATACGTCCGCGAAACCGTTGCGGTGGCCCAGCGCATTTTGGTGGAACTCTGGTGCCGCAAACGCAGCCTGATTTTTTGGGCCATCTTTCCGGCCCTGCTCTTGATTCTCAACAGTCTGATTTTACAGGAGCGCACCCAAGTTTCCCTGGCCCTGGCCTATGCTAGTGCCTCGCCCCCAACCCTGGTGGGAGCAGCCTTGTTTTTTAGCGGCCTCGGGGGCAGCGTCGCCACCGTGGTAGCCGAGCGCGAGCAGCAGACCCTAAAGCGGCTGTTTCTATCGCCCCTGAGCGGAGTGTCGTATTTTTTGGGCATTTGTCTGGCCTATATGGTGATTGGCCTGGGGCAGGCGGGGCTGGTGTTTGGCATCGCTCGCTCCCAGGGGGCGACCCTTGAGGGTAACTTAGCGGTCAGTCTGCTAATTGTGCTGCTTAGCATTGCCGCCTACGTGGGGGTGGGGTTTGTGCTGGGCACCCAGTTCGCCCGCCGCACGGAGGATGTTAACTCCCTGGTGGCCGCCTTTGGGGTACCGCTGATGATTTTGGGCGGGGCTTTTTTGCCCGCTACCTTTTTCCCCGACTCGTTGCTAACCCTGACCCAGTTCAACCCGATCTATCACATGATTGAGGCTCTGACGGGGGTGGCCGTAGGGGGCGCCACCCTGGCCGAGGTGGGAGAACACGTTAGGTTTCTGGCTATGTTTGCGGTGATCATGGTAGTGGCAGGGGGGCTCGCCTACCGCCGCATGGTGCGGGTCGAGCGCCAGCTTTAGGGCAGGCCAGCTATGCGTTTTGGCCTGGGATCGCCAGTCAATCGAGTCCTACACTCAATGAACCTCGGTGCGGGGGGCGCACAACCGTGTGCTCCTTTGACAGATATGTCATTGCCTTGCCTGTCTTAGGGGGCAGCCATAAAACACCGTACCAACGTCATTCCCGCGCGGGGCCAGCGGCCTCAAGCAGGAATCCATAGCGATAGTCTTGTTTAAGCGGGTATCTTTACTGAGTTCAGCGCAAGTCTCTGGGAGATCAGGATCTTAAGGCTTGAAGTCTCCTCGATCCCTCCACCGGCCTCGATATAATTAAATCATCCTCCCCAGAGGCTTATCCATGGCTCCAGAACTTGCCCTCGATCCCCAGGCGGACGCACCCCTCGATTGGGAAAATCCATCCCCCCCTGACAACCTTATTTTTGACGATGGAGAGCCCTTGGAAAGCAATCGTCATCGCATTGCGATGAATGTGCTGATTCACTCGGCTCAGCAGTGGCTTTTACCCCGCCCCGATACCTTTGTGGGCGGCAACATGTTCGTTTACTACAGCCGCAATCAGGCCATGAACCGCGACTTTAGAGGCCCAGACTTTTTCGCCGCCCTAGGGGTCGAAGCCGAGCGCGAGCGCCAGGGTTGGGTCGTGTGGGAAGAAGCCGGGCATTATCCCGACGTGATTATCGAGCTGCTTTCCCCCAGCACCGCCGCTGTCGATCGGGGTATTAAAAAAGACCTCTACGAGCAGGTTTTTCGTACCCCAGACTATTTTGTCTTCGACCCCTTCGACCCCAGTACCCTGGCGGGCTGGCGGCTAGATTTAGCACTGGGCTATCAGCCGCTCTCACCCAATGAGAGCGGTTGGCTATGGTGCGAAACCCTGGACCTATGGCTAGGCCCCTGGGAAGGGGTAATCAGCCGTGAACCCGCCACCGGCAGCTGTTTTTGGCTCAGGTTTTATACCCCCCAGGGGGAGTTAGTTTTGCTGCCCGATGAATTGGCTCAGCAAGAACGCCAACGGGCGGAGCAAGAACGCCAGCGAGCGGAGCAAGAACGCCAACGGGCGGAGCAAGAACGTCAGCAGGCGGAGCAAGAACGCCAGCGAGCGGAGCAAGAACGTCGGCTAGCCGACCAAGAACGCCAGCGCGCCGCGCGCCTGGCGGCCAAATTGCAAGAGCTTGGCATCGATCCAGAAACTGTTTGACATCGGGTGTTGCTAAATTCAGGCCTGAATTTGGGTAGGGGCAAACGGCCGTTTGCCCCTACAAGGGACGTTGAATGCTTGATTCACACCTATGCCCAGCAACGCCCAGCCAGGCGCCAGAATTTGAGAGCCGCATCCCTCGACCTGAAAATGACCTATAACGAACCCTGAAAATTAAGTTTTGATCAGAGCTTTCCTGGCTAATGATCTAGCCCTGTTCAGGCTTCCCCAGGGCTCGCCTTCAAAAAATCCAGCACCTCATCGCACCAGGCGATCCAGTCTTGCTCGTAGCGCATGCCCCGTCGCAGGGTGAGGTAGCGAAACTGCTCGGTCTGCGGCGGGTCAGCCATGGCTTGGTAAGCGGCTTCCATGGTTTGGTAGCGGATTAACTTTTCCAGGTGCATCTGGCGACGGCGCTGAATTTCCTCCAGCAGCCGCGCCTCCGGCACGAAGGGGGCGGCCAGCACCTTCACCAGCAGGTCTTCGCGAATGGGGGTGGGTTCCGTCGGTTCCGCATACCAGCGCCGCAGCTCGGTCTGGCCCGCGGCGGTCATGTGGTAAATCTTTTTGTCGGGCTTGCCCGCCTGGGGCACTTTTTCAAAGGCTACCCAGCCCTGCTGCTCCATTTTGCCTAACTCGCGATAAATCTGCTGCTGGCTAGCCTGCCAGTAGCAGGTGACGCTTTCTTCAAAGCGCTTGCTAATGTCGTAGCCGCTGTGGGGAGCGTGGGAAAGCACCGCCAGAATGGTGTGGGAAAGGGCCATAGCTTTAGTAGAACAATTGTCCCGTTGACATACTCAACTATTTGAGTATACCCTTTGGGGTAGATATTCAAAATGTTGAATATCTACAAATTGAATACCGCATTTTTGTATATCGCTTGATTGCGTACTCCTTTCCTTAGGTACCGTCATGACCGCCGAAGCTCCCGTCTCCGTTGACCCGATTGACTCTCAAACCCATCCTGAGTCGTCGTCGCCGCTAACCCCTAAGAACGGTAACTCCCGCATCAAGCGAAGGCGTTCTCGCCGCTGGTGGGTTTTTCCCCTGGCGGTGATTCCTCTGGCGGTTGGAGCGACCCTGCGGCAGGTGAGTCGGCCCTCGGAGCCGGTTTTGACCAGTGCCCCTCTGCCGGTGGAAGTCGTCTCTTTAACCGCCGTGGATGGCTACACCGCCGCCCGCCAGTACACCGGCGAGCTAGTGGCCGGACGCCGCAGCAATCTGGGCTTTGATGCCGGAGGCACCGTGGTCGAGCTACTGGTGGATGAGGGCGATCGCGTCGCCGCCGGGCAGCCCCTAGCTCGCCTCGACACCCGCAGCCTGGCCACCCAGCGGCAGCAGCTAGTGGCCCAAAAAGATCAGGCCACCGCTGTGCTCAACGAATTGCAAAACGGCCCTCGCGCCCAGGATATTGCCGCCGCCCGCGCCGCTGTGGCTGACCTAGAGCAACAGGTGGCCCTCGCGCGCGTTCAGCGGGATCGGCGCAAAGACCTCTACAGCCGGGGGGCGATTTCCCAGGAAGAGCTGGATCAAGAAACCTTCGGCACCGGCGCTTTAGAAAATCGCCTGGCTCAGGCCAATAGCGAACTGGATGAGCTGCTGGCGGGCACACGCTCTGAGCAAATCGACGCCCAGGCGGCCCAGGTGCGCCAGCTCGATGCCAGCATCCAGGCGGTGGATGTGGACTTGTCGAAAAGCATGATTACCGCCCCGTTCGGCGGTCGCATCAGCCAGCGCCTGGTGGATGAAGGGGTGGTGGTCAGCGGCGGCCAGGCCGTGTTGCAGGTGGTGGAAGCGGGCGACACGGAAGCGCGAGTGGGGGTGCCCGCCGAGGTCGCCAATGGGTTAGCAATTGGCAGCGCCCAAACCGTAGCGGTGGGCGATCACGCCTTCCCCGCCACCATTACTGCCCTGCTGCCAGAACTCGATGCCGCCAGCCGCACCACCACCGTGGTGCTGACCGTCAACACCGACGGTGACCTTACCCTGGGCCAAACCGCCCAGCTCACCCTCGCAAATACTCAACCCGCCGCCGGTTTTTGGGTGCCCTCCACCGCCCTGGTGCAGGGGGAGCAAGGGCTATGGTCGTTGTACGTGGCCAAGGCTGGCGAAACCCCAAACCCCGCTCAGGCCCCAGCGTTTACGGTCGCCCCCCAGCCGGTGGAAATTCTCCACACCGAGGGCGATCGCGTCCTGGTACAGGGCCTAGTGCAACCGGGCGATCAGGTAATTGCGGCGGGCACCCATCGGGTGGTGCCGGGGCAGGTCGTAAGCATCGCTGAATAGGTGTCGCTGAATCTTTGATAGGAGTCTCCCCATGCAAGCATTTGTTACCGGCAGCACTGGATTACTCGGCAGTAACCTAGTGCGGTGCTTAGTGCAACAGGGCTATAGCGTTAAAGCACTAGTGCGGTCTATCCCCAAGGCCAAGCAGCGGTTAGGTGGCTTGGATCAAGTTGAGTTTGTAGAAGGCGATTTGCAAAACGTTCCAGCCTTTGCTTTGGCCCTAAAAGGCTGCGATGTGCTATTCCACGCCGGAGCCTACTTTCGCGAATATTACGGTCTGGGCGATCACTGGCCTCAGCTCAAGCGCATTAACATTCAGGCCACGGTGGAACTGTTTGAAGCGGCGGCTAAAGCTGGGGTTGGCAAAGTCATCTACGTGAGCTCATCTGGCTGCATTGGCCTTCAACCCGATGGCTCCCCTGGGAATGAAACGTCTGCCCCAGGCCCTATCACCTATCGCAACCTCTACTTCAAAAGCAAGCTGATGGCCGAGCAGGCCGTTGCCCAGTTTTTAGAGCAGCACCCGCTTCCCGTGGTGCTGATTTTGCCCGGGGCCATGGCGGGGCCAGGGGATGCTGCCCCCACCGAGCTGGGCCAGTTTGTGCTGAACTACCTGCAGGGCAAAATTCCGGCCCTGCTTAGTGGCGGCATGTCGATTGTGGATGTCCGCGATGTGGCTGACGCCGTAGTTACCGCCGTCGAGCGAGGGCAAGTGGGGCAGCGATACCTGGTGGGCGGTACCTACTACTCTATGGCTCACATTATGCAAACCCTGGAATCAGTTAGCGGGGTGCCAGCCCCTAAGGGCAAGCTACCGGGTTTTATGATGCGTATTCTGGCGTGGATATCTACCTGGGTTGGGGGCCTCACCGGTCGCAAGCCCGAAATTCCCCAGGCAGGGGTAGCATTCATGCTGGCGGCAATGGCCTACGACTCAACTAAGGCCCAGCGAGAACTGGGAACACAATTTCGTCCTCTGGCCGAGACCCTAGCCGACATGGTGACCTGGTACCGCCAGGAAGGGTTTGGGTAAAACGCCGTTAGACCGACCGTATCGATGTTCGAGGCCAAAAGTTACTCAAATGGTGCATTGCTGGCGCGAATGCACCCGCCCCTGTGGTTACGTCAGAATTCAAGATTTTGAACTTTGAATTCCCCACTTCCCAACCCCCTTTCTCCCCTCCCATGAACCTCTTCTACCGCAACCGCCAACTCCTCCTCCTCACCCTGGTGCTAATTATCGTCTGGGGGCTCTCGGCCTTCCTCACCCTGCCCCGGCTGGAGGATCCTGAAATTGTGCAGCGCTTTGCCCGCGTCACTACCTTTCTGCCGGGGGCGACCCCAGAACGAATGGAAACCCTGGTGACCGAGAAAATCGAGGATCGGCTGTTTGAGCTAGACGAAATCGAGTCCCTACAATCCACCTCCAGCACCGGAGTTTCGGTGATTACCGTGGAGCTGAAGGAGAATGTTCGAGATGTAGACCCGGTATGGGCCAAAGTGCGCAGCAAGGTGGATGATGCCGTCCCCGACCTGCCCGCCGATGCCACGGTGCCGGAGTATGCCGATAGCTCTACCAAGGCCAGCGCCCTGATCGTAGGGCTCACCTGGAAGGCTAACACCGAGCCAAACTACACTATTTTAGGTCGGCTGGGGGAAGCCCTCGAAGACCGCATCCGCGCCATCCCCGGTACGGATAAAGTAGACCTGTTCGGGCAGCCTGATGAAGAAATTCGGGTGGATATGGCGGCGGCGGAGCTAGCGCAGCTGGGGCTAACGGCCCAATCTCTGGCCCAGCAGATTGCCGCTAGCGATGCCAAGATGTCGGCGGGGCAGTATCGCAGCCAGGGCCGGGAGTTTCTGCTGGAGGTAGACAGCACCCTCAGCTCCCTAGAGCAGATTCGCGCCATTCCGTTGGAGGCCGGGGACAACGGCCAGGTGGCCCGGCTGGGGGATATGGCTACGGTGACCAAGGGCATCCAGGATCCGCCGACGGATCTGGCTCTGGTCAACGGGCGTCCGGCGGTGGTGCTGTCGGCCAAGGTCGAGTCGGCCCAGCGGGTAGACCAGTGGGCCACCCAGGCCCGGCAGGTAATGGCTGACTTTCGCGCCACCCTGCCCGCAGAGCTGGGGCTATCGGTGGTGCTCGATCAGAGCCAGTACGTGCAGCAGCGGCTAAACGGGGTGGTGAGCAACTTGATTACGGGCTCGGCCCTGGTGATTGGGGTATCGCTGCTGATGCTGGGCTGGAAGTCGGCCCTTCTGGTGGGGCTGGCCCTGCCCCTAACCACCCTGACGGTATTTGGAGCGATGCAGGGGCTGGGGGTGCCGCTGCACCAGATGTCGGTGACGGGCATCATCATCGCCCTGGGGCTGCTGATCGACAACGCCATTATTGCGGTGGATGAGGTGCAGGGGCGGCTGCGCCAGGGCATGGCCCCGGCAGAGGCCGTTCACCAGACGGTAAGGCACTTACTGGTGCCGCTGCTAGCCTCGACCCTAACTACGGTGCTGGCCTTTGTGCCAATCGCCACCTCCCCCGGCGGTGTGGGTGAATTTATCGGCACCATTGGCCTGACGGTGATTTTGGCCCTGGTCAGCTCCCTGGTGCTATCCCTAACGGTGATTGTGTCTTTAACGGGGCGGCTGCACCACTGGGAGCCCTTCCCCCCCGGCTGGGATTGGTGGCACTATGGATTCTCTAGCGATTCTCTATCTACCGCCTATCGGTGGACACTAGAAAAAATCCTGCGGCGACCCTGGCGGGGGGTGGGGCTATCGCTGATTCTGCCGGTGATTGGTTTCGCGGTGTTTGCCACCCTACCCCAGCAATTTTTTCCGCCCACCAACCGCAACCAGTTTCAAATTGAGTTTGAGCTGCCCACCCAGGCCACTCTGGGGGCCACCCAGCAGCAGGTGGCGGCGGCGCGGGCCCTGGCCCTGGAGCACCCCGCCATTGAGGATGTGCACTGGTTTTTAGGCCGCAGCGCCCCGGCCTTTTTCTACAACGTTATCGACAATCGCCGCAACGCCCAGAACTATGCCCAGGGGATTGTGCAACTGGCCAATACCGACAATCTGCGCCAGACCATTCGCGATCTGCAAACCGAGCTGGATCAGGCCTTCCCCTCCGCCCAGGTGCTGGTGCGCCAGCTTGAGCAAGGCCCCCCCTTCGATGCCCCCATTGAGCTGCGGCTCTACGGCGCTGACCTGACCGGGCTGCGGCAGGTGGGCAACCAGCTCCGGGCCGAGCTGGCCCAGGTTAAGGATGTCATTCACACCCGCGCTACCCTGACCGAGGCCCTGCCCAAACTGGCCCTGGGGATAGATGAGGCCCAGGCTCGCCGTGTTGGCCTTAGCAACCAGGCCATTGCTGGACAAGTTAGCGCGGCCCTAGACGGCAACGCCGGGGGCTCCATTCTCGACGGCACCCGTGACATTCCGGTGCGGGTGCGGGTGCCCGCTGGCCAGCAGGGCGATTTGGCCACCATCGGGGCGCTGGATATGGTGACCCCAACGGGGGAAATGCCCCTGGACGCCATTTCTGCCCTCACCCTGGTGCCCGACCTGGCCACCATTAGCCACCGCGACGGCCAGCGGATCAACACCGTGCAGGGATTTATCACCGCCGGAGCGCTACCCAGCACGGTGCTGGCGGTGTTCCAAAGGCAGCTTCAGGAGCATGACTTTCAGCTGCCTCCCGGCTACCGCATCGAGTACGGCGGCGAGTCCGACGCTAGAGGCACCGCTGTGGGCAATCTGCTCTCGACGGTGGGGGTGCTGATGATTTTGATGACGGCCACCCTGGTGCTGTCGTTTAATTCCTTTGGTCTAGCGGCGCTAATTGGGTCGGTGGCGCTGCTGTCGGTGGGGCTGGCGGCCCTGGCGCTAAAGCTGTTTGGCTCCCTGTTTGGGTTTACCGCCATCCTCGGTACTCTGGGGCTAATTGGCCTGGCCATTAACGACTCGATTGTGGTGCTGGCGGCAATTCGAGAGCATCCTGAAGCTAGTCTGGGTCAGATTAAGGCCACGGTGGCGGTGGTGTTTAACGCCACCCGCCACGTCATCGCCACCACCGTGACTACAATCATTGGCTTTGTGCCCCTGCTGCTAGATAAGACTGGATTTTGGCCGCCGATGGCCATTGCCATCGCCGGGGGCCTAGGCGGGGCCACCCTGCTGGCCCTCTACTACATTCCCGCCATGTACCTGCTGCTGCAAAAGCCCAACAGAGTTACGGATAATCAAGCTATAGTTTTAAAGGCAACTTGAGGATTTGACCATGCCCAAAGCAACCTGGAACGGCGTTACCCTGGCCGAAAGCGACTCCTGTGAGGTGGTGGAAGGCAACCAATATTTCCCCCCCAACTCGCTCAATATGGACTACTTTAAGCCCATCGCCAAAACCACCGGCTGCCCCTGGAAGGGCACCGCCAGCTACTACGACATCGTGGTGGATGGCGAGGTTAACGCCGGATCGGCCTGGTACTACCCCGACCCCAAGCCTGCGGCCAGCAACATTAAGGGCTACGTGGCCTTTTACAGCAATAAGGTGAAGGTCGAGGTTTAAAGAAATCCTGACAACCTACCATAGAAGAGCGCTATGCTCGCTAAGCTAAGGGCTGAAAACCAGCTCACTCTACCCCAGAGCGTGACCCAAGCCATTGGCCCGGTTGAATCCTTTGAGGTAGCGCTCAAAGATGGGTAGATCATCCTCACCTCCGCCAACATTCAGCGGGCGGAGGCTGCACGTGCCAAACTGGCGGAGCTTGACATCACCGAGCAAGATGTAGCCGATGCCATAGCCTGGGCTCGTAAGTCAGAACCGCCCTTGCCATGCTCGGGGCTGTTTTGGATACTGGCGTGCTGATCTCAGCTTTAGTGTTCAGTCGTGGTTCGGTGGTCAGACTTTGCTCAGCTTGGCAAACCAATCTTTTTCAGCCTATGGCATCCACGGCGACTCTAACGAAAATTGTAGGTTGAGTGAAACGAAGTGGAACCCACCCCAACATCTCCACCCCAACACCCTCAACCCAACACCCTCAACCCAAGAGCCTTCTACTCCCGGCCAATTTTCTCATCAAACCTGGTGAAACGCGGGGCGGCGGAGTGCCCGCATCCGTGGAAGCATCCAATTTTCGGCATATCGTTTACTCTTAAATTAATACAATCTATGCTGCTGCGGTACGGATTATGAGCATCGTGATGCCTGATGATACTCTTCAGGCATCTAAAATGACTGGAAAATGAATTAAGGCTTGAAATTGCTCTGCTGTTGTACAAGCCACGATGAGATTGATCTAGGTGAAGCGGAGTCAGTTATTTTAGCCCAGGAAATGAAAGCAGCTTTGCTTTTGATGGATGGGCGTCGTGGTAGGACGCTGGCAATCAGCTACGGACTTAAAGTAACGGGCCTGCTGGGTGTGCTGCTACAAGCTAAACGCAGTGGGCTGGTTTCGTGATTGATGGACTGGGATCTGACTTAGATAGAATGAGGGTTATGGCCTTGCACAAGCGGAGCACTGTACCGATGAACCAAGCCCTCTCGACGGAAACCCAGCTTTTGACCTTTGAGGACTATCTGCGCCATGACCCTGGCACCGATACCCGCTACGAATTGGTAAACGGAGTGCTGGCGGAAATGCCCCCGGAATCGGAAGAAAACAACGACATTGCCCGCAAGCTATTGTTTGAATTCGCGAAGCACCTGCCCATCGCGCTCTTGGCCCACAAGGACACGGAAATTGAAGTCACCGGACGGCGCGCTACAGGGCGAATTCCCGATTTGCTGGTGCATACTGAGGCGTCGAAGGCGGCTGTGGCGGGGACGACCCGCGCCACAATCACCCGCGATATGCCGCCCCCGGCGCTGGTGGTGGAGGTGGTCAGCCCCGGCCAAGCTAATCGAGAACGCGACTACCGCTACAAACACACCGAATATGCGGCCCGTGGCATTGCGGAATACTGGATTGTCGATCCCGAAACCCAACAGGTGACGCTGTGCCTGTGGGTGAACGGGCAATACGAAGACCGGATCTACAGCGGGGCAGAGGCGATTCAATCAACCGTGGTGCCAGGGTTTGGGCTGACGGTGGCGCAGATTTTTGGCTGATTGGGGGTACTGTGCAGCAGTAGATCCCAGGGTTCTTTGGTGTGTTAACCACAGATATTGGCCTACCCACCCGGAGAACCCTGGGATCTGTGGGTTAGCTGCTGGCATTGCAGCCCAGTAGATGTATTGTCGGGCTGGCATGGGTGAGGCTTGTAGCATTACCTAACCTTCTGATCAGCTAAGTTTTTGGGCAGCACCATCAGATATTGCTGGTCGTTGGCGACTTTCAGTCCGGGCTGCTTGTTGGCTCCCGGCACGGTGAACCCGCGTTGGTCAGTGCTAACGCCGTATGCTCGCCTATCAAGTTGTCTTGTCCGGCAACCCATAATTCAGAACTCAACCTTTGGCAGTACCGGCGGGTGCGTCAACACCCACCGATACCTAACCCACCGCGACTGGTCTAGACAGTCGGGGGGCTTTGGAGATGATATCCCCTGGCTACCCGAATGGCATACCGCTGCACCGGGTGGTCGGGGGCTTGGGTTCTGGTTTTCTATCTCGTCAACAAAGGAAACCAGACCATGTTTCACCGTGAATCTCCAGACGCATCTGCGTCCACCCTGCCGTTTACCCCTGCTCCTCGCCGTGAGGAGGTGCGCCATCTGCTGATTGGGCCAGCCCTAGCGGTAGATCGCATCGTTGCGATCCTGCACCTGAAGGGATACGCCGAACCTAACGACTGGAGCGACCCGCTGCCGACGGGGCGACCCAATGAGGTGATGCGCATTCTCACCAAGCACCTGCTGATCGAGTAGCGCTGATCCTCCTGGTGCCGGGCTCGGTCTCCTCTGGCGGCCGAGTTGCCTCCGGTTGGCACCCAGACAGAGCCTGGGTGCCAGAAACGGTAAAAACCATCTGTTGGGGGACTAATTCTCTGGAATCCTCTCAGGCTCGCCACTTTAATAGCTGAGACTTCACCGGGGTCACAAACTCCCGATTTTCTGCCTGGGCGCGTTGGTACTCTTTTTTGAGCTGATAATACCAGCGGGCCAGGGTGTCAGAGTCTTTAATCAGTCGCAGCACCGATTCGTGCTTGAGCCCCTGCTGCTGCTTGATCACCACGTCGCGATCCTGCCCTAGAAACGAGCGAATTAGCAGCGGCATAATCGGCTTCAGCAGGTTGCCCCAGGGCAAGTCCCAGTACAGTTCAAAGGTGACGTCGGTTTGGTCGTTGGTAAGGGGGGTGACGGTGGTCAGGTTGACCACCCGATGGCGGGGGGTGGTGGTTTCTTCGGTGCGTACCCCCGGCAGGTAAAAGATAATTTCGTTGTCGGGCACGCCGCCAATCAGCCAGTAGCCGCGCCCCATGCTGCCCTCCAGGTTACCCATGTTGTGCTTGCGCATGGTGAACCCGTAGGGGGAAGGGTCAAACCACTTAATTTCATCATTCAGGGTGCCGCCACGCCACCACCAGGAGCGGTGCACAAAGGGTGAGTGGGCCGGATCCATCAGCCCCACCACAGCGTGGTCAATATAGCAGGGAAACCGCATGGTGTAGGTGATGTTGGGCTGGGTGTCGTCCCCAAAACCCGGTACCCTGGGCACGTCGAAGGCTGGCGGCTGGGGCCGGTCGGGGTCGGGCATATAAATCCAGATATTGCCCTGCACCTCCTTAACCTCGTAGCGCCGCACGTCAAAGCGGCTTAAATCCATAGCCTGGTCGGGCATGAGGGAAGGAATTTCGACGCAACGGCCATTTTCGTCAAACCGCCAGCCGTGGTAGCAGCACTGCACGTCCTCGCCGTTGTACCAGCCGCAGCTCAGGGGCACGGCCCGGTGGGGGCAAATATCGCGCAGGGCAAAGGCTTTGCCCTGGTTGGTGCGGCCCAGCAGCAGCGGCTCGTTGAGCAGGGTTTTGGCCAGCATTTTGCCCCGCTTCAGCGCGTGGCTAGGCAGGGCATGGTACCAAATGTTGCGCAGCAGGTAGATGTCGTTTACAGCAACCACGGGTGTCTGGGGTAACTTGAGCAATCCATACTTTATCAGAGGGTAGAGCGAGGCAGGCGTTGGGGCTGTGCCAGATCAGCCCCTGGGGCACCTCCGCAAACCACAAATCAACGGTAGGATAAGCCTGAGCCCTAACTCCGCCCCAACCCCCATGGTGAATCTGCCCCCCGACCCCAACGACTCGCGCCGCCGTGATCAGATCCTCAGCTTTGACGAGCTATTGGCGGTGGTTTTAGCCCTGTTGGGCATCGGTGCTATTTTGTGGTGGGGCATGGGTCGAGATCGCGGCCCCCTAGCCAATGCTGAACTAGGGCGGCGGTCGGTGGACAGCAACCCAGGCCTATTTAGCCTGGGGGATGAGCCCGTTCCCAATGAGTTTGAGCCTCGGGTTTTTGAGGATGGTGGCCGCACCGAGCGCCCCCCCCAGGTCAGGGATGAGGTCGGGTTAGGTCGCGGCCTAGTGGTAGACCGCACCGGTGCCGTAGCTACCACGCCCGTTGTGCCGGCCCCGGTGCCAGTTCCTGCGGCCCCTAATGCTGTGCCTGCCCCCCCCGCCCCGGTAGAAACCACCCAGCCCCTGGATATTTCCGACGTGCCACCGGATCACTGGGTCTATCCCTTCATTCAGCCCATGTACGACCAGGGTTTTTTGCCTGATTTACCCTCGGGGCAGTTTCAGCCCGACAAGGTGCTGACCCGCGCTGAACTAGCCGCCCTGCTAAATCAGGCTTTTGAGTCTGCCCCGGCAGAGGGTCAGCCGTTCAACTTTAGCGATGTGCCCAGCCCCTATTGGGCCGCTGAGGCCATTGACCAGGTGGTGGCCGAAGGGTTTATGAGCGGCTACCCCGAAGGCGACTTTAGACCCGACCAAACCGTGCCCCGCTACGAGGTCATCGTCAGCCTGGCGACGGGGCTGGGGCTGACGCTACCTGCTGATCCTAACCAAGCGCTACAAGCCTTCAGCGATACCGACACCCTGCCCGACTGGGCCACCCCCAAGGTGGCCGCAGCCACCGAAAATACCCTGGTGGTTAACTATCCTAACCCCAACCAGCTCAACCCCGACCAGCCCGCTACCCGCGCCGAAATCGTGGCGATGATTCACCAGGCCCTCGTACAGCAGGGCAAGCTCGAACCGGTGGAGTCGGCCTACGTGGTGGAGGGGAGGTAAAGGTAGAGGGGAAGTAGAGGGTAGATGGGCGGATGGGAAAGCCTGATCCGTCGTAGGGGCGCACGGTTGTTTACCCTCTTTGCAGCGATGCTGGCAGGAGAAAAGAAAGGGATAGTGAGGTGGGGTTTGTGGGATTCTCTATGCCTTGATCCCACCGTCTGATAGACTGGGGGAGCGAAATTGGGAACGCGAAACCCATTTAATATAGGCAGTTTGGAGGATTTGTCTCGTGGAAAGTACCCTCGGTCTTGAGATTATTGAGGTTGTCGAACAGGCTGCGATCGCATCATCCCGCTGGATGGGCAAGGGCGATAAGAACACCGCCGACCTGGTGGCTGTAGAGGCCATGCGTGAGCGCATGAACAAAATTCACATGCGCGGTCGCATCGTGATTGGGGAGGGAGAACGGGACGATGCGCCGATGCTCTATATCGGTGAAGAGGTGGGCATCTGCACCCAGCCCGATGCCGCTAACTTCTGCAACCCCGACGAGCTGCTAGAAATCGACATTGCCGTAGATCCCTGTGAGGGCACTAACCTGGTAGCCTACGGGCAAAATGGTTCGATGGCGGTGCTGGCCATCTCTGAAAAGGGTGGGCTGTTTGCCGCCCCCGACTTCTACATGAAAAAGCTGGCCGCCCCGCCCCAGGCCAAGGGCAAGGTAGACATCAACAAGTCAGCGACTGAAAACCTCAAAATTCTAGCCGAGTGCCTCGATCGCGGCATTGATGAGCTAGTTGTGGTGGTAATGAAGCGCGATCGCCACAACGATCTGATTAAGGAAATCCGCGAGGCTGGGGCTCGGGTCAAGCTGATCGGCGACGGCGATGTGGGTGCGGCTATTTCCTGCGCCTTCTCGGGTACCAACACCCATGCGCTGATGGGCATTGGGGCCGCGCCTGAAGGGGTCATTAGCGCCGCCGCCATGCGCTGTTTGGGGGGCCACTTCCAGGGGCAGCTGATCTACGACCCCGCCGTCGTTAAGACCGGCCTGATTGGTGAAAGCAAAGAGGCCAACATCGAGCGCCTCAACAGCATGGGCATTACCGATATCGATAAGGTCTACGACACCGACGAACTGGCCAGCGGCGAAACCGTGCTGTTTGCCGCCACCGGCATCACCAGCGGCGAACTCATGGAAGGCGTTCGCTTCTTTGGGGGCGGTGCGCGTACCCAGTCGCTGATTATCTCCAGCCAGTCGATGACGGCCCGCTTTGTGGATACTATCCATATGTCCGATAAGCCCAAGCACCTACAGCTGCGCTAGACCGCCCGGTTAAATCCCAGGGTTCGGCATGAGACTAGAGCCACAAGCAGTAAGGTATCTCAAAACTCTGGGATCTCGGCCTACTGCACCGCAGCCCTAGTCCATGGTTCGGTAGAAAATACCTGAGCCCAGGGTTGAGACTGCCGCGCCGGTTGAAAATGGGCCTGGTGAAATTGTTACGCTAGAGATGCAGATAATCTGCATCTCTTTTTTTTCGCGATGGGAGAAACAAAAGCCATAGGAAATTTAGCCTCAATTATTCATGACCCCCGAAAAATACTCGTCATTCCCGTGAAAACAGGAACCCATGGGAATCAACACAGTCTCGACTGTCATTCTGCCGGCGCCAGAATGACAGTCGCTGAGGCCTGGGGTGGTGAATAATCCCGGCGAGGGCAGCCGCCAAACAGCCATCCAACCCTTTGATGGACTTTTGTTGAGTTTCCTTGAGTCGGGGCCGGTTTATCCCTAAGTTCAAACATAGTGACTTTTGTGCCTGGGATTACCCGGCGAGCCCGCCCAAGGCCAGGGATCCCAAGGCTGCTGGCGCTCCCCTGGCCCCCATTAATCAGGTGATTATTAAACGACTGGAGGAAGAATGAATATCGCCGTCATTGGCCTGAGCCACAAGACCGCACCGGTTAACATTCGCGAGAAGCTTAGCATCCCGACGGCTCAAACCGGCGACGCGATCGCCCACCTCACCCACTGCCCCCACGTGGACGAGGTATCGATTCTCAGCACCTGTAACCGGCTTGAAATTCACATCGTTACTGAAGAAACCGAGCAGGGGATCCGAGAAGTCACCCAGTTTCTGTCGGAGCACAGTGGTCTATCCCTACCAGAACTGCGTCAGCACCTGTTCATTCTGCTGCATCAGGATGCCGTCTCCCACCTGATGCGGGTCGCCGCCGGGCTCGACAGCCTGGTGCTGGGAGAAGGGCAAATTCTGGCCCAGGTCAAGCACGCCCACCAACTGGCCCAGCAGCACAAAAGCATCGGCCGGGTACTCGACCGGCTGCTCAAGCAGTCGCTGACGGCGGGCAAGCGGGTGCGCAGCGAAACCAGCATTGGTACCGGGGCGGTTTCGATTAGCTCAGCAGCGGTAGAGCTGGCCCGCATCAAGGTACCCCACCTCAGCACCTGTAACGTCAGCATCCTGGGGGCCGGGAAAATGGCCAAGCTGCTGGTGCAGCACCTGTCCGCCAAAGACACCTGCACGATTACTATTCTCAACCGCACCATCGATCGGGCCGACGAACTGGCTAAGCAGTTTAGCCACGCCAATATCTGCACCGGCACCCTCGACACCATGCTAGAGACCGTGCAGGCCTCCGATGTGGTGTTTACCTGCACCTCTGCCACCGAGCCGCTGCTGCACCGCGACAACCTGGCCCCCATTTTGCATGCCAGCCGCCCCCTGATGCTGTTCGATATCTCTGTGCCCCTCAACGTGCACGTCAACGTCAACGAGCTCGATCAGGTGTTTGCCTTTAACGTTGACGACCTCAAGGCCGTGGTCGCCCAAAACCAGGCCAGCCGCCGCCGCATGGCGATGGAGGCCCAGGGCCTGCTGGATGAGGAAGTAGATGCCTTCATGGACTGGTGGCGCGCCCTCGACACCGTGGTCACGATCAGCAGCCTGCGCAGCAAGATCGAATCCATCCGCGAACAAGAGCTAGAAAAGGCCCTGTCGCGCCTGGGCACCGAGTTTGCCGAAAAGCACCAGGAGGTGATCGAAGCGCTGACTCGTGGCATCGTCAATAAAATTCTCCACGACCCCATGGTGCAGCTGCGCGCCCAGCGGGATATTGAAGCCCGCCAGCGGGCCATGCAGACCCTGCACCTGCTGTTTGACCTCGAGCCAATGTCAAACGAGAAGTACAGCTAACGATCTGGAACGATTTTGTAGGGGCGAATAACCGTTCGCCCTACCAGGAATTGTTCTACGGTTGTTCGCCCTACCAGGAATTGTTCTTTTGAGCCGTCACCTAGCCTGGCCTCATTTCGGTGCATTCGCCTAGCAATGCACCCTACAGCTGAGCCCAAATCCGAGTCGTATAGCCTCGATTCCTTCCCGGCCAATGTGCTAAGCCGCTACAAAACCCGATCCCGCTTCAGGGCGTAGGCCATCAGCTGCGCCTGGGTGCCCTGTTCCTCCTCCCCCTGGGCGGGTTGCCGCTGGGTAAAGGTGCCGTCGGATGCCATGTCCCAGGCCTGGCGATTGTCGGCCAGCATGATGTCGAGAATTGACTGGAGTTCGCGGGTCAGGGCCGGGTCTTCGATGGGCACCACCGCCTCGACCCGGCGGTCGAGGTTGCGGGTCATCCAGTCGGCGCTGCCGATGTAGTACTCGGGCTGGCCATTGTTGTGAAAGCAAAAAATGCGAGAGTGCTCTAAAAAGCGGCCAATTACGCTAACCACGCGAATATTGTCGCTTACCCCGGGCACCCCCGGCCGCAGGCAGCAAATTCCTCGGATGATCAGGTCAATCTCAACCCCCGCCTGGGAGGCTTCGTAGAGCAGCTTGATCATTCTGCCATCGACTAGGGAGTTCATTTTGGCCACAATTTTGCCGGGGTTGCCGTTGCGGGCCTGGTCAATTTCTCGGCGCACCAGGCGTTCCATACCGGTTCGCAGGGTGAGGGGGGCCACCAGCAGCTGGCGGTAGTTGCTCTGGCGAGAATAGCCGGTCAGGTAATTAAACAGGTCGGTCAGATCGGCGCCCAGGTCATCTCGGCAGCTGAACAGGCCCAGGTCGGTATAGAGCTTTGAGGTCTTGGGGTTGTAGTTGCCGGTGCCGATGTGCACGTAGCGGCGAATGTCATCGCCCTCTTCGCGCACTACCAGGGTGGTTTTGGTGTGGGTCTTGAGGCCTACGATGCCATACACCACGTGGACGCCAGCACGTTCCAGTTTTTTGGCCCACTCAATATTATTGGCTTCGTCAAAGCGAGCCTTAAGCTCCACCAGAGCCACGACCTGTTTACGGTTCTCGGCGGCGGCGATCAGAGCCCTGACGATGGGTGAATCGCCGGAGGTGCGGTAGAGGGTGATTTTAATCGCCAGCACCTGGGGGTCCTGGGCGGCCTGGGTAATAAACTCCTGTACCGAGGCCGTAAACGATTCGTAGGGGTGGTGAACTAAAACATCTCCCTCCGCGATAGTGGCAAAGATATCCGGCGCTCGTTCTACGTACCCACTCTGATCCTCCTCTTCAATGTCCGCTACAGGCTTGAGCCTGGGCGGTACCAGCGCCGTCCAGGGCTGATCCTTCAGATCGGGCAGCGGCAGGGATAGGAAGAAGAACAGATCGGCCAGATTCAACAGCCCGTCAATGGCATAGACCCGGTCTTCGCTCACCTTCAGCTCGCGCATCAGCCCCTGCTTCATGGTGGGGGGCATGGTGCTTTCAATCTCCAGGCGGCACACAAACCCCTCCAGGCGACGCTTGTTGATTTCTTGCTCAATGGCAATCAGCAGATCATCGGCTTCGTCTTCCAGCACCGGAAAGTCGGCATCGCGGGTAATTCGAAAGACGTGGTGGCCGAGGATGGTCATCCCGGCAAACAGGTAGCTGAGGTTTTCCGCAATTACCTGCTCTAGGGGCACCCCCACCCATAGACAAGCTTTGCCGTCGTGGATGCAGAGGGGGTCGGGCATGCTGACGAAGCGCGGCAGGCTGTTGGGCACTTTAACCCGGGCAAACCGCTCGCTGCCGCCCTCCGGAGGGGCCACCCTGACCGCTAGATTCAGGCTCAGGTTCGACATGCGGGGAAACGGGTGGGAGGGATCGACGCTGAGGGGGGTTAGCACCGGGAAAATTCGTTTCTGAAAGTACTCTTTGAGGTAAAACTGCTGCTCTGGGCTGAGGTCGCCATAGTTTTTCAGGTAGGCGCCGTGCTGGGCCAGGGCAGGGAGGAGCTCCTGCTCAAAGGTTTGGTGCTGGAGGGCGACATGCTCTAGCAGGTGGGTGCGAATCGCCCTCAGCTGCTTGGCAGGCGAGAGCCCATCGGGGGTTTTGGGATCAACTCCGGCCTCGGCCTGCTCCATAATCCCAGAGATCCGCACCATAAAAAATTCATCCAGGTTTGAGCTGTAAATAGCCAAAAACTTTAGCCGCTCCAGCAGCGGAGTGCGGGCATCGAGCGCCTCATGGAGCACCCGCTGGTTAAACCCCAGCCAGCTCAAGTCTCGGTTGATGTAGTACTGCGTATCTCCTACGTTCACGCTCTGCCCAGCGACCTCGGCTTTAGTCATGGCCTACCCCAGATTTTGTAATTTCGACATTTTAGCCAGCCAACTTGATGGTTTGGTTAAGGAAGCCGTTCAGGTCGAGGGCCTACCTTCGCAACAACTTTGGCCGAGGACCTCTTGGCGTAACAAGTTTGGCGTAAACCTCTGGCGATCGAATAAAGTCGCGGCAATCCGCGTGGGCTGTCGCCCTCTAGTGATAATCTGGATGGTGGCGCTTTGGCACTTAGCAGTGACAGAGAAGCCGCCAAGTCAGCTGATCATACGGAATAGGCGCAAGCATGGTCACCACCGCAGAGAAAACAAACGTTGGCTACATTACACAAATCATCGGCCCCGTCGTAGACGTTAAGTTTGCGAGCGGCCAGCTGCCCAAAATCTATAACGCCCTCAAAATTGAGGGTACCAACCCCGCTGGGGATAAGGTTTCCGTGACCTGTGAGGTACAGCAGCTGCTGGGCGACTCCCAGGTGCGGGCCGTCTCCATGAGCTCCACCGATGGCCTGGTGCGCGGCATGGAGGTCGCGGATACCGGCGAACCCATTAGCGTACCGGTGGGCACCTCTACCCTGGGGCGAATTTTTAACGTGCTGGGCGAGCCCGTGGATGAAAAAGGGCCCGTTAATATGGAGACCACCCTGCCCATTCACCGGGAAGCCCCCAAGTTAACCGAGCTAGAAACCCAGCCCACGGTGTTTGAAACCGGCATCAAGGTGATTGACCTCCTCGCCCCCTACCGGCGGGGCGGCAAGGTGGGCCTGTTTGGCGGTGCGGGCGTGGGCAAAACCGTGCTAATTCAGGAGCTGATCAACAACATTGCCAAAGAGCACGGCGGCGTGTCGGTGTTCGGCGGTGTAGGCGAACGCACCCGCGAGGGCAACGACCTCTACAACGAATTTATCGAGTCCGGGGTGATCAACTCCGAAGACCTGAGCAAATCGAAAGTGGCCCTGGTCTACGGCCAGATGAACGAGCCCCCCGGCGCCCGCATGCGGGTCGGCCTGTCGGCGCTGACCATGGCCGAATACTTCCGCGACGTCAACAAGCAAGACGTGCTGCTGTTCATCGATAACATCTTCCGGTTTGTGCAGGCCGGTTCTGAAGTATCAGCCCTGCTCGGTCGGATGCCCTCCGCCGTGGGCTACCAGCCTACCCTGGGCACCGACATGGGTGACCTGCAAGAGCGCATTACCTCCACCGTCGAGGGTTCGATTACCTCCATCCAGGCGGTCTACGTCCCGGCGGATGACCTGACTGACCCCGCCCCGGCCACCACCTTCGCCCACCTGGATGCCACCACCACCCTGTCGCGGGCGCTGGCTTCTAAGGGCATTTACCCCGCGGTAGATCCCCTCGACTCGTCGTCTACGATGCTTCAGCCCAGCGTCGTGGGCGAAGAGCACTACAAAACCGCCCGCGCCGTACAGTCGATTTTGCAGCGCTACAAAGAGCTGCAGGATATCATCGCCATTCTGGGCCTGGATGAGCTGTCTGAGGACGACCGCCTGACCGTGGGTCGGGCCCGCAAGATCGAGCGGTTTCTGTCGCAGCCGTTCTTTGTGGCCGAAATCTTCACCGGCTCGCCCGGTAAGTATGTCTCCCTCGAAGACAACATCAAGGGCTTCAACATGATCTTAGACGGTGGCCTGGATGATGTACCGGAGCAGTGCTTCTACCTCAAAGGGGGCATTGAAGAAGTAATCGCCGCCGCTGAGAAGCTGAAGGCTGAGAGCAAGTAGATCCTCAGGATGGGACAGGTGTGTACCCCCAGGTGCCGCCTGTCCCAGTCGTCTCCGTTCCCCTATCGCATTGTTGCCATGGCCCTAACCGTTCGTGTAATTGCCCCAGACAAAACCGTTTGGGATGCTGAAGCTGAAGAAGTGATCCTGCCCAGCACCACCGGCCAGCTCGGCATTTTAGCTGGTCACGCTCCCCTGCTGACGGCCCTAGATACTGGCGTCATGCGGGTGAAAGCCGATAAGACCTGGGTGCCCATTGCCCTGATGGGGGGCTTTGCCGAGGTCGATGGGGATGAGGTGACCGTTCTGGTTAACGGTGCTGAACGCGGCGACACCATTGATTTAGCCGCCGCCCAAACGGCCTACCAGGAAGCGGAGACCCGCCTCAGCCAGATCAACCCGGAGGATAAGCAGGACACCCTGCGCGCTAAGCAAGCCCTTAAACGAGCCCGGGCCAAACTCCAGGCCGCTGGCGGGGTAAAGTAGGCGCCAACAAAAAACCATCCCTAAAGCGGGATGGTTTTTTGTTGAATCGGGCTAAGGCCGCCCCACCTCAACCCTCGACCTCACGAACTACCGGTAAAGGTAATCTCTGGAAACCGATCCTGGGCTTCGGTGAGGGATTTTCCCTTCCCTTCTTCCTGCCAATAGTTGATAATCTCCGTGGCCTTGTTGAGAATATCAACCCGTTCCTCTTCCTCAATCCAAGGCTTACCCTCTAGCTCGGTTTTCATTTGCTCCCAGGCATCGTTGCGGGGCCAAAAGAAATAGGAGGTCAGCGGGCTGGTGCCCTTGCCCACCACCTGATCGACCGCTAGGGCCACGTCATTTTCGAGCCAGAGTACTTTTAGGACAAATCTGGACAAACAAACCTCCGCCATAATTCCAAAAATACTACAGTCTGTTATCTTACCAGTTCTGCGCCCGTCCACAGCATTTATTGGCTATCCATGACTTCCCCAACTTCTCCCCTGGCCATTCTGGTGTTCGATATCGACGGCGTACTGCGGGATGTGGGCGGATCTTATCGGCGGGCCCTGGCCGATACGGTCGAAAAATTTACCCACCAGGGCTACCGCCCCACCGTCGAAGACATCGACCAACTCAAGGGCGAGGGCCGCTGGAATAACGACTGGGAAGGCTCCCAGGAGCTAGTCTACCGATACTTTGAACGCCAGGGTGGGCGGCGTGACCAGGTCAATCTCGACTACGATCAGCTAGTGGCGTTTTTCCAAAGCCGCTATCGCGGCCCCCACCCGACAGATCCGGAGCAGTGGACGGGGTACATCAGTCAGGAACCACTACTGGTCGATAGCGCCTACTTTGAGCGCCTGACCGCCGATCATTTGGCCTGGGGCTTTTTTAGCGGGGCCACTCGCGGCTCGGCCCGCTTCGTGCTTGAGCGGCGCCTAGGGCTGGGCAATCCGGTGCTAGTGGCGATGGAAGATGCCCCCGGCAAGCCCGACCCCACCGGGCTGTTGGCGGTGATCGATATGCTCAGCCAGCGGGGGCCGCTACCCCCTGATACCCCGGTTGTTTATGCCGGTGACACGGTAGCCGATATGCAGACTATTCTTCAGGCCCAGGCCCAGCAGCCCCAGCGCTCCTGGACGGGCATTGGGGTACTGCCGCCCCACGTGGTGGCCAAGGGCGAGGCCTATAGCCAGGCCTATGGCCATACGCTCATGCAGGCCGGGGCCACCACCGTGGTCAACCAGGTAACCGCCATTACCAGATCGCAGATCAGTCAAATTTTGGGAATGGCCTAGCCGGTAGGCGACCGCTGTGGCCAGGGCCGGTGGCAAACCGTCGGGTTGTTCCTCCGTAGGCCCCAAGATGCGTTGCGATTGCCAGAAAAAACCGGTTTTTAGCCTGGCGTTCTAGGACGGGCCTGACAGTTTGCTATTCTGACAATCATCCTCCCCTTAGGCGCGGCCATGGCAGTTAGCGTTCACCACATATTGCAGTGGAAGCAGTCGGGTACCCCGGCCCAGCCCCTGGCGGTGCTCACCGCCTGGGATTTTATGTCGGCCCAAATTGTCGATCAGGCCGGGGCCGACATTGTGCTGGTGGGCGACTCGCTGGCTATGGTGGCCCTGGGCTACGACACCACTCTGCCCCTCACCCTAGACGACATGCTAATCTGCGCCCGCGCCGTCCGGCGGGGGGTAAAAAACGCCCTGCTGGTGGTCGATCTGCCCTTTCTAAGCTACCAAACCAGTCTGGAGGAGGCCATGCGCTCCGCTGGGCGGGCGCTGAAGGAGGCCGGGGCCCAGGCCGTCAAGCTGGAGGGGGGGCATGAGATGGTGGTCAACACCGCGCGGCGGTTGGTGCAGTGGGGCATTCCGGTGATGGGGCATGTGGGCCTAACCCCCCAGTCGGTGAACCAGTTTGGCGGGTTTCGCAAGCAGGGTAAATCCGCCGCCGAGGCCGAGCGCATTTTGGCGGAGGCGGAGGCGCTAGAGCAGGCCGGGGTGTTTGCCATTGTGCTGGAGCACATCCCCGCCGAGCTGGCGGGCACCATCACCAAAGCCTTGAGCATTCCCACCATTGGCATTGGGGCTGGGGCGCAATGTGATGGCCAGGTACTGGTGACGGCAGATGTGTTAGGGCTGTCGGCCTGGCAACCGCCCTTTGCCAAGGTCTATGCCAACCTCCGCGCCCAGGCCATTGAGGCGGCCCAGCAGTTTTGTGGGGATGTGCGGGCGGGGCAGTATCCGGGGTGAATTTCCGTTAAGCTAGTACACTGGCAGCTAATACAGAGACGATTATAGGCAAGATTTGCAGCCCCGATTGACGACGACTGACACCTACGACTGATACCTACGTTATGACCACCACCCTACAGTTTAAGTACGACATCAAAGACATCGCCCTGGCCCCCCAGGGTAACCAAAGAATTCAGTGGGCCGGGCGCGAAATGCCGGTGCTGCGGCAAATTCAAGATCGGTTTAACCAAGAGAAGCCCCTGGCGGGCATTCGCATTTCCGCCTGTTGCCACGTCACCACCGAAACTGCCCACCTGGCCATTGCCCTTAAAAATGCCGGGGCCGACGCGGTGCTGATCGCCAGCAACCCCCTCTCCACCCAGGATGACGTGGCCGCTAGCCTGGTGGCCGACTACGGTATTCCGGTCTTTGCCCGCCGCGGCGAAGACAGCGCCACCTACCACAGCCACGTGGAAACCGCCCTCGACCATCGCCCCAACATCATCATCGACGACGGCAGCGACGTGGTGGCGACCCTGGTTAAAGAGCGCCAGCACCAGCTCGCCGACCTGATTGGCACCACCGAAGAAACCACCACCGGCATCGTTCGCCTGCGGGCCATGTTCAAGGACGGCGTGCTGAGCTTCCCCGCCATGAACGTCAACGACGCCGACACCAAGCACTTTTTCGACAACCGCTATGGCACCGGCCAGTCGACCCTCGACGGCATCATTCGCGCCACCAATGTGCTGCTAGCTGGTAAAACCATCGTCGTAGCGGGCTATGGGTGGTGCGGCAAGGGCACGGCCCTGCGAGCACGGGGCATGGGAGCCAACGTGATCGTCACCGAAATTGACCCGGTGCGCGCCATCGAGGCGGTTATGGATGGCTTCCGGGTCATGCCCATGGCCAAGGCCGCCTCCCAGGGGGATCTGTTTATTACCGTCACCGGCAACAAGCACGTCATCCGCCAGGAGCACTTTGAGGTGATGAAGGACGGGGCCATGGTTTGCAACTCCGGCCACTTCGACATCGAAATCGACCTGGCTACCCTGGCCGACATGGCCACGGAGGTGAAGCAGGTGCGTAACTTTACCCAGCAGTACCAGCTCCGCAGCGGTAAGTCGATCATTGTGCTGGGGGAAGGTCGCCTGGTCAACCTGGCCGCCGCCGAAGGGCACCCCAGCGCCGTCATGGACATGAGCTTTGCCAACCAGGCTCTGGCCTGCGAGTACCTGGTTAAACATAAGGGTAGCCTGGCCCCTGGGCTGCACTCGATTCCTGAGGCGGTGGATAAGGAAATCGCTCGCCTGAAGCTAGTGGCGATGGGCATTGAGGTCGATAGCCTGACCCCAGAACAGGAGATTTACATCAACTCCTGGACGGTGGGTACCTAGTAGAGCGCGGCGTAAATATATACACCATTAGCGATGACTGAGGTGTAGGGTATAAGGCTCACGGTTCACGGTAGGGAATAAAGAGACTTCTGCTGTCGTCTACTAGGTCGGCCACGGTTAGGGAAGTCGCCAGAAGAGCGCAATCTCCGCGCTCTTCTGGCTGCTTTGGGATTTGAAATTTTGAATTCAAAGGCCAAAACTGATAACGGTAGCGCCCCCATCCCCGTAACGCCCAACAGCGACATTCTGGGCGCGACCTCCCCAGCAGGCCCCGTGCCCGCATTGAGCGCAGCCGAGGTGTAAATGGTCATAATGACCAAGATTTTGTTAGTGGAGTAGCCTGGACGACAGATCCCAGGGGTCTGGCCGGGTTCGCTGACTCAACCGCAAGACGGCGCTAGACCCCTGGGATCGCTAGCCCTGTCCTCTGTTTTCGCGGGGGTAAATCCTGCACGAGGATGAGGCTGAGATGTGATTTAGGGCTGCTTCTCTACTGCGGAAACTGATCATCCACGTTGCCGCTGCCCGCCTGGGAGTTAATCTGGAGCGAAACCCCATCCCTCGACCTTTCGTAAGATAGGGGATTGGGGCGAGCCGCCAGGTTTCGTTTGCCCTGCTCCGCCAGGGGGCCAGCGGGGGAGGTGGTCATCAGCTCTTCTAGTGCCGTAATCCGGTCGGGGGTGGCCGGGTGACTGGCCGAATCAGTCACCCCCAGCCGTTTCAGCATTTCCATAGCAGTGAGGCAACCCTGGGGATCAAATCCGGCCGTGGCCATATAGTAGTAGCCGATTTCATCGGCCTCAAACTCGTGCTCGTGGCTCAGGGCCGTCCACTGCTCCTCCTGGATGGCGACCTTTTCGGCATAGATGGCATCAATGCGCTCTGCCGCCGCCTGTAACCGCTGCTGCTGTTGATCGCGCAAAACACCGCCCACAATGCCGCCTAAAAGACCCCCCAGGCCATAGGTATTGGGGGCTAGTCGATCGGCCAGGCCGCCACCCTGCACTGAAATTGATGTGCCCAGGCTGAGCTGTTCTAAATCCTGGCGTAAATCTTCTTCTTCGGCGGCCACTTCTTCAACCGCCTCGGCTTGAAGCTGGGCCAGCACCGCTTCGCGCTGGGCTTCGCTAATGGCAATGTGGGTCTGGGTGTGGTGCGACATTTCGTGACCCACCACACAGGCAATGGCATCGACGTTGTTATCCAGCCGATCCATCAACCCGGCATAGAACGCCAGCAAATTGACATCCGTGGCATAGGCGTTAACGTCATATTCTGGATCCACAATGACCCGCCAGGCCAGGCTATCCAGCTGATTGGCCCGCGCTATCCGCTCCACAACGCGGTAGAGCACGTAGTAATCTTCTGGCAGATCTTGCTTAGCCTGCTCATACTCCTGATCGGTAGCGGTGGATTTAGACTGAGTCGCCGCGGCTGGGTCGAGGCTGGGCAAGGAGTTAGGGGCCACACCGGCCTGCAGGGGCATCGCCGAGGCCAACGCCCCCGCCGCCAACAGCCCAGATAGAGCTCTTACGCAGGATTTCTTGACGCTTTGCATAGGTAGTATGGGTTAAGGGTACTTATAGGGAAGTTGCCAAAGCCAAGTTGGCTGAAGCATTCGCATCCTATCAAACGAATACTGGGACAATCCCCGATAAACCCTCTCCTTTTCTGAGATTTTGGCCTAGTCAAGCCTAGATTCACGGAAGCTTCGCAAAAGGTAATAACTAGACCGTTTACCTAGCGAACGCTACCTACCCTGCTCTAGCCATCCTCGCCTTGATGGATGAGGCGGCCCACGTTGACCTCAAACGCTTTGCCTCCTCCCCTAGAGGCCCAAGCAGCCGCTTCAAAAAGACCCTCTAAATCGCCAGCAGCTCCATGTCGCTACCGCTCGGCTCCTCAAGGAAAAGCAGACCAACCGTTCACCTTAACACGCGTAGGCAAAACCGCCTGGGTGATGCAGACATTTGCCCCCGCATTCAAGCCGTTCGACCAAACGACCGGGCCAATTGACCAAACGGGGGAAATCCCGCATTCTAGAGTGGTTCTGGCTTAATTTTCCTGCCGTTTCCCTAAGGAGTGCCCCATGAGCTATCGGATGGATCGCCGTGCCTACGCTGAAACCTATGGCCCCACGGTGGGAGACCGCATCCGCCTAGCCGACACCGAGCTAATTATCGAAGTCGAGCAAGACTTGACCACCTATGGCGATGAGGTCAAGTTCGGCGGCGGCAAGGTAATTCGCGACGGCATGGGCCAGTCGCCCATTGGCCGCGCGGCGGGGGCAGTGGATCTGGTCATTACCAACGCCCTGATTCTCGACTGGTGGGGCATTGTCAAGGCCGACATCGGCATTAAGGACGGCAAAATCCAGACCATCGGTAAGGCCGGTAACCCCTACATCCAAGACAATATCGATATCATCATTGGCCCCGGCACCGAAGTCGTAGCCGGGGAAGGCCTGATTGTCACCGCCGGGGGCATCGACAGCCACATCCATTTCATTTGCCCCCAGCAGATCGACACCGCGATCGCCTCCGGCGTCACCACCATGATTGGCGGCGGCACCGGCCCCGCCACCGGCACCAACGCCACCACCTGCACCCCAGGGGCCTGGCACCTCTGGCGCATGCTACAGGCGGCGGATGCCTTCCCCATGAACCTGGGCTTTTTGGGCAAGGGCAATAGCGCCCAACCAGAGGGGCTGGCGGAGCAGGTGCAGGCCGGAGCCATGGGCCTGAAGCTGCATGAAGACTGGGGCACCACCCCCGCCACCATCGACACCTGCCTCTCGGTAGCGAATGAGTACGACGTGCAGGTGGCCATCCACACCGACACCTTAAACGAGGCGGGCTTTGTGGAAGACACCGTCGCCGCCTTTAAGAACCGGGTGATTCACACCTACCACACCGAAGGGGCCGGGGGCGGCCACGCGCCAGACATCATCAAGGTCTGCGGCGAGGCCAACGTGCTGCCCTCTTCCACTAACCCCACCCGCCCCTACACCCGCAACACCCTCGACGAGCACCTGGATATGCTGATGGTGTGCCACCACCTCAGCCCCAGCATTCCCGAAGACATTTCCTTTGCGGAGTCGCGCATTCGCCGAGAAACCATCGCGGCGGAGGACATTCTCCACGACCTCGGCGCGTTCAGCATGATTGCCAGCGACTCCCAGGCCATGGGCCGGGTGGGGGAGGTGGTGATTCGCACCTGGCAGACCGCCCATAAGATGAAGGTGCAGCGCGGCCCCCTGCCAGAAGACTCAAGCCGCAACGACAACTACCGGGCCAAGCGCTACGTGGCCAAGTACACCATCAACCCCGCCATTACCCACGGCATTGCCGACCACGTGGGTTCTCTAGAAGTGGGTAAGCTGGCGGATATTTGCCTGTGGAAGCCCGCCTTCTTTGGGGTCAAGCCCGAGCTGGTGATTAAGGGCGGGGTGATTGCCTGGGCCCAGATGGGCGACCCCAACGCCAGCATTCCCACCCCCCAGCCGGTGCACATGCGGCCCATGTTTGGCAGCTTTGGCGGAGCCGTGGCGGCGACCTCCCTCAGTTTTATCTCTAAGGCGGCGCTGGCAGCCGAGATTCCGACCCAAATTGGCCTGGCTAAAACCGCGGTGGCCGTAGCCAACTGCCGCAACCTCAGCAAGGCGGATATGAAGCTCAACGCCTACCAGCCCCACATGGAGGTCAACCCCGAAACCTACGAAGTCCGCGCCGACGGCGAGCTGCTCACCTGCGAACCCGCCGAGGTGCTGCCCATGGCCCAGCGATATTTTCTGTTTTAGGAAGTAGCGATTATCTTGATTGTCAAGCTCACCCTGCTATGTAGTGGCTACTACTGGGGTAGCAGATGGCGGCAATGCGCAAGCTGGAGCTTGCCACAAGGTGTCATGGGCCACCATGGCATTGAGGAGGGTGAGCAGCTTGCGCATTGCGGCCATCAAGGCGACCTTCTTGGGCTTACCTCGTTGGAGTAAGTGCTGATAGAACTCCCGAATCACCGGATTATGCTGGGTGGCTACCAGCGTCGCCATATACAGCGCGGTGCGCACCGCCGCGCGACCCCCGACAATTTGGCGTTTGCCGCGCATCTGGCCACTATCGCGATTCATCGGTGCAAGGCCGCAGAGGCTGGCTAACGGTTTAGCGGGCAGTCGTCCCAGTTCCGGTAACTGCGACACCAGCACCCCAATGGTGGCAGGTCCTAGGCCAGGGACGCTGGTTAGCAGGTCTCGGGTGCGCTGCCACTGCTCACTCTGGTGAATCAACGCCTCAATGTCGGCATCGAGTGCCTTGATCTGCTCGTCCAACCACGCGATGTGGGTGTCAATGTTGGCCTGTACAGTGGGCCGAGCGCTGCGCTGACGGGTCTTTTCAGCACTGCGCATCTCGACGAGTTGCTGACGTCGGGTGACCCAGGCCTGAAGCCGTTGACCGTCGTCACTCGCCATTGCCCGCACCTCCGGGCGAATGGCATCGGCAAAATGCGCCAGCACCGCCGCATCGATTTTGTCCGTTTTGGCCAAGCGTCCCGTCGCTTTGGCAAAGTCGCGCACTTGACGCGGATTCACCACCACCGTGGAATAGCCTTGCGCCATCAATGTTCGCGCCGCTAGAGTCTGATAGCCTCCAGTCGCTTCCAGCACGATTAACCCGATGACTACGCCGTCAAGATGTTGGCGCAGCTCGACCAGCCCCACCTCACTGTTGGCGACTTGAAGGGCACGCCCTAACGGACGGATGTAGACATCCAAGCACCGCTTCGAGACATCAATGCCAATCCATTGCCGATTCTCTGATAGGTCGTTCATGGTCATCTCCACCTTGAATAGGCCTCTCCAACAATCCAGATTTTTCTACGGAATCACAGGAGTTTCAGGACATTTCTGGAGATGTCTAATGAGTAACCTTCTGCGCTAAACTCGTCCTTGCTCGATACGGAGTCAAAAGCTCCTGGCGATTTTTCGAGTTTTATTTCATGAGGTGCGGCGACCCATGCTACACGCGGTTTTGGTTAACCTAGGGTGGGACGGTCTGCCACACTTTCTAAGATACAAGGGTGGGCACCGCCCACCATTAAAATTAAGCTACCTCAGTTAGCCCAACCTTCCTCAAACCCAGACAAGTTCAGCAGGTTGCATTGAGGCGATCGCCCATTCTCTCTACTGGTGGGCATTGCCCACCCAGCCCTGTCAAGGTGAGATGGATTTGGCAAGATGACGTCAACGATAGCGAGCGAGGAAGCAATGATGCGCAATGAGATCATTGACCGCTTTGCCAAAGACAGCCCAACTAGCGTTATGGTTCGGGGCTTAATGGAATATGTCTTTGCCGAAGCCGAACTCAATGCGCTTTTCGAGCAGCATGCCGAGGCGCAATACACCCGTAACCTGTTGTTTTCGGAGGTAGTAGACCTCATGAGTTTGGTGGTGTGCGGGATTCAACCCTCGGTGAATGCGGCCTATCGTCGCCAGGCCAAGGCGCTTCAAGTGAGTCGAACAGCGGTATATGACAAGTTGAATGGGATCGAGCCTAGGGTGAGTGCCGCCCTAGTTGGTCACAGTAGCGAGCACTTATCGGCCTGCATTGACGCCGTTGGCGGAGCGCTGCCGGAGTGGGTGGAGGGATACCGAGTGCAGATTCTAGACGGCAATTGTCTGGCGGCGACTGACCATCGCTTAGCGGTGCTTCGGCCCTATGCGGCCAAACCATTACCCGGCAAGAGTTTGGTGGTGCTAGAACTGGCCCGGCAACTGGCGACCCATGTGTTTCCTGCTCGAGACGGTTACACCCAAGAGCGCGCCATCTTTGCCGATGTTCTCAAAACCGTTGAGCCCGGTGACCTCTGGATAGCCGACCGGAATATGGGCACGCTGAAGTTTCTCTTTGCGCTCCAACAGCAGCAAGCTGACTTTGTCATTCGCCAGCACGGCACTCCCGATTGGCAGGCCTTAGGCGAGTTGGTCGAAGCCGGACCGACGCCAACGGGACAGGTGCTGGAGCAGCCTATTCGCCTGCGGTACTGCGGGCAAACGTTGGATCTGCGGCGGATTGTGGTGCGTTTGAACCACCCAACCCGCGACGGCGATAGGGAAATCGCGATTCTCACGACCTTGCCCCGAGAGGTGGCGGCGGCGATTGCGGTAGCCGAACTGTATCGTCAACGGGGGTCGGTTGAAACGCTCTTCCAAATCGTGACTGATAACTTTAATGGCGAAATTCAGACCTTAGGTTATCCCCCGGCGGCGCTCTTCTCCTTCTGCATGGCGCTGGTGGCCTACAACCTCTTAGCTACGGTTAAAGCCGCACTCAGAGCCGTTCACGGGGCTGGCAAAGTCGAGGCAGCTCTGTCCTGGTATTACTTGGTTGAAGAGGTGCAAGCCACCTATCGGGGCATGGCCATTGCCGTTGAGCCTGAGTATTGGCAGACATGGCAAGCCTATTCACAGGTTGAGTTGGCTCAGCAACTTCTAGACCTGTCCGCACGCGTTGACCTCAAAACGTTGCTCAAGCAGCCCAGAGCCCCAAAGCGCAAAAAGCCCCCGCTTATCGTCGATAGACGGCGACGGCACCTGTCCACCCAGAGGCTGCTCGACCAGCAGCCTGTCTCACCTTGACAGGGCTGGGTGGGCACGGCCCACCACCCACATAGATGCTAACCCGAGGTCATTATGTCTACTTTAGAAAAACTCCAAAAAGACATTCAGGAGTTGCCAGAAGAGGCCCAGAGCCTTCTTTCAGACTTTATCGAAATCTTGAAAAAACGATACCCCAAACTTGCCACACCTGAAGAGATTGCTGAAAGAAGCCCTTATCAGAAGTTCAAGGAGAGTGGCCTCATCGGCTACGTCTCCGTCGAAGAAACCCTCTCCACAACCTACAAGCAAATTCTAGCTGAGAAAATAAACTAGGCCACGGGCGCATCTTTTCCGTCGATCAACGCGACTTCAACGCCTATCGCTGGAAGAACATCCAACCCTTCCAAAACCTACTTCTATAAAATCCTATGAAAACTATCGCTATCTATCACAACAAAGGCGGCGTCGGCAAAACCACCACCGCCGTCAACCTCGCTGCTGCTTTCCAAAACAAAGGCCAGCGCGTCCTCCAACAGGACTTTGGCCTAATGAAGTCTCGCCAGCCTGACGTTTTTCCCGAGTGGCAAACTGACCTGCCCCGATCTTTCCACGGCCAGCCCAGCAGGAAGGGAAGTAATATGGCGACTCAGCAGGGGCATGCTCTGCTAATGCGGCGCATCGTGGTACGTCTCAAGCAACCAACCCGTCATGGCGCTCTCAAGGTGACGATCTTCACCAACTTACCGATAGAGGTAGCCGATGCCCCACCGTCATTGAGTTGTACCGCTCTCGGTGGACAGTTGAAGGGATGTTTCAGGTGATTACCGCTGTCTTCTCCTGCGAACTCAATATCCTGGGCTATCCCAGAGCCGCCTTATTTGTTTTCTGGATCGCCGTTGTGGCCTTTAATAGCTTGTCTACGGTCAAAGCCGCGCTTAAGGCCGCTCATGGTGTCAGCAAAATTGAGTCGGACTTATCCGACTGCATCAGTTTGAGGTGCTAGCATCTACTGATCAGCATAGACATGCAGAAAACTCTGAAACTTCAGGGGTGCAGAATCCATGGTTGCTTCATCAAGATACGGGAGTATGTGGTGCATTAGTCCTGCTAGCGAAACCTCGGGATATAAAAACGTTTTAATTCCTCCAGCTCGAGAATTTATCCAGACTTACATTCCTGATGCTCAGAATGGAGCAGTTCAACCGGCTTTGCAGGCTTACTTCTATGCCCCAAATGCCTCTATAAATGCTCAGACTCAAGCCCGGGCCGGGCTTTGTCTGAGATGTTATGTGTCTGCCTCTATCCTCAAAGCCTGTCATACTCTTGATCATCTTTTTGGTAGCAATAAATCGTTTACCTACCGAGATTTACTGCCCTTTGTTTTGAATGATGATGGCAAGACCCTCGTGATGAGATATAGTCAAATCTGGTGTATGGCCGGAAATCAAGCGGCGTCCTGCTGGTG
>DAIUJR010000040.1:0-56246 GCA_036848635.1 Nodosilinea sp. CTOTU7336
CGATAACGCTGCTTCGAAAGGAGACTCCTTCGGCTAACCTTCCAAGTCGTGTGTAAAAACCATGGCAAAATTTTCCGCGTAGTCCTGTAGCGTAAGGTTATGCCGCTAGTGGTTGTGCTTTGGCCCCAGGTTAGAGGTCGCTAAGGTGCTGTTTCAGCTAAGAGTCAAAAGATTCTATTCCCCGTTGTTGTAGGAGATTCTGCAATGCTGCTGTACCTGCTTAGTATTTTGGCTACGGCCCTTTCGCTCCTGTTGGTAGATGCTATTTTCCCCGGCGTTGTGCTGGCCAACTTTCCCGCGGCGATGCTGGCCGCCTTTTTTATCGGCATTGTTAACGGCATCATTAAACCAATTTTATTCATCCTGTCGCTGCCGATCACGATTTTGACCCTGGGGCTATTTTCCCTGGTGGTCAACGGCATCTGCTTCTGGCTAGCGTCGGTTGTGACCCCCGGCTTCTCGGTGCATGGGTTCTGGGCGTTTATCGTTGGCCCGATTGTGCTATCCATCGCGGCCACGGCGCTGAACAACTTTTTTGTCGGGCAGACCAGCCAGGGCAAGATTGAGGAAGTGCAGTAGGGCCCTAGGCGTTAAGTCCTGCCCAATAGCCGTTGGCAGGGCCGCCACCCCTGACCGTCTTTTTGATTTAGGCCCCTTCTCCCGTCATCGGCACAAACCGCACCGGAATGGTGTATTCGGTGGCGATGCCGGTGGCCTGTTTAGTGATGACCAGAATGGTCTGGCATGAGTGGCCTACCGGCACCACCAGTTTGCCCCCCAGGGCCAGCTGATCGACCAGGGCCGCCGGAACGCGGGTGGGGGCCGCGGTTACCAAAATAGCGTCGTAGGGGGCGTGCTCGGCCCAGCCCTGGTAGCCGTTACCCTGCCGCAGATGAATGTTTTCGTAACCCAGCTGCGCCAGGGTGCGCCTAGCCTGCTGGGCCAGGGGAGGGCAAATTTCGATCGAGTACACCTCGGCGGCTAGCTCAGCTAAAATTGCCGTTTGATAGCCCGAACCCGTACCTACTTCAAGCACCTTACCCTGGGCCGTAATGGCCGCCGCCTCAGTCATAAACGCCACAATATAGGGCTGTGAAATCGTTTGGCCATGGCCAATCGGTAGTGCCTGATCCTGGTAGGCGAGGGCCGCGGCGACGGCAGGCACAAACCGGTGACGCGGTACCGTTGCCATGGCCTTCAGCACGCTGGAGTGGGTAATTTCTCGAGGTATGAGCTGCTGATCTACCATGCGCTGCCGCTGGTCAGCCTGGAACGGTCGTAGCCGCTCCCGCCGGTCTTCCGCGATTGCCTCGCTGATAACAATTGTGGAATCGAGTTCAGAATCCGTAGATGAGAGCGCCGACTGTCTGCTGGTCATGGCTACCTCCTGACCCAAAGGGTGCGGGTAAAGGGTACGAGTGAAGCGTGATCTAACCCCTCGACCTACTTTAATTATAGGAAGTTCTCCGGCGGGCCATTCCCCATTTAACCCTGGTAAGATCCCCACCTCTAAAACCAAACTGACTAGTAGCCTTGCTCCTTACCCCAGGGCAATATCTAAAAACATCATGATCACAAACCCGCCCATGAGGCCGAGGGTGCCGCGCTGGCCGAAGGCTTTTTGGTCGATATCGGGGATAATTTCATCCACAATCACAAACAGCATGGCTCCGGCGGCAAAGCCCATGGCCCAGGGCAGCACCGCCTGGGCGACGCTGATGATTGCCGCCCCCAACAGCCCCCCACCGGCTCTACCAAGCCCGTGAGGGTAGAAACCCCCAGGGCGTAGGTGGGTAGGTAGCCCAAGTCCCGCAGGGCAATGGCCACCACCAGCCCCTCGGGAATATTTTGAAGGCCAATACCCAGGGCCAGGGCAAAGGCTCCGGCGGGCTCATTACCACCAAACCCCACCCCCACCGCCAGCCCTTCGGGAAAGTTGTGCAGGGCAATGGCCATTACAAACAGCCAAATTCGCTTCATATTTTGGGCTGCTGGTCCTTCCTGGCCCTTAAAGAAATGCTCGTGGGGAAAGGTGTTGTGGGCTATCCACAGAAACCCGCCTCCCAGCAGCACCCCTACCCCCATAATCAGCGCCGCCCGCGCTGGAGAATAACCCAGGGCCATGGCAGCCTCGGTGCCGGGCAAAATCAGCGAAAACGAGGTGGCCGCTAGCATAATGCCGCCCCCTACCCCCAACAACACCCCCTGCAAGCGCTCCGATGGATGAATGGGCAACAGTACCGGCAGCGCTCCAACCCCCGTGGCTAAGCCCGCCAGCAGACTGGCCAAAAATCCTAACGCGATGAGGTTCATAAAAGAAGCTTGATCACAGGTTTCAGGCCATAGTCACTGGGGGAACTTTAGCGCTTTCTCTAGCAAAACTTCAATCTGGCTAGGGATATCTGGCTAGGAATATTGCAGGGATCGGGTTTCGACGGTGCTCAACCCTCAATGTTGGAGTTTGACGGCGCTCAACCCTCGCCGTCCGAAGGTTGAGCGCCGTTGATCTCACGTCACCCGAGTCCTCGGAAAGATCTCCATAGGATTAAGACTGGCGTGGGCAGACTGTTATATTGATGAAATCCTTAAACGGATAATTTCAATATCCATATAACGATCATGACCCCCGAACTGACCCAATTTGGCGAAGAAATGTCTCATCTGACCGGCGTGCGCGCCATCATGAAAGACATTATTGAAACCCTCAGGGCGGAGCAGGGGCAGCATTTCATTAACCTCAGCGCGGGCAACCCGGTGATTTTGCCGGAGATCGAGCAGCTGTGGCGCGACTGCACCCAGGATCTGCTGAACAGCCCTGAATACGGCGAGGTGATCTGCCGCTACGGCAACAGCCAGGGCTACGAGCCATTGATCGAAGCTATCCGCGACGACTTTAACCGGCGCTACGGTTTACAGCTCACCGCCCGCCATATTCTCATTACTCCCGGCAGCCAGGCGCTCTATTTCTTTGCGGCCAATGCCCTGGGGGGCTACCAACGCACCGGCGCCATGAAGGATATTGTGCTGCCCCTCAGCCCTGACTATACCGGCTATGGCGGCATTTCTCTCGTGCCCGAGGCGGTCAAAGCCTGCCGTCCGTCCCTGGAGGTCGATGCGGCTAACCACCGGTTTAAGTATCGGCCTGACTTTAGCCAGCTCGACATCAACTCCAACACGGGGTTTGTGCTGTTTTCTCGCCCCTGCAACCCCACGGGCAACGTGCTCAGCGATGGCGAGGTGCAGCAAATTGCCGCCCTGGCTGCGGCCCACAACGTGCCGGTGCTGGTAGATTCGGCCTACGGCCCCCCGTTTCCCGCCCTCAATTTCACCGCGATGACGCCGGTATTTGGCGACAACATTCTGCACTGCATGAGCCTGTCGAAGGCGGGGCTGCCAGGCGAGCGCTTGGGGGTGGCCATCGGCGACCCGGCGCTGATTCAGGTGCTGGAGTGTTTTCAAACTAACCTGTGCATTCATTCGTCGCGGTATGGGCAGGCGATTGCGGCCCGCGCCATTGCCTCCGGTGCCCTGGCCCACCTGTCAGAGCATGTGATTCGCCCCTACTACCAGGATAAGTTTACCGTCCTTGCTGCCGCGCTAGATCGGGCGATGCCCCAGTCGGTGCCCTGGTACCTGCACCGGGGGGAGGGGGCGATTTTTGCCTGGTTGTGGTTTGACCAACTCCCCGTTACTGACCAGGAGCTTTACCAACGACTGAAGCAGCGGGGAGTGATTGCGGTACCCGGCCATCCCTTCTTCCCCGGCCTGCGCGAAGACTGGCCCCACACCCGCCAGTGCATGCGAATCAGCCTCACCGCCAGCCGCGAAGATTTAGTCGAGGCGGCCCAACGATTAGCCACTCTCATCACCGAGCTTTACCAGGGCCAGCCCACCCCGGCTTCGTTGCTCGTGGCCACGGCTTGATGCCCATGGCCCCCCCAGAATGGATTGAAATTGGCCGCATTGTCGCCCCCCAGGGGCTAAAGGGAGAGCTGCGAGTTTACCCCGTCACCGACTTTCCGGAACGGTTTTTAACCCCTGGGCGGCGCTGGGTGCAGCGCTCGGCCACCGCCTTGCCCGAGCCGGTTGAACTGCTACGAGGGCGGCTGATTGAGGGCAAAGGGTTATACGTGGTGCAGCTCGACGGGGTGACCAGCCGCGAAGGGGCAGAGGCCCTGCGCAATGTGACTATGATGGTGCCCGCCACTGACCGCCCCAGCCTGGAGCCGGGAGAGTTCTACGTGGCCGATTTAGTCGGATTACGGGTAGTGCTCCAGGCCACAGGCCACGAAATTGGCCGGGTGACCGACATTTACGAAGCGGGCAACGACCTGCTGGAGATTACCTTAACCCCCACCGACGGGGCGACGTCGCCCCCTCCAAAAGTCCTGGTGCCTTTTGTGGAGGCAATTGTGCCCGTGGTTGACCTGGTTCAGGGATACATTGAGATTGATCCCCCAGCGGGGCTGCTGGCGACTTGAACGCCTCTACGGCATCTCCCAACCTGACGTTGCTTCAAAATGTACCGATAAAAACCTTGAAGACCGGGACTTACAGCCGTAGGTCCTGGCCTTCAAGGTTAGTTCTCGTAGGGGCAAACGGCCGTTTGCCCCTACCTAAATTCATGCCTTAATTCAGCTCAGCAACACCGTGAATTTAGCCCAGGCCGGTTAGGCCGTGCGAGCTTTTTTCAGGGGCTGGGCCGGGGCTGAATGGCCTCGCCGGGCCGACGACCCACCGCCGGGGCGGTAGTTCGACCGTTTGCGCGGTGCCCCAACCTTAGCCTCTGACCGGGGCTTAGCCTTAAGGGAAAACGAGGGCTCATAACCCGGCACAATATCCTGGGTCAGAGACTGCTGTAACATATGCTCGATTTTGTGCAGTAAGGAGACTTCGTCACTGCTAATCAGCGATACGGCACGACCTTCGTTACCCGCCCGCCCGGTGCGGCCAATGCGGTGAACGTAGTCTTCGGCCACGTTGGGCAGCTCGAAATTCACCACGTAGGGCAGTTGGTCAATATCAATGCCTCGGGAGGCCACGTCGGTAGCCACTAGCACCCGCACCCGGCCCTGTTTAAAGTCTTTCAGCGCCTTGGCTCGGGCGGCCTGGGTCTTGTTGCCGTGGATGGCGGCGGTTCTCAGACCGTCTTTCGAGAGCTGCTCGGCCAGACGGTTAGCGCCGTGCTTAGTGCGGGTAAACACCAGCACCTGTTGCCAGTTGTGAAAGCCAATCATGTGGGAGAGTAGCTCTCGCTTGCGGTGGCGATCGACGGGGTAAACGACCTGCTCAACCCGCTCAGCGGTGGTGTTGCGGGCGGCTACTTCGATCAGCTCTGGCTCATTCAACAGGGTACCCGCCAGCTGCTGAATTGGCCGGGAGAAGGTGGCGGAAAACATCAGAGTCTGGCGAGACTCGGGCACCAGGCCCATGATCTTGCGAATATCGTGGATAAAACCCATGTCGAGCATGCGATCGCACTCATCCAGCACCAGGATTTCAACATCGCTCAGCTCAGTGGTGCGCTGGTTGAGGTGGTCAAGCAGGCGACCGGGAGTAGCAATCAGAATGTCAACCCCCTGGCGCAGCTGGCGAATTTGGGGGCCAATCTTAACGCCGCCGTAGACAATCGCCGTCTTCAGAGGCATATACCTACCGTAGGTTTTAACGCTGTCGCCCACCTGGGCAGCCAGCTCGCGGGTGGGGGTGAGAATCAAGGCACGGGGGCCACGGCGACCGCTACCGGGGTTAGTGCTAAGGCACTGCAGCAGCGGCAGGGTAAAGCCAGCGGTCTTGCCGGTGCCGGTTTGGGCGCTGGCCAGCAGGTCTTTGCCCTGCAAAATTACGGGAATCGCCCGTTGCTGAATTGGGGTCGGTTCGGTGTAGCCCTGATCGGCGACAGCACGAAGTAAACCGGTCGAAAGACCGAGTTGATCAAAAGTCATGGAATGTTTGCTCCGAATGGTGCCCCTAATCCCAAATCGTCTACCTGGGCCCAGTCTAAGAGCAGTGAATATAACGTCAAAAGAATGGCTGGAAAGCAGATTCAATTGGCCAGCGCAGACCGGATGTGCTGACGAAGTTTTATCTTAGCAGGAAAAAATGGGAATTGGGAAGCGAATGGGGTGGGCTAAACCGCCCTTGACCGGGTTTGACCGATTCTACGTTGAGGGTTATCGCCGTATTCGTTATGGAGGATGTAGCTTGCTTCCCGCCGGGTGGGCCAGCGGGGCCTTTGCGATCTACTGCAATCTACTGAACCTAATTGGCTGACCTATGACTACTAGTCAGGTATAAAGCGGCAGGGTTGGAGCATAGCTGATGCTAGAAGGCTTTCGCCGCCGTGCTTCTGCAAAGTATCGATAAGGCCTGCCGGATTTAGCCCCGCCCTTAAACCCATCAATTCGGTTGATTTAAGCAGCTAAAGGCAGAATTCGCGCCCAACCGCCTCAAAATCAATCGTTGAAGTCTCGGTAAAATTCCGTAGAGAACGGGCTATCTGCCGGTACTGTGAATACGCTGGGGGTAACTGTATCCAATTGTATCAATTATAGAGTTCCTGAATCGTTACGGCAAAGCTAAACTCTACGCAAAATTACCTATTATTCCTAGCTCATTATGCCTAAAACGTTTCTCTATACCAATGCCCCCTCAGACTCCGAAAACGAAATCACTCCCGCCGGGCTCGACCGCGACAAGGTTCGCATTCTGGTTATCGGTCGGCCTGCGGCCATCAATCGGGTCGTTCTAGAAATGAGCCACCTGGGCTTTTCCGACTCGGTGGAGTGGAGTAAGCCGCTGCCCACCGACCGCCAGAATGAATCAATGCGAATTTTGACCCGGTACGTATTCGCTGATTCGTAACTCTGCCCCTGGCTCTTCCCCGCACGACTCAACTTTCCCCTACTGAAGGTGGTAGTGGTGCTCGACATAGCGCTTGATCTGCTGAGTCATGCGGCGGAGGCCTTCTTTTTCGTCGCGGCGGATAAAGGGTAGAAAGACCCGAGACAGCAGGCCCGACACCCGCTCCTGGTGAATATATTTAGTGCGGTTAGGGCCGACCCCTTCCAGCTCGAACACGTGCTCGCTGATGAAGCCAGGCACCCTTGACATCCAGCGTAGGGAGCGGTTGGGCTGTACCATCAGCACCCGGGGCTGAAACTCGGTTTCGTCTTCTCCCTCTAGCCGCCGCAGGGCCAAAAAGATCTCACCCCCCTGGCGGATGGGAAGGTTGGGGTCGCAGTCGTAGAGAAAGGTGTTCCAGCGGTGCCATTCTTCCTTACGCACCAGGGCATCCCAAACGGCAAAGCGGGGGGCGTTGATGGTGATTTCGGTGTAAAGGCTAGGCATGGGCGATGCGAGGACTAGGCTAACCGGTGCGGAACCGTACACCAAGAACAGAACTTGCTTCTATCTTCACACAGACTTACAGGGTCTTGCGTTCAAAGGCTAGGGAATTAGCCTTAATATTCCTTAAATGCACTTGAATAGCACAGTTCTCTAACGCGGTTGTCTGAAGGTCATGGCATGGCAAATCTTACCCCTAACTCAAGCTACAGTCTCAGTCTACGCCTGAAAATTCCTAACCAGGCCGGGATGCTGGCGCGGGTGACCCAGGCCATTGCCGATGCCGGCGGCAACCTGGGAGATTTTTCGCTGATTAGCCGAAATCGCATCAGCCTGGTGCGGGTTTTGCACGTAGATGCCGCTAGCGCCGACCATGTGGACGATATTATTGCGGCAGTCAAGAGCGTGAAGGATATCGAGATTCTGGAAATCGGCGATCGCACCTTCCAGATTCACGAAGGCGGCAAAATCAGCGTTGAGAGTAAGCTGGAGCTGACTAACCAGGATGATCTGGCCATGGCCTATACCCCTGGGGTGGGGCGGGTGTGCCTGGAAATTGCTGAACACCCCAACCGGGTGTTTGATTTGACCATTAAGGGCAATACCGTGGCCATTGTCACCGACGGCAGCGCCGTACTGGGCCTGGGCAATCTCGGCCCCGCCGCGGCGCTGCCGGTAATGGAGGGCAAGGCGCTGCTATTTAAGAAGTTTGCGGGCATTGACGCCTTCCCGATTTGCTTAGATACCCAGGATACCGATGCGATTGTAGCGGCGGTAAAGTATCTGGCCCCGGTATTTGGTGGCGTCAACCTGGAGGATATTAGCGCCCCCCGCTGCTTCGAGATCGAGGCCCGGCTGCGGAAAGAGCTCGATATTCCGGTCTTCCACGACGACCAGCACGGCACCGCCATCGTCACCCTGGCGGCCCTGGTCAACGCCCTCAAGCTGGTGAATAAATCCCTTAGCTCAGTCAAGGTGGTGATCAACGGGGCCGGGGCAGCGGGGGTGGCCATCGCCAACCTGCTGCACAAGGCCGGGGCTACCACCATTCTGATGTGCGACTCGAAGGGCATCCTGTCCCACAGCCGCGAAGATTTGAATGCCCAAAAGCGGTCTTTGGCCGTGGCCGAATCCGGTTCCCTGGCCGACGCCATGGTGGGGGCCGATGTGTTTCTGGGGGTGAGCGCACCGGGGGTCGTATCGGTGGACATGGTGGCGGCGATGGCGGCGGATCCGATCGTGTTTGCCATGGCCAACCCAATTCCTGAAATCCAGCCTGAGCTGCTGCACGATCAGGTGGCGGTGATGGCCACGGGCCGCAGCGACTACCCCAACCAGATCAATAATGTACTGGCGTTTCCAGGGGTGTTTCGGGGCGCGCTTGACTGTCGCTCCCAGGAAATTACCGCCTCGATGTATCTGGAGGCGGCCTACGCGATCGCTGACCTGGTTAGCCCCCAAGACCTCAGCCGCGAGAGCATCATTCCCTCGGTGTTTGATGAGCGGGTAGCCCCGGCGGTGGCCTCGGCGGTTAAACATGCGGCCCGGGTCGAGGGGGTGGCGCGAAGGTAGAAAGGTTAAGGATTTTGGTGGGTAGCATAGTCGACTTTTGGCAGGGTCATTGGCTCAGCACCCACCTCAGCTATTCTTTTACGTCACTGGCTTAATCTTTGTGTTGGCTCAGTAAACTTCCATAATTTCTGGACTGTATGAAAAGGCAGCTAGGTACGATAGATGATGTCATCTTTACAGATTAACTCCGTCTAGCACCACAATGAGCGACAACGATTCCAAAGAGCTCTTTGACTACTGGCACCACCAGGTTCGCTGCAAAAATTTAAGCGTTATCGCTGCTCGCGGCCATGTTGAAACGCAGCGCCTCCGCCATGACTGTACGAATTACGATGACCTTTGGAGAAGTCACGAGGTTCAGCAGCTAGAAGAGCCTGAGCGCAGCCGAGTGATTGCCGTAATCAAATATGCGTGCACGGCTCAGGTGCTGCAGCGGCGGGCGGGCATTCTCAAAAACCGCATCATTGAATTAGAGTCACTGAACACTCAAGTAGACCAGCAGCGGTCTAAACTACTGGTGCTTATTCGAGCCCTCCAGGAGAAACTTTTTGGGAAAGATCAGGAAATTCAAAAGTTACATGCTCGAATTTCTATTCTTGAAGCCGAGAATGAAACTCTCCAAACGGAGTCTGAACGAAGCAAGGCCTATGCAGAGCTACTGCAGGAATTTGAAAACCTTAAAAAAGAATTTGATAGAGTCGCTAAACGTCGGCAAGAGCTGGCCAAGAATAATCAACAACTGGGTGGTCGGGTAGCTCACACTCAACGGTTTCGGAATGAGCGAGATGAGGCGCGTAAAGTTGTTGAAGCGCTTCAGCAACAGCTCGATCAGTTTAAAGCAAGTAATCAGCAGCTTCGTCAAGAAAACGAGGCGTTATGCTTAGAACTATCTCAGCTTCGGAAACGATCTAAGTTAGGCATTGTAGAAATTCGCCGTGATCGCCATTAAAGTACTAAAGGATACAGCCTATGAGCTGGCAGAGGTTGCCAACACCAAGCAGCTCAAAGCCAAATACCAGGCGATAGCAGCTCTTAACCTTCGCCTTAAGACCTCTTGGCAGCAGGCCGTAGATTTTCTCAAAACTAATCCTCCTGAGGATTCTAGCCCTCCTAAAACAATTGCCGAGCTTAAGTCCGAGGTTTATGCTTTAGCTCAGGTATCTACAACTCGACAGCTTAAAGCCCAGTGTCAACCCCTGAGAGCCCTTAACTTTAGTTTCAAGTCCTCATGGGGAATCGCTTACGACCTACTTAAGGGAGAGCAAACAGATTTTCTATCCTGGCTAGACAATCCTCCTCAGGAATATCAGGAACTGTTTGCTGACATCAAATCTACGTCTGAGCAATTCAGCACAACCCTTGAAAAAGCTAAGCATCTAGGCCAAGATGCCCGAGAAATGGCTCAAAGTTTTGAGGAAGCTGCTCAAGCGGCTCAGGCAGAGGCCAATCGGCTCAAGCAAGAGGCTATGCTTGCGGCTCAGATCGCTCAGCAGGCCAGGCTAAACTAGGGTTTGCACTGGACGTCCAACTTTTGAGCGACTCAATTCAATCCCCCAGCGCCGCCTCACCCCTGGGCACCCTTACCGGCATTGGCGTTGGCCCTGGGGATCCTGACTTAATTACGGTGAGAGCGCTGCATTACCTGCGCCAGGCGGCGGTGGTGGCCTTTCCGCGGGGACGAGACGGGGCACCCGGCGTGGCCCAAAAAATTATTGCGCCGCACCTGGGGGCGCAGCAGCTGCTATCCCTAGACTTTCCCTACGTGCTTGACCCAGCTCAGCTCACCCTGGCCTGGCAGCGGGCCGCCGACCAGGTTTGGGCGGTGCTGCGCCAGGGGCAAGACGTGGTCTTTGCCTGCGAAGGGGATATTAGCTTCTACGGCACCTTTACCTACTTGGCCCAGGCCCTCCAGGCCACCCATCCTGAAGTCACCATTCGCCGGGTGCCGGGGGTGAGTTCACCGATGGCGGCGGCCAGCGCCCTGGGGCTGCCGCTAACGGTGCAGGGCGACAAGCTAGCGGTGCTACCGGCCCTCTACAGCCTGGCGGAACTGGGCCATACCCTCGACTGGGCCGACGTGGTGGTGCTGCTGAAGGTAAGTTCGGTCTATGGGCAGGTCTGGCCGCTGCTGCACCAGCGCCAGCTGTTATCCCAAAGCTGGGTGGTGGTGCGGGCCAGCCAGCCCGACCAGCAGATTTACCGCGACCTAGCCCGTTACCCTGAACTTGATTTGCCTTACTTTTCATTAATGGTCATACGGTGCGGGGCAAATCCGCTAGGCTAGGAGGAATCGGAACCTTTAACCATTCAGTCAAGTCACGGAGGCAGTTAGGCGACCATGGGGGCGATCGGATATGAAATCATTTAAAGGACTCAATCAAGGGTCAAGATTAGCTGGATTATCGGCCACCCTGCGCCAGCCCCAGTGGATAGCGGCCATTTTATCCCTGGGCTTTCACGGGGCACTGTTTGCGGCGGCCCCATCGGTAACAAACCTGAATATGGTGGCCCTGGGCGGCGATGCCCCCCTGCCTGACGAGCGCCGCGTGCCCCTGATTGAGCTTACCCCCGAAGAGCAAAGCCGCCTGCCTGATTTTTCGAGTCCCGCCTATTCCCTCCTGCCGGGCGATAACGAAGATATCTTTAGCCTGTTTCCCCCCTCAGGAGACAGCCTGCCGCTCAATCCCGGTGAGGGGTTGAGCTCGGTGCCCAATATTCCCACCCCGAGGCTGCCTTCCAACTCTGTAACTATTGGGGTATCGCCCTATACCTCCCCCAGTCGGCCTTCATTTATATTTCCTCCCCGGCGGGGGGAGCTGCCCCCGGTGCCCAGTGGCACCACTCCTCCTCAAACGCCTGAACCAGAGGCGGCAACCCCCGCTGACCCGGAAGATACTGCCTCTACCCCAACGGCCACCGAACCTGATAGCTACGATGGCCCCACCGCCGCAGACCTGGCCCTACAGCCGGGCAGCGGTCAACCGGCACAGCCCCCTGAACCGGGCTCCGCTCCCCTCAATGGCGGCGAGGCTCCTGCCAACGGTCAGGGCAATGACCTGATGGCGCGGGTTGAGTACAGCGCCGACCAAACTACCCCCGCCGAAGCCGAAACCGCCACCAAGTCGTGGATAGAGGCGTTAGAGACCCATCTTCAAGACGACCTTCCTGAAGGCGAAGCGCCGTTGGAATTACAGTTGCCCTACGACCAGGGCATTTGCTTAACCCCTGAACCCACAGATGGTTTGCTGGGGGTAATTGCGGTACCGGGCGAAGAGCCAGATACCCTGGCCCTATCAACCACCGTCCTGAAAAGCACCGGCTATCCCTTCCTCAACCAGGCGGCGGCCCAGGCGGCGCAGGAGCTAAAAAGTCAGTACGGTGCCGAAGAGAATCCCCTGGAGTTGGGCACGCTGTACCAGGTCATGGTTAAAGTCGACTACAACAGCGACGACTGTGTTAGCCACGATGCACTGCTGAAGTTGCGCACCGCTGAGCCCGAAGCCGGGAATGGCCCGAACCCATAATACCGTTGTCGGAGCACAGGGGCATGCGCTCCGACAACGGTATTTGCCTAAACTCCCAGGCCCGCCAGAATGTCGGTGGCGTGGGTATCGGTCTTAACGCTGTCGATCACCTGATCAATCACCCCAGCGCCGTTGATGATGTAGGTGACGCGCTTGGCGTAGCCGCCACCATCGACATCGTAGGCGCGGGTAATCGCCCCATCGGGGTCGGCCACCAGGGTAAAGGGCAGGCCGTATTTTTCTTTGAACATTTTGTGGGAGGCTTCATCGTCGGTACTCACCCCCAGCACCACAATATCTTTGCCCTGGTAGTCGGCGTGGGAGTCACGGAAGCTTTGAGCTTCACGGGTGCAGCCGGGGGTATCGTCTTTGGGGTAAAAGTAGAGGACGACGGTTTTTCCGGCAAAGTCTGACAGGGAGACCGAACGGCCCGCATCGTCTTTAGCCGTGAAGCCAGGGGCCGGGGTGCCAACGGTTAAGGTCATGCTAAAAAATCTCCTAAAGGGCTGAGCGGCTTCGTCTGGGCGAAGCCGCATTAACGCTATCGATCGTAGCACCTGCTGCCTTTTGGTACAGCTTGATGACAAAAGCCAATGGGAGCGATAATAGTCATAAATCACCGCGTTAAGCCTGTTCCAGCTCAATCCCTGGCTAAGGTTTTGCCGCAACAGGCCCAGTGGACTGAGTCCGTCGCTTTGATCAGGGCATTTTTTTAGATGGCATACCCTAGGGCCGAGGTAAATCGCCAATGGCAATACATTTCAGGGGTGGTGGTAGAAGGTCATCGGGTGGCCTCTGGACAGGCGGTTAATAGCCCCTACCCAGAAGGTTCTATCGCGATGCAGGTGCCGCTGTTTAAGGCTTTAGGGCTGGATTTAACGAAAATGCAGGCCGCCACCCTGAATATTTCCCTGCGACCCCACAGCTTCCGCCTGATCCGGCCAGCCCATACCTTTCGCCAGGTCGCCTGGACGGATCGCCACCCGCCGGAGGATTTCTCCTTCTGTCCCTGCGTCGTGATTTTTCGGCAGAAGGCTTATGAGGGGTGGGTTTACTACCCCCACCCAGAAACGAAAATCCGCCATTTTCAAGACAATACTTTGATGGAGGTCTTGGCTCTCCCCATTGCCGAGTTGGGCTATGGCAGTCTGGTCACCCTGGGCTATGACCCCGCCGCCCTGGCGATAACGCCTAGCCTCCCTAGGACATGATCCCAGGAAAATGTCCGTCATTGTAAGTGCAATGCCCTTCGCCACCCTACCCCGCCGCCGCAGAGGTAGGGGCTTGTGTTCCCCCAGTGATGGCGATACTGTGGCTAGGGGCATGGATGCACAGGCGTTTGTTCGCCCTATCTTGGCTCTGACCGAGGCTTTGGAGGTTCAACCTGTGGCTAGTAGTATTAACCCAGCTTTAGCACTTACAGCCTGGGTTGTTCTGGGCCTATCTACGGCCTGTACGACCCCATCGGCGACCCCATCGGCAAATTCTATCGCCATGGCAGGGCCGCCGTTTGAAGAACAGCCCGGCGTCACGGTCATAGCCGCCGAGCAACTGCCCGACCCTACGGTGGGCCAGGTTATCTACGTGCCAATTTATTCTGAAATCTACAACTTCGACCAAAACCGTACCTTTCAGCTCACCGCCACCCTCAGCATTCGCAACACCGACCTAGAACGCCCCATCGTGATTGAAACGATAGACTACTACAACTCAGGGGGCGACAAGGTTAAAGCCTACCTCAGTCAGCCCATTCAACTAGCTCCGCTGGTTTCGACTGCCGTCGTGGTCGACCGAGACGACACCAGCGGCGGCTCGGGAGCAAACTTTATTTTGGCCTGGCGGGCCGATGCCGCGGTCAGCCCCCCGGTGGTGGAAGCCATTATGGTCAACACCGACTCCCAACAGGGTGTGTCGTTTGTCAGCCCAGGCCGAGTCATTGAACGAGAGGGGGCGCCGCAGGGCGACGGGTAGACAGCGAGGAGAATTGAGCTCGCGACGGTACTTCTTATAATTTGCTTATGCTTTTGCGCTTTAGTGAGTAGTACATGGTTTATGGGCTGTAGGTACGTATGCTTCAAGGCTAACGAGCTGTAAGAGCCTCTAGAGAAAAGGGGGGCTGTAATGGCATAGTGTTATCCCCTAGGGACAAGCTTGATTTCTGACCCTAGGTATGACTAGTAGAGCGCGGCGTAAATATGTACACCACTAGCATGTACACCATTAGCGATGACTGAGGTGTAGGGTATAAGGCTCACAGTTCACGGTAGGGAATAGAGAGACTTCCGCCGTCATGGACTAGGTTGATGCGCAGCGTTGACGGCAAAACGGCTTAGCGGCTTGGTTAAAACGATTTTTCAAAAGCGAGGTAACGACTATGACTGCTGATTTTCAGGCTTCTGAGGTGGAAATTAAACAAGCGACGGGCTGGGTCATTGCCTTCAGCATTGCGCTGATTATTCTAGGCATACTGGCGATCTTTACACCGGTCTTTGCCTCGGCCTTTTTTACCTTAATGATTGGCTGGGTCGCTCTGATTGGGGGCGTTTTGCAAATTATTCAGTCTGTCAAGTCAAGGGCGGTTAAGGGGTTTTGGCTGAATCTAATCGTCGGAATTTTCTACGTCATTGCCGGTTTGTATATTCTCTTTAACGTAGTTAAGGCGGTGGTGGTTTTAACCCTAGCCTTTGGGATTTTGTTTATCGCGGAGGGGATCTTCACCATCATCATGGCGTTTACTAACCGGGCCGGGCGCAGCCAGTCTTGGCTCGTGGCTCTAAACGGCATCATTACCTTGATTTTAGGGATCATGGTGCTCAACCAGTGGCCCTCCAGCGCCTTTTGGCTGATTGGCTTATACGTAGGTATTAGCCTGTTGTTCAGCGGTATTTCGCTGCTGGTCGCGGCGTTAGCGACCCGCAAAGCCGTCGCCTAGGCCGACAATAACCTGAACAAGTAGATGGCGATAGCGCTTACCTCGGTTGGGTTCCGAAGTAAGCGCTATCTGTATTGAGGTCTTCTATGTCCCCTGACTTTATTCTGTTTGCTCAACATGGCTGGGCCGACAATAACCAAATGATGCTGGCCCTAGCCCACGCCCTGGCCACCGAAACCACTGAAATCGTGGCCCCCAGTCTCAACTACGCCATGACCTGGCTACGCATGGCCCCCCTGGTAGATGACGTGGAACGACTGGCAACGGTGGTCATCGATCAGCATCCTGAAACGCCCTTGCGAATTATTGGCCACTCGATGGGGGGCCTGATTTGGCTTGAGGTACTCAATCGCCACCCCGCCTGGTGGGCGCAGGTGCAGTCCCTGACCCTGGTAGCCTCCCCAGTGGGAGGGGCTGATCTGGGCCGAATGATCGATCCGCTCCACGTTGGCCTAGGCATTGCCGCTGATTTAGGGCAAGACCGCCGCCCCATGGCAACCACCATCGCCACAAATATCATGACCCTATCCCTGGCTGGAGATGTGGATGGGGGCAGCGACGGCACAATTACCCTGGAAAGTACGAAAGTGCCCAATGCTCAGTTTGTCTGTCTGCCGGGGCTCAACCACCCCACGATGCGGTTTCACCCCCTGGTGGTCGAGCATATCCAGCAGTTTTGGGCCGGTAAACCGCTGAGTGAACCTCTCCGTCTGCCGCCCGTTGTGGCTCGGCTGCGCCAAATTCCCGGCATGACCGATGCCCACCCCCGCGATTTTGGTAAAGCCACTCCCTTTTTGACCCTAGAATGCGGTACCTGCCTGCGCGTTTGGCGGCATCCTCTGGGGATTGAGCACGTCTTCGTGGCCTCGGCCCAGGGGCATTGCCTCTACTCGGGCTATGTGGGGTGGATGCACACCGAAGATTTTTGGGTTGCCCTGGAGTCGCTCAAAGCCGAACATGCCGCGTAAGCAGGAGAAAAATTTTGCTGACATGGAGTACTTTGCGGTGTGCGCCCTTGCCAATGTTATGGCCCACACCGCCACGGCCCAGGCGGTTAACTCAACCAATATCGGGCAGACGTGAGCATTGAGATTGACGGTTAAGGCTCATCGCCCTCGGCCTCTGTCGGCAAATCAGCAGGAGCGGCAGGGGGAACAACCGGCTGTGTCGGTGGCGCTGCGGGGGCTGGTGAGGGGGCTACCGGAGTAGGGAGAGAAACTGGGGCCGGGGGCAAGGCGGGAGCAGGCACAGCAGGAGACGGCACCTCGGGGGAGGGTATGTCGGGGAACAGTGCATCCGGGGACGGATCGGGTGCCAATTCCGGTGGAGGAGAGTCGTCAGCCGGGGCCGGGCTGGCCGGGGCAGTGGCTGGTGTTTCCTCTGCGGGGGCTGACTCCGCCGCGGGTGCAGAAGTTTCAGTGGGGGTTTCAAGCAGGGTTTCGAGAGGGGTTTTGGGCGGCGTTTCGGAAGCGGTTTCAGGGCTGGGACTGGCTGGGGCCGGGGCCGACTCTGCTGTTGCCGGAGCGGTTTCCGCCGCCGGGGTAGGCACCTCCACAGCCTGGCGCTCGCCCCGCCGTTGGGCATCGCGATTGCGTTGCGAACCCTCAATGGTGAGGTCATACTCAATCGGTACGCTGGCACCCCCACTTACGGGCTGAAACTGGGAACTCCGGGCGGCTTCAATGGCGGCCTGATCAATGGCCGGGTTGCCGCTAGAGCGAGTTAGCGTCACGCTGCGCACGCTGCCGTCGGGGTTGATATCCACGCTGACCATCGGCTGCCCCTCGGCCCCGGCATCCAGGGCGCTTTGGGGATAGTTAGGGCGAACGCAGTTTTGGCAGGCCACCGTGCGCGATCCCTGCCCCTGCCCCGTGCCGCCCGTAGAGGGAGCGGTCGCCGTCGTGGTACTACCCTCGGCAGTAGCGGCTTCTGGGGCGGCTTCTGTTGCAGTTCCTGGAGCTGTGGTGGCCGGGGCAGCGGCCTCGGTCTGGATCTCCCGCAGCCGCTGCAGGTAGTCTTGCAGGCTATCGACCTGGGTCTCCTCCGATTCCGTCGCCACCGCTTCAGGCGTTTCCTCGGCTTCAGGGTCTGGGGTTTCGGTAACCTTAGGTTCTTCTAGGGCCGACTCTGCAGCGGTCGGCTCAATCGGGTCGGGAATATCCACTGGAGCTTCAGGAATCGCCTCCACGGGCTGGGCGACAGGAGGCGGGGCCACCGCCGAACGGGTCGCCACACTGGCCGGAGCCGGGTCGTTAGTTTCGGTGCTGAGTTCTGTAGGCGGGGTTTCGGGAGGAATCTCTGGTGAAGGCTCGGTGACAATCAGCTCAATGGGAACCACCTCCTCTGCCTGGGCCAACCACGGCCACAGGTCATACTGAGCCAGGGTGAGGGCTACCCCATGCACCCCCACGGAGCCCAACACCCCCCACAGCAAAATCTTGCGGCGCTTGGATTGTTCCTGCTGATACTGCTGAACGCAGCTTTCGGAAAGACTCATTCGCAATTTGCCTGGAAAAACAATCAGGTCTTATCTTGACATATCCTACCTGGCAATTGATACCAGGTGTCAGCTGATCCAGACCTAATGATGGGGGCCGTTAACCCCTGTACCGCTCCCTATGGTAAAACTGCATCGCAAAGCGAAGGAGAGTTCTAGCCAAGAACTTACTCTGTGATTCGCCCTTAGGCGGGAATCTATCTAGCCCAAGAGTTTGGCGATGTTGGGGCTCTTCGTTGCCAGAAATCGCCTCAGGTCTCTAATTTTAACCCGGTCAAACGGCTTGTTACAGCTCTTTCCCATCCCACATAACTGAGACTTGATCTGAACTAGGTCTTGACAGGATGTCGTAAATCAGAGTCAATACTGTTGACAGTGTTTATCAATTGATAGCTATGGGCAGTATTTTTGCGGCGGGCGGCATTGTCATGTGGCCCCTGCTGGCGTTTTCGATTCTGGCAATCGCCCTGATTACCGAGCGGCTAATTTTCTGGTTTCGTCTCAACCGTCGCCAGCGCCCGGTAATGCAGGATGTACTGCGCATCTACCGTCACAGCCCCAGGGAGGTGTACCCCCGGCTGAAGCAAAATATCGACCTACCCATTGCCCGCATTTTTCTAGAGGCCCTGGAAATTGATGGGGCCAGCCCCAAGCAGTTTCACCTCGCCCTGGCCAGTGCCATGCAGGCCGAACTGCCCCACCTGCGCCGCTTCAACACGGCGTTTTCCACCATCATCAGCGTCGCCCCGCTGCTCGGTCTGCTGGGTACTATCCTGGGCTTGATTGCCTCCTTCAGCGCCATTCAGCTGGGGGATATTGGGGCCAATGCCGGTGCCGTCACCGGTGGCATTAGCGAAGCCCTGGTCTCCACCGCCGCCGGGCTGATCGTGGCCATCGGTACCCTGCTCTTTGCCAACGTCTTTCGCGGTCTCTATAAGCGGCAGGTGGCGTTTATTCAAGAATACGGCGGCCAGCTTGAAATTCTCTACGAAACCCACTACGAGCGCCAAGCCCAGCTCAACCAAGAAAGCTATGCAAGGTAAGAAGGGTGTCAGATGTTAGGTATCAGGTGTTAGATATCAGGCTCTCCCTCTCTCCTCCATTTCCTCTCTCCCCCTCTCCCCCATGTTCCTCCCCGAAGAGCCCGAAGAAGAGTTTGAATTAAATATCGTGCCAATGATCGACGTCATCTTCGCAATCTTGACGTTTTTCATTATCTCAAGCCTATTTTTGACCCGGTCAGAATCTCTGCCGGTCAACTTGCCCAAGGCCACCAGTGCCGAGGTGCAGGAACGCACTCGCATTGCCGTCACCATTAATGCCGCTGGGGACATTGCCCTCAACCGTAACTCCGTTCAACTGGAAGGACTCCAGACCGGGGTGCAAGACCTGATGGGAGAAACCCAGGAATCGGTGGTGGTGATCAATGCCGATGAAGCGGTGTCCCATGGCCGGGTGATTGAGGTGATGGATCGGCTGCGAGGCATTGAGGGGGTGACGTTGGGGATGGCGACTAGACCACCAGAGTAAAGAGCAGGCTGCACCTGCAGACATCTAGGGACCTCCATACACCCCTAGACCGTGTCGATCATCTAGCCACCTGATGGAAAATCTTCCTTATGCCGGAAGAACTTGTCCCAATTTTTCGCGTTGCGGATGCTCGGGAAACTGCAAAATGGTATGCCCGGCTTGGGTTTGTCACCGAAGGAGAACACCAATTTGCTGCGGGGTTCCCCCGATATCTGTTTCTCCGTCGTGGTCTAAATGCACTTCACCTGTCGGAACATGAAGGCGATGCTCGACCAAACACACTTGTATATCTATACGTTAACGATGTTAATGAAATCGCTGCCGAGTTCAACACCGAAGTTGAGGATCAACCGTGGGCACAAGAAGTACAGCTGACTGATCCTGATGGCAACCGATTACGCATTGGACAATTGAAGAATTGATCGACGAATGTACGTCAGCAGATGTTGCATATACCCTCGCTGTGATCATGACCTCATCCTTTCTCGGCCTGAAGCGATTTACCTTTAGTAGGTCACAACAGCGGCTGGTCTGGGCCATTGTTAGTCTCCTTGGGGGGTTGGTTTTGGTCATTGGTCTATCCCTTACCCTTGGCTCGGTGGCGCTGACCTGGCCCGAGGTGGGGGCTGCTTTGCTAGGGCGGGGAGACGCCACCCATCAAGTCATTGTGTGGGAGCTGCGCCTGCCCCGGCTAGTGGCCTCGCTGCTGGTGGGAGCGGCCCTGGGCATGTCTGGGGCGCTGCTCCAGGGAATGCTGCGCAACGGCCTGGCCAGCCCCTTTTTGCTGGGCATTTCCGCCGGGGCGGGGCTGGTGGTGGTGCTGATGGTGTCGCTGGGGGTGTGGTCAGGCTGGGTGCCCCTGGGGGCGTGGCTGGGGGCAGTGGGTACCACGGTGCTGGTGTATCTGCTGGCCCAAAGCCGCGGCGGGCTTTCCATTGAACGGCTGATTTTAGGTGGCGTAGCCTTTAGCTCGCTGTTTGGGGCAATTCAGTCGATGCTGTTGCTGATGGTGCGGGATGGGCGCATTCAGGCGGCCCTCAACTGGTTAATCGGCAGCTTTAGCGGGCGGGGTTGGGCGGAGGTCAAGCTGGTTGGCCCCGGTTTGGTGATCGCCCTGGGGCTGGGCTGCTTGCTGGCTCGACCCGTAAATTTGCTAAATCTGGGGGATGACCTGGCCGCCGGGTTAGGCACGTCGCTGGTGCGATCGCGCCTTCTAATTGGAGCCATCGCCACCTTCCTCGCCGCCGGAGCCGCCAGCATTGCGGGCCTGGTAGGGTTTGTGGGCCTGATTGTGCCTCATGGGGTACGGCTGCTGGTGGGCACCGACTATCGCCTGGTACTGCCCTTTTCGGCCCTGGGGGGTGCCCTGGTGCTGGCGGCGGCGGATTTGGTGGCGCGGGCTGGGCCGGTAGAGCTACCCGTGGGGGTAGTTACGGCTTTTCTGGGCGCGCCGGTGTTTATCTGGCTGCTGTACCGCCGTAACGCGACTGCCGGAGGGTTTTGATTATGCCCCTAGAGGCCCGCCACCTGTCCGGCAGCTACGACCAACGCCGCCAAAATCAGCGGCCCATTGTCAACGCCATTAACCTGGCGGTAGAGCCAGGGGAGTGGCTGTGTTTGGTAGGGGCCAACGGCTCAGGAAAATCGACCCTGCTGCGGCTACTGAGTCGCATTCTTAAGCCCCAGGGCGGCGCTGTGATTCTGGGCGGGCGAGATATCCACAGCCTTTCGCCTACCGCCGTGGCCCGCAAACTGGCCCTGCTGCCCCAGCAGCAAACCCTCCCTGAGGGGCTGACGGTGCAGCAGTTGGTGAGCCTCGGGCGCTCGCCCCACCAGCCCTGGTGGCAGTGGGATCTCGATGCCGAAGGTCAGCACCAGGTTGAACAGGCCCTGCGGTGGACCGAAATTGACCATTACCGTAATCGCCTGGTCACCCAGCTCTCTGGGGGCGAGCGGCAGCGGGCTTTTTTGGCCCTGGCCTTGGCTCAAGATCCCCAGGTGCTGCTGCTGGATGAGCCCACCACATTTCTAGACATTCACTACCAGCTGCAGCTGCTCGAACTGCTGAAGCGACTAAATCGTCAGCGATCGCTCTCGATCATCACGGTGCTGCACGATATTAACTTGGCAGCGCGGTACTGCGATCGTATGGCCCTGCTTCGCCAGGGCCACCTCTGGGCAATTGGCTCTCCCCCTGAGGTACTCATCCCCGAGCACCTCAGGGCGGTTTTTCAGGTCGAGGTGGAAGTTATCACTACCCCCTTTGGTCAGCAGGTGTTTCCCCTGGCCGCCAGCCCGGCGGCAGAGAAGTCGGTGAGGGCGACTGAGCGGCTAGAGCAGGGCGGCTTGCACCCCGTCGCCGCCAGGTTCCCTCGCCAGGCCGACCGTCCTGCACAGGGTGAGCCGCCTTACCCAAAGTGACCTCCAGCCCTAGCACCAGGCCGCTCCGCCCCTGAGCGACGGCCCGCCTCAAGCTTTCAACTTTTCCATACCCGTTTACTTCCCCGCGTAGGAGCATAGTTATGTTTAGGCTGTTTTTATTGAGAATTTTTCTTTTTTGTGGAATTCAAACTATAGGATTAATGCTGCTCATGCCAATCTATGGACAGGCTAAGATTACCCAAGAAAGAACAGAGCTAGAAGAAAGTGAGTCAGAATCAGATAGGAATTTTTCCCATTTTAATCGACCCCCTTCCCTGTCCGAGCTAGAGTCCTTCTCCATCACCAGCGAGGCGCTACAACCCCAGGGGGCATCTTTCTCTTTGGTAGGGCTGCCAGCCACCCTGGCCCAGAATGCGCCGGCTCTGCCCCCGGTGGAATTCTCTGAAGAGGGTGGCCTGCGCATTACCGTCACCGGCACCCGTACCCCCCGCGAGGTAGATGACCTACCCGCCACGGTTACGGTGTTTGACCTCCAAGACTTCCAGTTTTTGCAGATTCAAAACCTGCGGGATTTACTGCGCTACGAGCCCGGCGTCTCGGTGCGCGACGATCCCCGGTTTGGCCTGCAGGATGTCAACATTCGCGGCATTGAGGGCAACCGCATATTGCTTCAGCTCGACGGCATCCGCCTGCCCGAGCGGTTTGAGTTTGGCCCCTTCAACATTGGTCGGGGCGACTATGTAGACTTCAACACCCTGCAGGCGGTGGAAGTGCTGCGCGGCCCCGCCTCCACCCTCTACGGCAGCGATGCCCTGGGCGGGGTCGTGTCCTTCCGCTCGATTGAGCCAGGCGACTTGCTGGGGCCAGGGGAGACGTTTGGGGGGGATGCATTCACCACCTTCCTCAGCGAAACCGGCGGCTTTGAGAGCGCTCTGCGCACGGCAGTGCGGTATGGCCCGGTAGAGGGTATTTTCGTCTACAGCCGTCGGGATGGGCGCGAGGCCAGCGTACGCGCCGATCCCACCTTGATCAACCCCCAAGATCGCACCGGCAACACCTTCTTTGGGAACCTGGTGTACGTTCTCAACGACACCAGTCGCCTCAGCCTGATTGCCGAAGACTTCAGCCGCGACACCCGCACTACCACCGCCCCCGCCAACCTGGATGACATCACCACCAGCTTTGTGGAAGATATTCTGATCGACCGCACCCGCTTTAGCCTGGCCTACGAGTTTGACGATGCCGATAGCCCCTCCTTCCTCCAGTTCGCCCGGGCCCAGATTTTTTACCAGGATGCCACCGAAACCGAGCGCAACCTGGAGAACCGCACGGTTAACGGCGTGCCCGTATTTCGCGACACCTACAATGAGTTTATCGCCGACAGCTACGGCGGCGACGTGCAGCTGCGCAGCGACTTCTTCACCGGTGATTTATTTCACCAGCTCACCTACGGGCTCGACGTATCGACGACGTCTAATTCTCGCCCCAGGGATCGGGTGCAAACTAACCTGCTGACCGGCGAGGCCACCCGCAGCATTCCCCCGGATGTTTTTCCGGTTAAAGACTTTCCCGACGGCAACACCCTGCGCCTGGGAGCCTACGTGCAGGACGAAATCGAAATTGGCCCGGTGGATATTATTGCCGGGCTGCGGTTCGACTACTACGACCTGACCACCTCCCCTGATACCGACTTCAATCGCAACGGGGCCGAATCCGCCGATCTCAGCGCCTCGGCCCTATCGCCCCGAATTGCCGCCCTGTACCGGGTAACACCTGAAATTTCCGTCTACGGGCAGTATGCCAGGGGGTTTCGCGCCCCCCTCTATAGCGAAATCAACAGCGGCTTTACCAATACCACCGGCCGCTTCTTTAAGTACCAAACCATCTCCAACCCTGACCTAGAACCGGAAACCAGCAACAGCTTTGAGGTGGGGGTGCGGGGCAACTATCCCCAATTTGACCTCAGGCTGACGGGCTTTTACAACACCTACAACAACTTTATTGAAACCTTTCAGGCGGCAGGCACCCGCTGCCTGGTGGAGGTTGACCCTTGCCCCCAGGGCGGCCCGGCGGGCACCCAGGTGGTGAATATCTTTCAGACCCAAAACATAGCCAACGCCCGCATTTTTGGCCTGGAGGCGGGGGGCGCATACCGCTTTGACCCCAGCGGCTACGGCTTTAGCCTGCTGGCCAGCCTAGCCTGGGTAAAGGGAGACGACTTAACCAACGACGTGCCCCTCTCCACCATTGACCCGTTTACCGCCGTGGCTGGGCTGCGCTACCGCGCCCCCGGCGACCAGTGGCGGGCAGAATTGATCAGCACCATCGTCGGTACCCCCACGGTCGCGGCTGGATCGACCACCTTCGTCCCCGCCGCCTACGCCGTATTTGACCTGATTGGCAGCTACCAGGCCACCCCCGGCCTGGGCCTCAATCTGGGCATTTACAACCTATTCAACACTCGCTACTTCAACTATTCCGACGTGCGCAACCAGCCTGCCGATGACCCCACCATCGACCGCCTGTCGCAGCCGGGCATCAATGTGCGGGTCGGCATCAACTACGCATTTTAGCCACGTGGAGAATGTCGCAGTCGTGAAAAGTAGTGAACAAAGTAAGTTATGAAACCCATTCTCCTTCTTCTCCTTTCTTTTCTTCCCTTGATCGCCTGTGCCCGCGAGATCTCCGAGCCTGCCAAATCACCAGCCTCTCCAGATCTAGGCGACCAGGTTGACGTTTCCACCGCCGACCGCATCGTTGCCCTTACCTCCCTCACCGCCGACCTGGTGCAAACCCTGGACGCCGAGGCGCTGGTGGGCATTCCCGGTAGCCCTCTGTTAGCCGAAGATGCCCGCTTTGAAGGTATACCCACCGTTAGCGAAGGGCGCACCGAGCCTGACTTAGAACAGGTTGTGGCCTTGGAACCCGACTTAGTGATTGGCGCAGCGGGGTTTCACGATCGAACCCTGCAGCGACTCGCGGAACTGGACATACCCACCCTGGTTACGGACGTCAATAGCTGGCAGGAACTGCGGGCCTTGACTCAAACCCTGGCCACCACTGTGGCCGCCGATGCCCAGCCCCTGCTGGAGCGCTACGATACCTGCCTGGCCCAGGCCCCTGAGACCAGCCCCACCACCCTAGTGTTGGTCAGTCGCCAGCCTTTGCTGGCCCCCAACAAAGCCAGCTGGGCTGGGGATTTTTTGACCCAGTTCAGCGTTGACAATGTTGCCGCCGACCTCCAGGGCGAAAGCCCCTTCGACGGCTACATCACCCTGCCGGAGGAAAAAGTTCTCACCACCAACCCCGATGTGCTGATTGTGGTGGATGCCGGTGAAAACCTGCTAGCGCAGCTCAGGGAAGAACCCTTTTGGGGCCGCCTCCAGGCTACCCAGCAGGAGCGGGTTTATAGCTTTGACTACTTTGGTCTGATCAACCCCGGCAGCCTAGCCAGCATCGAGCAAACCTGCTCTGAGCTGGCGGGCTTGTTCAAGTCTCTTTAACGTAGGAGCAACTTAGACGCCGGACGAGTGGATAGCGCTTTATCAGCTTGGGGCTCGTAGCCTGGCAGGGACTAAATAACCTGGCAGGGACTAAATAACCTGGCAGGGACTAAATAAACGAACGCCGGTTGCCAATCGGGGCAGCGCCGTTCTTCTCTGATGAACCAGGGCTGGGGGTATCTGCCTCCGCCTCTTGATCCTCAGAATCATCTACTTGAGAATCGCGGCTTTCTCTGGGTTCGGTTAGGTCAGGCTCGGTTAGATCAGGCTCAACCTGCTCTGGCATGACCCTGGGCAGCGCGGGTGCTGGGTCTGCCGTCGGGCTTTCAGTCTCTGGGGTAGTCGGCGCAGCAGGAGCGGTAACCACCCCTCCAGCACCCTCTTGGGCGGGGATGTCAAGCTGGGGGGCTGGGGCTAACGCCGGAGGTTCAGGTGGTTTTTGCTGGTTTCGCCACTGCTTAAACCGCTCCTGTAGGCTCAGGCTAGGCGAGGTGGTAGTTGGTGTTTTTGGCCGCTTGGGAGGAGTCGCCTGCTGTCTAGGAACTAGGGTCGATGAGGCTTCTGGCTCTGTTAGAACGCCGCTATCCCCAGCCGGAACTTCAGAAAAATTCGGGGATGGAACATCTAACGTTGGCTCGGGCTCTATCGGCTGGGTTGGCTGGTCTAAGTCATCCTGATCCGAGAGTTCATCGGAGGAAGGGAGCCTCTGGGGCTCTACTAAGTCTGGGGGTTGGGGGATAGCAGCCCCCGCCGTAGGGTTGGTCTCCTCAGTGCGGGGTGGGCTATTGGGGGTTGCCTCTTCGAGTGGGGGCACATCCTCGGCGGCTGGGGGGGCAGCCTCTGGCGGTGTTGGCGTTGGCGTGGCTTCTGGCTGGGGTGCGACCGGAGCCGGGGCTGGCTGGGGCGAGACAACCGGGGCTGGGGTCGGCTCGGGCGGCTCGGCGGCGGTAGTGCCCTCAGGAGCCGCGTTGTGATCCGGTAGCATCGGCTCTGCTTCTACCGTCGCGGCATCGGGCTCGGTAACCGGCGGCACCGGCGGCACGTAGGTAGGATCAATAACGCCCGCCACTTGGCGCAGGTCGAGTTCCCCCCGCACCAGCCGCGATAGGGTATCGTCGCCGCCAGGCTGGTAGTCGATGATCCGAACGGTGTTGTTAAAGCGATTGTCAATGGGGCGTCCGGCTTCGTCGATTAGCTCTAGCTGCACCCAGTTACGGCCCGGCTTAAACCCCTTGAGGTAAATCGGCTGCCACTGGTCGAACACAAAGCTTTGGCCGTTCACCGTGCAGCGAATCCGCCAGTCGTGGAGATCGTCGCTGGGGTCATCCTGGGCGCTGATGTGCAGGGGGGCATTGGTCAGGTAAAAGTCGAGCATAATCGGCTCAGCGCCGTAGGTGCCCTGGGGGCGGCTGTAGGTCAGCAGCGGCAGTTTGGCATCCAGCTCATTTTGAGGGGTTTGGGCATAGACGTGGAAGGTGCGCTGGTCGAAGGCACCCTGGTTTTTGAAGCTTTCGTGCCAGGGCCGGGAGGCAAACACCCGCAGAGTGTGGGTGCCAGGGGCCAGATTCTCAAAGACAACGGGCTCGGCCAGGTCGTAAACGGCCCGGTAGGGTTCGTTATCTAGAAAGACGTGGATGTGGGGGCCAAGCTGCCAGGTATCATCTTTAAAAATCGGCACCCCCCGCACCTGTAGCCGCACCGAGACCGTCGTATCCTCTAAAATTTCCCCGGGGCGAGGGCTGAGAATTCTCACCTGGGGGGTGTAGGCGTCGATAATTTGCTTCAGGGTCTCCAGGGTTTCGGGGGGCGAAACCTCGGCCAGTTGCCCCGTCAACGGGTTGGGTTGGGCGGTGGGCTCCTCTAACAGCACCGTGGGTGCCGTGGGTTTTGCACACCCCAGCGTCGCCCAGGTAAGCCAGACCATGGCTAGGAACGCGACAACCCGCTGCCCCCTTCGGATTCCCCCTTGTCTCGTGCCCATGCCGTTGATTCAATCTAATTTGCAATTATTACCATAGGCCACTTTCGGGCCTTTACGACCATCCAATCGTAGGGAACGCCAACCGCCGCTCAGGCCGAAAAGGCTTCTACTCCGCCACCTTACCACCCTGGGCGGCCTGAAACGACCCTACGCCAGGGCCGCCGCTAAGGCCACTTGGGCCAGCCAGGACTTGGCCACCCCGGCCGCAAACTGGGCCGACTGGGGGTAGTAGGTGACAAGTTGCTCTCGCAGCTGCTGTTGCAGGTGGGGATAGTGGGCCTCAATCCAGTCGGTTTTAAAGGCCATCCAGGCCATGACGATGGCGGGGGTGACCTCGAAATGGAACTGAAACCCATAGATATTAGACCCAATCCGATAGACCTGATGCTGGCATACCTCATTGGTCATCAGCAGTTCGGCCCCAGGGGGCAGGTCAAAGGTGTCAAAATGCCACTGCATTAGGTGCAGACCGTGGGGAAATTCCTCCAGCCAGGGTTCTGGGGTAGCGTTTTGGACTGGAGCTACAGCCGTAAACCCCAACTCTGGCACCCGGTGGGGGTAAACTTGGCCCCCAAAGGCGCGAGCAATCAACTGGGCCCCCAGGCAGATGCCCATAATCGGCTTATCTTCGCTATGGAACTGGTGAATTAAATCGACCACCTGGGCCAGGTGGGGAAATTTATCGTCTTCGCAGGCATTCATCGGCCCGCCGAGGATGATCAGCCCGTCGTAGCGGCCCAGGGGCAACTCGGGCTGGGCCAGGGGCAGCCAGGGGTGGAGCCTGGCCCCCTCGGCCTCCAGGTGTTCTCCGAGGATGCCAATGGGATCCTGCTCGACATTTTGGACAACGAGAATATCCAAGAAAATTCTTCCTAACGGCCTGTACAAAGATGGCAGGGCAGCAGTTAACTGAGTTGTTTTACCAGGAATAGCCCCGCGCCAGCTAGTACACGACGGCGGAAGTCTCTCTATTCCCTACCGTGAACCGTTAAGCGTATACCCTACACCTCAGTCATTGCGAATGGTGTACATATTTACGCCGCGCTCTACTAGGTTGACCTACTCCAGGCAAACGGTACAACAGATTATAAAATGCCCCATATAGCGTTAAGTCTTAATTTTAGGGTAGACAGATGCTAGCTGACAGGTTGCGCCGTCTACCGGCATCGGCCACTCAACGCCGCGCTGGGCGTTGTTGATGTCGTATGACCATGCAGCGGTTTCAACCCGCAAGGTTTCGATATCGCCAAAGCGACGGCCACTGATGCCCTGACCCGTCAGGGCATCAACACCTGCCCTGGCTAATCGAGAGGCAGGTGCAGCGGTAGGCTCTTTGTTATGGCCATCCAGGGGGCGCTAATTTTGGCCCAGGGGCTAGACGACCTGGCCCTCCTTCAGCGGGTCATCAAAACGCTGCCGATGCAGCTTTGCAATAGAGAGTTGGCGAGGTAATGCCCATACCGCGGTTCTGCTGCGGGCCGCTGGGGGCAGCAACAGATCTGCCTGGAGGCAGGGCTAGGCATTTAGGCTGACGTAGACAAACCGCTCGAAGCTGCCCTGGTTGAGGTTATTCCAGGCGTAGACGCGATCGCGAAACCCCTTCCAATCCTCATAAATGGCCTTAAAATCAGCATCCTTAGCGGCAAACTCATCGTACAGCTCAAAGGAGGCGGCCTGAGCAGCGGCCAGAATATCATCGCTAAATTTCCGCAGCTCTACGCCGCCCTCCACTAGCCGCTGAAGGGCTTCGTTATTGCGGGTTTCGTAGCGCGACAGCATTTCTAAATTGGCCTCAAAGCAGGCGGTACGCAGCATGTCCTGGTAGACCTGGGGTAGCTTGCTCCACTCGTCGAGGTTGACCTGTAGCTCCAGGGTGCTGCCGGGTTCCCACCAGCCGGGATAGTAGTAGAAATTGGCAACCTTGTTAATGCCGAGCTTTTCGTCGTCGTAGGGGCCAACCCACTCGGCGGCATCAATGGCCCCGGTTTGTAGCGCCTGAAAGATTTCGCCCCCTGGCAGGGTTTGCACCGTTACCCCCAGCTTGCTCATCACCTGGCCCCCCAGACCGGGAATGCGCATTTTCAGTCCGCCCAGATCGCCAACGGCGGCAATTTCTCGCCGAAACCAGCCCCCCATTTGGGCACCGGTATTGCCCGCCGGAAACTGAATGACGTTGAACTTGCTGGCGTAGAACTCCTGCAGCCGCTCTAGCCCGCCCCCCTCGTACAGCCAGGCGTTTTGCTGCTGGGGGGTAAAGCCAAAGGGCAGGCTGGCCCCAAACCCCATCACCGGGCTTTTGCCGACGTAGTAGTACGAGGCCGTATGGCCGCAGGGTACGGCCCCCTGGGAGACCACATCCAGCACCTCCAGGGGTGGGGCAATTTCCCCAGCGGCGCGGGGGGAGATGGTGAAGCGACCGCCACTCATAGCGCTGACCCGCTCGGCCAGGGTTTGGGCACCGCCCAGGATGGTATCCAACGCGGCAGGCCAGCTGGTGGCCATTTGCCAGTCGACTTGGGGTAAAGTCTCGTCGCTGGCGGCCCCGGTCGTCTCTGTAGCGGGACTAGAGGTGCTCTGGTTGCAGGCGGACAGGCTAGCCGTAGTGGCCGCCGCCGCTCCGTAGGTGGTGGTTTTAATCAGTTGCCGACGCTTCATAGACTCTGCCCCAAAGAGACCATCTTCCTATGAATGGTGCGATCGTGGCTGGGGGATTAGAAATCGTAAAGGAAGGCCCCTGATGACCAGAACCATCAGGGGCCCCAATCAGGACTTAAATTGCCCCGCCACGCATAACGGCTTAATTCAACAGCCCTCAAAGGGATCGCAAAAACGCTACCAATGCGGCCCGATCTTCCGCCGCCATCTGTCGAAACGCCTCCTTCGCCGCTGCCGCCTCGCCACCGTGCCAGAGAATCGCCTCTGGCAGAGTGCGGGCCCGGCCATCGTGGAGATAGCCTGAGTAGGGCAGCACCGTTTGGGCCAGGCCCAGCCCCCACAGCGGCGAGGTACGCCACTCGCTACCGGTGGCCTGGAAATCGGCGCGATTATCCGCCAGGTCTGGCCCCAGATCGTGTAGCAGCAGGTCGGTATAGGGGTGGATGGTTTGACTCACCAGGGCGGGAATTTCGTGGGGGCCGGTGCGCCATTCGCTGACGTGGCAGGCAACACAGTTAGCGTCAGCAAAGAGCCTTTCCCCCTGCTGTACCTGGGAGTCATCCACGGCGGTGCGGGCCGGTACGGCCAGGGTTTGCACATAGACTGCGGCCGCTTTAAGGATATCCTGGTCAATATCTTCGCTGCCGTTGGGGTCGGGGAAGAGCGGATTGGTCACTCCCATGTCGTTGGCGTAGGCTGATGCGGCCTGTTGCAGCAGGGTGGGGGTGTTCGCCTTCCAGCCAAACCGGCCCAGCACGTTGGCCTGCTGAACCACATCCCACACCAGGTTGGGGCGACCAGAAATACCGTCGCCATTGCGATCTTCAGGATCGGCCAGCCGCAAAATTTCGGCTTCGGGAACGGCTTCCAGCAGCCCTAGCCCAAAGACCGGCGGGGCGATGCGCTTCGAGATGGCGACGCTATCGGTGAGCGGGGTGCCATCCCACCGGATGAGGGCAAGCTGGGGCGATCGCAGCGAGTACGCCGTGCCATCCCCGTAATGCCCAGACTGCTCTTGCCAGGTAACCTCGACCACGGCTTCAGGGGCGTAGCCATAGACCCCCTGCTCCTGCACCTGGGTACCAATGCCTGGCACCGGCTCGGCGTTGGCGTCGGGAGCGCTGGCTTCTGCTAAGAAGACAGCGCCTGCGGGTTGCTCGACTGTTGCATCAGTCCTCAGCCGGCTGACCCGCACAACCCGCTGCCCCTTTTCCGGCAGGCCACGACCGTTGTTGATATGGCAGCCAATGCAGGCGCTGCTGTTGAACAACGGCCCCAGCCCCGGATTGACATTTGCGGGCGGGGTCACAAAGGCCGCCTCAAAGGCTAGATCCCCCACCGCATGGCGATCAGCCCAGAACGCGTCTAGGTTTGGAGCGGGTTGGGTATAAGCCTGAGAAGAGCGATTTTTGATCGTAGTGGCACCCCCCGCCTGGGGAGGAAGCTGGGCCACCACCGGCCCATGCAGTAGCCCTGAAAAGACTATGCCAACTAAGGCAACCCCCAGCCCCAGCCCCAGGTGAGGCAACCATCGGAGCCAATAATCGCGCCGTGGAAATAGTCGCATCCTCATTGCTGCACCAGGGGTAGCACCTGTTGGTTAAAGGTATTGAAAAGCTCAAGCACGCTAGCTTTGGCCGCCTCGATTTGAGGCTGAGCCGTGGGGTCACAGAGGGTTTTCTCCAGCGGCCCCGGAATCGCCTCAACATCGACCATGGCCTGCTGAAACTGCTCTTGAATTTGGGTATCCAGCTGTGGACTGGCCGTGATGACAAAGTCCCTTAGGCTTGGCCCGCTGGCCTCTTCTCCTGAAAAGCTGCCGTAGTAGGCATTCTGAGCACTGATCAGATTAGCCTCAAAGTCGTCTAGGGTGCTGTTAGAAAAGCGGGATTCGAGCAGAAAAGGATTTTGATTATCCAATGCTTCGCCAATTTTGACGTTGCCTAGCTCGTCTAAAATACCGATGATACCCTGCACAATTTCTTCACCCGCAGCCTGTACCGTAGGGTAAATTTCGTTGCCTGAGCCAGCGTTAACAAACTCCTCGCGAAAAGGCGGGTAGCCTTGGATGCCCTCTGTCCAGCTGCTAAGTAGATCGTTAGCGGTCTGGTCAAACACGGGCGCAATGGCCGCCAGGTACTCTAGGTCACGCTCGGTAAAGTCTGATAGCGCCTTATCGTTGTCGAGACCAAACAACAAATATCCAATGGCGTGGAACCCCTTTTGGCTGGTCTGTAACCCATCTACATAGTCGGGGGTGAGGGGATCGCCGCTGTCTAGCACCGCGATCACATCAGCCTCATTGAGGGGCCAGTCATCCAGTTCGGCATCCAGCCCTAGAGAGGCGGCGGGCCCAAAGGCAAAAGCCTCGCTTTGTTCCCAGGGAATGCGAGTGGCTAGCCAGGCTTCTCGGGCGGTATCCAGGGCAGCGGCAGTGGGGTCGCTAACAAAGGCTGCCACCGCGGCCTCTAGGGTGTTGGTGCGTTCCGTCAGCTGCTGATAGTTGGGAATAATCAGGTCATCGGCAAAGGTGGCCAGTACCTGGGGATCTTGAAAACGCTGGTCGGGTGGCAGCAAGACCTGAGGTGCAGAGGTTTCATCGCCACCTTCACCACCTTCACCACCTTCACCGCCTTCACCGCCTTCGCTAGTGACTGGCGGGGCCGCTTCTTCACCACCCTCGCCGCCCCCTTCTACCGGTACGGCGACACAGGCCTCATTCTGGCTAAGTAGTAATGCAACCTGTTCTTCAGACAAAGTGAGTGATTCCGCCACCCTGGCGGACGCTGTCAGGGTCGGAGCCATGGCCCCGACATTAACCAAGACATAGGTGCCAATCCCGGTCCAGAGCTTCAATTTCTTGTTCACAACCTTTTCTCCAAAAGCGCCTTGCCTGCAACAGCCACCCTATCCACGGCCTGTACAGACGTTTATTACCCTATCACTATTGACATCCAATCCTAAAAAAATACATTTTTACTTCTAATTTTCCAGAAGTCTTATCGTTAGGCTAGCCCGTGTAGGATGGGTTGGCGCCGCCTACCAACCCTTACCCCTGCCTTCGCATCTAACGGTGGCAACAGGGGATTCATGCAGGCGGAACTCTCTGGGAAAGGCGTCTTATCCTAAATCCTGTTTGGCTGGCCCTGATTCAGCCGGGCGAATGCCATCAAGCCTCTGGCCAGGCTGCGCCAACGCCCCTACGGGTTGACCTTTTGGAAATCGGGCGGATGGGACTCGGATTTGGTATTCCCCCCGCTCGGCTAGGTACGGTAAAAAGCGCTGCCCCAAACCATCCAATTCCCCCCTAAGATTTTAGTAATGCTTTTGTTGCTAAAGTCCTGGTGCTAATGTCTGTCCCTAATCCGTTGCTCAACCTGGAATACCTGCCCGTCCTCGAATCTCTGGGGGAAGATTTCTACGATGTGGTGCCCGCTGCCGAATTTCCCCAGCACCACTTGCGCTTTCGCAATGACGATATTTTGAGAACCCTGGGGCTTGACCCAGCCAGCGTCAGCGATGGGCACTTGATCGCCGCCTTTGGCCAGTTTCAGCAGCGAGAACCTTTTTTGGCCCTGCGATACCACGGCTACCAGTTCGGTGAATACAACCCCTACCTGGGAGACGGGCGCGGCTTTTTGTACGGCCAGGTGCAGGGCATTGACGGCGAACTCTACGACTTTGGCACCAAGGGCTCTGGCCCCACCCCCTACTCGCGGGGCGGCGATGGGCGACTCACCCTCAAGGGCGGCCTGCGGGAGGTGCTGGCCGCCGAAGCCCTCCACGCCCAGGGGGTAACCACCTCCCGCACCCTCAGCCTGATCGAAACCGGCGAAGCCCTGTGGCGGGGGGATGAACCTTCCCCGACTCGATCCTCGGTAATGGTGCGGTTTAGCCGCTCCCACATTCGCTTTGGCACCTTTGAGCGGCTGGAGTACCTCAACCGCCCCGACCTGATCGCCAAGCTGCTGGAGCATGTGATTGATCTTTACTACCCCTCGGCGCGGCTATTTACCGACCCCCAGGAGCGGTTTCTGCACTTTTACGACGAGTTGGTGGATCGGGTGGCGGCCCTGGCGGCCCAGTGGATGTCGGTGGGCTTCTGCCACGGCGTGCTCAACACCGACAACATGTCGATCACGGGCGAAAGCTTTGACTACGGCCCCTACGCCTTTATCGATAAGTACGACCCCCGCTTCACCGCCGCCTACTTTGACTACGGCGGTCGCTACAGCTACGGCAACCAGCCGATCGTCTGTCAGATGAACCTGCGGGCACTGCAAAAACCCCTCCGGCTGGTGATGTCGGAGGCCGATTTAGACGATGCCCTGGGCCAGTACAAAGATCGCTATCTGGCCCACTATCGTCAGCGAATGCTGCGAAAGCTAGGGTTTGAGCAGCTGCCGGAAGCGCAGGCCGAAATCGAAATGTTGATCGGCCAGACCTTAGATATGCTGGGCACCGTGGAGGTGGGCTACCACGACTTCTTTTTGGCATTAACCCACCAGTTTTCCCCTGCCTGGCGCGGCGACCTAGACCTCATTTTTGCCCCCACCCTATCGGCCTCTGACCCCGCTGCCGCTGCCCAGCTAGCCAGTTGGCGACAGCTCTACCAGAATAGCTTGAAGCTCTTACCTGAAGCCGCCATGGCCACTGTAGCCCATTGCCTGAGGCGCACCAACCCCATGACGGTGCTGCTGCGACCTGAAATCGAGGCGATTTGGGAACCGATTACCCAGGAGGATAACTGGCAGCCGTTCTATGACCTGGTGCAGCGAGTGCAGCGGCCTTTTATGGAGTAGTGGCGCATCAGCCGGTTCCCTGGCGAAATTGCCATGGGTTCCTGTGAACGGAGGTGGTGATAAGTCCCCTGGTGGCGCTTTAGCTGGTTCCCTGGCGAAATGGCAATGGGTGGCCCAAGGCGGGTGAATGTTGCAATCGGGCCAGGGCCTAGCAAAACTGTGAATATTCCCCAGGGGCAGCGCTTACACCATTGCCACCGGCGCGGGCAGGCTACCGGTCACCCCTGGCTCTGACCGCACCCGAACATTTTCGGGGTTGGCCCACAGAATCAGCTTTGGGTCGTAGGGGCTGTGCAGGTACTGATGCTGGGGCAAAATCCGCAAAGACAGGCCCTGCAAGCCGCTGGCGGCATACTGCACCGCGATGCCGTAGAGGCTCTTGCCTTCGTCATCCTGACCTTGGTAGACCATGGGGGTGGCGACCCCGCCATGGATTTCTCCATCGACGTCGACGCTGCCCCGATACAGCTCTACCCGCACGTCGTCGGGGGTGAGTGCCCCCAGATGAATTCGCGCCATGACCTTGAGCGGCTCGTTGACCCGCAGAGCCGCGGCGGCGGAGATGGCAATTTCTTCGACCTGCATGTCGTACCAGTGCTCGGTCAGACGGGCCTGCCAGACGGCTAGGGCCTTGCCAGGGCCGTACTGCTGAGCCACCAGGGCCTGGGCGCGATCGCTGGCGGCAAAATAGCCGTGGTTGGCGTAGTCTTTGACCATGCGGGCGGTGTTAAACAGCGGGGTGTTGAGGTAAATGGCCTGCTTCATTTTGGCCACCCAGCCGCGGGGAATTTCCTCTTTATCGCGCTCGTAGAAGAGGGGGACGACTTCTTTTTCGAGGATGTCGTAGAAGGCGTTGGCCTCTACATCATCCTGGTAGTCGAGGTCATCGTAGTCTTCGCCGTGGCCGATGGGCCAGCCGGTTTGGATGTAGTCGGCTTCATCCCACCAGCCGTCAAGTACGCTGAGGTTGGGCAGACCGTTCATGGCGGCCTTCATGCCGCTGGTGCCAGAGGCCTCGCGGGGGCGGCGGGGGGTGTTGAGCCACACGTCGCAGCCCGCCACTAGATCCCGCGAGACGTGGATGTCATAGTTGGGCACAAACACAATCGAGCGGCTCAGTCCTTCTTCACGGGTAAAGTGGATGATGTTGCGAATCAGCTCTTTGCCGGGCATGTCTTTGGGGTGGGCCTTACCGGCGATCACAAACTGTACCCGGCGGCCCTGACTGCCCCCGTGGATGATTTTTTGGATCCGCTCTAAATCGTGCAGAAACAGGGTGGCGCGCTTGTAGGTGGCAAACCGGCGGGCAAAGCCAATGGTGAGCACAAAGGGGTCAAGCACCTCCTGAGCGGCGGTCAATTCCCGGGCGGAGGCCCCCCGGTCGATCAGGCTTTTGGTCAGGCGCTCGCGTACCGATACCACCATCTGCGACCGGCACAGCTCGTGGTTGCGCCACAACTCTTCATCGGGAATAGTCTGCACCCGTTCCCACAGGGAGGCTTCGGGGCTGGCCATGGCCCAGGTGGGGCCGAGGTAGCGGTCGTAGAGGGCCTGGGTAGACTTGGCCACGCAGCTGCGGGCATGTACCCCGTTGGTAATCGCCTGGATCGGTACCTCGGTGGTGGGCAGGTCGCTCCACAAATGGCCGAACATGTGCCGCGAAACCTCGGCGTGGAGCTTGCTGACGCCGTTGATAAAGGTTGCGGTCTTGATCGCCAGCACCGCCATGCTAAACGGGGCCGAAAAATCCCCCGTGTCGGCCCGACCCAGGGCCAGAAATTCCTCATCCCCTAGGCTAAAGCGGTGACGGTAGTGACCCAGATAGTGCAGCACCTTTTCGGGGGGAAACAGGTCAATCCCGGCGGGCACTGGCGTGTGGGTGGTAAACATCTGGCTGGCCTGGGCCACCTGGAGGGCTTCGGCAAAGCTGAGATTGTCTTCATCCATCAGCATTTGCATACGTTCCAGGGCCAAAAAGGCCGAATGGCCCTCGTTCATGTGGTAAGTGGAGGGCTTCAGGCCCAGGGCCTTGAGCATACGCACGCCGCCAATGCCCAGCATCACCTCTTGGTGAATGCGCATGTCGATGTCGCCGCCGTAGAGGCGATCGCAAATATCCTGGTCGTACTGGCTGTTGGGCTCGATGTTGGTGTCGAGTAGGTAGAGGGGCACCGTGCCCACCTGCACCCGCCACACCCGCGCGTACACTGTGCGGCCAGGATACTCCACGCCAATCCGTAGTTCCGCCCCGGTGGCATCGTGCTCTAGGTGCAGGGGCATGTTGTAGAAGTCGTTGATCGGGTAGCGCTCCTGCTGCCAGCCGTCGGCGTTGAGGTACTGGGCAAAGTAGCCCTCCTGGTAGAGCAGCCCCACCCCCACCAGGGGCAGGCCCAGGTCGCTGGCGGATTTGAGGTGATCCCCCGCCAGCACCCCCAGGCCGCCGGAGTACACCGGCATACAGGTGGTGAGGCCAAACTCCATGGAAAAGTAGGCGTAGCATTCCCCCGGTACGGGGTTAGTGCGATGCTTTTTGTACCAGGTGCGATCGCGCAGGTAATCCTCCAACTGCTGGGCGGCGCGATCCATCTGGGCCAGAAAGCCTTCGTCCTCAGCCACTTCGTTGAGACGATCCTGGCTGATGGTGCCGAGCATGAGCACTGGGTTGTAGCGGCTGGCCTCCCACAGGTCGGCATCCAGCCGTCGAAACAGGTCGGCGGTTTCCACATCCCAGTCCCAGTGGAGGTTGTAGGCCAGGGTGCGGAGAGCCTCTAGCCGCACGGGTAGAGCAGGGGTGACGTTGAAGGTGCGAATCGGTCGCATAGGTGTAGATCACGATGAAGTTTAGTTAGGCCCATTTTGCCCTTGATTGGGTCGCACCCCGCCGCTTTTAACAGTCTTTTTCAAGGTTTGTCAGCGCCAACCCAGGTGTTGAAACCTTGAAAAGGTAACGAAATCCACACCCAGGGCGCTTGCCGTCACCCCTACAATCTGGGGATAATAAAGAAGTTTGGAATGTGTTGTTTTAAATACTTTGCCGATTTAGGGAAAAGGTTATGGCACAAAGCACCAGTTTAATCAATCGACCGACCCCGCTCGAGCCCGCCAGGCGCTTTGAGGGCGACTTCAACCAGTGGGCAAAGGCCGTGCGGCAGCAAATGGTCGATGCCCTCAAGCGTCGGGGCAACGGGTAACCAGTATGGACTTGATGGGCATGGTCAACCAGGCAATCGCCAGCTCAGACACTGAAGCCAGCAGTGGCCTGATGGGTTCGCTGCTGGGGGCGCTCAACAATGCCCCAGTGGAAAATAACCAGATTGGCGCGATCGCCAGTCAACTACAGGGCGTGCTACAGGCCAAGGGCCAGGGCAATGCCGGAGCCCTGATGGGGGTGCTGCAAACCGTAGCGGCGACCGGCGCGGTAGAGCAGCTTTTAGCCTCTGAGCAGGTCAGCGCGATCGCCCAGCGGGTTGGTGCCAACCCGGCGATGGTCAACAGCGTAACCCCGCTGATTGCGCAGTTTTTGGTAAAAGGCTCCAATGCTCAGGGGGGCGGGTTGCTGCAAAAGGTGCTCTCTGGAGACGTGGACCTGGGCCAAATGGCCGGGCTAATTGGCATGGCCAGCAAGTTTTTGTAGTTCAGATTAACCCGCTTCAAGGGGTTGCTGAATTGAGGCATGAATTTAGTAGGGGCAAACGGCCGTTTGCCCCTACTAGGAACGTTGAAGGCTTGATTCATACCTGTGTCCAGCAACGCCCGCTTAAAAACTTGTTCGGTTTTGGCACCCACAACTGATTGAGGCGTGCCACAAAAAGCCGAGGGGCGATGTACATCGCCCCTCGGAACCTATACTATTAAGACTTAGAGATAGCCCTAATCAAGATTTTTCTTCAGGTTATCTTTAACGTCTTCTTTGCCATGACGGGCCTGGCCTTCAACCTGCTTGGCCTTACCTTTAGCCTGATTTTCAGGGTCACCGGTCGCGTTGCCGAGAGCTTCTTGGGCTTTACCTTCAACGTTTTTAGCTGTGGCTTTAGCGCGTTCTTCGATAGACATAATGGGTTACTCCCTTGTTTGCATTACTTGATTAAGTAACAGTTTCATCATAATTTTTGGGTCCGCTAGGGTTATCCTCCATTAGGGAGAAGTCGGCCTTATCAGAAGAGATACCTGGTTGACTAACAAAACTCTTGAAACCCTCATTCTGTCTTAGGTTAGCGCTAGCGTAACCCAACAAAACCGTTGCTGGGGCTGGGTTACCCGGCGGAAAACCAGCTACGTCGCCTCAACCCAACCGATGCGAGAAACTTTTGTCAATCAACTAGGAAAAGATACTCCAAAAAACTTACCTCGTCATTCCCGCGCAGGCAGGAATCCAGCCCGAGAGTCTATCTACATCGGGTATCTTTTTTTCCAGAAATCGCCTAAGCGGTTAGCAACCACCAAAATCTTTATATACCCTAGGGCGAGCGAGGCCCACCCGCCGTTTGGCTAAGCTCATGCCGAAGCCTGAAATCAGCCCTGTGCCATCCAGGGATGGTTCCCCTCGCCTAGAGCTAGCTCAACCGCCGCCACGGCGTGAATTTGGGTGGTGGCAAACAGCGGGATTGGTGTCGGGGTGGTCGGGGGCAACAGCAGCTCTAGCTCGGTACAGGCCAGCAGCACGCCCTCCGCGCCAGCCTGGGCCAGCCGCTCGATCATCCCCAGGACGGCACGCTGGGAGGCGGGCTGAATGCGGCCCTGGCACAGCTCATCGTAGATAATCTGGTGGATGACGTCGCGATCAGCGGCATCGGGTACCAGCACCTCCAGGCCGTGGTTTTGAACCAGGCGCTCCTGGTAAAATCCCTGTTCCATAGTAAATTTGGTGCCCAGCAGGCCCACCCGCGTTAACCCCTGGGCCTTGACCTGGGCCGCAGCGGCATCGGCAATGTGCAAAAACGGCACGGAGATGCGGGCTTCGATTTGGTCGGCCAGCTTGTGCATGGTGTTGGTGCACAGCAGCACCATACTGGCTCCGGCCATTTCAAGCTTTTGGGCGGCTTCTACCAGCACCTCGGCGGCCTCGGGCCAGCGCTCCTCGTGCTGCATGATCGCAATATCGGCAAAGTCTACGGAAAACATAATGCTTTTGGCGGAGTGTAGCCCGCCACAACTGTCGCGCACCGCCCGATTGATGATGCGATAATATTCAAGCGATGATTCCCAGCTCATACCGCCGATTAGACCAATGGTTTTCATAGACAGCCACCGATAGCGTTGATAGGGGCAGGGCCGACCCTGAGCTGCCCTCATGCCCAAGGTAAACCATTGGGTAACGGTTAGAGGTTAATGCTCTGTAAACGCTTTTTTGGCCTAGACCCCAGGGTTCTCCTAAGGAATGGGCCTGTCATTCTAGGGGTTGATCGCAGAACTCTGGGATCTAGACCCATCTTAATACCGACTTGCCATGGCACTGGCTCCTCAAAAAACGTTTTACTGGCGGGCCGTTGGGCTGATTTCCGGTGCCATGTTTCTGGCCCTTTGTTGGCACTACACCGCTTACCTTAACCTGTGGGGCGATGAGGCCCTATCGCTACTATATGCCGGTCAGGGGTGGGGGGCGAGGCCCGTAGACGTGCACTTGCCCACCTACTACTGGGGGCTAGGAGCGGTACTTGCGGTCTGGGGAGATAGTTCAGAGCGGCTGCTGCGACTGCTGCATGCCCTAACGTTTGGGTGTGGGCTTGGCTTTGGGCTGCTGACGGTACGCCGAACCTTTGGCCATACGCGCCTGGTGGTGCCCGTGGCGGCTCTGGTGGTAACCCTGCCCAGCTACCTGTTTTACGCCACTAACCTGCGCATGTATGCCCCCTTGTTTTTGGCCAGCATGGCGTTTATCGATGCGGTATCGCAGATTTTGGTCACCGGTAAATCGCCCCCCTGGTGGCTTCAGCTCTGGCTGGTGGTGAGCGGTACCGCCCTGGTCTGCACCGACTATGCCGCCGGGCTCTACTACGCCGCTGGGCTGCTCATGCTGGCCCTCCACGCGATCGCCCACAAAACCCTTAAAGTGCTGATGGTGGCGGCCATGCCGGGGGTGTTGGCGGTAGGGCTGGCCCTAGGTACCCTGGGCAATCTCCGCGAAATTCAAAACTGGGATATGGCTGCCTATCAAGGCTCGACCTGGACCGGGCCGGTAGATTTGGCCAAGGGGCTGTATTTAGCCTGCCGGCCGGTGCTGGATCTGATTCACCAAGCGCCTCTGCCGATACCCCTGGCCCTGGGCTTACCGCTGGTGCTTGTGGGACTGCTGCTTTGGGCTGCCGGGGTGCTATTTACCCAGGCTCACCAGCGGTTTGGGCCAGTGCATTGGGTGCTGCTGCTGGCCCTGCTGTGGGTGCCGTTTATACCCACGGGGTTTGGCTTTACCCGCCTGTTTTTGCCCAGCCAGTTTTTTATGATTGTCGTGATCGTCTGGTGGGTCGGCCAAGGCAAAACCTGGCGCCATTGGGGGGGGCGGCTGGTTGTGGGGCTGTGGTTGGCAATTAACTTAGCCGCCGCCCTCCATCCTATCCCCCGGTTCTACAGCCTGGTGCCCTACCCCACGGTAGCGGCGGATGTGGCCGACTATGCGCACCAGCACAACATTCACCGGGTGCTGGTGGGCAACAATAGCCTCAACACCCTGGCCTTTGAGCACTACCTGCAGGCCCTGGGGGCTGCGCCTCAGCTGCAAACCGAGCGGGTAGACGGTGTCGCCCTGGCCCAGGTGGTGGCCGAGCACCCAACGGAGCCGTTTATATTTATTTCCCACCAGGGCGAAAATGGCGTATTTATTGACGTGACCACCCTACCTAGCGGCCAGTCCCAGCTGATTCAGGGCTATGTGCCCCTGGCCCATCTGCCCTACAACCGCCTGTGGAATCAGCGCTATGGGGAAGGGGCGGGGCAGCCCTATATCGTGCAGACCTACCGCCTCAATTAAGGGCTGAGGCTATGGCGGGTAGTCATTTCGCGGGTAGCGGTAAATTCCCGCTTAGGAGACGCCGTTAGCCTACGTCTGAGCCTCATCACGGGGCTAAATCACGATAGCCAGGGAGAAATTATTGAATATTTCCCCCTGAGGCCACTTTTTTGGCAGAATATCGTCCATCAGCGATAGGGAAATCACTATTAAGAAAATCGAATATTTTACGAAGGAAGTAGGACACTTTATAAACTGTCCTGAAAATTAGGGGAAAATACGGAAACTTACGTGACTTTACTGATTACTGAATCAGCGACTATACTCAGCCCTGAGGAGATCTACTGTGAACAACATGCCCCCTGCCTGCCCCCGGCGGATTTATACCCTAACCATGCTGCTTACGCTAGCGAGTGGCATCAACCTAGTGGCGGCTTCCATCGCCGCCGCCCAGGCCCAGGACATTGTTATCCCTCCTCAGGTTGGGACAGATGGATCGGTGCGAGTCGATAGCAATGCCTTTGATCGGTTCACCGGTGACTTGAATAACGGGTCGAATATCCCCCTTCCCGACGGGCTGATTACCAATCCTATTGAGGGGGTAGCCCAGCCTACTCGGCCTGGCCTCGCCCCTAACACCGTTGAAACTACGATTGACGTTGACGATATTAACCGGCAGTTTGATCAGGAACTCTTGAACCGACCTGAGACCAGCGGCCGCGACTTCAACGTGGTAGAAGAGAGCCTTGAGTTTACGACGCAATTTAACCTGAACTACTTTCCCACCAACCACTTCTTTGGGGAAGGGATTCAGGTCACGGTGTTTGACGAAAACGGTGCCGTCAAATCTACCGAAACCGCCTTTGTGCGAGGCGACGTAGTGGTTACCGACGCTAACGGCGAAACCTTGCCCAGCACCGCTCAAATCAACGTCGCCTACGACGCCGACGACATAGTTGAGCTGCGGGTGCTGAATATTCGCCAAAACGGGGCGGCGGCCACCGATTCAGGGATTTATTTCTCCACCGAAGGCGAGTTTGCGGTAGAAGACTTTCTCAACGGGGGAGATCGCGACTTTAACGACGGTGAGTACTTTAGTGAGTCTACGGGCGAGGGCACCGCACAAATTGAATCTGATACCCCCAGAATTACTGAGACCATTAGCTTTCGTACCGAAACGGTCGAAACGCCCCTCGAGCCTTTGCTGCGCCAGGAGCAGTTTACCGAAGAAAATCGCCTGCAAACCGAAGAGGTTTTGACCGAGGTTGACGAAGAGCGTCGGTCGGGCCAAATTCAGGTGGCTAACCCAGGCGGTACCACCCTACCCCACGCCTACGGGGCCAGAACCGCCAACGATGATCACCTGGTCTACGACCAGTACGTAGGTACGGCCCAGGTGCGGGCCGGTAGCGACGGGGGTAGCGTAACGGGGCAGTTTTCACCCCTGGCCGGTAACCCCGCCGCGCCGCCGACTCTGGTGACCGGCACCCTACGATATAACCCCTTTGCCGCCAACAACCAGGCGGGGATCGACTTCAACGCCAGCCTGACCCAGTTTATTACCCCCACCCACGAGGAGGCCACCGACATGTTTGGGGTCGTGGTGGTCAACCCCGACCCCGAAGGGCCCCGGTTAATTCAGCCCACGGGGATAGCAACCAATACCCGCATGGGGGGGTATGTGGCTCCTATCCCTGAGCAGGTCGTGCCTGGTCAGCAGTTTGCCTCAGTGGGCGGCGTCTTTGATCTGCCCGACGACCAAGACATCATTATTTCTCCGCCGAACGCGGCCAGCGTAGGGCCTGGAAATGCCGCATACACCCAAAATGTGGGTGGGATCATCATTGAAAAAGCCGACGGTACCGCCGAGTTTGTGCCCCAGTGGAACTACCAGGGCTTTCGTACCGAGCCCATTACCCTGGAAGCGGGTACCGCTGAACGGGTGATCTACGCCCTGGTACCCCAGCAGGGCACCCAAAACCTGCAGCTGGGGCAGACCTACGCCCTTATCCCCAACCCTGGCCCCAACGGCGGTTTTCTAATTGCCGACGGCGAGTATCAGGTGATCTCCGCCGATCAGCACCCTGAAAACTTTAATCAAGAGCAGCCCGATGTCTACGGCGTTGAAGACACCCTGGCCCAGGGGAACTACGCCACCGACCTGTTTAACGGGGTACAGGGCTTCCACCGGCTGGTACCAGGGGGTGATTTAATCCCCACCGTTGACCTGGTCAATCCTGAGAACGTCGACGCCCGGGTGGGTAACCAGCTTTCTGCCCCCGACGTGGTGATTCCCGGCGTGGCGGGCCAGTCGGCCTACCTGACCACCTCCCGAGCCGCCGCCTTCTACGTCCGGGGTGATCTGTCCATGGGCATCGGCAACCAGGAGGATACGGTGATTACCACCACCTCGACCTTCTTGAGCCAGACCGATGCCATCTATCAGCAGACCTTTACCAACTTCTTTGCTACCCCGCGCACCCAGGTCGATACCACCAGCACGCAGATCACCACCCGCGAGACCGAAACCGGCAGCCAGACTGGCAGCGCCAGCTTTGATATTGACTCAAATGGGCTTTTAGACGTCACCGATGTTCAGCTCAACCCGCCCGAGGTTATCGATACCACGGTAGAGACTCTAGAGGGGCCTACCACCGTAGAGTCCACCGTGGTGGTGGGGGCTGAGGCCCTGGTTGACTCCACCGTTGATTCGCAGATTACTGAGCTGATTTCTAGCGAGGTTACCCTGGTAGATCAGCAGGTCGCCACCAGTACCGACTCTTACCCCAATGTTTCGCCTCTGCTGGGTGAGTTCAGCATTGGCGGAGTGCTTAACTTCGGCAATACCCCCTGGACCCCCGCCGCCAATACCCTGCGGTTGGAGGCGTTCATTCGGGGCTCGGTGGTGGGCCAGGGCACTGACGGCGGCAACGTCGGCTGGCGGGCAGAGGCGGTGTTTAACCCCTTTGGGGAAGAGCAGCGGCCCGCCTATATGTTCGATGAGGTCGGCACCCTGACGCCAATTTACCAAACCACCCCCCTGTTTGATGCCGACGGCAATCCGGCCTCAGCCCTGGTGGCCGATGCCAGCGGCCAGAGCGTTCAAGTGGCCACCCACGAATTCGTTTTAGATGAGCAAGGTCAGCGGGTGCTTCAGACCGTGGGTACGGGGCGCGCCGTTGGCCCAGGCATCTACCTCCGCATTGAGGATCTGTTTACCAACGACGTCGGGCCAGCGCTAATTGGGGGGCTCAAATTCGACCTTTAGGTGATTTCTAACCCAGAAAATCCCTCCTGAACCAGTAGGGGCGAACACCCGTTCGCCCCTACTGGTGTTCGCCCCTACTGGTGTTCGCCCCTACTGGTGTTCGCCCCTACTGGTGTTTGTCTATGCTGGGGATTTTCTGCTCAAGAAACGACCTGATATCAAATCCTGCTTGCTTACCCCCGCCTCAATTGGGCGAATGCCATAAAGCCTCTGGCTAGGCTGCGCCAACGCCCCGACGGTTTGGCCGGTTGAGAATCGGGGCTACACGACTCGGATTTAGTATGAGCCCGGTTTAGGTAAGACAATGGGCGAGAAGCACCCCTGACTCCATTGCTCTAGCCAATCCGCAACAGCTCAACGTCAAACAGCAGGGTCGCGTTGGGGGGAATAACGCCCCCGGCCCCCCGCGCTCCGTAGCCGAGTTCCGCTGGAATCACCAGCTGACGTCGGCCCCCCACCCGCATGGTGCCAACTCCCTCATCCCAGCCTTTGATCACCTGACCGACCCCAATTTGAAAGCTAAAGGGACGACCCCGATCGCGGGAGCTATCGAACTGGGTACCATCCTCCAGGGTGCCGGTATAGTGAACGGTGACCCGCTGCCCCGACTGGGGCATGGCGCCGGTGCCTTCCACTAAATCCACGTACTTTAAGCCCGAGTCGGTAGTGGTAAAGTCGGCTTCAGTCATTTCGATAGCCTCTAAAGCGGGGTCGGCGGTCAGGTCAGCGGCAGCCTGGGCCAGGGGGGTGGCCGCTGCCAGCAGGGTTGAGGTTTCCGCCTGGGTCGCCCGATTGTCTAACCCTGAGGCCATGGCCCCAGGGGTCGGGCTGGTGAACTGAGACACCAGCACCACGACACAGCACAGCAACAGTACCCCCAGGCTGATCAAAATTTCTTGCATAGTTACCCCTGCCATTGCAAATCGTTCTGGGGTGATCATATCAGCCCTGGGGGCCATGCTGTGGGGGTCTTTTGTCGGATCAACTCGTCTACTCGCCGCCGGGCGGGTCAGCCAAATCGATAGCCAAACCCGCGCAGGGTAATTACATACTGGGGGTGGCCGGGGTCAGGCTCAATTTTTTCGCGCAGCCAGCGGATGTGGACATCCACGGTTTTGCGATCGCCCATAAAGTCACTGCCCCAAATTTCCTGAATCAAATCCTCCCGTGACCAGACTCGGTTGGGGTGGTTCATAAACAGCTCCAGAATGCGAAATTCCTTGGGGGACAAATTCACCTCCCGACCGGCCACCACGACCCTAAATTCCTCCTGGTAGAGGGTGATGTCTTTATAGGTCAGCACCGAGCTATTGGGCACCGCCGCCGCCCACTGATATCGGCGCAGCAGGGCCCGGCAGCGGGCAATCAGCTCACGCATGCCAAAGGGCTTAGCTAAATAGTCGTCGGCCCCCACCTCTAGACCCACCACCCGATCGACCTCAGAACTGCGGGCACTGAGGATTAAAATCGGCAAATCTAGGTGGTGGTGGCGCATCATTCGGCAAATGTCTAGGCCGTTGATGCCCGGCAGCATCAGATCAATAATGGCTAGATCCACCTCCAGGGGAGCGGTGGCCTCCCCACTGGAGGGAAACATCAGGTCGATGGCTCGCTGCCCCGAATCGGCTACAACGACCTGGTAGCCCTCGTCGGTCAGGGCCAGGGCCACGGTCTCGCGAATTAACGCCTCATCGTCAATAATCAGAATCCGCTCTGGGCCGATGGCAAAGGGCGATAGGGTAGCGGCGGTTTTTTGCACAGCATTGGGCCATTCAGACCAAAGAAAACAGTCACGGTCAGAACCTTGGACAGCGTGTTTTAGGCGCAACATCCTAGGGATGCCGCTCACCTGTGCCCCAAAACTAAGCCATTCTGGATCCCTTCAGCCGACTAAACTAACCCAGGATGGCTTCAAATTGTCGACTGTCATCATGTCGGGTTTAGCTTAAGAAAAGACCGTTACCAGGTTAAGCTTGCGTAAATTCCTCGGGCTTGGTTGCCGTCGCCTTGGTCAGGGTAGGCAAAACTATCACAAACCGATAGCCCGTCTCGGCATTACCGTGCAGCTTGACATGGCCGCCATGGTGTTCGGCTAAGCGCTGACTCAGCAGCAGCCCCAAAAGCGGCTGGGGAATATCGTCAGGATTGAGGCCGGCGGGGGCGCGGCCCGGGGCGAGCTCCGTCCCCTGGTCGTAGCCCAAGGCATGACACAGTTGCACCGCCACCGGGGGCAGGCCTTCCCCTAGCCAGGGGTTAGACAGCCCCACCGTCAGCGCTAGAGTCTGGCCCCGGCGGGAGGCATGAACCCTGACGGTGCTATTCTCCCCGGCCACCGCTATGACGCTGAATACGGCGTGGTATAAAACTTGCTTAACAGTGCGCTGGTCTAAAATCCACCGATTTTCCCCCGGTGCTACGGTCATCGCCAGGGTTTGGCCCCGCTTTTCCGCCAGCGGCTCTAGAATCGCCACCACCTGGGAACCGAGCTTGTCGAGATCCACCGGGGTTGGCACGAGATCAGGGCTGGCCAGATCCCCCAGGCTCAGCTCAATCATTTCGTCTACCAGGGTGATCAGGGTTTGGCTGCTGCACCGCACGATATCGGTATACTCGCGCTGCTTCTCGGTGAGGGGGCCGTAGATTTCGCGACTGAGCATGCTGGTCATGCCCAGCACGGTGGTCAGGGGGCTGCGCAAGTCCTGGGTGAGCTGGCCCAGCAGGTTGAGCCGTACCGTATTAATGAGCGCCGGCAGCGCGGCGGGGGCAATGGGCAGGGCAGGGGCGGCGAGATGAGTCGCCTGGGTACGCTCATACTCACCCATGGCCCAGCGGGCCGCCATGGCCAAGAAGCTGACCTCCATGGCGCTAAAGGATCTGGGGTGCAGATCCATCACCAGCAGGGTACCGATGCACTGATGCTGAGTGGTGATTAGGGGAACGGCACAGCAGGCGACAACGCCGTAGGTGGTGACCAGTTCCCGCTGGCTCAGGGTAGAGTGCTGGGTCAGATCAGCCCCTACCAGGGGTCGCTCGCTCTCTAGCAGGGCGGAGCAAACCCCGGCGGTGAGGGGGAGCTGCCGCTGCTGGGCGAGGGCATTGCCCAACCCCAGGCACGACAGCCCATAGGTGGCCTTAAGATATTCAGTAGCCCCATCCGCAACACTGACCCAGCCCAGGGGTGCCTGTAAAAACTGGGTAGCAAGCTGAATCGCCTCCCCAAAAACCGGAATGCTGCCGTGATCGCCCAGCCCCAGGGCCTCGATCTGGCTCCAGCGTAGCGCCCCTGGCGATGTGGCTGGCGTCGCCAGGGGCGGCGTAGACTGAGCTTGAGGGTGAGAAGAACGCATTGCCAAAGAACCACACGCAGGGAATACCGCTCTAGGATTCCCCCCGTGTGTAGCTCTGCTACCTTTATCGGTCGGCTGGGGCAATGGCTCCCCCAGTGACTTCGGTAACACAGACCTTGCGACTATCAGCTAGGCATCATCCAGCGCGGCAATCCCCGGTAGTTCCTTGCCTTCCAGCAGCTCCAGGCTGGCCCCACCGCCGGTGGAAATATGGCTCATCTGGTCGGCCACGCCGACTTTTTCCACCGCCGCTACCGAGTCGCCGCCACCGATGATGGTGGTTACCCCCTGGCCGGTGAGATCCGCCAGGGTGTGGGCGATCGCCTCGGTACCGGCCGCAAACTTGTCGAACTCAAACACCCCCATGGGGCCGTTCCAGATCGCCGACTTGCACTGCTTCAGGGCATCTTGAAACACCTGCACCGAGTCAGGGCCGATGTCTAGGCCCATCCAGCCGTCGGGGATGGCGTCAATGCTGACGGTTTGGGCATTGGCGTCGGGGGCAAAGTTATCGGCCACCACGACGTCGGTGGGCAGCAGCAGGTCAACGCCCTTCTCCTTGGCCTTAGCTTCCAGGGTTTTAGCCAGTTCCAGCTTGTCTTCTTCCACCAGGGATTTGCCCACACTGAGGCCCCGGGCCTTGTAGAAGGTAAAGATCATGCCGCCGCCGATCAGCAGCTTGTCTACCTTGTCGAGCAGGGTGTCGATCACGCCGATTTTGCTCGACACCTTCGAGCCGCCAATAATGGCCGCCAGGGGCCGCTGGGGGTTCTCGATGGCCGCCTGGAGATACTGCAGCTCTTTCTCAATTAGGTAGCCGGCCACGGAGGGGCTGAGGTACTCGGTTACCCCCGCTGTAGAGGCATGGGCGCGGTGGGCGGTGCCAAAGGCATCGTTGACATAGAGATCTGCATTGGCCGCGAGCTGCTTGGCAAATTCGGGGTCGTTATCCTCTTCGCCGGCGTAGAAGCGCACGTTTTCGAGCAGGGCCACCTGCCCTGGCTGCATCGCCCCAATCGCGGCGGCTACGGCCTCGCCAATGCAGTCGTCGCATTTAATCACGTCTTGCCCGAGCAACTCGCCCAGACGCTGGGCTACGGGGGTGAGCCGCATGCTCTCGACCACCTGGGCTTTGGGGCGACCAAAGTGGCTGGTCAGAATGACCTTGGCCCCCTTGCCAGTGAGGTCTTGGATGGTGGGCAGGGCCGCGCGAATGCGGGTATCGTCGGTAATGTTGCCCTGGTCGTCAAGGGGAACGTTGAAGTCGGCGCGCACCAGCACCCGCTTTCCAGAAACGTCGGCTGCCGTCAAGCTTGCCACCGATTTTTTAGCCACAGCGATAAACCTCCCAAAAACTGCTTAATGACGTGATTTATTACGTTATGCAGAGCTGCGGCAAAAGCAGGCAAACCTTGTCTAAGGTAGATCGTAGACCTGCCGGTATGACCCAACCGCCACCATCTGTCTGTCGTAATATTGACCTATCAACGCAATTATTCTACCGGAGTCCGAGTTCCCTTTGATCTGCCATGTTGATTTGCCATGTTTAAGACTGTTTTGTTCCCCATCGACATGAGTTCTGAGGCCCAGCAGGCGGCCCCCAAGGTGGCCGAGCTGGTCAAACTCCACCAAAGCCGCTTGATTTTGCTGTCGGTGGTGGAAGCGGCGGCGGATGCCCTCCAGACGGGCCAGTCTTCCCCCGATGCGGTGGCCCAGCTGCTGGGGCAGGCTAAGCAGGTGTTTGCAACTCAGTCCATCGACACGGAGGTGATCGAGCGCGAGGGCCAGCCGGCCTTTGTGATCTGCGACGTGGCCGACGAACTCAATGCCGACCTGATTGTGATGGGTTGCCGAGGGGTCGGCCTGATTGAAGATGCCCAGAACGAAAGCGTCACCATTCGGGTGATTAACCTATCGCCCTGCCCGGTGTTGATCGTGCCGTAGGGGGGGATGGGCTGCGACGCGAGCTTTTGACCTGAGCTCGAGCCAAAGGGCGCTCAGCCGAGCGGTAGATAAATGGATGATCGAGACTGGGGAAAGAACTGACTGAGGCCAAGGTCCTGACGGACTACAAGCAGAGGCGTGCTCCAGTTGGCCTCGATGGGGTAAGTAATCACAGCCCTCCCCCGCCATCCCATCCAAAATCCCCGCCAGAGCGCCCTGAGTAAGGGCATCGTCCAAATTGGGTTAGTCAGGCTCAGGGGCACGAAGGACAGTACAAATACGTTCAGCAGGTCGCGGTACTGCACCAGGGTATAGGCCGCCACCCCAAACTCCCCGATGGGCGCGGCGTCGAACCCGGTGATGATGTGATAAACATCGTGGCTAATCGCCATGCGCTGACGCAGCCAGTGGTCTGGCGTTCCTTCTGTCGTAAAGGTTTCTGGGTCGAACCCGTACTTCAGCATGTGGCGGGCATAGGCCCCGCCCAGGGTATCGGGCGGCAGCTGCACCAGGGCCGCTAAATCCACCGGAATAGTTTGATCGGCCAGATGAGCGGCCTGCCGTGCCAGCCGCCGCTCAACCCAACGCTGCCACTGACTATTGCGCCCGGCAGCCAAAATGTGGCGAATGCCTGCGGCGGGATCCATCAAGAAGGTTCGATAGGCGGCCCGCAACTCTAGCCAGTTAAAGCCAGCCAGGGGGGAACCCAGACAGGTTGACCGCTTAGAAATCCGTTGAGCTCTGCTAACCATAGAACGTTCTCCAAAAATTCGTGAAGGTTGACGCAATCGGCTGCCGAAGACCGGCATAATGAAAATGCAACTGAGCGAATATGCACTTTGTTGCAATTGCCAACATCCTATATGCACTTTCAAGCATAGTCAACTCTTTGAATATACAATTTTACGAATTTTTGTGAAGCTGCTGCTATGGCTCTATCCCACGCAATTTTGGCGGCCCTTACCGAGTGCCCGTGCAGCGGCTACGACCTGGCGAAGCGGTTCGATGGCTCCGTAGGCTTCTTTTGGCACGCCAGCCACCAGCAGATTTATCGAGAGTTGACTAAGCTCGAGCAGCAGGCCCTAGTCACCGCCGAAGCTGTGCCCCAGGAGGGACGACCCGACAAAAAACTCTACCGGGTAACCCAGGATGGCCAGGCGCGGCTGCGGGAGTGGATCGCCCAGCCCTCGAACAGTTCCCCCGTTAAAGACGACCTGCTGGTGAAGCTGTTTGTGGGCTACCTGGTGCCCCCAGACACCCTACTGGCCACGTTGCAGCACGAACGCGCCCAGCACGTCGCCGCCCTGGAGGACTACCGAACCATCGAGCGCCAGTACTTCGCTGGCCCCAATGCCCTATCCCCAAAGGCCCGGTTTCAGTACATCACCCTGCGCAACGGCATTCACTTTGAAACCAGCTGGCTGGCCTGGTGCGACGAAACCCTGGAAACCCTTACAAACTTGCCAAACCCCGAAGCAGACAAAGACCACCTATAATCGCCGCATCCCCCTCCCCCCATCCCAATGCCCACCCCCGACATCCAGTGGTACCCCGGCCATATCGCCAAGGCAGAAAAAGCCCTGGTGAATCAGCTCAGTCGGGTAGACGTAGTGCTAGAGGTGCGCGATGCCCGCATTCCCCTGGCGACCCGTCACCCCAATGTGGATACCTGGGTGGGCGATAAGGGGCGGTTGCTGGTGCTGAACCGGGTGGATATGATTTCGGAGGCGGCGAAAACCGCCTGGGAAGACTGGTTTCGCCAGCAGGGAGAGGTTCCTTACTTTACTAACGCCCAGCACGGCCAGGGGGTGAAGGTGATCGCAAAAGCGGCCCAAACCGCCGGAGAGGCCGTCAACCAGCGGCGGCGATCGCGCGGCATGAAGCCCCGCCCGATTCGGGCAGTGGTGATTGGCTTCCCTAACGTGGGCAAGTCGGCGTTAATTAACCGTCTGCTCAACCGCAAGGCCGCTCCCAGCGCCCGTCGGGCGGGCATTACCCGCCAGCTGCGGTGGATTCGGGTGGCCGGGGAGCTCGATCTTCTCGATGCCCCAGGGGTAATTCCTTCCCGGCTAGATGATCAGGATGCCGCCCTAAAGCTGGCCATCTGCGATGACATCGGCGAAGCCGCCTACGACACCCAGCGCACCGCCGCCGCCTTTATTGACCGCTTAAAAAACCTGCACCAGGGGCCGCAGCACGACGCCTACCACCCCATGCTCAGAGAACGCTACGGCCTCGACCTGGATGACTATACCGGCGAAGGGTTCGTAGCCCAGCTAGCGACCCAAAAATTTCAAGACAACCTGGAACGCACCGCCAAGCGCATCCTCAACGATTTTCGCACCGGCCTGCTGGGGCCGTGGGTGCTGGAATGGCCCGCTGGGGAAGATTCCCCAAACTCCCCGCAGGACGCAGAAAACAACAGCCCTTTTTCACTACCCCAGAATTAGGACGACGGCTAAGATGGGCAAGCTATAGCTGTATTCCGTGACCTCTGCTGTCTAGCCAAGCCCCATGTCTAGTTTCCCCATCTCAGGCGCAGCCGTGACTCAGTTGGCTTTGCCCGCCCTGGCGCACCCGTGCCGAGTGTCTATTTTGGCTAGCGACTTATCGGCCCAGGGGGCAGGGCGATGGGGCGGGGCCGTGCGGCCCTTTTTGCTGGGGCAGGCGCTCCAGCGCATGGGGTACACGGTAGACATGGTTGGGTTTACTCCTGACGTGGATGGGCCTTCCTGGCCCTGCGATATTCCGATTCAAGCCATCCCTGTGGCCTCTCCTCGGCTGGGCCGGGCCGCTATCGCCGAGCTGTTTCGACACCTGCGGGGGGATATTATCTACGCCTACAAGCTCAAGCCCAGCAGCTTTGGCCTCGCCCTGCTGCACCGCCTGCGCCACCACCGGCCCGTGGTGCTAGACATTGACGATTGGGAGCTAAGCTGGCACGGCGGCGAGGGCTGGCGCTACCGTGCCTCCCCCCATCAGATCGCCAGGCAGCTACTCAAACCCGACGGTGCCCTGCGTCACCCCGACCATCCCCTCTATCTGCAATGGATTGAGCGGCTGGTGCCCCAGGCCGATTTAGTCACCACCCACACCGGTTTTTTGCAGCAGCGCTTTGGCGGTGTGTACATACCTAACGGCAAAGATACCGACCTATTCAACCCCTCTAACTACGCTGCCGAAGCCTGCCGGGCCGACTACGGCCTTACCCCCTACCGAGTGCTGATGTTCCCCGGTGCACCCCGTTCCTACAAGGGGGTCGAAGACCTGCTGGTGGCCATGGATGTACTCGACCAGCCCGACCTCAAGCTGGTGCTGGTGGGGGGCAGCCCCTACGACAACTACGACCAGGAACTGCTCACCCGCTGGCCCCAGCGCATCATCCACCTGGGCAAGCGCCCCTACGCCGAAATGCCCAGGGTCATTGCCGCCGCCCATGTAGTGGTAGTGCCCCAGCGGCAAACCCCAGCAGCCCAGGCCCAGTTTCCTCTCAAACTCACCGATGCCATGGCCATGGCCAAACCTATTCTGGCCACGCGGGTGGGGGACATCCCCACTATCCTCAACGGCACCGGCTACCTGGCCGAAGCCAGCGCCCCTGACCAGCTCGCTCAGCAAATTACTGCCATTTTTGATGACTACGATCGAGCCCTGCACCTAGGACACCTGGCCCGAACCCGCTGCGTAAGCCACTATAGTATCGACGCCATGGGCCAACTCCTCCACCAGTCCCTCATTCAACTCCTCCCCCCTCGGCCTTAATTCCCTCCCACCCGCTACCTCCCACCAGCCACCTAACACCCTCCCCCTTTCCTACCCCCATGTCAGCCCAAAAACTTCTCCTCGACCACGCCAAACGCTATCCCTGGCGCATTATCGCCTCACTGTTGTTGGGCTTTTCCGGCGCGCTATTTAACGGGGTCGGCACCACGTTGATTGTGCCGGCGGTGTTCGAGTTGTTGGGCAACGACGGGGCCGGAGCCGGGGTGAAAATCCCCCCCCTGCTCGAACAGCTCACCTTGCCATTTTCAGGATTATCGGACGAAGCCAGAGCCGCCGCCATGCTGGGCTTTATTGTGTTGACGATTTTGCTCAAGAACTTGGCAAACTACCTCAGCATTGTGACCGGGGAAAGCCTCACCCGCGCCCTTACCTGCGACCTGCGCACCGAGGGGCTTGACCTGCTGCTGAATGTAGATATTGACTACCACAACACCATGCGCACCGGGGATATTATTCAGCGGTTAAACGACCAGATTGGTCGAGCGGTCAGCTCTATTACCGCCTCGATTAATTTCACCAGGGCCTGTTTAAATATTTTCTTTTTCAGCCTGGTTTTACTGTCGATTTCCTGGCCGTTGACGCTGTGCGCTATGGCGTTGATGTCCGGAGTTTTAGGCTTAAACAAATCTATTATCACCCGCTCTAGGGGCTTTGGTAAATTACTGGCGGAAGCCTCCAGGGAATATTCCGTTAAAACCCTGGAAATGCTCAACGGCATTCGCCTAGTTAAATCGACGGCCAATGAGCAGGAAGAATTCAAGCATATTCACCACCTCATTCAGGCGCGGGAGCAGGCGGCACTGCAATCGCAAATGAATTCTGCCATCATCGGCCCCCTGAATGAAATGCTCAGCATTTTGGCCCTGGTCAGCATTATTTTTATTAGCCAATATCTGCTGGAGCGAGGGTCGGCGGCTTCGGCCACGCTGCTGCTAACGTTTTTGTTTGTGCTGTCGCGGGTGATTCAGTTTATGGGGCAGGTGAACAACTCCCGCAGCCAGTTTGCCAACGGGACGGCCAGCGTTGACCTGGTGTATGACTTTTTAAGGCGAGATAATAAGTCGTTTATGACCCAGGGCGATCGTGCCCTGGTCTCCCTCAATCAAGGCATTACCTTTGAGCACATCGACTTTAAATACCCCGACACCGACACCTGGTCGCTGCGGGATATTTGTCTTCACCTGCCCAAGGGCAAAACCCTGGCCTTGGTCGGCTCTTCCGGGGCGGGCAAATCGACCCTGGCGGATCTGCTGCCTCGCTTTTACGACCCAGTGCAGGGTCGCATTTTAATTGATGGGGTTGACCTGCGAGAGTTCAGCCTGGGCAGTCTGCGGCGGGCCATGGGCATCGTCAGTCAGGACACGTTTTTGTTTAACGCCACCATTCGCGACAACATTGCCTATGCCCAGCCCCAGGCCACCCAGGAAGCGGTGCTGCGGGCGGCAAAACAGGCCAACGCCTACGAGTTTATCCGTCAGCTGCCCCAGGGGTTTGAGACGTTGGTGGGCGATCGCGGTGTGCTGCTCTCCGGCGGCCAGCGCCAGCGACTAGCCATCGCCAGAGCCCTGCTGCAGAACCCAACTATCCTGATTTTGGATGAGGCTACCAGCGCCCTCGATACTGTCTCTGAGCAACTGGTGCAGGAGGCGCTGGAGCAGCTCAGCCGAGATCGCACCACCCTGGTCATTGCCCATCGCCTTTCTACCATCCGCAAAGCCGACCAGATTGCCGTGCTCGAAAAAGGCCAGGTCGTTGAGCTGGGTACCCACACCGAACTGCTCCAGCGGGGGGGCCGCTATGCCCACCTGCATCAGGTGCAGTTTGCCAGAGATATCGCCCACCCCCCCGACCCCGCACCTCAGCCTGTCTTGGCCCAAACGACCTCCTACGCCATGCGGGCCGGGCTAAACGTGCTGCTAGGTTCCCTGCAGCTATTAGCCGATGACCTGGTGGACGACGAGCTGGAATCGGCGGAGCTGGTGCAGGAAGCCTACCGCGCCGCCCTCAACCTGGTGTCTACTGTGGAGTCAATGGAAGCCCGCCCCGCCCCCGTCTGGGTGTCGGTCTCTGACGATATCAATGGGATGAGTGGAACCTATGGTGTTGGGCGCACTAACGATTGCTTACCGGCAGCTAGGGAGTAAACTCCCTGACCGCTGGGAAGTTCATTCCCCGGGTGATCGCTGAAGCCTGCTTCCGTAGACCGGACAGGTACCTAAAACAAAGACTTTATGAG
>DAIUJR010000041.1:0-54047 GCA_036848635.1 Nodosilinea sp. CTOTU7336
TATTTTGAAGCCTTTTCCACCTTCCCGTTCACTGGCCTGGTGATTTTTCCGGGTCTAGCTCTGGGTTAGGCTGATACTGATTCGTCAACAGCACCAGGCCATTAGCGGCATTGATGGCCCCATCGCCAATTTCAATATCTGCACTGGAGGGGGCATCCCCAATACTAGGAATAGCGGGTTGCAGCATCTTATCAAAGAACACGTCTACCGCCGGATTCACGCCAGAGGGGTTTCCCAGGGGAATTAAGCCAATGGCATCGGGGCTCACTCCGGCCCGCACATCTAACGTCGGTCTAGTACCCCCATCGATCTCAACCGTGGTGCCATCAGAGAGTTGAATAGTTTCTCGCAGAAAATCTATACCAATGGCTCCGGCATCAGGCTGGGTAATTAGGGCCGTGCCAATTCTGACGCCCCCCCCCGCCAAAATGTGCAGCGAAGAGCCTTGATAGGCTCCAATTTCCACATCCCCAAAAGCGCGAATAATAGGGTCAACTGGGCTGAACAAGTCTCCTATCTTGCCCTCCAACCCCTCCACCCGAAAGCTGCCGCCACTCCAATAATGGGCATCGCCCCCCACCGGGTTAGCCGATCTCAGCACCATATCCCCATAGCTATACAACCCGCTATCGGCATGGCCCAGCGCCACAATATCCACTTGCTCATTCCCCTGCACCAGCAGGTCACCCCCCGCAAACCCTACAAACGGCACCGCCGTTGTATCGCGAATCTGCACCGCATTCCCCAGCAGCGTCAAATCACCCCCCGCTGCCACCTGCCCCTGCAAATCCAAATTGTTCGCGGCCAGGGTCAAGTTTTCTCCCGCTGCCAGTTGGCCTCGGTTTTGGATATCGCCAGCGGCATCGCTCAGGTAGGTGCTAAACAAGGCGCTGGGGTCAACCCGCAGCAGGCGGCTCTGCTCTGGGGCCGTGGCGCTGTAAATTCCATCTCCTAACAGGATCGCCTCGGCGGTGCTGGCATAAAACGAGCCCTGAATATCCAGCGCGGCATTCTCCCCAAACACAATCCCATTGGGGTTAATCAAAAACAAGTCCGCCGCCCCATCCACCCCCAGGGTGCCAAAGAGATTGGAGGGGTGGCCACCGGTGACGCGGGTCAAAATCGACTCAATCCCCGCCGGGTTGGCGAAATAGAGCCGCTGGCCTGCGTCAATGTTGAACTCCAGGAAGCTGTGGAACAGGTTGCCGCCGCGCATGGCACCACCCTCGATTAAATCGCCCAGTTCTCCCTGAATGGGCACATCGGGAGTAAAGACAGAGCTTTCGGCTCCCAGAGTACTGTCAGGGGTAATCTGGGCCAGGGCAGGTGGAGATAAAACGGGGCAGAGCGCTAAAGCCAGCAAAGGGGCAAAACGAAAAGAATGGGATGGCATAGGTGACTCGCGGGGCGTGGCTAAGGCCGACGATACCACTAAGGCCGCGAGTCGGTAGTGATGGAGAGCGCTTTTGGGGGCAGGTGTAATGGATTTTAACGAAGGATTATGTGTAGATCCCAGGGTTCTAGCCACAGGTCTGGGGAGACCCGCAACCATTGGGGCAGAACCCTGGGATCTTGGCAGGGCAGTTAGGGTGGGTAGAACGCAGGGTCACCCACCAGCACAGCCGATGATGTCTGATTCTGCTGTCGCGCCACCCCAGCTACTGTTATGAGAAGCGGGACATTTGGATTGGTATCATCGGGTCAAAAGGTGCGAAAACGCCAGTCGGCCGATCCCAGAGGAAACAGCCCGCGCCGTTCATTTACCCGCAGCCAGGTTACTCGTTTTGGATATTTCCTACCAGCTTTTTACCGTCAATAAACGGGTGCCGCTCACCATTAGCCGGGGCACCAGCGCCCGGTCAACGAACCTCTGGCTCAGGGTCAGCGCCGAGGGGATCGAGGGCTGGGGCGAGGCCGCGCCGTTTTCCATTGGCACCCACGACCAAACCCTAGAGCAAATTCTGGCCGAGGTGGCTCAGCTTCAGGGAATGCTGGCCCCCTGCCATCCCTTTGACCGCCAGGTGATTGAGGCCGCGGTGGCCCCGCTATCCCTAGCCTCGGCCACCCGCGCCGCCCTGGATGTGGCCCTCTGGGACTGGGCCGGTAAGCGCACCCAGCAGCCGATTTGGCGGCTGCTGGGGCTAGACCTGGCCGCCATTCGGCCCACCTCTGTCACCATTGGCATTGCCTCCCCCGCCGCCGCCCAGCAGCGGCTGCACGATTGGCTCCGGCAAACCGCCGCCCGCGTTGTGAAGGTGAAGCTCGGCAGCCCGGCGGGGATCGAGGCCGACCGGGCCATGTTCCAGGCGATTTATGACCATACCCCCGCCGAGGTCAGCCTCAGCATCGATGCCAACGGCGGCTGGAACCTGCGGGACGCGGTCCACATGGCGGACTGGCTCGCCCAGCGCCGGGTGACCCACCTAGAGCAGCCCCTGGCGGTGGCCGACGATGCCCAGCTTGCCGAGCTGAAGCGGCAGTCGCCCCTGCCCATTTTTGTGGATGAGAGCTGCTTCCACGGCCCGGATATTCCTCGCCTGGCGGAGCGGGTAGACGGCATTAATATTAAGCTGATGAAGGCGGGGGGCTTAACGGAAGTGCTGCGGATGATTCACATCGCCCGGGCCTGCGGTTTGCAGGTGATGTTTGGCTGCTACTCCGACAGTAGTCTGGCCAACGGAGCCATGGCCCAGCTTTCTCCCCTGGCCGACTATTTAGATATCGACAGCCACCTTAACCTGGTGGATGATCCGTTTAGCGGCTTAGCCCTGGTGAATGGACGCCTCATCCCCTCAACCAACCCCGGACTTGGACTCGACGCCTATGTACCTTAAGCCTGATAGCCGCATTGCCCTGCTGATGCACGAGGGCACCCAGAGCACCATGGGCAAAACCGGGCTGGCCATGCTGCGCTACAGCCAGTCGCTGGTGGTAGCGGTGGTAGATTATCAGTCTGCCGGGCGGTCGTTGGTCGAGTTGACCGGCATCGATCGGGCGATTCCGATTGTTGATTCGGTGGCGGCGGCGCTGGCTTACCAGCCCGACGTGCTGGCGATTGGCATTGCGCCATCGGGGGGCAAGCTGCCCGACGCCTGGTTTGAGGAAATTGAAGCGGCAGTCAAGGCTGGCATCAGTATTGTCAACGGTCTCCACACGCCGATGGCTAACCACCCGGCCCTGGCCCCCTGGATGCAGCCCAACCAGTGGATTTGGGACGTGCGCCAAGAGCCCTCTGGGCTTTTCGTCGGTACCGGGCAGGCCAGCGCGCTGGCCTGCAAGCGGATCTTGACCGTGGGCACGGATATGTCGGTGGGCAAAATGTCGGCCACCCTGGAGCTGCACCGGGCCTGCCTGACGCGAGGGCTGCGCTCTAAGGTGATCGCCACCGGCCAAACCAACCTGATGCTGGGGGATGACGGCATCCCCCTGGATGCCATCCGCGTGGACTATGCCTCGGGGGCGGTGGAAAGAATGGTCATGCAGTATGGCCCCGACCACGACTTTATCTTTGTGGAAGGTCAGGGGTCGCTGCTAAACCCGGCCTCTACCGCCACCCTGCCGCTGCTGCGGGGCACCCAGCCGACCCACATGGTGCTGGTGCACCGGGCGGGGCAAACCCATATTCAAAATTTTCCCTGGGTTAAAATTCCCGACCTGCCGGGGGTAATTGCCTTGTATGAAGCGGTGGCGACGGCGGGGGGAGCTTTTGCGCCCGCCCCGGTGGTGGCGGTGGCGCTGAATACGGGTAAGCTCGGCCCTGCGGAGGCAGAGGCGGCAATCGCAGCGGTTGAAGCCCAAACCGGCCTGCCCTGTACCGATATTTTTCGCCACAGTGCCGATAAAATTTTGGCCGCGATTTTAGCTTAGGGTAGTCCAGGGAATACTTGCTAATGGTCGGACGTTCATTCATTCTGGTCTCCACCGATGGGTCATTGAGTACCTTCTTCTCTATCTGGCCACACTTACACCTCGGTGGATCTCTACCACAGCCTTGGGTTCAGACTAAATCGCCGATTTCCCAGAGCCTTTGTACTCAATAATCTGATCCGCCCGCCTCATTGCGTGATTAAACCGATAGTACAGCAGCCCCACCAGCCCAGGAAACGCCGCCAGGGCACAGGAAATGCCCCAAGGCACACTGTCGGCCCAGGGCCAACCCTGGCGATGGGTGGCATCGGCTACCCTGACGGCGGTCAGAGGATACTTCAGCAGCAGCCCCAGAGAGACTCCCCCTGTCCACGGTGCCAGGCCCACTGCTATCAGAGGCACCAGCCCGCCCCACAGCACTAGGCGGCGAACATCAGCCCTGAATTTACCCTCCGGGGATTCCCCGTGGAGGGCGTTGACCTGGGCATAGCCATAGCCTGCCCTCACCCCTCGCTGCCACCACTGGCTCAGGGTATGCATATCCGCATCGTGACGGGTGCTGTTGACATCAATACGAACAATTTGCCCACCCCCCTGGCGCAGGCGCACGCTCAGCTCGTCGTCTTCCGCCGCGATTACGGCTGCGTTGTAGCCCCCCACCGCCTGCAGAGGCTTTGCCCGCAGCAGCACATCCCCGCCAAACTGCGTCACTGCCCCCAGCGACCCCAGCCGCCATTCCACGGCGCAAATGCGGTTAAAGACTGTAGCGTGAGGGTATTTTTCTTGCCGCCAGCCGCACACCGCCAGCGTATCTGGGGAAGACTCCAGAGTAGCTAAGGCAGCCTGGAGCCAGCCCTCCACTAGCTCGCAGTCGCCATCGAGAAACTGAACATACTCCAGGGCGGGGCAGGTCTTTAGCAGCTGCTCAAACCCGGCGTTTCTGGCCCTGGCAGCGGTAAAAGGCACGGTTTGATCCAGCTCTACCACCGTAACGCCCCTGGATTGGGCATAGGCGACGCTGCCATCAGTAGAGCCAGAATCTACATAAACCATCCACAGACTATCAGGCCCATGGGTAAGAATTGAGGTTAGGCTACGCTTCAGCCGTTCCCCTTCGTTGCGGCCAATGCTGACAATGCCGACCGGCCCCATAGCAATCCTTTTTGCGTAAGCTTAGCTTAGGGACTTGCGCTGCAATAAGATATCAGCTTGAGCCAGAGGCTCGCTATAGATTTCCGCCTGCGCAGACATGATGCTGGAATATTATTTCATACCGCTCTCTTAAAGATACCGGCTAACTATCGCGCTCGGTGCGAACCCAGTTTTTTTCGGGTTTGACCAAGAACTTAAAGTAGAGGGGAAGCTTGTTGAGCACATAGATCGGCACCATGCTCAGCTCTTGTAGAGCTAGATCTGACCGGCCATAGCCCCACCAGGCGGCACCAATGGCCGTTCCTAAACAAAAACCGGCGGCGGTGGTCAGGTAAAAGGGCAGCCAGCCCCAGCCAGCCAGCCCTACCAGGCCAGCCAACCCAGCCAGGGCTACCGTCACCGCCACCTGGAGAGAAATCGGCAGCACCGTCAACTCTAGCCCCAGGGCCAGCAAATCGAGCCGTCCCTGGGCCAGAGCCTGGACAAAGAGCTTTGGCCCATAGTCAAGAAACATTTGCAAATGGCCGTGCTCCCAACGGGTGCGCTGACTCGTGGCGGCGGCGGCGAGGCTGGGCAACCGGCTAGTTACGTAGGCAGCTTGACAAAACCCAGGGGGATAACCCACCAGGGCCAGATCTAAACCCAGTTTCATATCTTCGACAATGTGGCCGCTGGCGATGCTGACGGCGGTAGCGGCCCGCCAGGGGAGGGCAATACCGGTGCCCGTAAGTAGACAGGGCTGCCCGAGCTGCCAAAGCCCCAGGGGGCGCACCAGGTTTTTAACCTTAAAGGCAAAGGCCGAAATCGCATCCTTAAGCTGAGGCTGCAGGGGCTTATCCATCAGGTAAGTAGCCTGAACGGGGCGCTGGGTTTGGGCCGCCTGGGTTGTCAGAGCGGCCAGACTACCGGGGTGTACCGTGCAGTCAGCATCCACCAAAATCACCACGTCAGGCGGAGATGAGGCCAGGTATTGAAGCCCAAAATCGAGGGCATAGCCTTTACCCCGCTGGGCCAAATTTTGGCGCTCGATCACCGTAGCCCCCGCCCGCCGCGCCACGGCGGCAGTATCGTCGGTGCAGTTGTCGGCGATCACCAGCAGCCGATCCTGGGGACGTAGCTGGGATTGAAGGCTGGTCAGGGTTAGTTCGATACCCGTAGCCTCATTGTGGGCTGGCACCATGACCGCCAGGGTCAAGGTCGTCGGTATGGTAGCCAAAGGGATGGAGCATCGTCCGCCCAGGGCAAATAAACACTCAAGCAGCAAAAATACTGAGGTAATCAATAGTAGCGATGACAGGATGGTCAGAATGGCCCAAGCGCCTACGGCTACCCCAAAAACGATATCAGCCACCTATGGTTGCCCCTTAATAAAACTAAAAATGAAAAGAATCGCGCCGTGCTCCATCGACTAGGGCCGTTTTTTGGCCAAGGCATTGACTTTGGGTGAGCGGCGGCGAGCGGTAACGAAGCCGAGCCGAGACCCAAAACCCCAATGCCTTCAGAGGTTACCCAGACGGGCTGTATCCGCACCACGGTAGCGAATTCAGTTATCTGATTAAACCTCCCCATAGCTGTAGGATAACAAGTGCTTGAGAGCACATAACGTCCCCAAGTACCAGGTTTACCAGAGCTTTAAACGTACGTAAATTGACGGAGGACGCAAGAAAATCTCTACAGGGTCAGCGTCGTCAAGAGTTCCTCTAGCGCCATAGCCCAACCCGCCGGGGCCGGGGCCGGGGCAACAACCCAGCCGCGCTCGGCCAGCTGGGGATGGGGGCCATTCTGGCCCGGCAACACGATGGGATTGTCCACATTTTCCAGCATGTCTAGGTCGTTGGGGCTATTGCCCAGACCAATGGTGGTAATCGACTGGGCCTGGGTCTGGTTGGCCTGATAAAGGCCTACTAGCCGGTGGACGGCGTGCCCCTTACCGGCATCGGCCCCAATCAGGTGGGAAAAGCGATCGCCAATCACCACCCGAAACCCCATGGCCTCCACGGCCTGCCGCAGGTCTTCAGAGGAAATATTCTTGGGGGTCATAAACGGCTCGGTGAACTCACGGGCCTTGGCCTGCTTCGCTTCCGCAGCGGAAAGGCCCGTGAGCTGGGCGACCTGCTCCACGGTCCAGTCTCCAAACCCTTTCAGCGGTCGGCCAATGGACTGGGCAATGGCCTTCAGCCCGGCCCTGGCGGTGACGTAGTTACAGCCAAGCTGAAGCACCCGGTAATCCTCCAGGTCTTCACCCTCTGGCAAAGCAAATTCAGCTTGGTCGTGGGGAATATAGACGGCGCTGCCGTTTTCTACCACAAAGGGTGCTTTTAGTCCCACGGCCTGGCGCAGGTGCTCGACTTCCTGGCGCGTTTTGCTGGTCACTGGCACGACTGGAATCTGCCGCTGGGCTAGGGTAGCCAGGGTCGGCAGAGCGGCCCCATAGTCGTAGGTTTCGGAATTGAGTAGGGTGCCGTCGAGGTCGGTAAATACGATCAAAGGCATGGCAGGGTAGGGCGATTGAGCAACGGTATCGACCGCCCAAAGCCTATCCCAAAAGGGCGGCAATAATCCAGTGCTCCATCCAGCGTTATGGAGCCTGCTCGGCATTCCGCTGGGCATAGGCCAGGTTGGGCTGGTACTCAACAACTTTTTGCTGAGCTACGGCATAGTTAGGGCTAGAGTCGGGCACGTTTTGCATCAGGTCGATGGCGGTGGCCCAGGAGGTCGCTACGGCCTGCCACTCGGCCTTGGTGGCGGCGGTTTGGGCCAGGTTAGCGGCATTTTGGGCCGCGTTAACGGCTTCCCTAAAGCCATCGGTAGCCACCGGCACGGGGGTAACCGGCGGCGTTTCAGCGGGGGGCTCTGCACTTCCATCGGGGGCGGGGGTGGCCTCTGGGGCCGGTACCTCAACGGGGGTCTCGGCTACTGGGGCAGCGGGCTGCCGCAGGCGGCCCAAAAGCGCATTCAAGACGATCGCAGCCAGGGCCAGAACCAGGGCGGCTAACCCCAAGCCAATCAAGAGCTTCAATCGAGGATTGGCGGCTGGGGTAGGGGTATCGACGTGGGTGACCGGCTGTCCCAGGGTATCGGTCTCGGGAGCAAACTGGTGAATAAACTCATCGGCAGCATCGGGTGGCTCCATCACCACCTCTGGGGTGTCGTAAACGAACCCGTTGGTGGTGCTAGTCGGAAGGGGAGCCGCGACCGAGGCTAAAGGATCAGGGTCAAACCCGGGGGAGGCGGTCTCCTCAGGGTCGAGGTCGTAGCTGTCGTCAAAGTCTTCCAGATCTAGCAGGCTGTTGTCAGCGGTAAAGTCATCCACTGGGTCAGCCCCGGGCGCAGCGGTAAGGTCATCGAAGGCCGCTAACTCCTCCCCATCGGTGAAGTCATCTCCGGCAGGGAAGCGATGGCTGTCTGGCTCGTCTAGCCCCATCTCCGTCTCACCCCAAAACGCCTCGTCTTCTCCCTCTAGCTCAAGAGTATCGATGGCGTTGTCGGCAGTGGCCTCGGTTGAGGTTGGGTATTCCCAGGCTGGGAGATCAGGGTTGATGTCAGTCATCCCCTGCAAGTCTGGATCTGACGTTAGATTGAGGTTGGGATCGAAATCGTCTCCCCAGTCGGCATTAAACGGAGTATCGGCGGCCAGGGCTAGATCGGCCTCAGTCGCTAACACCAGGCTGGGATCAAAGCCTGCATCCGGGTCAAAATCGGCACTGGGCTGGTCATCCGCAGCAAAGGGGCCATCGGTCACGAAGGTATCGGTAACTAGGGTTTCGGCGGCTGGGGCGGCGGCGGATAAATCGTTAGCGGGTTCCCCCTCAAAACCGAGTTCAGGGGTCTCAGGGGTGGCAAAGACTTCGGCTTCGTTGAGGAGCGCTGCGTCGGCCAAATCAAGTGGGCTATTCAGCCAGGGCTCCTCCGGTCTGGGGGGCTCGGCCCCTAGACCAGCCGCGAGCTGGTCAACCTCAGTGTCGGCGACAAAAGTCGCCGCCTCAGCAAGCTGGTCGACCTCAGTGTCGGCGACAAAAGTCGCCGCCTCAGCCATATCCCCATCCGTCAAATCGACCTTTTCTAACTCCCCTAGGACAGGGAGGCCAGGATGATCGTCAAAGTCAAACCCGGAGTCATCCCCTAGATCGGAGTCATCCTCAGGCAGACCCAGGTCAAAATCCAAATCGGCAGCGGCGGCGGGGGGAAGGTCAAAATCGAGGTCAAAGTCGCTAGCCTGCGGGGCTCCCTCGGTAGGATCAGTCTCAGGGCTAGGAGTGGCTTCGCCAAAGCTGAGATCAAAGTCGCTGTTGACCGCCGCTAGGTCGAGATCAAAATCTACCGCTTCATCGGTAGCGGCAACCGTAGGCAGATCTAAGTCTAAGTCGCTGTTTTCTGGGCTGCTCTCAGCAAGGTCGAGATCAAAATTTACCGCTTCACTGGTAGCGGCAATCGTAGGCAGGTCTAAGTCTAAGTCGTTGTTTTCTGGGCTGCTCTCCGCTAGACCCAAATCAAGGTCTAGCCCCTGGGCGAGATCGTCGCTGGGGGACATGGGGGCAGCACCAAAGGCCAGATCTAGCTTGTCGGTGGTGGAGGAAGCGTCTAGATCAAGGTCGAGGCTATCACCAAAGCCCAAATCAAAATCAATATCGGGGTCTGAGGTGCCAAAGGCCAAGTCAAAGTCATCGTCGGCAGGGGCTGCGGGGCCAGGGGCCGGGTGGTAGTCTAAATCTAATGCCTCCAGGTCAAAATCAAGCGTATCGGTGGTCGCCCCCGGCTCAGAGTCAACATTGTCCATGGAGGTTAGTCCTAGGTCTAGGCTTAAGTCTAAATCGTCTAAATCTCCCAACCCGTCAAGGGCAGCCCCATCGTCTCCCGCGCTACCCAGATCGAAATCTTGTGTCTCCCCACCCAGATCAAAGTCTAGGGTTTCTCCAAGCCCAGCGTCTAAGGGTTGAGGGTCGTCGTGGAAGACAACATCTTCAACCCAGGCGGAGCTGTCGCTGCCCACTTGTCTGCCGCTAATGCTGAGGCGATGCACCGAGGCCAGATCCAGCCCCATAATGCCTTTACTGACGTAGGCCACCAGGTCGGCCTGGTGGGGCACCTGGTGGGCTTCTAACAGCACCTGGAGCCCGTCGCCCTGCTGGGTGACCTTGGCCAAAATGCCCTTAGGCTCTAGGTGACTGTTGATCAGATCCGCGATGGCATTGGGATCGCCCTGGCGGGCCATTTGAAGAATATGGGGGGGCGGTGTAGACATAATGGTCTATAGAATTCAGTGAATTCAGCGCAAGGGCCAGAGAATTCTTTATAGTATGCCCGTGCTGGCTAATATTGGCACAAACAACTGGATTTTCCCTGCCCAGCTTGGTTAGGCCCTTGGGCTGAAATCAAATCCCGGCTTCAACCAGGGGCTGGGCAGAGAGTTTCCTGCCCAGCTGGCACCAGGGCAGGCTCCCCGCTTAGATGAAAGAAAACTCGGCGCTGGCGCGGGGCAAGTTTTGGGCGAACATGACACTGAAATGGGATTTCAGTGTCATGTTCTTAACAGCGAGGCTAGCCAATACTTAAAATTAACTGACTCAAATCTCAGGGTTTATTCGGTTGACAATTTTCAGGATCAGGCTCTGATGGGATTCATTCTATCGGTTTTGCTGGTTAAGCTGCTGCAAAATTGTTTCGAGTTGCTGCTGGGCCTCGCCGTAGCGTCGCCAATCGCCCTGTTGGAGCGCCTGCTGGCCAGTCTGGTAGGTTTCGAGGGCGGAGTTGATCAGTCCGGCTAAGTCAGCTGCCGCTGGAGCTGTCACGGCTCCAGCGGAGGGCTCCGCCACCGGCACGTTGGCGGCTTCGCCAAAAATCGCTTCTAGGCATGCTTCCAGGGTTTCGCGCATCACTACCTGGTTATCGTAGGACACGATTACCCGGCGCAGTTCCGGCAGTTCACCCTGCTCGGCTCGCAGGTAAATGGGCTCGACGTAGAGCAGAGACTGCTCGATGGGGATCACCAGCAGGGTGCCCCGAATTACCCGCGACCCCTGCTGGCTCCAGAGGGTGAGCTGCTCGGAGATTTCTGGGGTCTGGTTGATGCGGGCCACAATTTGGCTGGGGCCAAACACCAGCTCCTGCTTAGGAAATTCGTAGAGCAGCAGCTTACCGTAGTTGTCGCCGTCGGAGCCACCGGCCATCCAGGCGATCATGTTGTCGCGGTTAGCGGGGGTAAAGGGCAGAATTTGTAGAAACTCTTCGCGCCCAAATTTAGGCAGCTTCATGATGATGTAGTAAGGGTCCATCGGCTCGACTACATCGTCGATGGCCCGTTCGGGAAACCGCCAGAGATCTTCGCGATTGTAGAACACCTCGGGGTTTTCCATGTGGTAGGCCCGATACATCTGGGCCTGAATTGTAAAGAAGTCGTGGGGATAGCGCAGGTGCTCGCGGTAGGTAGCAGGTAGCGCCATGCCTGAGACAAACAGGCTGGGGAAAATGCGGCGGTAGGTGGCCAGTACCGGATCTTGCTCGTCGAGAGCGAAAAACTCCATGGATCCGTCGTAGGCATCGACGAATACCTTAACGGAGTTGCGAATGTAGTTGAGGCGGGTGCCCATCAGGGGAATGGTGCTGTTGCTGCCCTGGAGGGGGGCGATATCGCTGCTGCGGTTGAGGGGTTCGGAGTAGGGATAGCGATCGCTGAGGGTATAGCCATCTACAATCCACTTCAGCCGTCCGCCAATGGCGGCAATATAGGGGTCATTATCAAAGGCCAGGAACGGGGCAATCTGCCGCACCCGATCCTGAATCAGGCGATGGTAGTGAATGCGCGACTCGGGGGTGAAATAGTCGGAAATTAGCAGGCGCAGGTTGCCCAGTTCGTAGGTGTAGGCCAGCCGTCGCCAGAGGGAATTGATCTCCACGCCCCCCGCGCCAGTGTAGCGGTAGGGAGCGTTTTCATCCCCCAGGGGGTAGTCAAACTCGTCGATGGTGGCCCCAGTAAAGATGTAGTTGGCGGTGTCTTCGCCGTAGTAAATGCGGGGTTCCCCCAGATCCAAATCCACCGTTGAAATAGGCGGGACGTTGCGGATAAAAAATTCCGGCAGGCCATCGGGGCTGACTCGGTTCACTGGGCTCATGACGATGCCAAAGCCGTGGGTAAATTTAAGCTGGCGGTTAATCCAGTTTTGGGCCTCCTGGGGTAGCTGATCGACGGCTAGCTCCCGTGCCGAGAGCATGACCTGGCGATAGTCGCCGTTGAGAATATAGCGATCGATATCAACGCCTTTGAAGTTGTAGTAGAGGCGAATTTCTTGAAGCTGCTTGTAGGTGCTGAGCAGGGGGCCATAATCCCAAAGGCGAATGTTTCTGACGGTGGGCTGGTTGGCCTCTAGCACCGCCCGGTCGATCTGATTTTCGGCGGGGAAAGGCTCTGCGGTGACATTGTTAAGGCTGTAGGCCTGACGGGTAAAAGCAATGTTGTTTTCAATGTAGGGGCGCTCGACTGCCAGCTCGTTAGGCTCGACCACAAAGTTTTGCTGAAACCAGGGGTAGAGCCCATTGGCCAGCACCAGCACTCCCAGGTACACGATAATGCCAAAAATCGGCAGCGCAAAACCGCTACGCCACAGGGCCAGGATGAACAAAGCCGCCACCGCCAGGGTGACAAACCCCATCAGCCAGTAAGCCTGGAGTCGGGCATGGACGTCGGTATAGCCTGCCCCAAACACCACGCCGGTTTGGGAATACAGCAGGGAAAAGCGGTCGAGCCAGAAGCCCGCCGCAATTAGGATAGCCAGGGTGGCCAGCAGCAGGCAAAGGTGGGTCTTAACGTCGCCGGTTAAAAAATACTTCCAGCCCCGCTCGGGGCGCACTTCGCCCTTGAGGGCATAGACGGCCAGAGCAATCAGCAAGGCCCAGACCACCAGACCCACGAGGCTAGTCTGAAGCCCCTCCCACAGGGGCAGCCTGAAGAGATAAAAGCTGATATCGTTTTGAAAAATCGGATCGGCCTGGTCAAACGATGTCGGGTTCAAGTATCTAAGCAGCGTTTCCCACGCCCGGGCAGCCCGCAGCGCGGCCCCAAACGCAAGGATAAACACTAGCCCCAGGCCAATGAGGCTGGGCAACCGCGCCATCTGCTCACGCGCTTCGACGCTGGTGTAGCGGGTTAAGAACCGATAGGGACGCTCGCGGGTCATGCTCTCGGCCAGGCGATAGTTACCCCCCAGCCAGGCCAGGCAGAGGATAAACACCCCCACACCAATGGCCATCTGCCACCTGAGCCGCGCCCAGAAAACGGCCCCAAACCCCACCGAGGCAAACCACCAGGACTCGGTTAGTAGGTGCATCACGCTGCCCAAAAAGACCACCACCGTGGCAATTAGCACCAGCCAGGGCACGAGCCGCCGGGCTTTGAAGGGCTTAGGGGAAGAATAGGTCACAGTGGCGATGGCAGATGAGCGACGTAGCTAGGCTTTGATCCTAGCGTATGGGTTACCGAGGGTTAACGGTCTGCGTTAGCTATAGTTCTAAGGCTCCCGAATCCCCAGGCTCGAGTGGCTAGGACGATGGCTTAAGGGGAAGAGCGTCGGCCCAGCATGCGACCGCGCAGCTCTTCCACAAAGTCGCCGCTGAGCATCTGGCGCTCCAACTCTACCTTGGCCTCCTCCTCCTCCTGGGCCAGGGCTTTTTGCAGGTTGGCGATGTAGAACTCCATCTTGTGGTCGTCGATGGCGTCGGGGCTGCCGGTGGTCAAAATGGAGGAAATCATACCCCCCAGCCGGTCGGGAAAGCGCTGGGTGAGCCAGGAGTGGCGGCGCAGGCTACCGCGATTGTTAAAGTACCGAAAGCTCCCCATGTGGCCATAGACCCGGGTTGGCACCCAGGGAATCAGCTGGGGCGGAATCAGGGGCACCACGTCGTTGTTGTTGGCGTAGCGGGTAATGCGATCGCGCATCTTAGCATTCATGTGGTTAACCATGCGCCAGTCGGCCACCCGCGGCTGACCAAAGGTATACAATCCATTGACATGAATGCCCTGAGTCTCTAGGGAAATGGTGGCTACCGCCGCCAGTGCCCCCCCCAGGCTGTGGCCGGTGACCCAGAGCTTAGTATCTGGGGTAATCCACTTTTTCAGGTAATAAATCACCTGCTTTTCGACGCTTTGCCAGGCATCCATAAAGCCGCGATGCACGCGCCCGTTGGGGGGCATTGCGGTTTGGTCAGCCAGCACGGTGAACTGCTTGAGGCGAATCTTGAGGTTGGTCTTCCAGTCTGAGAGCTGCTGGGTGCCGCGGAACACCAGAACTACGTTGTTGTCTTTGCGAAACAAAAACGCCTGGGTATCGCTAATCAGCATGTTTAGATACTTAAAATTGGTGCGAATGTCCTGCTCGCTCTTTTCTTCGCCCTCCCGCAGCCATTGCTTAATTACGTCGATGACGTACTGACGATCCGACATGTTCTTCCACAGGTTATCGATGTCTTCGCTGAGCCACTGGCGCGAAATATCGGTGACGTACTCCCGGTCTTCGTAGACCAGGTAGGCGGCCTTGGCTAGACACAGGGCGCGGTAAGTGTCGTATTTTGTATCTTCCTCAATGCCACTAAAGTCGTGGGTTGAGTAGGGGGGCGGCAAAAGCTTAAAGCCGTAACGCTCGAACAGCTTTTTAACTCGCCCGTAGCCACTCCAGTGAATGTAGTGGAAGAGCTGATCGTAAAAGCCCGAGCCCCCCTTGCGACGATAGCGGCGATCGCCAATCAGCTGCAGCCAGTAAATAATAAATGGCTTCATTTCTTCGGTACTGACTAACCCAGAGTCGATCAAGATTTCAAAATATTCCAGCCCCCCCAAAAACGAGTCAAACCAGTCGCGGATGGTAATTTCGATGAAAAATTCTTGACCCTCATACTGCTTGACGATTTCCAGGGTTTGGGGGTTGATGACTTCACTCTCATCGGACAGGCGTTTGATTTCATCCAGCCCCCGTCGGGTTTTGACCATTTGATCGTGCGATCGCAGCGCCCGCCGCAGCCGAAAATCATTGGCCTCAAAGGTAATCAACCGACCGTCTTCGGGGTGGTTGATGTAGAACGAGCGGTACTCTTCATAGTCCAAAATATCCAGCACGTTTTTGACCGACTGCCGCTCGCGAAAGGCTTTGGCCTCCGCTCGGGCCAGCTCAACCCGCCGCCAGCGTCGCTGCTGCTGGTAGAGGTGCAGCCAGTTAAGGGCAATCAACGCGCCAATGGCCAAACCCAAGCTGGCCAGCCACAGCCAGGGGGAAAGCCCCAGAACTAATGGAGGGCTAGCGACGGCCTCAGTCGGCCCCTGGGGTACGGCGACCGGAGCCGGTTCAACTACGGGGGGCGCGGTGGGAGCAGGGGTTTGGGCCTGGGCGACGCTGGTCGTTAGGCAGACAGAGGCACCCAAAACCAGGAGAAATCGACGAAGTTGCATGGTCACTGGCCGACGAAAAGACTGCGATTTTGCCTTGATGCTACCGGAAAAACTGAGGTTGTCAGGTAGTCGATGCCAAAGTGTAGGGCGTTTTGGCCAAAATCTCCAGAGGTAGGGGCGGGCTGGGGGGGCGGGCTTGTAGAGCTCGGTCACCAACCGGTGGGGCAGCTATGAACTTTGCCGGGGGTGCCGTTGCCGGAGTCCATATTTTGCAGACAGAGGAATATGACACGGCTCTCGCCGCACCCGTCCCTACCGAAGAAGATAATCGGCCTCATACTCGACGAACTCAATCTCATTGCCGTCTGGGTCGGTGACATAGATGCGATATCGAGTTTCGGGGGATGACATCGTGTAATGCTCAATGCCCTTCGCTTCGAGCCAAAATAGCAGCTTCTCGCCATTGTCAATGACCAGACCAATGTGGTTGATGCCCACGTCTTCGTAGAGTTTCTGGTGGCGCACCGCCTGGGGCTCGTCATTCAGGGCCAGATAAAGCTGATCGTTACCGAAGTGCACCCAGCGCCTGCCCTCTGGGGTAGTGCCCTCAGCCCGCATGTACCAGTCGGGGAAAAGCGTCTGGTAGAAGGCCTGGGTAGCCTCTAAACTCTTGCAGGTCAGGTTGACATGCTCAAACCGGTTGATTTTCATGGCTTTCACTCACTTTAAAGGCGACTAACCGACTCTCAAAATAAAATACGTACTCGTTATGACTTTATTTTAACGGTTTTTGGGCAGGTGAGGTCGGTATCTGCAGGGACGTAGATAGCGATCGCTGATTTCAGGGTTCTATCGTGTCAACGCTCCGGCGTTGACACGCCTCCCCCGGCGCTTTAGCGTCCTCCCAAGACGGGGCGCAGGAGCGCCACCAACGGCATTCCGACGCAGAGCGTCGGAACGATAGACGATAGACTTCTGCCTTTCATGCCTAGGGTTTTAGCGACAGGGAAAACTCCCGCCACTAACCTGAACTCAGCGTGGCCTGACGCTAAACTAAGGGCTGAACGTCTACGCCCTCACCCATGACCCTTTTCACCCTGCGCTCGGTCAGCAAAGACTTTGGCATCAAAGAAATTCTCCGCGACGCCAGCTTTAGCCTCGAAGAAGGCGATAAAGTCGGGCTGATCGGCACCAACGGCTCGGGCAAATCGACCCTGCTAAAAATGATTGCCGGGCTAGAGCCCTTTGACGGCGGCGATTTTTGGGTCAACGCCGGGGCCAAAATTGTCTACCTGCCCCAGCAGCCCGAGTTTACCGAAGACCACACGGTACTCGAGCAGGTCTTTGCCGACGCGGGCGAGTCCATGGCGCTGATTCGCGAGTACGAGGCCCTCTCCCACCAGCTGGCCCAGGGCGATGGCGATCAGAATACCCTGATGGCCAAACTATCGACGGTCACCGAAAAAATCGCCGCCGCTGACGCCTGGGACTTAGAAACCAGCGCCAAGGCCATTCTCAGCCGCCTCGGCATTGAAGATTTTGACGCCCGGCTGGGGGATCTCTCCGGCGGCTACCGCAAGCGGGTGGCGATTGCCGCCGCCCTGCTGGCCGACCCCGATGCCCTGCTGATGGATGAGCCCACCAACCACCTCGATGCCGAGTCCGTAGAGTGGCTACAGGGCTACCTCAGCGGCTTTCGCGGGGCGCTGCTGTTAATTACCCACGACCGCTACTTTCTTGACCAGGTGACTAACCGCATTCTCGAAATCGACCAGGGCGACCTCTACGGCTACGCGGGTAACTATGCCTATTACTTGGGCAAAAAAGCCGCCGCCGAAGCCGCCGAAGTGAGCTCCCAAAAGAAACACGCCGGGGTACTGCGGCGCGAGCTGGAATGGCTGAAGCGCGGCCCTAAGGCCCGCAGCACCAAGCAAAAGGCCCGCATCGACCGGATCGGCGACATGCAGGCGCGGGAGTTCAAGGCGGGACCGGGCAAAGTGGATATTACCACCGCCGGTCGCCGCATCGGCAAAAAAGTAATTGAGCTAGAGACTGTCTCTAAGGGCTACGAGGACCGCACCCTAATTCGTGACTTCACCTACTCGTTTGCCCCGGATGATCGGGTGGGCATTATCGGCCCCAACGGGGTGGGCAAATCTACGTTGATGAATATCATCACCGGACAGCTTGCCCCCGATAGCGGCACCGTCGAGGTCGGCTCTACCATCCACGTCGGCTATTTTGACCAGCATTCTGAAGACGTGCTCACTAACCCCGACCAGCGGGTGATTGAATACCTCAAAGACACCGCCGAGCTAGTCACCACCGCCGACGGCAGCGTGATCACGGCATCCCAAATGCTGGAGCGATTTTTGTTTCCGCCTAACCAGCAGTATGCGCCCCTGCACAAGCTGTCGGGGGGCGAGCGGCGGCGGCTATTTTTGCTGCGGGTGTTGATGGCGGCCCCTAACCTGCTAATTCTCGACGAGCCCACTAACGATTTAGACGTGCAGACCCTCTCGGTTCTAGAAGAGTACCTAGAGGAGTTCAACGGCTGCGTGATTGTGGTTTCCCACGACCGCTACTTTTTAGATCGTACGGTGAATACCATTTTTGCCTTCCAGGGCAACGGCACCCTGCGCCAGTACCCCGGCAATTATTCGGTCTATTTGGACTACAAACAAGCTGAGGCCGAGGCCGTTAAGGAAGCCTCTGCCAATTCGCCTACATCGCTTTCCCAAACCCCCAGCCCCGCCCCTCAGCCCGCCCCCGCCAGCAGCCCTAGTTCTCCCGGCAAAAGACTCTCCTACAAAGAAAAGCGTGAGTACGAGCAGCTCGAAACCAAAATCCCTGCTCTAGAAGCCGAGAAAGCGGTGATTGAAGCCCAACTCTACGGTGGTGATCCGCCCGGCAACTATGCCACGGTCACCCAACTGTCTGAGCAACTGGGGCAGCTGTCGGCCACCATCGACTCGGCTACCGAGCGCTGGCTAGAGTTGGCGGAGCGGATGGAGTAAACATGAAAAACGATGGAGGCACATGGTTTTCCTATTGAGTTACCGCACCCCTCTGGGAGGATCAATCTGTGCAAGTTAAGCGGCGCAACCTTGGTCTCACCGTTGATGACAGCCTGATGCGGCTCTACGTGGTCGAACCCGAGCCCCAGGGAACCTACCCCGGCATCTTGTTTTACTCGGATATTTACCAGCTCGGTGACCCCATTACCCGGCTAGCCGATCGGCTGGCGGGCTATGGCTACGTAGTGGCGGCCCCGGAGATCTTTCATCGCCTGGAACCTGCTGGCACCGTGATTGAACCCGACGATCTGGGTCGCCTGCGGGGTAACGATGCCGCCCGCCGCACCGAAATCGCCCACTACGACGCCGATGCCACCGCCGGGCTAGATTGGTTAGCCACCGCTGAAACTGTGACCCCAGGCCAGCTTGCTACCCTGGGCTTTTGCATTGGCGGGCACCTGGCCCTTCGAGCCGCCCTCAACCCTGGGGTGAAGGCGGCGGTGTGCTGCTACCCTACGGGCATCCACAGCGGTAAGCTAGGACGCGGCGGCGCCGATACCCTGGAGCGTATCGGTGACCTGTCGGCCACGGTGCTGACTATCTTTGGGAGTCAAGATCCCCATGTGCCGCTAGAGGGGCGCGACGCTATCCTCAACGCGCTGGATGCCGCCAACGTTACCCACCGAACCCGGCTTTACGACGCCAACCACACCTTCATGCGGGATGATGGCTATCGCTACGACCCGGTGGCTACGGATCAAGCCTGGGGCGAGATCATTCACTTCCTAGACGAAAGCCTGGGAAAGCTCCGAGGTCAGGGGCTGGCAAACCAATAAAGTACCACCGGCATTCCCGCCTCTGCGGGAATCTATGATGAGTCGATTGCTTGAGTTGGTACTTTATTTCAGCGCAAATCCCTAACCAACCTCAGGCGTTTATTCTGGCAAGTTGTTGGGGTCAATACCCTGGGATCGCAAATACGCCTCTAGCCGCTCCTGGGCCTGGCGGGCTTGGGCCTCACGCTGTTCGGCTTGCTGCTGGGCCTGGCGGGCTTGGGCTTCACGCTGTTCGGCTTGCTCTCGCTCCTGGCGCTCAAGTACCTCTGGCAGCAGAATCAGTTCCCCGGTCGCCGTAAACCAGCGCAACTGCCGCTCGTGAATACCTAGCAGAAGGTCTAATTCGTCACTTCTGAGCCGGCCCGCTTGATCCGGGGGGATCGCTTCATAGCGGCCATTCACCAGTCGAAATCCAGCCAGCTCTAGCGTTTCTGGATGGAACCAATAGTATTCGGGTAATCGCCACACGTCCTGATAGAGCTGCTTTTTGGCACCCCGGTCTACCGCTGCCGTGGACTCAGACAGCAGTTCAATTACCAGGTTGGGATACTTACCGCCTTCTTCCCAGATCACCCAGCTGCGGCGATCGCGCTTTTCGGTATCTAGCACCACAAAGACATCAGGCCCCCGAAAGTCGCGCTTTTTCGTTTCTGCGGCACTGTAGTACACCGTCAAATTGCCCGAGATGTAGAAATCATGGCGGTCTTGCCACCAGAATTTGAGCAGGCGAATGAGTAGATCAATCTGATCGCGGTGCCAATCGGTTTCCAAGGGTGGTTCATCACTGTCGGGTTGCGGGGGTGGGCAGCTGATCAGCTCACCGTCAGGCTGTAGCTGAGGCGGTTCAAGATCAGGCGCTGGGGGGGGGATGGCATCCAGACGAACCATAGCAAGGGGCGGGGTAACGCTGGCGCTATTTTAGCTCATCCCAATGGCGAGCTTAATCGGCTTGGCAAGGGTAAACGATGGTCTTCGCCATAGAAATTAGAGGCTTCCTGAGCCGTCACTGATGCTTGGGCGGGGCAGTAGATGAATCAGTGTCTACGGCAAGGAATGGGTACTATGAACCTCAAGGATAATCCCTGAACTGGGCCAAAGCCCACCGCTTATCCTCAGCTATGACGTTAGATTAGTAAGTATTTAATTCCACAGGTAGCACCCCCTCAAGACTGAGGTATAACCCTGGGGTGATTTCCCCAGTTTTACCCAATCTGCCCGCTGATTTCCTCAAGCTTGCCTATATCCCCGGCTAGCCTGGGGTTTGTATCGCCTCCCCCGACCGCTTTACCCCCAGTAGGGATTTTATGGCTACCCAGACCCACCAAAGCCTGCTGAACAGCCTGTCTTTGGTCGATCAATCCAGCTCTCTGACTAGCCTGGTGCGCGACCTGCCCACGCCCCAGTTTGTTGAGTTGCTTGAAAAAATCACCGAAGAGTTCGAGCATTTTTTGCGCGCCATTGACCTGATCAACGACGTGTCTTTGGAGGTGATGCTGGAGCAGATTCTAGAGGCTTTTACGCTGAAAATCGGCCAGATTTTAGAGGCTGAGCGCACCACTATTTTCATGGTGGATCACGATAAGCAGGAGCTGTGGTCAAAAATTGCCCAGGGGGATGGGGAACGCTCCTTAGAAATTCGGGTGCCGATGGGTAAGGGTATTTCCGGCTACGTGGCCACCAACGCCAGGCCCCTCAACATTCCCGATGCCTATGCCGACGAGCGGTTTGACCACACCCACGACCAAAAAACCGGCTACCGCACCCGCAGCATTCTCTGTATGCCGGTGCGCAGCCGCAAGACCGACAACATCGTAGCGGTGGTGCAGTTGCTTAACAAGATCAACCACACCCCCTTTACGCCCCAGGATGAGCACCGCTTTAAGGAGTTTGCCGCCTCCTTGGGGGTCATTTTAGAGAGCTGCAACTCGTTTTACCTGGCCGCCCGCACCCAGAAGGGGCTAGCGGCGCTACTAAAGGCGATTTCATCCCTAGAGCAGAGCTTAGACCTCGAGAAAACTCTACAGTCGGTGATGGAAGAGGCCCGACTGCTGATGCAGGCCGACCGCAGCACCCTCTGGCTGATCGACGAAGCCACCGGCGAGCTGTGGTCTAAGGTTAAGTCTGGGGATGGCCAGACCCTGGTGGAGCTTCGCATTCCCAGCAATACGGGCATTGTCGGCCACGTAGCCCGTACTGGCGAGGGGCTCAACATTGCCGAGGCTTACCAAGATCCACGCTTTAATCCCGAAGCCGATAAGCAAACCGGCTACCGCACGCGCACCATTCTCTGCATGCCGGTCTTCGACTCTGGTGGGCGGCTAATCGCCGTGACCCAGCTGATCAACAAAGCCCAGGGCACCTTTAACAGCTCCGACGAAGCCTTCATGCGTGCCTTTAACATCCAGGCCGGGGTGGCCCTCGAAAACGCTAAGCTGTTCGAGCGTGTGCTGGTGGAAAAGCAGTACCAAAAAGACATTCTCCAGAGCCTATCCGACGCGGTGGTCTCCACCGATTTGGAGGGGCGGATTGTGACCATCAATGAGGCCGCCCTAGAATTGATGGGCTGCCCAGTGGGGGATGACCAGACCCGGGCCCAGCGCGATCTGTGGCAAGCCGCCCTCCACCAGCGTCTGGTGTGGGAGGTCATACCGATCGACAATCTGCGCTGGCGACTAGAAGATAGCCTGCAAAACGGAGCCAGGCACTACGTCCCGGAGCAGAGCCTGAGGGGCGGCGTAATGGCTGGACAAAACGCCGAGGGGGAATCCATCGTCCAGTTAGCCCTGCCCGACGGCGAAGACCTTACCCAGTATCGCCCCTGGGGTCTAGCCGATCAGCCCGCCGTGCCCAAAAGCCAGGTGCAGGGCCTAGAGCGCAGCCTCAACCTCACCGTCAACCCCCTCACCAACCCCGAAGGCCGGGTGCTGGGGGGCCTGCTGGTGCTTGAAGACATCAGCCAAGAAAAGCGGATGAAGAGCACCCTCTACCGCTACATGACCCCCGGCGTCGCCGACCGGGTGATGGCCCTGGGGGATGACCTGCTGATGAAGGGCGAACGGAAGGAAGTTACCGTGCTGTTTTCCGACATTCGCGGCTACACCACCCTGACCGAAAACCTGGAAGCCGACCGCGTGGTGGAAATGCTCAACGCCTACTTTGAAACCATGGTCGAAGCGGTGTTTAACTTCGAGGGCACCCTCGATAAGTTCATTGGCGATGCTCTGATGGCAGTGTTTGGTGCGCCCCTACCGCTCAGCAACCACGCCTGGGCGGCGGTGCAGGCGGCCCTGGATATGCGCCAGCGGCTGATCCAGTTCAACGCCCACCGCCTCGATAAAAACCAGCCCGAAATTCGCATCGGCATCGGCATTAGCTCTGGCGAAGTGGTCTCCGGCAACATCGGTTCCCAGCGCAAAATGGAGTACACCGTCATCGGCGACGGGGTCAACCTCAGCTCGCGTCTGGAGGGGGTGACCAAGGAATACGGCTGCGATATTGTGATCAGTGAATACACTTACTCCCTCTGTCGGGACAAAATCTGGGTGCGCGAGCTAGATCGCATTCAGGTCAAGGGCAAACGCCGGGCGGTCAACCTCTACGAACTAATCGACCGCCGAGAAAATTTCCTAGGGGCTGAAACCCAAGATTTTTTAGCTCTCTACGCCGAAGCCCGCAACGCCTACACCAACCTGCGCTTCGATACGGCCCTCACCCTGTTTGACCAGGCTCAGCAACTGCGCCCCCACGATAAAGCCGTCGCCGTTCACATCAACCGCGCCCAGCAGTACCTCAAACAGCCCCCGCCCGCAGACTGGGATGGCGTGCATATTATGTTGACGAAGTAGGGAAGGCGGCAGTTAGGGTTCAGGTTTCAGAGGCTGGGTGTCAGGGTTCAGGGGTCTAATCGAATACCCGACACCTGTCCTCCGCCCCCCGAGACCTGCCCTCCGACACTCAACACCTACCCCCAATACCCGATACTATAATTACGCCCCCTTTCCCCCTCCCCCATGGCCTCTGGAAAAAAACTCTACGAAGGCAAGGCCAAGATTGTCTATGCCACCGACGACCCGACTATTCTGCTCACCTACTTTAAGGACGATGCCACGGCGTTTAACGCCCAAAAGCGGGGGCAAATTTTGGATAAGGGGCGGATTAACTGTGCCATTTCCACTTATCTATTTCAGCGGCTAGAGGCCGCAGGGATTCGCACCCACTGGATTGATACCCCTAGCGATCGCGAGATGCGGGTGAAAGCGCTGCGCATCATCCCCCTTGAGGTGGTCGTTCGTAACCTGGCCGCTGGCAGTCTCTGCCGCCAGACCGGCTTACCCCTGGGACAACGGCTAGAGCCACCCCTGGTGGAGTTTTACTACAAAAATGACGACCTGGGGGATCCACTACTGACCCTCGATCGCATCGCCGCCCTGGCCCTGGCCCCGGCGGAACAGATTGCCACCCTGCGCCGTCAAGCCCTAGACATCAATGGCGTGCTGACAGATTTCTTTATGGGCTGCGACATTACCCTGGTAGATTTCAAGCTAGAGTTTGGCCTCGATGCCCATGATGAGATTTTGCTGGGGGATGAAATTAGCCCCGACACCTGCCGATTGTGGGATCGTGCCACCGACGACGCGGCCCAGCGGGTGATGGATAAAGACCGCTTCCGGCAGGATTTAGGAGCAATTGAACAGGCCTATCAGCGGGTGTTAGAGCGGGTGGCGGCACAATCGGCCAAGAATTAACGCCATCTATGCGGTAGAATTTGTCCGATTGACGGGGCATCGGCCTCCCTGAGAAATTTTCCGTTTACCGCATCTCTTTGGAGATGGGCGGTCAGTGGTGTGTGGATGTCATTAACAGGTAGGTTTGGATGCGGGTATCTCCTAAGTTTTTAGCGATTTTAGCGACATCAGGGCTGATGGGGTTGTCTGCTTCCCAGGCCCAGGCTGACCCTGGCCTAGAGCTAGAATCCTCGGCTACCTCGACCCCAGGGTTGCTCCAGGGTGCTGATCCTCAGCCCCCAGCCGGTGCGGCCCTGCTCATGCTGTCCCCCGGGGATACCGGTAGCCCGGTCAATGATATCGGCGTTAGTGCTACCCCAACCCCTGACCTGGCAACAGAGTCATCCCAAGCGTTGCGGGAGTTGCCGCCGCCAGCGACGGCGGTTCCCAGTGAAGACATGGCGGGACTACGCACCTTGATCAACGGCTATCGCTCGGCGGTGATCGTTGACCCAGCCAGCCTGCTGCCCCAGCCCGACCCCGCTCAGATTGAGCTGAGCCCATCCTTGCGCCCCTCCCAGGCCCAGGCTCCCGATACTCCGCTGGAGCCAGACCCCGCCATACCCCTAGAACCTGACCCGGCGGCTTCCCCAGAACCCGACCCGGCGGCTTCCCCAGACCCCGACCCGGCGGCTCCCGAAGCGCCCAGTGCTCCAACCGTGCCCGCCGATGCCGAGACTTCCCCCGGCGGGGCAGACCTGACCCGCGAAGAGGCCCAGGACATTCTCGACCGGGCGGTGGAGCGGAACTCTCAGCGCAACCAGACCGCACCGCCTGAGGAAACTCCGGCGGAAGAGGGAACCCCGGCGGAGGGTGAAGCTGGGCCAGAAACCGAAGAAACTGCTCCCCCCGAAGCCGAGGCTGAGCCTCGGGTACTGGTGGCTGAGGTGATTGTGCAATCTGACCAGGGCGACATCGACACCGAGCTGGTGGACTTGGTCTATAGCGTCATTGAAACCCGGGCAGGCCGCACCACCACCCGCACCCAGCTGCAGCAGGACATCAACAACATCTTTGCCACCGGCTTCTTTGCCGATGTCGATGCCCGCCCCACTGACACCGACCTAGGGGTGCAGGTGACCTTTGTGGTGGCCCCTAATCCGGTGCTCACCGATGTTCAGGTCACCGGTAACGAGGTACTGCCTCAGACCGTCGTCGATGAGATCTTTGCCGACCAAAAGGGCGAGATTATTAATCTGCTGGAATTCCAGGACGGCATTCTGGAGCTCAACCAGTGGTACCAGGACAATGGCTACGTGCTGGCCCAGGTAGTGGCTGCCCCCCAGGTATCGCCCGACGGGTTGGTTACCCTAGAGGTGGCGGAGGGGGTCATTGAGAGCATTCAGGTACGCTTCCGCAACGAAGAAGGGGAATCCGTAGACGATGAGGGCAACCCCATCGACGGTCGCACCCAGGACTACATTATTACCCGCGAATTTGAGACGATGCCGGGGGACGTGTTCAACCAGGCCCGGATCGAGCAGGATTTTCAGCGGGTATTTGGGCTACAAATTTTTGAGGATGTGGTGCCGGGGCTAGAGCCCGGTACCGAAGATCCCCGTCAGGTCAATTTAATTGTCAACGTCACCGAACGCAGCACCGGCTCGGTGGCGGCGGGCCTGGGCTTTAACTTTACCGGCGACCTGTTTGGCACCGTCAGCTACCGGCAGGATAACTTTGGCGGCAACAACCAAAAGTTCACCGCCGAAGCCCAGCTCAGCACGCGGGATATCTTATTTGACCTGTCCTTTACCGATCCGTGGATTGCTGGAGATCCCTTCCGTACCTCCTACACCGCCACCGCCTTTGCCCGTCGCACCATCAACCTCAACTTTGACGGTGGGCCGAGCCCGATTAACCTGCCCGACCCCGACAATACCGACCCCAATAACTTCTCCAGCGGCGACCGGGCTCGCATTCGCCGTCTGGGCGGTGGCATCACCTTTAGCCGCCCCCTTGACAACGGCTGGACGGTGGCCGTCGGCACCCTGGTGCAGAACGTGTCTGCCCGCGACTTTGACGGCGGCATCGCTCCGGTAGATGCCAAGGGCAACCCGCTGACCATCAGCCCCACCGGGGTTGACGACCTGTGGACATTCCCGATCAGTGCCACCCTTGACCGCCGGAATGACCCCTTTAACCCCACCAGCGGCGGCATTTTGCGGCTCAACACCGAGCAGTCGATTCCCCTGGGGCGGGGCAGCATTTTCATGAACCGGCTGCGAGGTAGCTATAGCCACTACATTCCCATCAGCCTGATTAATTTTTCCGATGGCCCCCAGGCGCTGGCCTTCAACATCCAGCTGGGCACAATTGTGGGGGATGCCCCCCCCTACGAAGCCTTTGCCCTGGGGGGTACCAACTCCATTCGGGGCTATGACGAGGGCGAGGTGGGCAGCGGCCGCAGCTATGCCCAGTTCACCGCTGAGTATCGGTTCCCGCTATTTTCCTTCCTGGGCGGCGCGCTGTTTTTAGATGTGGGTTCTGATCTGGGCAGCGGCAACGCCGTACCGGGGGCACCGGGGCCCGCCCGGGGCAAGCCCGGCAGCGGCTATGGCTACGGGGCCGGAGTGCGAATTCAGACTCCCCTGGGGCCCCTGCGCATCGACTACGGCCTCAATGACTCCGGGGAAGGGCGGATTCACTTTGGCATTGGGGAGCGATTCTAATGGCTAATGCTGATGTGCTGTTATCCGAGGCAACTATTGCCACTGGCATCACCCCAGCTACCCTGGCCCAGTCGGTTCAGTGCCAGGGCATCGGGCTCCATTCTGGGGCCGAGGCTACGGTGAACCTGCGGGCCGCCGAGGTTGGTCAGGGGCGCTATTTTGTCCGTACAGATCTGCCGGGTCAACCCACCATTCCCGCTCGGTTAGAGGCCGTAGACCAAACGGTGCTCTCCACCGAACTGCGCCAGGGAGGAGCCACCGTGCGCACGGTTGAGCATCTGTTAGCCGCCCTGGTGGGCACCGGCATCGACAATGTTCGCATCGAGGTCAGCGGCCCCGAAATTCCGCTACTAGATGGCTCGGCCCTGGGCTGGGTAGAGGCGATCCAGGCGGCCGGACGACTTGAGCAAAGCGGTTTTCGGGCAGTGCCCCAACTGCGGCAACCCGTGTCGGTGCAGTATGGCGATGCCTTTGTGGCGGCGTTTCCGGCCCCGGCCGGTCGGCTCACCTACGGTATTGAGTTTGAGGTCGCCGCCATTGGCCAACAGTGGTTGAGCTGGTCTCCCACGGTCGATCCGTTTAGTGGTGAGGGGTTTGCCAGGGCCATCGCCCCGGCCCGCACCTTTGGCCTCGCTCACCAAATCGAGCAGCTCCAGGCCAACGGGCTGATCAAAGGCGGCCGTTTAGACAATGCCCTGGTGTGCGGCCACGATGGCTGGGTTAACCCGCCCCTGCGCTTTGATGACGAGCCCGTGCGCCACAAACTCCTAGACTTAATTGGGGATTTAGGGCTGTTGGGCACGCTGCCCCAGGCCCATGTGGTAGCTTACAAGGCCAGTCATCGGCTGCACGTAGAGCTGGCCAAAGCCATCCAGGCAACCCTTGACTAGGGCTAAGAGGCCTTGGGATGGCACAATCAGACTAGGATTTAGGCCAGCACCCTAAATTCAGCACAATAACTAACGCAAGGCTTTGGGCTGTAGCGTTCCAGATAAGGGTACCGAACCACCGTGATTGATGTGACTTCATCTAGCTCCGCGACATCTGCCATCAACAATCTTGAAACGGCCCCCGCTAGCCTCATCAGCGGTTCTCCGGCCCCGCTCAAGCGGTGCTACACCACCGAAGAAATTTACGCGATCTTGCCCCACCGCTATCCCTTTGCCCTAGTCGATCGAATTACCGACTATGTACCGGGTGAACGCGCTACGGGCTTTAAAAACGTCACCCTCAATGAGCCGCACTTTCAAGGGCATTTCCCTGGACGACCAATCATGCCAGGGGTGCTGATTGTCGAAGCCATGGCCCAGGTGGGGGGCATCGTGTTGACCCAAATTCCCGGCGTTGAAGGGCTATGCGTCTTTGCCGGGATTGATAAGGTAAAATTTCGACGACCCGTAGTGCCCGGCGACCAGCTCGTAATGACGGTAGAATTATTAGCCATTAAACGGTTACGCTTTGGCAAAATGCAGGGGCGGGCCGAGGTCGATGGTCAGCTCGTCTGTGAAGGTGAGCTAATGTTTTCGGTTGTTGACCCGGTGCCGACCACGGAGCGAGCGAATTGATGGATGTGCATGTATCTCAATCTCTGGGTTCCGGAGGCAAGTCGTTGACTACTACCCTGATTCACCCGACGGCGGTTGTCCATGCCGGTGCTAAGCTTCACCCTACGGTGAAAGTTGGCCCCTACGCCGTGATTGGTGAGCACGTGACTATCGGAGCCGGTACCGAAATTGGGGCCCACGTGGTGATTGATGGCCAAACCACCCTGGGGGTGCAGAACCGCGTTTTTCCCGGAGCCGCCATCGGCCTAGAGCCCCAGGATCTTAAATACGACGGCTCAATGAGCCGGGTCGACATTGGCGACCACAACCTGATTCGAGAATATGTCACCATTAACCGGGCTACCAACGCCGGTGCCGCCACCCTGGTGGGGGATCACAATCTGCTCATGGCCTATGCCCACGTAGCCCACAACTGCGTTGTCGAAGACCAGGTAATTATTGCCAACTCTGTGGCCCTGGCTGGCCATGTGTATGTGGAGTCGGGAGCCCGAATCAGCGGCATTGTTGGCGTCCACCAGTTCGTGCGGGTGGGGCGGCTGGCCATGATTGGTGGCCTCACCCGCATCGATCGCGATGTGCCCCCCTACACCATGGTCAACGGCAACCCGGCCCAGGTGCGGGGCCTTAACCAGATTGGGCTGCAGCGGGCAGGGTTAACCCGCGATCGCGATGGCGATGCCTACCGCGAGCTCAAGCAGGCCTACCGGCTGGTCTATCGTTCGAGAGAATCAATCACCGATGCCCTGGCCAAGCTCGACCAGTGGGGGCACAATGACCTGGTGCTGCACTTCAGCCAGTTTCTCAGGGCGGCCCAGCAGCCTGACCGACGGGGGCTCACACCAGGGCGCAGGCGGGGTCGTAGCGCTGATCATGACGAGTAGTTTGCGGCCCCAGCCCCCGCGGCGGATATTCATTAGCACCGGCGAAGTGTCGGGGGATTTACAGGGGGCGCTGCTGATTGAGGCCCTGCGGGCAGAGGCCGCCGAGCGCCAGATCAGCCTGGACATCGTGGCTCTGGGCGGCTCCCGAATGGCGGCAGCGGGGGCTACTCTGGTGGGGGAAACCACGGCCATTGGCTCGGTCGGCCTGTTTGAGGCGGTGCCCTACTTTCTGCCCACGCTACGCCTCCAGAAGGTGGCCAAACAGGCCCTGGAGGCCCACCCCCCCGATCTGGTGGTGCTAATCGACTACATGAACCCCAACCTGGTCATGGGCCAGTACCTGAAGACCCGCCATCCCCAGGTACCGGTGGTGTACTACATTGCCCCCCAGCAGTGGGTATGGGCATTTTCAGAGAAAGACACCGAACGACTGGTGCGCTATAGCGATCACATGGTGGCCATTTTCAAGGCCGAGGCCGACTACTACCAACGCTTTGGGGCCGACTCCACCTGGGTTGGGCATCCCCTGGTGGATCAATACCTCACCCCCCCCGATCGGGGGCTGGCCCGCCAGCAGCTCAACCTGCCCCTCGATCAGCCGGTGGTCACCCTGCTGCCCGCCTCCCGCCAGCAGGAAATCAGATACCTGATGCCGATTCTGCTCAAGGCGGCCCAGATTGTGCAGCGCCAATGCCCAGGGGTAACGTTCTTGCTGTCTGCGGCCACGGCCTCCCTGCGGCCCAGCTTTGCGGCCGGGCTAGCGGAATATGAACTGCGCGGTCACGTGGTTGACCAGGGCAGTTCCCTGGCCATCGCGGCCGCCGATGTGGCGATTACCAAGTCAGGCACCGTCAACCTCGAAATCGCCCTCATGAATGTGCCCCAGGTGGTGGCCTACCGACTCAACCCGGTTAGCGCCTGGGTGGGGCAGCGGCTGCTGGGGTTCAAGGTGCCCTTTGCCTCGCCGGTTAATTTGGTCGCCAATCGGCGGGTGGTGCCGGAGTTTTTGCAGTGGCAGGCCAACCCCGAGGCGATTGCCGCCGCCACCCTAGAGCTGTTGCAGAGCGCCGCCGCCCGCCACACCATGCTGACCGGCTACGACACCATGCGGCAAGCCCTGGGCCAACCGGGGGCCTGTCGGCGGGGGGCAGCCCTGATGCTCGACTGGCTGGAGAGGGACCAGACCCAGCCTCAGGGGGCGGAACTAAACCCGGAGACAAATCGACCTGGAAATGTCTAGGCGATGCCAAACTCTCTACAATTGTTATGCTTTGTCGGAAAAGTCTAGAAAAAACTCCTGCTGGAGTAGCTGTGGTGATGATAGGAGGCGTTTGTGAATATACCTGAGCTCTTTGCCCGGGGCGGCCCGGCCATGTGGCCCCTGCTCTTACTGTCCATTTTGGCGGTGGGCACGATTCTAGAGCGAATCTGGTTTTGGTCAAGAATTTTGACTCGCGAACGGGAGGTGTCGGGGCGGGTGCTAGAAGCCGCCCGCCGCGAATGGCCCGCTGCGGCTGAAATTGCCCAGCGCTCTAACCAACTGCCCATGGGCCGTTTTCTCTCCGCCCCGCTGAAGCTCCAGTCCCCCGACCCTGAGGTGTTTCGGCTGGCCCTAGAGACGGCGGCCAACGAAGAACTGGCGATCATGGGCAAGGGGGAGAAAATCTTGGAGGCGGTCATTGGCCTGGCCCCCCTGCTGGGGCTGCTGGGTACGGTGCTGGGATTAATTAATTCCCTAGGATCGATTCAAATTAGCGACCTGGGCAGCGGCGATGCCACTGCCGGTACCTCCCTGGGCATTAGCGAAGCGCTGATCAGCACCGCTGCGGGTTTAATCATTGCCATTGCCAGTCTGGCCTTCTATCGCCTCTTCAACGGGTTTGTGTTTGGCCAGGCCAAGATGTTTCGCCAGGCCGGCAGTGAGCTAGAGCTGCTGTATCGGCAGAGCTGGGCCCAGCACCAGGCTGCTCCGGTGGCCTCCGGCCCGCTATCTGCCCCCGAGGTGACCTCCCCATGAAAATAGACCTGCTCGACACCACGGCGAAGGAAGACGTCAGGCTGGAGATCATTCCCCTGATCGACGTGATCTTCTGCATTTTGACCTTTTTTATTCTGGCGGCGGTGGGGCTGACCCGCCAACAAGCCATTGACCTGGATTTACCAACGGCTCAAACCGGACAACCACTACCGGGGCAGGTCGGCCAGGGGGGAATTAGCGATCGCCTCTACGTCAGCATTGATGGCCTGGGCCAGGCCTACCTCGACCAGCAGCCGGTTACCCTCGACCTGCTGTACGACGTGCTGCTACAGTTCAACCAGATTAGCCCCAACGGGCTGATTGTGCTGTACGCCTCCCGCGATGCCCGCTACGAAGACGTGGTAACGGTGCTCGACGTGCTGCGCTCGGTGGGTGGCGACCGGGTGGCTCTGGCTACCCTGCCTCGGGATTTAAACCTTAGCCCCAACGGGGGCAATCCCCAGCCCGGCGAGGACGAGCTCAGCCCCGAGGGGTTCGGCAATGATGGATTGGGTAGCGATGGGTTTGAGACCGATCCTGGCCTGGCACCGGTCGATCCTACCCTGCCCAATGACTCTACTCTGCCCTTTGAGGAGCCTAACCCCTTTGACGCTCCATCGCCCGATGCTGATCGCGCTCCTGAGGCTCCCGCTAACCCAGCCGACTCCGGTAATTAGCCCCGGTCGGGGTGGCCTACCCGAGACGTTTTAGGCCAGCGAAGTTCTAGATTTGACAGAGCCCTAGCTTGCCGTTTGAACCCTAGCGGTCGACCCATCAGCCAGGGCAAACTGGCTGGCCATTGTTAGATTGAGGGTCAATTTACTTAAACTGACCGGATTTGAGGTGGCGACTTCGTAAAATTCTCTTGTAAGCTAGGGAATTATTCATAGATTTATAGCTAAAGCGTATAGCCAAAACCTAAACGTCTTTTTACCGGCTTAGCCCTAGACAGCATATTTGCCGTCTGGGCCAGGGCGCAGGGGCCCGCTGTTCAACTTACACCAAGGGAATGACCATGGCGGAAGCCAAGATCCTCGTTGTTGATGATGATCCCGCAATTCGCAACCTAATCCACCGATTCCTGGCCAAGCAGGACTATGAGATGGAGTCGGCGGAGGATGGGAAAAAGGCGCTCACCATCTTTGAAACCTTTACCCCCGATCTGGTCATTCTTGACTTGAATTTACCCGACACCAACGGCTACGAACTGTGTAAAGAAATGCAGTCGCGCACCGGTGTGTTTGTGCTAATGCTCACCAGCCGCACCGATGAGTCGGATAAAATTCGTGGCTTTAACGAGGGGGCCGACGACTACTTAACCAAGCCCTTTAGTCTGCTGGAGCTAGAGGTGCGGGTCGGGGCCATCCTCAAACGACAGCGTCCTGTCACCGCCGCCGAGCAGCAGTGCCTCACCTTTAACAGCCTGGCCATCGACCCGGTACGCCGGGAGGTCATGCTCCACGACGAGCTGGTGCCGTTGACGGCGCTAGAGTTTGATCTGCTGCACTTTTTGGCCAGCCATCCGGGCCGAGTCTGGCGGCGGGCTGAGCTAATTCAGAAAGTTTGGGACTACGACTACGTCGGTGACCAGAGAGTGGTAGACGTGCACGTAGGGCAGATTCGCAAAAAGATCGAGAAAGATACCACCGAGCCTGCACTCATTCAAACCGTGCGTGGCGTGGGATATAAGTTTGAGCCACCCCTGGGGATGGGTGAAGAGGCAATCGTCAGCTAGGCCGCTGCAAGGGTCAATCGTCCTAGTACACGACGGCGGAAGTCTCCTTACCCTTGTAAAGGTTCCCTACCGCGAACCGTGTACCCTACACCTCGGTCATCGCTAATGGTGGACATGGTGTACATATTTACGCCGCACTCCACTAGTCATCCACCGCCTGGGGAGTGCGGCTTTGGTTGCGATATTCCCAGGCTAGCTTCAGCACCTGACTCCAGTTGCGCTGTACTTTTTTCGGGGTCCAGCCGAGGCGCTCAGCGATGGCTTCATCGGTGAGGGTGGGGTCGGCGGGCTGGCCCTGCTTAAGGTCTACCAACTGCCGCTGCTCAGGGGAAAGGTGGCTGAGGAAGCCACTCCATTCCTCCAGAGTCATGCCCAGCTGGGCCTCCAGATTGGCCCCTAGCCACTGGTGCACGAGCTCCCACTGATGGTGCTGGGCAAATTTTTCTACGTGGTACTTAAACCGCTGCTGCAGGTAGTCGCGCTTGCGGGCGGAAAGGCCGAGAATATCATCGATTTCGGCGGCGGAGCAGTCCTCTAACTTGAGCACCAGGTAGTCTACACAGTCAGCCTGGTCTTGCTCCTTGAGGTACTGCATCAGGGCGTTGACCACGCGATCGCGCATCACCGTATCGCCGGCATCGTAGTCCTCCGACATCATCTTGTCGCGCACCTGCTGAAACACCGAGCTGCGGGCGTGGGCTTCCCCCTCTTCGGTTTTGGCCCCCTCGCTAACCAGACCCATATCCACCGGGGTTTCGGCGGGCTGACGACGGCTAAAGGCCTGGGCTCTCAACACAATCAGCTGCTGCCCCTGGCGACCGCGCAGGGTAATCCGCCGCTTGGCATACTGCTCGCCAAAGGCCATATACTCCGCCAGCTCTAGCCGGGTGCGGGGAGTATAGGTGGCGGGTAGGCCATGCTCCCGCCGGAAGGCGTTGATGACCTCGATATAAAAGGTCTGCATAAAGTCTTCCAGCAGGGCGTAGCGGCCCTGGAAACCCAGGTGGCTGCCGGTGGGGGCCATGTAGCGGTAGACGATGGCGCTGAGGCTGCTGTGCAGCTCAATGCGCCCCTGGCTAGAGCCCAAGTCATAGTAGTTGAGACATTTCGAAACTCGATGGCCCACCAGGGTGGTTTGCCAGTGGGCCACTGCCCCGGAGGCCTGGATGCGATCGCTCATGCGACAAATGCGGTCAATTTCGGCAGCCAGCCGCTGCACTACCCCATCAAACCCGCTAGGGCGGCGATTGATGTGATTTTCCAGCAGGCTAGCAATTACCCCGACCAGGGATGGGTCAGGCCCTTCTCCCAGGGGGGCAGAGGCAGAGTCACGGGGCGGGGGGGTAACCCCAGACGAAAATGAGGACATGGCAGCAGAGCAGGTAGATGCGGTCTTCATAGATACCCAATCCTAGCAACGACCCAGAGGGGCGATTCTCCTGCCCTAGGGCCAGGGGGGTAGCCGTGGCGGGCTCAGGAATGCCGTCTCTGGTTAAGTGAGACATCAACTGGGCAGCGGATATTTCTGGATCGGTGTGTCAGTGGGTAAAGTGGTTTAAGGATCGCGGTTGGGGTTAGCACTTAGGTCTCAGACCCCAAATCCTCCCATCGTGGGAGCCTTTGAGGTGAGTTTTCCCCCGCCCTAAGGGGGATAGTGGCAGGAGTAACCAGGGTAACCCCGTAATCTTACTGATCTTAGTTTGAACCGGCCAGGCCAGGAAAGGGGGTAGACAATTGCGCAACTGGCGTGCGCCGGGTCACGGCCCCAGGCGCTAAACCAGCTGCGCCCCCCAGTCGCGGGCCAGCTCCCAGCCCAGCCCGCGACGCACCACCACGGGCTCCCCCTGGCTAATGTCTAAGATGGTAGATACCTCATAGGTCAGAGGTTGGTCGTCATCGATAATTACATCGATCTGTTTTTCTAGGGCATCAAACAGGTCCATTTTTTGCAGTACCTGATGGCTTTTAGCTCCCCCAGTGGGCACCAGGGTCAGGGCCGAGGTGGAGATTACCGGGTTGCCCAGGGCGTCAATCAGCGCCAGGCAAATCGGCGTATCGGGCACCCGAATGCCGGTGGTACGGCGCTTTGGGTTCATCACCAGGCGGGGTACGAGTTTAGTGGCGGGCAGCAAAAACGTAAACGGCCCCGGAATCAGCCGCCGAATGATTCGGTAGGCGCTGTCACTAACGAGAGCATAGTCAGCAATGTTCGACAGAGATGCACAGAGAAAGGTCAGCGGCTTGTCGTTAGCCAGCTGCTTGAGCTGCCGCACCCGCTGCACGGCAGCCCTATGATTGAGGTCACACCCGATGGCGTAGACGGTGTCGGTGGGGTATAGCGCCACCGCCCCCTGGCGCAGAGCATCGGCAATGGCCTGCACCTTGCGGGGCTGAGGGTTATCGGGGTGCAGCCGATACACGGTTGCCATGGTAGTAGCTCCTAGGAACAGCAAAAATTTCCCTCAACCCGCTTAGATGGGCATTTAGAGCCGAGTCTAGGGGGTTGGGTACGGGGGCCAAATGCCGACGCTGGGTTGCCCCGTTTCATTAGATCTAGCCAAATTCAGTCAAAACTCAAGTTAGGCTATGTCTGAGCTTAAGTCATTTTCGCCCATGCCCGCACCGACCTCGCCGCCCGTCCGCCAGGATGCTGAGCCCATATCCCGGCCGACATCGCCAAAAACCATCGCCTACCTCGACTGCCCCACCGGCATCTCTGGCGACATGTGCCTGGGTGCCGTGATCGATGCCGGGGTGCCCCTGAGCTATCTGCAAGCCCAACTCGCCACCCTGGGCCTGGGGGATGAGTTCACCCTCTCTGTCGCCCCAACCCTGCGCCAGGGGCAGCGGGCCTTAAAGGCCAAGGTTGAGCTCACCTCAACTCTGCCGGTTGTAATCGCCGCTGGCCCCGATCACCCGGCCCCAGGACAGACCCACGGCCATCACCACGACCCGGCCCCCGAATCTTCAAGCCCTCAGCCCTCAGCCCTCAGCCCTGGGCCGTCACGTAACCTGGGGGCCATTGAGCGCCTGATCACCCAGGCCGACTTGCCCGAACGGGTCTGCGGCTGGAGCCTGGCGGTCTTTCGACAGCTTGCTGAGGCCGAGGCCGCCGTGCACGGCATTGCCGTAGACCAGGTGCACTTTCATGAGGTGGGGGCTACCGACGCCATTGTAGATATTGTCGGCACCTGCCTGGGCCTCGATTACCTGGGCATTGACAGCCTGGTGTGCTCTCCGCTGCCCACTGGCCAGGGCCGGGTCAAGGCGGCCCACGGCTGGCTGCCGGTGCCCGCCCCAGCGGTGCTAAAGCTAATGGCCATGAGGCAGGTGCCGATCTACAGCAACGGCCTGAGGGGAGAGCTGGTGACCCCGACGGGGGCGGCGATCGCCACCGCCCTGGCCCGGAGGTTTGGGCCACCGCCGCCCATGGTGCTCAACCGCGTCGGCCTGGGGGCGGGCGGCAAGACTTTGCCCCTGCCCAATATTTTGCGGCTTTGGGTGGGTACAGAGGAGGCCACCTCCCTAGACGCGCCGGGGCCGATATCCCATAGGATTTCACGGCTCGCCGCCCCCCCAACTGAGGATATGCCTGACCCGACAGCATTGCCCACCCTCGGCCTAGAAACCGTAGCCGTGCTCGAAACCCAGGTCGATGACATGGTGCCCCAGGCCGTGGGCTACCTCTACGAGCAGCTGCTGGCCGCCGGGGCGCTGGATGTGTTTACCCAGCCCGTGGCCATGAAAAAATCGCGCCCAGGGTTGCTGATTACCGTAATCTGCCAACCTGAAACCGAGTCTACCTGCACCGATATTTTATTTGCCGAAACCCCCACCCTGGGTATTCGCCACCAGCGGCAGCAGCGCACCGCCCTGCCCCGCGTACTGCAATCCCTAACCACCCCCCATGGCACCGTGGCCATGAAGCTGGCCTACCACCCCCAGACCCAGGCGCTGCTGAATGTCCATCCTGAATACGAAGACTGTGCCGCCCTGGCCCGCCGCCACGGGGTGCCCTGGCAGGTGGTTTACCAAACCGCCCTCAGCACCTGGTATCAGACTCATCCAGTGGAAAAATGACCCTTACTTTTGATCGAACAGCCTATGGCGATTTACTGTTAGAAGTCACGCCCAAAGTGATTGAATCTGAGTCGGAGTATGAACAAACCCCGGTGGCTGTCGAAGCATTAACCGTTAACCAAAACCGGACCCCAGAAGAAACCACACTCTACAAACTACTGGTAATGCTAGTCGAAGCCTACAGCGTTTCTCACTCTAGTGAGGTACAAATTGAAACTCGAAGCTCCTGTATGATAGGGGTTTCAGACTTTTTGCTGTACTTCATCAGGCTGGAAAGGGCTGTATGAGACAGAGCTTAACCCGATAAAAGCTGCATCACCGACCGAGGTGCTGACTCATATTATGGAAGCTAGCGGCACCCGCCAAGCAGATTTGGTCGGCATTGTGGGCTCTAGTGGCGTTGTGTCAGAGCTTGTAAATGGCAAGAGAACTATAAGCAAAACTCAAGCCAAAATTTTAGCTGAGTGATTCAACGTGTCGCCAAGTCTATTCATCCTAAACAACCTATAGACGCCAGCTTGAATGCCCAACTTCAAATTAATCTTGAACGTTCAGATGACCGAAAAATTCAATTCAAAGAAGATGTTTCACTTCCCGGATTGACCCCGTCCGCCTCAGAGACTATGTTAGCCTGTTTATTGAGAGCTTGAAGTTCAATCATCAACGGGTAACTTCCACCTGGGGTAAGTCCGATCGAATATCTCGCGCTGCTGCTTGAGATCAACCTGGGGTAATGTCCTTTCCACAAGATCAAAAACTTCCTCAACAAGTTGACGTAGCTCATGAATTCCGCTGACGGCATCAGCTTGAAAAACACGCTCTAGCCGATTGAAAAAACCAGACGGCTTGATGCTCATTTCTTCAGCCCAGTAGCGTGTCCACTTGAAGCCGGGATGATAAATGCGGTTCAGCCCGAACAGTATGTTGAGCAGCCTTCGCACAATAGCGCACTTGTTCTCGTATAACATCGGAATCTCAAGGCGATCGGTCAAGATGTGTTGACCATCAAACGGGCGGAAATTCAGATGCTTTTGAACCATTGCAACTGCAAGTTCTTCAGGATAAGGAGAAAGTTGAGTTTGCCATTGTTTAATGATGTCTTTACCCTGAAGAACCACTGCGCGTTGAAGATGAAATGCGATCGCTTGCTTCTCAAACACAAGCCCGTTTTGCGACACATCGTAACGCTCAATAACATCAATCACGATGTTGTCGATTGTATCTCGCGCCCAATGATCTGCTTCGACTTTCATCCCAGACAGATAGAATTGCTCCAACCACCCTTGTGTTGCTTCCCAGCGCGGCTCAATTTCCCACCCTGTAACACCAACACTCTGCGCTTTGACTTGTAATTCTTCGGCAGAAGGTAGTTTTGACCAGATAAACGCCAATTCAAGGTCAGAATATTGGTCTGAAATCCCTAATACGGCCGAGCCAAACACAAAACACGCTTCAACTTTGGGATTAGCAGTGAAAACAGGAGCTATTTTGTGAGCCAAGGAAATTCGCCATCCGCTGTGTTCATTCATGTTGAAGATTCACGTCTCTACCGCAACAATCTAGCGCAACAGGCTAACGACTCAAATCAGCGACGGCAGGGGTCTGAGCAGTCGGCCCAAGGTTTTGGTCCGTCCGGTGCGGTGTTGGATTGTGCCGCTTGGCACTTGACTCTAGTTTACGCGATCGCCGCCAGCGCCAAGGGGTGAACTGAACTGGCCTGGGCCAGCGATCGAAATCTTGGCGAACCGGAGTTTTGGCCAAGCACCCCGGGTTTGAGCGGCTACACCTGGGCGAGAAGGCGGGATCTAGAACGAGCCAGGTCTGGGCGCGCTGGCAGGCTAGCGTTTCGGTTGAGTGGCTGCCGACAACCTTTGCTGCAACACCAACCAACTTTGTCAGTCCGCCCCAACCGGGTTGTTAGCTCGCTGGCTCCACTTTCAACAGCACTTGACCCATCCACACTGACCACACCATACTCAACAACAACACAATAATTCCCAGAGGCGGCAGCAGGCTAAGAATTCCTATTCCTAAGCCCAGATAGCACAAGAAACTGGGTAGCTGCTGGCTCTTGAGTGCAGTCCAACTTACCAACAAAAACCATAAACCATCCAAACCGAGTGCTGCCACTGCTAGAATACCAATCATGCTACTGAGATGACTACCAGATAATGCTGCTTGGTCATACGTAGAAGCCTGGGAAATCGCATACAAACTTAGAGTGGCATTGCCGACCAAGCAAAAAACGGAGAGAAAGCCAAACCCAGTTGCAATTGAGAGCAAGGCTGAAGCGTCACGCTGTAAATAGTTTGCTAGCGCCAAAATCAGCACGCTGGAAATTCCCGCCGAGATGAACTTTAATCCATCCTGGATCAGCAACGGTGTAGGGTTGTGGATTGCTAAGTCGATCAATTTATTTGGATCAGCGATCGCCGAAAGCCCAATTAAAAAAATGACTGTAGCCAATGTCGCAATTGCCACGATGACATTGACCAATGCTGCGATGCCACCCAGTTTTTGAAGGTGAGTCATAAATAGGACTCCTCCTACTTTGCCTATCAATATCAGTGTATCGAGTAAACAATGCGTGGACTTGTTCGAGTGCACCGTTTAAGCCAGCTAACGTTCCCAATCACCCGCCGCAGATAACCTCGAACATCCAACAGATCACTTCTCGGTGGTCGGTGTGCGTTGGGGTTGTTATGCAGCTCAGTCACTTTCTACCAGTGCTTTTTAAGCGGATTCGTTAAATTGCCCCAATCTGTTGCACAATCCGTTGCACGCGGGGATGAGAGCGAATGGCATCCAACCGGGGATCTATACTCACCAGGGAAAGCCATATATCCGATTCAACTAATGCTTGTTCCAACCAGGAGATCGCGCTGTTGTGATCGCCCAGAACAATGAAGGTTGGAGCCATCAAGCTTTTGCCAGGGAAAGGATACTGATTCCTAGCCAGATCTGTATACTGCAACGCTTCTTGCTTGAGACCAGCACAGGCACAGACGTAGGCATAGGTCGAGATAAGACCCGGCAGGAGTGGACTAAGACTGAGAATTCTTTGTCCTGTTTCGAGGGCCTCACTGGAAAGGCCCGCATAGGCTTTAATTAGACATTGAAAAAACAGCAAAATCACGGCATCTGGTTCCAACTTTAAGCCGCGATCAATCATTTTCAGAGCTTCATCGGTGCGACGGGCACAGTGCAATGCATAACTATAGATGCCGTAGGAAAGGGGCGATAGTGGATCTAGCTCAGACACCGTTTGGAAAACTTCAAGAGCAGCTTCTGATTGTCCAGATACCAATAAGTGTCGCCCGTAGTACAGCAGGCTTTCTACATCGGCAGTTTCTTCAGATAAGGCCGCTTTGAAGGTCTGATCGGCGATCGCAAACTTTCCTTCAACGGCACTGAGCATGGCAGCTCGTAATACTTGCAAACCAGGGGTGGTCGGCTCGATCACCTCTGCCCGATCGAGGGCCTGATTGACCAGGGGTAAAGCCTGACTAGTGGTCATGGCCGTCCAGCCCATCAACTGTCCATAACAACCCGCTAGCCCAACATAGGCCTGGGCATAGTTCGGATCCCATTGAATGGCTAGTTGAAACAGTTCAATCGCTTGTTTCATCCGATCGGCATTGCGGCGACGAAACAGATAGTGGGCTTCTAGGTAAGCTTCGTAGGCTTGGGGCACCGTTTGAGCTGCCCGCACCAGCCGAGGATTTTGCAGAGGAATGCGCCGTTGGGGGAGTTGGTTGGCAATGGCTGAACCCACCCTTGCAGCTAGGGCATCGAGTCCAAATTCTTGATGGGTAAAGGTTTGACTCAGCAGACCATAAGCATCCACCGCCCGTTTCAGGGTAACTTGCAGAGTAAGGCTACCGGCCTCTCGCGCTAATTGCCCTTCTGCAACAAAGTCAACACCCAGAATTTGGGCAACGGTTTCACGGTCGGAAAAAGAGCCCGTATCTGGTTGATCGGCTTCGTAGGTGACTAGGGCAATTCCTTGGGTTTGAAACTGACGCAGATAGCGGCTGACTTTACTGGTTAAAGCACTACAGAGGTAATCGACTGCCGAGTGAAGGGGGGTAGAGGTAAACGGCAGAATTAGAAGCCGCACATCGGCTGCCACCTGACGCACGGGAAGATCCAGACAATAGCCCTGGCCATAGACGGTTCTAATGTAGGGGCGATCGCTGAAGTCTTCGCCCAAATGGTGACGTAAAGAATGGATGCAGCGGGTCAGACTGGACTCGGAAATGTCGGCATCTCCCCAGACGGTTTGCAAAATTTCATCTTTAGCCACAATTCTTCCCTCTGCGGTTACCAGAAGGCGAAGTACCTCTCGCTCTTTGGGACTGAGCGGCACCGGATTACCACGCTTATACAGGCGTCCGTCGGGATGCAATTGAAAGGGGCCAAACTCTATTCGGTCTGCTGATGCGATCGCGTTTTTCCCCTGAGCGTTCATTCCGGTAAGAATTTGGTAAGGATTTCCAATGGCCTCTTTTTTTAGGATAGAAACCAATGACACCGATGATACGTTGATTCTGCCCTAGGCAACAGAGTCAGCAGATTTTCGGCAGCAATTCTCAATATGGCTTTTCCGGACATTTTTGAGGGGACAATCTCGCTTGTAGGGCGATCTCAGGGTGGCAAAACGATCAGTAGTTTGACCTTGGAAGTCACCTCAACCACGAGAATTATTCTCATTCTCATATTAAGAACTGCTGAATTTTCGGTGTTTTGAACCAACTGACTCAATGTCCCGCCACCCCAAACTTTCTCCACACCTTAAGGAAGCCTATGCCGCCTATTGAAGGGCTATTTTGTCCCTGCTGTACGCCAGCCATTCTCCATACAATCGCTCAGTCAGGCACTCACTGGTTATCTCGCCAGCATCTGACATTAGGAACGGGTACTTTAATCGCTGCCCTGGGAGACGTTAAAAAAACGCATCCATCGTCACCAGAGTCAATCCCTTTGCCCATCCAGGAGTCAAAGGTGTGACATTCCAAACGGAATTCACCATCGCATCACTTTCATCCATTCCAGTAGGAGAAATCAATCAATGGCTCGACCTCTACATCCCCCAGCCTGCCCCTGTTGCAATCCCGGTTTGATGTTACTGAGTGAGGCATTTCTGATGCCTCGACGCATGTTTTTGCTAGGGGCTGGCTCCTTTGCTGCCGCTGTAGCTCTGGGTGGCAAGGCTGAGGCCGTACCTCCACCACAGAATCCATCCCAACTGGCCCAGGGAAACCGCTTTGCGGATGCGATTTATATCAACGCCACTGTGATTACCGTGAATGATAATCAACCTACAGCAGCAGCGGTGGCCGTCAGGGGTGGCAGAATTCTAGCCGTGGGCGATCGCCGCACCGTTGAAGCCCTTAGGGGAAACACCACCCAGGTCTTTGACCTCCAGGGCAAAACGATGGTGCCCGGCTTTATCGACCCCCACGGGCATCTGTTCATGCAGGGAATCGCGGCGACAGTCGCTGACTTGCTGCCTGCTCCCGATGGTACTGTCAATACCATTGCCGCCCTGCAAGAGAAGATCCGAGTTTGGGGACAAACCCCCGCCGCTACCCAACTGGGTTGGATTGTGGGCAACGGCTACGACGATACCCAGCTACAGGAACAGCGCCATCCCACCCGCGAAGAACTGGATGCCATTTCTACAGAAGTCCCCATCCTTGCCATTCACCAGTCTGGACACATGGGGGCCGTTAACAGCAAAGCTCTGGAAATGGCAAATATGACGGCGGCAACCCCAGACCCAACCGGAGGTGTGATTCGTCGGCAGGCAGGCAGTAACGAGCCGAACGGGGTTCTGGAGGAAAGCGCCATGCTCGCCATTCTGGGTGTTTTCTCGAAGACTGCTCAGATCGATGCAGATGACGCCCTGGGCCTAGTTCAGCAAGGCGTAAAAGCCTACTCTCGTCATGGCTTCACGACCGCCCAGGAGGGACGCTCCAGCAAAGCGGGTTATGATGCGCTGCTCGCGGCTGCCGCCACGGATTCCTTACCCATCGATGTGGCGGTTTACCCCGACTATGTGAATGCTCCAGATGCTCATGCCTGGGGCATGAGTTCTACCTACACCAATCATCTTCGTCTGGCTGGGATTAAGATCAGTACAGACGGCTCTGTTCAAGGCTATACGGCATGGCTGTCTCAGCCTTTCTACAAGCAACCCGCCGGGCAGCCTGCGGATTATCGCGGTTATGCCGCTTTAACCGATGAACAATTAATCGATCGGGTTGACAGCGCCTATCAAAACAACGTTCAGGCGCTTATTCACGGGAATGGAGATGCCGCCATCGATCAGATTATGATGGCGGTGCGAAAGGCAACCGAGAAGTATGGTCAGGGCGAGCGCCGCACTGTTCTGATTCATGGACAGACAGTAAGGGAAGACCAGTTGGATGCGTGTAAGGAATTGGGGATAGTGCCAGCCCTGTTCCCTGCCCATGCCTTCTACTGGGGAGACTGGCATCGAGAAATGACCCTCGGCCCAGAGCGGGCGGCTCGAATTTCTCCGACCCGATCGGTGCTCAATCGCGGCATGAAAGTGACCATCCACACAGATGCGCCTGTGGTGCTGCCGAATGCCATGAGAACCATGTGGTCGGCGGTGAATCGTCGCACTCGCACCGATTTTGTCCTGGGAGCAGACCAGGCGTTGACTCCTCTGGAAGCGTTGAAAGCCCAAACTATCTGGTCAGCCTATCAGCACTTTGAAGAAGACCAGAAGGGATCGATTGAAGTGGGCAAGCTAGCCGATTTTGCGATTCTCTCTGGCAATCCTCTTACAGTCGATCCCATGACGATTAAGGACATTGAGGTACTGGAAACGATCAAAGAGGGTAAGAGCATCTACAAAGCGGAGGACGATCTCGCATCCTAAATCGTTTAGAACCTGGTTCTACCCATTAATCGACATACAAATTCAGGTGTTTTTTCAATGCTACTCAATATTCTCACTCTCCTGCGTCGCAGGTGGTTTGTTGGCACTTTGCTCCTGCTGCTAGTTGGCTTGATCGTCCCCGTTGGCATGGCTCAAAGTCAGACTGTTCCTAATGCCCAAAATCAACCCTCTCCAGCCGTTTTGTTTGAGAATGTGCAGATATTTAATGGCACGTCTGAACAACTCTCTGCTCCATCTAACGTTCTGGTAGTCGGTAACAAAATCCAGGAGATTTCTACTGCGTCGATCGCTGCACCATCCGGTGCAACCCGAATTAGCGGGGGAGGACGGGTTCTGATGCCGGGGCTGATTGATAATCACACCCATCTGGTGATGGCAACGTCTAAAATCGAGGATTTGGCAAAACCCAATCTCACCCTGGCAGACCTGACCCCAAAGGCACAGACCAACGCCACAGAAATGCTGATGCGCGGGTTTACCAGTGCCCGTGATTTGGCCGGGCCGATATTTGAAGTCAAAAGGGCGATCGATCGGGGGGATGCTCCAGGGCCACGCATCTGGGCGGCGGGGGCAATGATTTCCCAAACCAGTGGACACGCCGATTATCGCACCCTTGATGAGCTGCCCAGAACCCCGACTTCGCCGCTGAATTGGTCAGAAAAGCTGGGCTTTGGGGCGATCGCCGATGGCACCGATGAAGTGCTGCGTCGAACTCGCGAACAACTGATGCAGGGAGCCAGCCAGATTAAGTTAGCCGCCGGGGGTGGTGTCGCGTCAGATTATGACCCGCTGGACGTGAGCGAATACACGGAAGCCGAGTTAAAAGCCGCCGTGGATGCTGCCGCCAATTGGAACACCTATGTCACGGTTCATGCTTATACCCCAACGGCGATTCAAACTGCCATTCGTGCCGGGGTAAAGTGCATCGAGCACGGGCAATTAATGGATGAAGAAACCGCCCAATTAATCGCAGAGAAAGGCGTCTGGCTTAGCCTGCAACCCTTCCTCGATGACGAAGATGCGGTTCCTTTTCCCGAAGGCTCGATCAATCGCGCCAAGTTTTTGCAAATGGTGCAGGGTACCGACAAAGCCTATAACCTGGCCAAAAAATACAACATCAAAACCGCCTGGGGTACGGATACCTTATTCGATGCCAGACTCGCCACTCGGCAGGGAGCACAACTGGCCAAGATGGTACGCTGGTACAGCCCTCCTCAAATCTTGAAGATGGCAACCAGCACGAACGCAGAACTGCTGGCCCTGTCGGGGCCGCGTAGCTCCTATCCGGGCAAGCTGGGTGTCGTGGAAGAAGGAGCACTGGCTGACTTGTTACTGGTCAACGGCAACCCGCTGGAAAATATTCGGCTGATTGAAAATCCAGAACAAAATCTTTCGGTGATTATGAAAGACGGCAAACTTTACAAGAATCTTCTCCGCTAATTCGTGTGATATTCTCGCAACCCTGACGGGATAAGTAGGTAAGCCTAATTGATTGTAAGAAGGGGTTTGGGGGCTGCGCCCCCTGCCTGGGGGCGCAGCCCCCACCAGCATCTTTAGTTTAATGACGCCCAGCTACTTACCGCTTGAAGGGCTCTTTTGCCTCTGCTGTACGCCAGTTATTCTCCCCGCGATCGCCCCGGCAGACACTCACGGCTTGGCTCACCAAAATCCAGTGCTAGCAACGAGCTACAACCCCTGCCTTTACCCAATGTCCTATCCTATTTTCCGCTACAACGAGGGAACCCATTCTATGAAGAAAATGCAGAAGTGCCGCAAAGCCGCAGTAGCCCTGTTGTCATTCGTGCTCATGGCGGCCCCGATTCAACCATCGCTGGCCTGCACCCGCGCCATGTATGTGGGGCCAAATGACACAATCATCACCACCCGCAGCAACGACTGGCTTGGATCACAGAAGTCAAATCTCTGGATTTATCCGCGTGGTCTGGCCCGCGATGGCGGGGAGCCCCGGGTGCGATCACCTGGGTCTCGAAATACGGCAGCGTCACGACTGCCGCCTGGGACATCGCGACGATCGACGGAATGAACGAAATGGGTCTCGTCGCCAATGCGCTTTATCTCGCTGAGTCAGACTATAGTGAGCCGACAGCCAACGACCCGCGAAAGCCGATGTCGCTAACGGCCTGGGCTCAATACGCGCTGGATAACTTCGCCACCGTGGCCGAAGCCGTCGAAGCCCTTGAGGCCGAGCCATTCTACATCGCGGGGCTGTCGCTTCCTGGCGATCTGGCGGGGGTAGCGCATCTTTCTCTCTCTGACCCCACGGGCGACTCCGCCATCTTCGAGTACATCGACGGAGAGCTTATCATCCACCATGGCGCTGAGTACGGAGTCATGACCAATTCCCCAACCTTCGACCAGCAGCTTGGCCTCAATGGCTACTGGCAGAGCGTGGGCGGTGAGACGTTCTTGCCAGGTACCAATCGGGCCTCCGACCGCTTTGTGCGGGCCAGCCACTACATGGATACGGTGATCAAGTCCGAAGACACCAACATCGCTCTGGCCACCGCTATGAGCGTGATCCGCAACGCATCGGTACCCGTAGGCATCACCACGCCTGGACAGCCCAACATCGCCGCAACCCAGTGGCGCACAATGGCCGACCACAAGAACATGGTCTACTACTTCGAATCCGCCTATGCCCCCTATCTGCTGTCGGTCGATCTGAAGTCCGTTGACTTCGCCGAGGGAAGCCCCACGCGGAAGCTTACCTTGACAGAGCAGTCCGCCCTTCTAGTGGATGGAGCCTTCGTCTCGGGCGAAGTCAGTCAATATTTCCAGCCAGCGCAACCGTTTAGGTTTTCTGGAGGAACTCAGTAAAACCCAGTTCCGCCCCATCCAAGGGTTGGGCAGAGATTCGTATGGTGGGCTGCCCGACCCACCGGAACTGGCAAACGAGCCGCCTAACGTTGCCCATCACCCGCCGCAGATACCCTCTGCCATAACCGATCAACTCTCGGCGGTCGGTGTACATGGGCGTTGTTAGCCGGGTCTTCTCTTCCAAGACACCCTCATCGTTGCACACTATTTGGAAGCAGAAAAGTAGAAGCCGAGCAGAAGATCCCGATTATGCCATTTTTTGAATGATAACGATCGAAAGAAAGTCAAATAAGAGATCAATAAGAATAACAAGACAAGCACTAATTGCTCAAAAGCAAATAATCGAGTCCGAAGTAAATTAACAAAAAAAACAATGGGCAAAAGTAGGAATCCAAAAGACATATTTCTATACATGATATGGTTCGCCAAGTATGACTCAGCGGTTACAACAGCCTGACTACCGTGCTCTTTTAGATAAGCAGTCAATCGAGGATTAAGCCTATCCTCATTTTTTGGAATTCCTACTTTCTCTCGAAGAAGAAGCACTAGCTTATCTTCAAATTCAAGACCTGAAGCTTCTTGAAGCTCACTTGGTTGTGTAAGTAGAGCATTCTTCTCTGAAATCATGCTTCCAAAATAATTATAGCCCCGACGAAAAATTTTGCACAAGAACAAGAAATATCTCCATGTTACCCCTTGTACCGAGCCGCCCAATATGTAGCTAATAAATACTATTAGAAGTGCCATTGGTATCGATAGATTGCTTTTAATAGTTAAAAATACATCTTGCAAATTATTGGATGGATTACAAATCAGAAATATAGCCAGAACTAGTGGAGAACCTCCGACAATAGAAGCAAAAATTTCGTATGGTCCAAGAGAAAATTTGAGTTGCTCCATTACCTTATTACACTTCTTCAAAAAAGAGAATTGTGGGATGAGTGCGGACAGCTAACGTTCCTGCTGAGCGGCTATACATAACCTTTGTGACACAGTAATGTTGGTTGCTTGTCCGCTCCAGCAGGATTGTTAGCTTGGCATCAACAGTTATTTTCCAACCATAACTCAGATGTTTTAAGAACACTACGACTGAGTTTTACTCCTATTTCGCCTTCAGGCACAGTCACAACTGTTTCGTTATCTAAACGAATTTCTAGAATTTCAGCTCTATACCAAGATTCGTGATTACAAACAGTGATCGATGCTCCCTTATTCACAGTTATATTAGACACATTAAGTATTACAACTTGTCCCTTGTGGTGAACTTCTAAAGGATATCCCAGGAAGTAGGAGTTAGACGGCTTGAACTGAACTAGCCCGAATTCTAAGAAAGAAGTTCTAGCATCTTCCTTGGTTATAAAACCCTGTTCAATATTGTTGTATAGCTTGAACAGTTCGTATGTAGTCAGCAGTCCTCTTTCATCCGATTGAGCATCATTGATTTGTTGTTCACTGAAGGGAGGATTTCTTCTTTCAAAGGGAGGAAGATACCTTTGATGGTTGACTATGTATAAAGCAAAGACATCAAAGCTATTTCGCTCTCTAGATCTCCGATACTTAATCTTACTTATTTGTGAGCATTCGCTATCTTTAGAAGTACCTCCGATACCTTTAATTTCTACAACTAATAAACCATTTTCCAAAGAAATTTGGAGATCTTCTTCTTTGATTTCTGGATTTATTTCATCCATATTGACAATATTCCTGAAGCCAATCCAGACAAGAAAATGTTCAACAGATTTTACTAGCAAATCGCCTGTTTCGGTAATTAAATCATGCAAAAATTGGTACTCAGATTGATTCCTTTCGACTTCATTTTTAACCTCTTCTAAAGCTGCTTTATATTCATCCTCTAGTCTCGCTTTTTTCGCTATAAGATCTGCTTGATTTGGAAGGAAATAGTCCCTTAATTTCAACCAAGAAAACTGCTCGGAGTAAGGAAATATCTTTGGAAATAAACCAGGTAGCAGCTCATCAATAAGCTCAAGCAAGAAATCCTTTTTAGCATCTTGTAATTGTGGAAAAGCAAAAAGGGCTGACGTCTTTAAACTAAAATCGATGAATCCTATAACTTCATCGCTTGAATTAAATAAAAGAGGAATAAAATCTTCTCTCTCGACCCCCTTTTGCTCATCCGGCAACCACTTTTTGGGGTGCTCAAATACAATTTCATAAACAAAATCGTTAATATATTTTTGAAGAAAATTCCTTATATCTTCTCTAGTATCTGAGACTGTGACATTTTTGCCCATCTTATTATCATGTGATGGGAGGCTTGGGACAAATTCGTACAAGAAGTGCTGTGTTGAGTTGTTTTCATAAGAGCCACGACGAGTCACTCTTAGAGGATGGTACTCAGATGCTTCTTGCCTAGAACAAAAGATTATAACAAGAGTTTCGTGAGCAAAGAAGTCACGTAATTTTCTTCCCAAAATACTTGAGGATAGTGGTCGTGGATCGAAAACTGTTTCAGGATAGCTACTTAGTAAGACAGTTTGTTCACTTCCTTTGAAGAAGGAGTGAGTATGTTCGGACTCTATATATTCGATTGGTTCTCGCTTTTGCAAATCTGCAATTACAATGTCGTATTCATGTAGATTAGGTGGAAAATCAAAGTTTAGCAGACATGGATGTGTATCTCGTTTGCCTGAATTTGGTACTTCGACTTGAGACCCCAATGTACCAGCGTAACAGTGTAAACCTTTGGCTCGTAAAGCTGCAACAATCTCTTGTTCTAAATCAATCGCACAAATTTTAGGTTTTTCTTTGATCTGAATACTTAAAGATTGGTCTGTCATTCTACTTTATTAGGTGATGACAATTATAAGTAATTTTAATGTAGAACCCGACTATTAGCCTGCAAGCTAACGTTCCCGCTCACCGGACGCAAACAACCTTTGCATCTCACCGACAACTTGACTTCGTTCCGGTGCAGCGGGATTGTTATGCGGCGATCGCCATTATGTTTTCTCCGTTTGTAAAACCCCCTGGAATGATTTTCAAAGCCATCGGTTGCATTATGATAAAGCAAGCAGTGATGTAGTTTCTGTAGTTCATAATTGAAATTATTGGCATTCTGTTCTTGCCATTTACACAATCTTAGACTACGATTGCTGCTTTGGCTCCTTGGTGGTGCAGGAAACTCCTGAAACCCAGTAGACACGTTGTTCTCAACAAGATCGGTTATTGAGAATCCGCCAAAAATCCAAGAAAATACGAGGTTTGAGCCTGTGGTACATCTGTTCAAAATGGGCTTAAAAAGTTTTCTGCACCACTAAGGCTTTGGCTCTGTCATCCACTGGACAAGTTGAATTACAATACCATTTGGATCGCTGACCTGAAAGAATCGTTCTCCCCAGGGTTCGGTTTCAATTGCAGTCGTAATCGTTACCCCTTCTGCTTGTATTCGCTCATATTCTGTATCAATGTCATCCACCACTAAGGCAATTAACAAACCGTCTGCTTTATGTCCGCGCAGGTGGATTGGCTTGAAGCTTTCTAACCCAGTTCTCAGGAAGATTAGGTTAAACCCAACATCTTTCCTAGAGAGTGACACAAAGCCATCAGCTGACATTTCCTCGCTAAAGCCGAAGTGTTGCTTGACGAATGTGGCGGATGCATTTACATCATCAACATTGAGTGAGATTGCAGAAGCGGTGACTTGCATAAGTTATAGTCCTAAGCAGTACTAACAGATTACATTCAGGCTACCTTTCCAATCAACCGCCTGAGCCACCTAACGGTTTGCTTGAGCGGTTGCAAACCATCTTCGCAATGCACCAAGATCTTTCAACAATCCACTCCAAGCGAATTATGAGATGATGAAGCCGTTGGATAAGTGATGTTAGGTGTCATTAAAGAACGCCGACACCACTGGAGCGACTACCTCAGCAGAAGCCCCGTGATCCTGCCCGTCCAGAATTATGAGCTTTCCCTGGGGCAGAATCTCCGCGATCTGGGTGGCAGCATCCCGAAAGAAATCGGGGCTAGCTCCCCCAGCGATCACTAGTGTCGGGATCTTGATGGCCTTGACAAGTTCAACTGGTATCGTTCCCCCTCGCTCGAAGTCTCCCATGACCTCGTGGTCATACACCATCGTAGGAGCCATGGCGACCATCTTGGGATCGGTACAAATGTCCTCGATCACTTCATCTGGCATACCAGAGGCTGTCATGAATAGAGTGATGGCATCAGCCCGTTTACCCTCCGAGAGGGCCGCTTTGACGCTCTCAGCAAGCTCGCGCGAACTTCGTTGACTTTCTTCATTGCCAGAACCGTATGGCGGCTCATGCAGCACTAGCTTAGTCATAGCCAATCCGCTGGCTGCGGCATTCAAGGCGAGGCCTGCGCCGGAAGAATGGCCATATATCGACGCAGCACCACCAACCTCTTTGGTGAGTGCAGCAATGTCCTCGATCTCGCGCTCAACCGCATACGGAGTTGTGTCGCTGCTATCGCCTCGTCCTCGACGATCAAAGTTGATCACCGTGAACAACTGTGCGAGGTGCTCGGCCAACTCTTGAGTCTTGCTTCGATCGCAGAGCAGTCCGCTCACTATGATTACTGGTGGGCCATGACCAACACAGTCAAAGGCTATCTTCGTTCCGTCTTGCGATGTGGCGTGATACACTTTTGTTCTCCTGTTTGCACTTGACGGGGGCCGCGCTTCGTGTGATGTCTGACGTTGCCAATTTCCCGCCACAAATCATCTTTGCGTCATAACTGATTCACTCTTAACGGTCAGTGTGCATAGTTGTTGTTATGCCGGAATACTAAGTATATTCCTCAGACTAATCTAGGCGATCGAGTATCTCGCAACCTCGTGGGGAGAGCCGATAACCGCCTCGCGCAATACTTGTAGTAAGCCCAAGGCTCTTTAACTTACGGACTTTCACTTTGAGTACCTGTGTATCTAGATTTGCTAATCCTGCAAGTTCTGTAGCACGTAGACCTGGATGCTGTTTAATCAGTCGTAGAATTGTCATTGTCCAGGAACCATCTTGGCTCTTTAAATCAAGATGTGTAAGTTTCTGGTGGACTTTAGCTAGCTCGTCATCTGTGAGATTAACCTGCTCCCTCAACACCTCACGAGGATCTTGTCCCGCAAAGTGAAATTTGATGCGATACAACGCACTCTCTTGATTTTCGTTTAGCGTATGAAGTAGCTCTGAGTAAGATGAGCAGCCAGCCTTTTGAGCATCTTCTGGTGTAATCTCGTCAACATGAATCACTGTCACTTCGTCGATTGCTAAGATACCAACGGCTGTTCTAAGCTGACCCCCTGTTTTCACAGTTGGACGTTTCCATCGGCGAAATGCTAACGTGACTGTCCCATCTGCAATACGCTCAAGAACTTGTTGTTTGATCAACATATTGCTTAAAGAATTGGGCTATTTGATTCGATGTACCCATTTTGCGAGGCGCTGTCCAAAGTGTTTGCAACTTAGCCGATCGCCTAGATCCAGTTCTGGTTCTTTGCGCTCAAAATCTAAATAGGTTTGCCCCATCACACCTAAATAAGATCCGAGTCGATTGGTTTTATCGGTTGAACCTTTTGCTGTGCAATCAATTTCCCCTGGATTCACCCACACCATGCCATGTTGTGCCGCGAGAATGCTGAAATAAATTAGTGTATTGAGTTTGTCACCACTGAGAGCAGCACCATGCGTAAATCCACCCGCTAGTTTATCTTTCCAAGATTCCTTAAACCATGTTTCACTTGTGGAATCGGCGAATGCTTTGAATTGAGCAGCAGTGCCGCCCATATAGGTCGGAGAGCCAAATATAATCGCATTTGCCATTTGTAGGCTTTCCATAAATGTTTGATCAACCCAGCGTCCATCCTTGATTTGCGTTCCTTCAATTCGTAATAGATCAACGCGAGTATCAGTGTGACAATAGACTCCAGAAGCAATCGCCTCGGCCATGAGATGCGTATGTCCTGTACCAGAAAAGTAGATGATTGCGACGCTGCCCATCATGACTCCCTCAAATTGATAGCCAGGTTGATGATAGGGTTCATTATGGCGCAGCATGGAGCTTGAGGGATTGTAAAAAAATGACCTCAATTCGATAGCTCTACATGGCAAGGATGGAAGCCACGTTTTGCCACATATTCAGTAGGTGTACAATTCACAAACGTCCGAAAATCGTGGATGAGGTGAGCCTGATCGAAGTAGCCGCAGGTAAAAGCTATATCCATCCAATCGATCGGCGCTTTGCCGTTGAGTAGATTAAGAACTTTCTGTAATCGCCGAACTCGACAATATAGTTTGGGGGTTAACCCCACCCGATCGCGAAATAGCTGGTTAAAGTGGCGAGTGCTAAACCCTATTTGACTTGTCACCGTGCTGACCGGAGAAGTCGGTAAGCGCTCAAACTCCCGCAAGGCAAAATCAACGACTGGATGATGAGAGAGAGGTTGCATAAAACTTAATAAAAACTGCTCCAGTGCCAGAAAACGGGTTTCTGTCGTCGGTTTCTCTAGCAAGCGATCGCGTAGTTCTGTAGCTGACCCCTGCCATAATTCCTCCAGCGAAATGATTTGATTATGCAATTGCCCCCCAGGAAGTGTGAAGAACGCCGCACTTCCCCCTGGCTTAAAATGTGCCCCCATCACGGAACAGTTTTGATCTTTAGCAATGATAAAGCCTTGGGAATGGACACCACAGATCCTTGCGCCTTTGGTACTACCGCATTGAGTTTGGCTGTAAAGATCAAAGAGGGGGATCTTGTCTTCGTAGAGATCGATCACCAACTCCATTGAGCCAATCGGCAATACGTATGATCGCGATGGTAACTTATCTCCCTCAAAGTACCATAGAAATTCAACAAACTGTGAGAGCGGCGATCGAGGCTGGTAAGTCTGATAAATCATATGGTTTTGTCAATTAGTTAGCCTCAACAAATAATCTTTAGGCAACCGCATCAGTCTAGAAATTGAGCCGTATAACAATCTTATTAGAGAGACAGTTTCCACATATTGTCTCTATGAGGACAGATAGGCAGAATGTTTCAGTATATCTACCTCAATCTGCCAAATCGCTAGAAACTCTCCGCATAATAACGAGATCTGGGTAGATAGCCAGAAACCTTCCACATATTTTAGCTATAGTACACCCGATGCTCATGCCCAGCAAGGTTTGAAGCGTATTACAACACTTAAAAGATGTCAAAACCATCCTGATTTATACCCACGGGCTCAATCGTGGCGGTCTCGGTGTCAGGAGTCCCTCAGATATCAATTCGTAAATACGGTTGCCCCTCAGCCGTGCTTCTTGTATTGTCGATTTTGCGGGGA
>DAIUJR010000042.1:0-54045 GCA_036848635.1 Nodosilinea sp. CTOTU7336
TATCGCCAAATCCTTACAAATGGATCCAGTTATTAATTCTGTACCGGCGCTCTAGACCAAGTCAAGATCCTGTAGATCAGCTGGCCGGATAGCGCCGCACCTGATATTCCCTGGAGTCGATCATGCGGTGAGAAAATGCTGTGGCACCTTGAAAACGCTCTTCTATCGCATCTAGGTCGGACTGGGGGATGGATTTCCACTGCTCGCGGGTTTGCCAACGAATGACAACCACTACCTGATCGAGCAGGTCGGGGGAAATCCATACTTCTTTAGTGATAAAGCCTGGGTACCGACTCAGGGCCGCCGTCCAAATATCGTGGTCGAGGCGAATAAAGGTTTCGCGATGCTCAGGTTCGACCGCAAAGGTTAGCCACTCAATGACCATTAAATTTCCATGTTGATTTTGATTGGGGTACTCAACCACCCGGTTTAAACTTTATCCCAGTCAGGGCAAAACGTCCTTAGCGAGATGGGGCCATGGCCACCCCTGGCTGGGTCGCTTAGAGTTAAAATCTCCTCCTGCATTGCCATGGCGACTACCGCCGACGATGTTTGGCGCTTACTGGCCGAACTGGCCGCAGCCCAAAACTAGACTGAACATTTTATTCGAGAATAATCCCAAGAAAACGAGCGCCGCCTTCAAGAAAACGAACGCCACTCTCAGGAGGATGAACGCCGTTTTCAGGAAACCGAGGGGCAAAGCCTCTGGTGCCCAGGCTTTGCCCCAGGAGAGCGTTGATCAATGGGATTGATCGGCCTCCCCAGGAGACGCCGTCGGCAGGGGAGGCACCGGGTCGTATCCACCGGGATGGAAGGGATGACACCGGCAGACCCGCTGAGCCGCCAGCCAGCTCCCCTGGGCCGGGCCAAACCGCTCCACCGCCGTCAGGGCATACTGCGAGCAGGTCGGGGTAAACCGGCAGGTGGGCGGAAACAGCGGCGACAGCAGCCGTCGATAGCCACGGATAAGGGCCAGCAGCAGAACTTTCATAGCTCTAGTCTAGGGCAATTCCCCGGTTCCCAGCGCCGAGTGGGGCCTAATAATTTAGCACAACGGTGTCGTAATCATGCGGAGCCTGATGGGTTGGCTCGGGTAAGTACACGTTAGGGGCCGGAGCCGAGGAACTGGTGGCATGGGCGGCCCGCGTTTGATCCCTGGCCGCCGGCTGACTACCCCCCTGGGCGCTAATTTGCTGTTCAATTTCCGCTAGCCGGGTGTGGAGCCGCTGGCGGCGCTGGTGGATAACCTCTAGCTCTTGCAGAATTTGAGCTTTCTCTGACGCCAGTCGGTACAGGTTGAGGTGGTGACTGGCCTCGGTGCGCGGGCGGGGCAGGGTGCTGATCTTAGGATAAATTTTGGCGGGGGGGCGTTTGGGAGCCATGGGTAATGTCCAAAAGCGCTAGGGGGATGAAGCCCCCCTAGCGTGCCCAAAGCGATGGGTGTATTCACGGGTGACCTAAACCTATGCGGCGCTGAAGGCCATTTGCCAAAAGTCAGCCTCTAACTCAGCCACCCGCAGAAAGATGGCCTCGGCGCTGGCCTGGGTAGCGGGGCTGGCGTTGGCCAGGGCTTCGTCGGCCTGGGCGGCTAGAATATTGACGTACTGGGTAAACTCGGCATTGCCCCAGCGGTCGGCAAATTCCCCATAGGCGGGGGCCATGGGGCCGGGGAGTTGCCAGCCCTGGTTGTAGGCATACTCAATCGCCCACAGAGCGGTGGCCTGTACCGGGTAGGGGGCCACGGCTAGGCTGGCTAAAAATTCGCAGTACTGCCGACAGATGGGTTGCAGGGGCCGGGCGAGGTCAAGCCCGCGCTCGGCGGCCTTAACCTGAAACCAGAGCAGCTCATCTTTTAGCGCCACTAGCCCGCCCAGTAGAGCATCGAGGTGGTTGTCGGGGGCCACCCCTAGCACCCGCCCCACCATGCGGGTAAAGTTTTGCACGAAGAGATAGTCTTGCCCCAGCCAGGTGTTGAACTGGGCCGGGTGAATGGTGTCTTCTTTACAGCCCGTGAGAAAGGGGTGAACGGTAGCTCGCTGCCAGGCCCGGTTGTGGGTGTGCAGCAACGTCTGGCAGGACAGGGAGGTGGACTGGGTGAGCATGGTTTTCTATCGCATGGTGACAAATTCTTCGGCGGCGCTGGGGTGAATAGCCACGGTGGCGTCGAAGTCGGCTTTGGTGGCCCCCATTTTAACGGCGATCGCCACCCCCTGAATGATCTCCGCCGCATAGTCGCCCACCATGTGCGCCCCCAGCACCCGGTCAGTGGACTTTTGCACAATCAGCTTCATCAGGGTGCGCTCTTCTAGATTCGGCAGGGTGTAGTACATGGGCCGAAAGCGTGAGCGATAGACTTTAACGTCGGCTTCGCCAACCTGGGTCTGGGCTTCGGCTTCGGTGAGGCCCACGGTGCCCATTTCGGGGGTGGTAAACACCGCCGTGGGCACGGCGTCGTAGGCCATCTGACCGGGTTTATCGCCGAACTCGGCATCGGCAAAAATGCGGCCCTCTTTGATCGCCACGGGGGTAAGGTTGATGCGGTCGGTGACATCCCCGACGGCAAAAATGTGGGGTACGGCGGTGCGACTGCGGGGGTCGACGGCGATCGCGCCGTCGCGCACCTCAACGCCAGTATTCTCTAGCCCTAATCCCTTGAGGTTAGGGATGCGGCCCGTAGCCGCGAGACTGACCACATCGGCGAATACCTGGGTTTTCTCCTCTCCCGTAGTAATGGTGACCTCAACCCCAGCCTCGGTCTTTTCAATCGCCGTCATTTGGCTGTGATTGAGAATAGTAACCCCGCGCCGCCCCATGGCCGCCTGAATTTCCGTGCGCAGATCGTCGTCGAAGCCGCGCAAAATTTGGTCGCCGCGAATCACCTGGGTAACGGTGCTGCCCAACCCGTTGAGGATGCAGGCGAACTCGCTGCCGATGTAGCCACCCCCCAAAATCACCACGTTCTGGGGCTGCTGGGGCAGGTGAAAAATATCGTCGGAGGTAATGGCGTGCTCAATGCCGGGGATGTCGGGCTTGATGGGATGCCCCCCGGTAGCGATTAGAATTTTGGCGGCGGTGATTTTTTCGTCGCCGACTTCGAGGGTGTGGTCGTCTAGGAACCGAGCATACTGGCGAAACAGCTTCACGGCCGACCGATCCAGCATGGTCTGGTAAATACCGTTCAACCGATCCACCTCGTTATTCACCGCCGTCATCAGGGTGGGCCAGTGGAACGACCGCTCCCCCACCGTCCAGCCGTAGCCGGGGGCGGCCTCAAACTGGTCAGGAAAATGCGAGGCATAGACCATCAGCTTTTTAGGCACGCAGCCCCGGTTGACGCAGGTGCCTCCCAGCCGATCGACCTCGGCCAGGCCAACGGTGGCCCCATATTCCGCCGCCCGCCGGGCCGCCGCGATGCCGCCAGAGCCACCGCCAATTACAAATAGGTCAAAGTCATGCGCCATGGGGTTGCCCCTGGAAACTAGCTTTAGTCTATCGAGATATCGCCATCACCGTCCTGATCAGGACGGTTGACCCAAGGCGGCACATTGGCCGTCATTCCCGTGGCAACGGGAATCTACTGGGGAGTCGTCAGTCTAGGGGGGATGATTCGCCATAACGGTAACCGGAGTACCTAACTCATACACCGGCTCAATTCGGCACAATTTCGGTGACGACCCGGCCCCCGTCGACCACAAAGGTCTGGCTGTCTAAACGGCCTGTTCCCCTAGAACCCAGAAGATTGATGGCCGGGTTTACCTGCTGATAGTTCACCTGCCCTTCGGCCAGCAGGGTTTGCTCTTCAACTGCCCAAATCAGGCGGTCGGTGGTGAGGCGGGTCTGGTTGCGCTCGCCCACGGCAACCACATCCTGGGTCAGGGTTACCACCTGGGAGGCCAGATTCATCTGCCCCTGGCGGGCGGTTACAGTCAGCTTTTCTTTCGGGTTTACCGCCGTCAGGGGCTGGGTGACGTTGACAATTTCTTTGGCGAACTGCCACTCCATCGCCTCGCTAGTGAGGTTCAGGGGCAGCTCCAGCATTTGCATGGCTACCGAGCCTTGTAGGGTGACGATTTCTTGCGCTAGATCCACCGTTCCCCGCTGGCCGACCACTACGTCGGTAATGGCGTTGTCTTTAAATTGCTCAACGCGAACCGGCTGGGTGCTGTCGAGCCGCTCGTCCTCCCAGAACCACACCAGCTGCTGGGCGTGGAGCTTAAGCCAGGGCTCGGTTTTGGGATCTTTGACTACGGTGTTAGCCACCACGTCGCCCTCCAGCTCCATGCGATTTTCGCGGTTATAGACCCTGGCCTCGTTGGCCACCGCCCGAATTTGGGGATGGCTGCCGGTAATCTGCTCGCGCATGATCAGCACGTCTTCGTTGGGTCGCCACTCTAGCTCGTTACCCCGCAGCACTGAGCCATTTTTGACACCCGTGGCGACAATATTGCCCCGCAAAAAAATAACGGTGCCGTTTTCGCGAATTTCGCCGGTATCGCCCGTAACGTTGTAAATCGCCTCGCCATCCTGAAATAGCTGGCCGTCAGGGCGGGTGACGTAGGCCACTTTTTGGTCAGGGCTGTAGGTGACTTCGTCGCCCTCCACCCGCCAGAGCAGCACGCCGTTTTCGTCGGGCTGCTCTAGGGTCACATCCCGCAGGGTGAGGCCGGGCTGCACCGCCTCAGCGGCGGGATCGCCCTCGGCGTTACCCTGGGATCTGGGGTTATGGGTTATGAGACCGCGGAGCCCCACGGCCAGCGCCGCTACTACCACGCCGCCGATTAGCATCTGCCGCCACTTTTTGGCTATCACTGGCCCTTACCTGTCGGGGATGCCTACTTCTTCCACCGGCGCTACGCTCTCAGGGCTGAGATCGGGCAGGGGGCGGTAGGTGTAGCTGTGATGACCGTTGCGAGCGGTGGTTTTTTTAATGCTGTCTTTCACCCCATCTAGATCGACGTAGCGATCGGCGACGTTAATTAAGCTGTCGCTGGTCATCGAGCGCAGGCTAACCACCTCAATGCGTGCCCCCCGGTAGCTGGCGGCATCGGCGGCGTAGGCCAGGTCGCCGTCACCGCTGACCAAAACGGCGGTGTCGTAATAGTTCACCAAGGCCACCAGATCCACGGCAATTTCCACGTCCAGGTTGGCCTTTTTAGAACCATCGGGCAGTTGCACTAGGTCTTTGGCGATCACCCGATAGCCGTTGCGGCGCATCCACAGCAAAAAGCCCTGCTGCTTTTCGTTGGCGCGGTCTACCCCGGTGTAAAAGAACGACCGAAACAGGCGTGATCCCGCCGTAAGCTTGCACAGCAGCTTGGTGTAGTCGATTTCAATCCCCAGCTGTAGGGCGGCATAGAACAGGTTAGAACCATCGATAAAAATTGCCACCCGGCCCCGATTGTCTAGAACCTGTTCTGGGGTAAATATGGCATCTTCGCTGATTAGAGAATGGGGGTCAAGCATGGTGTTTTATCCGTGGTTTTTAAGCAATCAGAGAAGGTTTGTGATGGTAGAAGTAAGGCTTTCTGCCCTATGCCGATCGGTCGTATGCAAATCATTCAACGGATTTAAGCCCCTCCACCGGTTCGAGTAGCTCAATGCGCTGGAACACCGGCTTTGCTTGCCCGAGGGCTTGACCAGGGGGCAAAAGGCCCCAGGCGGCGTGATCCTTATAGATCAGCGTATCGCCAAGGTTGGCTTGGTTAAAGTCAACATCGAAGCCTAGCTGGCCATAAATATCGTTGCTAATGCCGGGGGTCACCGGAGCTAGCAGGTAGGCCGCCAGCCGCACTGACTCTAGTACGGTGTAGAGCACGACTTCGGTTTCGGCCTGCTTACCCTGCTTGTAGAGGCTCCAGGGGGCAGCTTCATCCAGGAACTTGTTGCTGCCCTGCACCAGGGCTAAAACCGCCTCGCAAACCTGGCTAAACCGGAGTTGAGCATAGGCCGTCTCGACAATTTCAGCCAACGCTTGCCCCCTAGCCTTGAGCGACTGATCCGCCGAGATGGTGCTGGGGTCTACCTGCGGTACCCGGTCTTCACAATAGCGCGCCGCCATTTTTAATGTACGGTTCAGTAGGTTGCCGAGGTCATTCGCTAAATCAGCATTTAGAACATTGATGAAGCGGGTCTCGTTGAAGTCGCCGTCTTTGCCAAACTCAATTTCCCGCAAGAAGTAATACCGCACCGCATCAGCACCGTATTTTTCTACCAGCTGCACCGGATCTAGGGTGTTACCCAGGCTTTTACCCATTTTTTGGCCGTCTTTGGTCAAAAACCCATGGCCAAAGACCCGCTCCGGTACCGGTAGCCCCGCCGACATCAGCATGGCGGGCCAGTACACCGCGTGAAAGCGCAGAATATCTTTGCCAATCAGGTGAATGTTGATGGGCCACCCCTGGGCGATGGCCGCCTCCAGGCTAGGCGGTTCGCTGGGCTCCTGAAGAGCCGTGATGTAGCCCAGCAGGGCGTCGAACCAGACGTACAAGGTATGGTCAGGGTCAGTGGGTACCGGAAACCCCCAATCAAGATTCACCCGAGAAATGGAGAAATCCTGCAGCCCCCGCTTGACGAAGCTCAGCACCTCATTGCGGCGGGTAGCAGGCTGAATGAACTCGGGCCGCTCGGCGTAGAGCCGTTCCAGGGACTCCTGATATTTCGACAGACGAAAGAAGTAGTTTGACTCGTCACGCCACTCCACCGGCTTATTGGTGTGGATGGCACAGTGGTGATTCGGCAGCAGATCCCGCTCTTCTTTAAATTCTTCACAGGACACACAATACCACCCCTGCTGCTGACCTTTGTAGATATCCCCCTGATCCCACACCCGCTGAAAAAACTCGTTGACAATGACGTTGTGGCGGGGGGCAGTGGTGCGAATAAAGCGGTCGTAGGCAATGTTGAGCAATTTCCACAGGCGCTCAAACCCGACCACGACCTGGTCGCAGTGCTCCTGGGGGGATATTCCCCGCTCCTGAGCGGTACGCAAAATCTTTTGACCGTGCTCGTCGGTGCCGGTAATCATCAGCACGTTGTGGCCCGCCAGGCGATAAAACCGCGCCACTACGTCGGCGGCAATGGTGGTGTAGGCACTGCCAACGTGGGGTAAGTCGTTGACGTAGTACAACGGGGTGGTAATCGAAAAATTCGATTTATCGGCAAGGGGAGCAATCATAAAAAAAGGGAGTGAAGCGTTAGCCTCCGGCGAGTGATTTAATCATAACAGTCGGGCGAATGGCCCTGGCGGGGGGGCCTGGCCCAGCCGGCTCGGCGGGTGTCGCTCCAAGGCTCAGCAAGACTGAAATAAAACCCATACAATGGAGCTATCGAGGTCAAGCTGTAGAGCTTCTCCTGTATTTATGGAGCGTAGGATACTTGTGTGAGTTAGCTTAACCCTTGGTTAAGTGGGGCTTTGTAATTGGCCATGAAGATTTAATGATTGCTGCTTACGGCGTAGGCACGGGGCCATAAATTTTTAGGAATGATTGATATTAATTTTTCGATCAAGCCATTCAGTTAAGTTCCGCCGGGTAGGCCTATGCCCGGTTGGGCAGGGCGCCCACGGCGTTGGAGCATCATCCCCTGGAGGGCAAAAACTTGACCTCAGCCCCCTGACGGATAGAATAGTCATGTTGACTGGCTTAATATTTTGTTACAAAGAGAGCTGTTGGGTTGGTATTAACCTCTATGTTTGGCGGATTTACCGGGTTCCAGTCCAATTCGACCAATGATTTCGGCGAGCGCATGCTCAACTCCGTGGTTACCCAGTCGCTGCGGCACCTGTTTAGCCGCAGCGACGCGATGGAGGTATCTGTGCGTTGCTCTCCGGCTAGCAAGCTGCTCCAGGGCACCATTGACAGCTTCCGCATGGAAGGGCGCGGGCTCGTCATCCGCAAAGAGTTTGAGGCAGCGGAGATGATGTTTGAAACTGATACCGTCGCCATTGACGTAGGGGCAGCCATTGGCGGCAAAATTCGCCTGCGGCAGCCCACCCAGGCCATCGCCCAGGTGGTGCTGACCGAAGCCGCCATCAACCAGGCGTTTGAGGCTCAGCTGGTGCGCCAGCATCTAGAGGGGGTGACCGACGAAGCGGTAACCAATCTCTCCGGCGGCGAGCCGATCACCTTCCGAGATATTCACATCAGCCTACATGCCGACCAGGCGGTTAGGATTTCTGCCAAGACCGATTTGCCAAATCGTCAGGATGTGCCGATTCAAATGACCGCCAAGGTCGCAGTAGAAAAACGGCGGCGGATTATTTTTGCCGATGCCGAGTTTCTGGCGGAGGGCATTCCCGATGAGGTGCGATCGCTCTCGGCCGCGCTAACCAAGGGCTTTGCTACGGTGCTCAACCGCATGGTAGACCTAGAGCGGTTTAACCTCGACGGGGTGCTGCTGCGGGTCAACCGTTTAGAAACCAAGGGCGATCAGCTGATCTTTAGTGGCTATGCCCAAATTGAGCATTTCCCCGGGATGGTGTAAAAGTGACCCCGCATCGGCCTAACATAATTGCCCCCAAGCCTTGATTTCAAGGCTTGGGGGAACAGGGTTGGCGGGATTCGAACCCACGACCTGCCGCTTAGGAGGCGGCCGCTCTATCCTGCTGAGCTACAACCCCAGGTAGTAGTGATTTTACACCCTGGGGCCGATCGGCGACCGCTGCTATGGGTTACTTCTGGCACAGCATCAGGCCAAACCACTGCTTCGCATCGGTGAAGGTCTTGACGACGGGCAGGCCCACGGTCTCTAGGGCTTTACCCAGGCTGGCTGGGTTAAACTTGCGGGATATTTCGCTACGCAGCGGTTCGCCCTCCGTAAAGTTCACCGTTAAATCCAGCTTTTGCAGAGCCACGGTTTGAGCCTGGAGGCTGTCGATATAGATCTCAATCTGGCTGGCCTCAGGGTTGTAAATGGCTCGATGGCGAAACTGCTCTGGCTGAAAGTTGCCCTGAAAGCGCCAGTTCAGATGGCTTAGCATGTTTAGGTTGAAGGCGGCCGTCACCCCCTGGCTGTCGTTGTAGGCCCGCTCTAGGATGGCCGAGTCTTTGGCCAGGTCAACCCCCAGCAGAAAATAATCCCCCGGGTTGAGGGCGGCGCTAATTTGCCCCAGCAGCACCTGACATTCCGCCGGGGAGAGGTTGCCCAGGGTGCTGCCAATGAACGCGATGAGCCGAGTGGGCCGGGTAAGGGGCGGCAACTGGGCCAGGGCCGCGTCGTAGACCCCCACCAGACCGTGCACTGTTAGGGATGGATACTCCCCCAGCAGCTGCTGGGCGGTGGCTTCTAACATGCCGCCGCTGACATCTACCGGTAGATAGCGCAGGGGCTCTCCGGTTTGCTCCAGGGCCGTTAATAGGTAGCGGGTTTTGGTAGAGCTGCCGCTGCCGAGTTCCACCAGTTCGCAGGGGCCAACCAGGCGGGCAATATCATCGGCATAGGCTTTGAGAATTGAGGTCTCGACCCGGGTGAGGTAGTACTCGGGCAGGTCGGTGATTTGCTCGAACAGGTCAGAACCACGATCGTCATAAAAATACTTGGGCGGCAGCGCCTTAGGTCGGGCGGTTAACCCGGCCACCACATCGCTCCCCTCGACGTTGACCTGGGCTGTGGGGGTAGGCCGCAGGTAATGGAGGGTCAGGCGGTCGGGTCGAAGCATGGGCTGCACGGGCGGGCGTTGGGCCTGCTGCCGCCAAATAGACGAATTAATCAAAGACATAGGAGATAACCCTTAGGAAGGCCGCCCGCATTCTGGACGGGCTGTTAGGCATTGTGTCATCGGATGATTAAAATTGGCGGAGAACGGGGGAAGATCTGCCCGATGAGATAAATTTCCTCACCTTTGAGCCGCAACCTAGGGTAGTTGCCTGGGCACCCGAAGTTTTCACTCTCATTCCCATGCCCTGCGTGGGAATGATCCCCCGAGGCTCCCACCGCTCTTCCCCAGTGGCCTAACTGATATCAGGCGCGGAGCGGAAATGCAGAGCGGAGATACCGAAACCCGAACGGGGATCATCTCTCTCAGCCACTTCGGGCGCAGCGAAACCCCGCAAAAATCTCCCGCACCTGGGGATAGTACCAGTTCCGCAAGGTGCCCCGCAGGCCCCAGGAGCGGGTGGCCCAGCTGCCCCCTCGCAGCACCCGATGCTGCCCGTCGAAGTAGGTCTGCGAGTAGCCCCGGTAGGGAAAGGGCCGAAAGCCGGGATAGCCTTCAAACCAGGTGGCCGTCCATTCCCACACGTTGCCCAGCAGATCCATCACCCCGGCGTCGGTGTGCCCGGCTGGATGGTGACCGACGGGGCAGGTCATCCCCATTTCGCCACCAAAGTTGCCATGGGCGGCATTGGGCCAGCTCTGCCCCCAGGGGTATAGCCCCCGATACTGCCCCGTTGCCGACCAGCCAGCGGCCCGCTCCCATTCGGCTTCCATCGGCAGGCGCTTGCCCACGAAATTGGCGTAGGCTTCGGCTTCGTAGTAGCTAACGCCGCAGACGGGGTGATCATCCAGCCGAGCATTCCCTGGCCAGTAAAGCGGCTGGCTGACTTGGGTTTTCTGCCGCCAGGCCCAGCCCTGGGGCGACCAGTGGACTTCGGTGTCGTAGCCCCCTGCTACCATAAACTCCCGAAAGGCCGCCTGGGTAACGGGATGGGCATCCAACCAAAACGACTCTACGACAACCGGGTGCGAGGGCTGCTCGTTATCGAGGCTCCCCACCTCCTCGTAGCCCAGGGTAACGGCAGCGGCGGGCATCCACACCATGGGGGATGCCTTGGCGGCACTGGGGATCGGAGCCGCACCGTTTTCCTGGCCTACCGACGGTGACGAGAGCAGATACTCCCCCCGCTGCCGCCGGTGCAGGGCCAGTACAATGCTGATAGTTTCGGCGTGCTGGCTCTCGTGCTGAAGCAGCCAGGCCCAGAGGCGCAGGTGTTGATCCAGGGGAACCAGAGCTAAATAGTCCCAAACCTGCTCACGCACGGCCCTCAAGCCATCCAGCACCAGAGCGAGCTCCGGTAGCTGCTGCCGCGCCGCCTTGGGCAAACCATCGGCGGCAAAGAGCTCTTGATAGGGTGAAAGAGGGTTGTTTAGGGTGGCCTCCGGCGGCAGCAGCCACTGGGCTTCGGTTAGGGCAATGTGGCCCAGGTGCCATCCTACGGGGCTAAAGTCGTCGTGGGCCTGTTGGCGATATTCTGCCGGGGTGAGGGCGTCTACTAGCCGCAGCGTGCTATCTCGACAGGCGGCCAGGTGGTGCCTAAGCTGCTGCCGCTGCGCCAGATCCGTGAGGGTTGGCAGCTGGGCTAAGGGCAGGAGTATGGATGGGCTGAAAATCGAGGTCACGGTTCGCGTCTACGGTGATTAGAGTGTTCGGTGGGCAGCGGTGCCACTCGGCCTCAAACATGGGTTCAGAGGCCAAGAGTACGGCCTGCGCAAAGTCAGGGTGGTGGCGCAACCAGTATAGAGACGGAGCCTTGCCGGTGGTGTCAAACCGGCAGGCCACAAGCTGCTCACCATCGCTGAGAATGATGTTCGCAGCCACCCGCACCGGATAATCGGCGGCGCTGGCAGCTAAATCCTGAAGTACCTGGTAGAGAGCCTCAGCTAGGGTCAGGTTCCCCCCTTCGAGCCGGTGGACGATGAGGGCGAAGATATGCTCAGAATCGGTCAACCCGTGGATGGTGTGGTAAATGTGGTCGGGTAACCCATCGCGAATAGGGCGATAGAGGGTGTGGCGAAAGTTTTCGATATAGCCGTTGTGAATAAAGCTCAGCCGCCCCGCCGTAAAGGGCTGGCAGTTGTGTAGGTCTACCGCCAGGCCAGGGGTGGCGCTGCGCACGTGGGCCAGCACGTTGCCGGTTTCAATGTAGCGGCAGAGATGGGGCAGGTTAATGTCGTTCCAGGCGGGCAGGGTGTTGCGATACACGAAGGGATCCCCCTGGCGGGTCGGGTGGTACCACCCTAAGCCCACCCCATCGCCGTTGAGCAGGGCGGTTTCCATCTCTTTAGGCTGGTAGCTCTGCACAATTAAAGAGTGATCGGGGGTATAGATCAGCCGGTCGAGGGGCAGGGGGGGGCCAGTGTAGGCCAACAGTCGGCACATGGGCACATCCTTCGGGCGGGGTGAGGTTATGTAAGACTGTAGCGCGTCTGTTGGGTGGCCTTGCGATCGCCGTGGGCAAAACTCCCCATTGTCAATGTCGGGGGGGCACGGCCATGCGCCCCTACAATGATGGATATGTTATTCGCCTGCCTGTCACTTACCGAAATGCACCATGACTAGTCGCGACGCCTCGACCCCAGCCCCAGGGCCGACGGAAATGGCCCCCCCGGCCCTCAATATCCTCACCATGCTGCGCCTGGGGGTGTTCAACATGGGGCTGGGCATTATGTCGCTGCTCACCCTGGGCGTGCTGAACCGGATCATGATTGATGAACTTCAGGTGCCCGCCCTGATTGCGGCGGGCACCATTGCGGTGCATCAGTTTATGGCCCCGGCCCGGGTCTGGTTTGGCCAAATGTCTGACTCGCGCCCGATCTTGGGCCACCACCGCAGCGGCTATATCTGGCTCGGCATTGGCACCGTCGCCCTGACCTCGTTCTGCGCCGTGCAGGTGGTGTGGCGGCTGGGGGAAAGTATGGCCGAGTTTGGCTGGGGGGCTCAGGTCTATCCCTGGGTGGCGCTGCTAGCCCTGGTGTTTGCGGTTTATGGCCTGGCCCTGAGCGCCACCTCCACCCCCTTTACGGCCCTGCTGGTGGATGTTTCTGACGAGCAGAGCCGCTCGCGCCTGGTGGGCATCGGCTGGGCCATGCTGATGGTGGGTATTATCGCCGGGGTAATCATTACTTCCATTGTGCTCAAGCCGCTGGCGGCGGATGCCCCCATTGAGCAGGTGCGGAGCTCAATTAATCGCCTGTTTGTGATTGCTCCGGCGGTGGTGTGCGGGCTGGCCTTGCTCAGCACCTTTGGGATTGAACGGAAATATTCGCGCCTGACCCAGCGCTCGTCGCTGCGCGATCGCGAAGACAGCCTCACCCTCGGCCGGGCGCTGAAAATTTTGACCGCCAGCCGCCAGACCGGACTGTTCTTTGGGTTCTTGCTGGTGCTCAGCCTCAGCCTGTTTATGCAGGATGCGGTGCTAGAACCCTACGGCGGCGAAGTCTTCAAGATGACCATCGCCGAAACCACCCAGCTCAACGCCGCCTTTGGCCTGGGCACGCTGCTGGGCATTATCGTCACCGGGCTGTGGGTAGTGCCCAGAATTGGCAAGAAAGCCACCATTACCCTGGGTTGCGCCTGGGCCGCCCTCAGCCTGGTGGGCCTGACTCTATCGGGATTTACCGCAGCCCCCCAGGTTCTGCTGACGATGGTATTTTGCTTTGGTCTGGCCTCCGGCGTGCTCACCCTGGGAGCGATTGTGCTGATGCTCGACCTGACTATCGCGGAAACCGCCGGTACTTTTATTGGGGCCTGGGGGCTAGCTCAGGCGATGGCGCGGGGCAGCGCGACGGTGCTGGGGGGTGGCGTGCTCGATTTAGGTCGTGCCCTATTTAGGGGTTCCCCAGAATCAGCGGCGGCACCTGCCCAGGCGGTGCTAGCCTATGGGCTGGTGTTTATGCTCCAGGCGGTGGGCATGGTGGTGGCGGTGCTGATTCTGCGCCGGGTGAATATTCAGGAATTTCAGGCCAATGCTAAGGCCGCCATCACCGCCGCCCTGGCAAGCGATATGGATTAGCCATGCAAGATTTAGAGGACAAGTTCGAGAAGGATTTCTGGGATACGGTGCTGACCTTCACCCAGATCACCACCGCCAGGGTAGGCCAGCGACTGTTGGCCGATTTTGGCCAGGCCCAGGCCGACCTCAAGGCCGACGGCAGCCTGGTGACGGCCTCCGACCGCTGGGCCGACGAGGCGCTGCGCACGGCAATTCAGCACCAGTTTCCCGACCATGGGGTGCTGAGCGAAGAAATGGCCCATATCTTCCCCGCTACCCGCTGGTGCTGGATTATTGACCCCATCGACGGCACCACTAACTTTACGCGGGGCATTCCGATCTGGGGGATTTCCCTGGGGTTGCTGTATCGCGGGGTGCCGGTGTTTGGCTACGTGGCCATGCCGCCCCTGGGCCAGGCGTTCTATGGCTACTGGCCCGGCACCAGCGGGTTAGAAATGCCTGTGGGAGCCTACCTGAATGGTCGACCCATCTATACCAGCACTGCCGAACCCGACCAGAACCAGTTCTTTAGCCTCTGTGCCCGCAGCACCTCGGTGTTGACCAACCCCTTCCCCTGCAAGATTCGGATGCTGGGTTCCGCCGCCTACAACGTGCTGCTGGTGGCCGCCGGGTGGGCCATTGGGGCGGTGGAAGCGACCCCCAAAATTTGGGATATTGCGGCTGTCTGGGCGATTCTTCAGGCGGCGGGGGGAACCTGGGTGGCGTTGGATCAGGCCGATCCCTTTCCACTGGTGGCAAGCAAGGACTATGGAGCCCGGCCCTACCCGACCCTGGCCACGGCCCAGGGGGATTGGTTGGAGGTGTTTAGGCCGCTGGTGCAGGGGGTGGGAGATGCTCGCCTAGACCGTCCGTAGGGGCACCGCATGCGGTGCCCCTACCTTACCAAGCGGTGGGTTGGAAGGCCGCGTCGTTGGCAATCACCACCGTGTCGCCGGTTTGTTTAATCACAAACAATCCCTGCTGGTAGGCATAGCGGTCTACCCCTTCGTCAATTTCGATGCCTGCCACGGCCCCGTAAATTTGATAGCTCGCGTAGTGGGGAAACGCCTGCCTAAACTGCCCTAGGCGCACCAAAAAATCCACCACATCCTGGCGTGACAGTCGTGATTTCACTTCAATGGCCACGGCGACATCACCATCTACGGCAAAGATATCAATTTCCATCTCGGCCCCGGGCCGCTGGGATTTCATGCGGCGGGAGGTTTCTTGAACCTCAATACCACGCTCTTGAAATAGCCGCACTACCCCAGGCTCTACCAGGTTTTCCACAAAATGCCCCCAGCGAGTGGTGAGTCCGGCTACTTCTCGGCTGGTGTTAGCGGCAATCCGTTTCAGCTCTTGAAGTTGGCGGTCAGACTCGGCCAAGCGCTGGTCGGCTTCGGCGGCCCGCCGGTCGGCTTCGGCGGCTCGTCGATCGGCTTCGGCGGCTCGCCGGTCGGCTTCAGCGGCTCGTCGGTCGTCCTCGGCTCGGGAGGCCTGAAACAGGGCATAAATATCGGCGATGGTGACGGGGTCGGCCATGGTCTGGTTCCTGGGGTAGGGCGCTAGGTTTCGTTGCCAATGTTAGGTGTCGTACATCAGCCCTTCGATGGCCTCGGGGTTGTCTTCGAGATACTGGTCAAAGCCGGTTTTCTTAGGCTGCTGCTGCTGGTGAGAGGCTTCGGCCTGCATCTCTTCCACGACATCCCAGGCGGCGGCGGCTTCGGGGGAGGTGCTGCCCTTTTCGGCAGTGACCTGGTGGGCATAGTCGATAGCCTGTTGTAGTTCGTCATTGAAGGCTAGGTTGTCGGTGCTCATGGCAGGTTTTCCTTAAACAGAGTGAATGGAGTGGTGCTGGCGAAATATTGGTGAGCGGTGCCCCAGGGTGCTGGTGGGCGGTGCCCACCCTACGATGGGTCTAGCTTTGGGCAATTTGTACCGGTCTATTGAGGGAAGATTACTTAAATTTAACCCAGGCGCAGGGCCAGTGAGCGGAGGGGGCTAACCCTGGCGCAGTTGCGCCGAGAGCGGTGCCCCGGTACCGCCTCGCCGTACCAAAACTAGCTCAGCCCCGATGCTAACGGCAATTTCTTCGGGGGTGAGTGCTCCGATGTCGAGCCCAATGGGAGCGTAGATCGGGGCCAGCTTGGGCTTGGGGATGCCTGCTGCCTCAGTGGCCCGGTAGACCTGGCGCACCCGCTTTTCGCTGCCGATCATGCCAATGTAGGGGCAGGGAAAAGACCGCTGGAGTAAGTTTTGCAGGGCCTCTAGATCGTAGGTAAAGCCGCGGGTGACCAGGGCCGCGTAAAGGTCTTGAATCGGAGCAAGGTGGGCGATCGCATCCCCCACCGGCACCGCCAAAATCTGGCTAGCCTGGGGGTAGCGGTCACCGTTAGCCCATTCCGGGCGGTCGTCTTGCACCACTACCCGAAAGCCAATCAGGTGAGCCACTGTCGCCAGCTGAATGCCCACATGCCCAGCCCCCACAATCAGTAGTGTCGGTTGGGGGGTGAGGGTTTCAACAAAGGCCGTTTGGGGATCAAGCTGAACGCTATCGTTCACTAGATAAGGCTGGCCAGTATGCCCTAACGGCGTTACCAAGGTCACCGGCTGCCCCTTCCCAAGCGAGTGCAAAATGTCTTGCACTAGGGATTGCGCGGGTTCCCCCTGCCAGCGCTCTAGCCACACCTGCATCATGCCGCCGCAAACCCCCTGGGTTTCTCGCTGGGGTGCGCCAGAAAGATCAATCTCGACACGCTGTTTTTTCCCAGTTTGAAGCACTTGCAGGGCTTGGCGAATCACCTTCGCTTCTCCGGCGCCGCCGCCGATGGTGCCAAACAACTGCCCCCTGGCATCGACCACCAGCTTGGCCCCAACTTCGCGCGGAACCGACCCCCTGGCGGCGATGACGGTGGCTAAAACGGCAGGGCCGGAGGTAAGCGCAAGGGCGAGAGATTGAAAGCAGTTCACCATGGGTTAGCCAGACGCTTGGGGATGATCGCCCTAGGAGTGGCGGGCAAGTGGGGAGTCGAAGGGTTGCCAGCTATTTTGGACTATTTTTAGCTTGGATAGGGTATTAACTCAAACCGGGAAGTATCGGCTAGTCTCGGTTATTCATACCCGCAAGGGACTGTCCGTCATTCCCGCCCCCGCCTTCGCGAGGACAGACTCCAGGCGGAGATCCATCCATCCAGTAGAGAGGGCGTTGCTTCCTATGGATGCCCAGCTTCACGGGGCCGATTGTTGATGCCTCAAGACGGCTTACTCAACCCCAGCAGGGCCACGCTCAGGGTGACAACAATTACCCCTACCCCCTGCACCAGGGATAGCTGCTCTTGCAACCCTACCCAGGCCAATACCGCCGTTAGGGCCGGGTTAGCGGCCCCGATCATGGCGGCGGCGGTGGCCCCCACGACGCGAATGCCCAGGTTGTTGAGCACATGCCCAGTGGCGGTGGCGATCGCCGATAGCAGCCCCCCTACCCACAGCGCCAGCCAGGGCAACCCGCCTAGCTCCCCTGTCCAGACCAGCAGGCTGGCCCCCGAGAGCCCCAGGGTAATGGCAAAGCTCAGGGCGGTAAAGGGGATCGGGTGGAAGGTTTCAAACGCTTTTTGGGCCACCACTGTATAAAGGGCATAGGCCAGCCCAGAGGCCAGGCCAAACCCTACCCCCAGCCAGCTGCCGATGGCGCTGGGGCCACCCATGGGCAACGTCAGCCCGCTGCCAAATAGGATCACCGCCATAATCAGCCAGCGCTGGCCGCTGGGGCGACTGCCAAACCAGTACCACGACATCAGTGCCGTAAATACCGGAAACGTAAAGAACAGCGTCAGGGCAATGCCGGTGGCAATGCGGCCAATGGCGACGTACAGCAGCGCCAGGTACAAAAACATCAGCCCGCCCCCCGCTAGGGCCAGCCAGAGTTCTAGGCGCCGGGTGGGCTGCTTCAACTGGCCGATATCCTGCCATAGTGGGGGATAAACCAGGGGCAGTAGGGCGGCCATCAGCGGTACTCCCAGGGCCATGCGCATAAACAGCAGCAAAAACGAATTGGCCAAGGTGGGGGCCACAAACCCGCCGGTAGGGGGTAGGCCAAACAGGCTGTACTCGTTAAACAGCACTCGCACAATCAAATTTTGGCCGCAGAAAAAAATTCCGGCCAGCAGCACGAGAGCATATCCTAACATCGCCTGATTTTAAGCAAAGGGCTCAAGTTGTTCAGATTTTGGGGCCAGCTTCTGGGGGGCTGGTGGCGAAAAATGCATCCTGGTCTTCCTGCGTAGACCGGGCCCCTGTAGAGGCGGGGGGCAAGAGTCCAGTCGCCGAGCCAGATGGCTATGGGGTAGTTGCTGTTCAGAAATCGTCCTGGGTATCAACAAACAAAGCGTCTGGCAACAGGATAGCAAACGACGGCAACCGTCCCATCGGGCTTAATCGAGCCCTCAGAGGTGGAAAAAGCCACCGCTTGGCCTCAGCGGCAACCCTGGTGTGGCCTGGTATCCCCGCTCGTCCGCTGCCTTTTGATCCTAGGTGCTGCTGCAAACACCCAGTCAAATTACCCCAGGCCGAAGAGGGATGCCTCATGGCGACATGTAATATTTTGACGGCGGCTTTGCCGCTACGCGGTTGCGCCCCACCAGTCGGCGGGCCTGCTGAGCCGGGCCACCGATTGGCTACAGCGCCATAACCGGCCCATTACCATGGTGGTTTTGCTGATGTTTGGGGTGCTTTTCCTATGGAAGGGAATTGTGGGCCTGGGGAGTTAACGCCCCTACAGGTAAGGAAAGCGGCGATAGCAGGCGGCGACCACCATGTAGATAGCGTAGGCGATAAAGCCCACCGCGATCGCCCCCAGCCAGACTTCCCCCACGGGGTGATCGTCTAGCTGGTCAAAAACCTTACCCAGCCCCCCCGCTGCGTCATCCTCTAAAAAGTAAGCGGCTTTCATCAGGTATCCGCCAATCAAAACAAAGCTCACCCCCCGCGCCGAAATGCCGACCTTGCCCAGCCCCACCACCCAGCGCTTTACCGGGCTATTCATATCGCGGCGAAAGTCGTTAATGTAGCCGCCACCAATGGCCCCGTAGACATAGGTCAAGCCGATGCCCACCACCGCCAGCCCTCCAACTAGCAGCAGCCATGGCCCGATGGTGTACTCGAATAACACCTCGGCCACGTCCTCTAGGGTGTCGTTAAAATCTACCGCTAGATCCAGGGGCAGTTTAGCGGCGGTGTAGGCAATGCCCAGGTAGGTGCAGCCGCTCAGCCCATAGCCGCTGCGCTGGAGCAATCGGCGTGGGCTCAGCTGGTCACTATGGCCAGGGTTAAGGCTGGCCTGAACGAACCGCCACAGAACGTAACCCAACAGCCCAATGGCTAATGTGATTAGCATCAGGCTGCCCATAGGGTGTTGCCCCAACGACAGTAAAATCTCGTCGCTGCCCGCCACCATGGGCTGGTCAAACCTCAGGTCGTGGATGGCAAATAGCCCGATCAAGCCATAGAGCATGCCCTTGGTGCCATGGCCCAACCGCATGAACCCCCGCACCCCACGGTGTGCGTAGGCTCTTCGCAGCCCACCCTGCCAAAGCGCTACGAGCGGCTGGAAAAATTGCCATAAAACCGCCCATTTAATGCTCAAATTAAGTCGCGGCATTAGGCCCTGAGGGGTGGTTAGAAGGAACGGGGCAGTAGCCCTACCATTGAAGTAGATAGCGGAGTTGACTGAATCTACCCAGCTATAGATTGAGGCTTTTAGCCTAGAGTTGCCCCGGGCCTCTGAGCCTTGAGCGAGGCGGTTCTCTGAGCTAATTGCTGATTTCCTCTTCACTGCCTGGACTACCCTTAACAATCCTTTGAAGGTCGGTCTATCTCTTGGGATAGGGGCTTTTTAGCGGCGCAGGTCTTACATTGCAAACCACAACTTCAAGATGATCGGATTGCCGTTCGCCGGGTAGGAAATCCATCGGGTAGGAAACCCATCGGGTAGGAAATCCATTAAGATATCGACTAAATAGCATGGCGCGTTGGGTTACCGTTCAAACTCTAAGGGCAGGGTGGTACAAATTCTGGCAGGACAGTCAGAAAATCTCTAAGTCAGTCTGGCAGCGGTGGGCGGTGCTGTTAGGGCTGGGGTTTGGTCTCTGTGCCCTGGCCATGCTGGGGCTGACGATCACAGCTAAGGCCCAGATCGATCACGGGCTGCAAATCTGGGATGCGCGGTGGCTACTGGTACTGGCCGAGGCTCTACCGCTAAGCTTTTCTAAGGCAATTACCTGGGAGTCGCCGGGCAATATGATCGTCATGCTGCCTGTGGTTGTCGTATTTATTGGCTACATGGTGGCGCGGGCCCAGCCCCTGCTCGCCGCTACCATGATGGCCGCCTACGGTCTCCAGTTCGCCCTGGTGTGGATTGGGTGGGGCTACTGGAACCGCGATCGCCCTGCCCTGATCGCCGACGGTATGGCGGCTTCGGGCTTGCATTCGTTTCCCTCCGGCCATACGGTAGTGGTAATTACCGTCTATGGGCTGCTGGCCTACCTGTGGGCTCGGGCCTCCCGCAACTGGGTAGAGCGCTGCCTCATAATCCTCGCCATGGTGTTTTGGATTGGTATGGTGATCAGCTCCCGCCTGGTGCTGGGTGCCCACTGGCCCAGTGATGTGATTGTGGGAGTTGTGATTGGGGTTGCCTGGTTGGCCACCGTCATCCTTACCCTTAGCCAGGTTAAGGATACAGCGTATAAGTAGCCTCAGTAGATCGCAAAGTCTCCGCTGGCCAACCCGGCGAGAAGCCAACTACATCCCCCAGCCCCTGCTCCCAATTTAGGGTGAGGGCAAATTTAAGTCCAGAAGGCTCGTTTTCGATCTACTGAGCCTAATCAGCCCGCCTCCCGGGATGGACTCACAATATTAAACAAAGCCGCATAGTCATCATCAGCTAGCCCCGCCTGCACCGCTGCGTCTAGCACCTGGCGCACCCCCTCCGCCGGTCTGGTGTCTAGGCCAGCGGTCTGGGCCGCGTCAATAAACAAGTTCATATCCTTCAACAAATGCCGGGTGGGAAAGTTAGGCTCGGCAAAGTTGCGGCTTTGCATGCGGCCCAGTTTTTTGTCGAAGGTGGGAGCGTAGAGAGCGCTCTGGCGCACCACGGCCATAAAGGTTTCCACCTCCAGCCCCGACTGCTGAACCAGCCCCAGGCTTTGGGCAAAGGCTGCCGTCAGCCCCCCGATCAACTGGTTCATCGCCAGCTTCAGGGCTGCTGCTGTGCCAACCGGGCCGGTGTGGTAAGTTTTGCCCAGGCTGGCCAACAGCGGTTGCCAGCGCTGATACTGATCGGCCTCGGCCCCCACCATCACGATCAGCTGGCCGGTTTTGGCTTCGGGAATGCTGCCCAGCACCGGCGCTTCTAGATAGGTGGCTCCAGCGGCGGTCAAGCGCTGGTGGAACATCTGGCTTTCGGCGGGGGCGATGGTGCCCATCTGAATGATGGTGCGGCCCGCCAAAGCTGCGGCGGCGGCGGTCTCCAGATCATCCAGTAGCAGGGTCTGAATGGCCTGGGCATTGGTCACCATGACAATAATCACCTCCACCGCTATCACCAGTTCTGAGGGCGTCTGGCATACCGAAATTCCCGCCTGCGCCAAGGGTTCTAGCCGGGCCGGGGTGCGGTTATGGGCCCAGACCTCATGCCCAGCGGCCACTAGCGTCAGCGCCATAGGAGCCCCCATTAGCCCAGTCCCCATTACCCCAATTTTCACAACAGTCCTCTGCTTTACGTAAGGTTTAGCTTGATTATGCCTCTAGCCGGTCGGCGATGTCGTAGATGTGGGATTGTCCCCGGGGAGTAGATAATCCCTGGGCCGGTAGGCTGCCGTGGGTTGAGTGGCCCTGCTCCCAAGCGGTTTGCATTGACGGCGATGGGTTCTACCCACTGAGCTAAAAACCCCCGTAGCCAAAGATCTACCTGCTTTCGGTAAAGACGATGCTGGCTAATGTGGCAGGGGCGATCCTGGGCACCGGGGTAAGCCAGCTGCTCGGCCCCGGCAGTGGTCCAGTGGTTAACCATGACCGTGGTAATTTCGGGATGAAATTGCAGACCATAGGCCCGCTGGCCGTAGCAAAAGGCCTGGTTTCTAAAGGTTCTGCCGGTGGCCAGCAGGTGCGTCCCATGGGGTAGGTCAAAGCCCTCCTGGTGCCACTGGTACACCAGCATGGGCCCTGACATCAATCCTCGCCCGGTAGTGGTGGGGAAAATGGGATAATAGCCAATTTCTCGAAGGCCCTGGGGATGAGGCACCACCGCCGCCCCCAGCACCCGCGCCAGCAGTTGCGCCCCCAGGCAAATGCCCAGGTAGGGTTTGTTGGCATCCAGCACGGTGGGAATCCAGTCCAACTCGGCCCGAATAAAGTCGCACTGGTGGTCGTCATTGGCGCTCATCGGCCCGCCAAACACCACCACGCCGCTGTGATGGTCAAGGGTAGGCGGCAGCGCATCCCCCAGGGCGGGGCAGCGGCGGTCAAGGGCGTAGCCCAGCGTGCCCAACACATCGCCCACCAGGCCGGGGTTAGAGGTGGCCTGGTGAACGACGGCGAGGATGGGGGCGGGGGGCATGGGGGGGAAGCGAAGAAAGAAGGGTAGACGGTTAGGGGTTAGCGGTCAGCGGCCAACAGGTAGTGGTGAGAGAATTAAGGAGGAGGTTAGGAGGTGGGAGTTTCGTTGGTGGGGGCAGAACTGGGTGTATCTGCTGGGGGGGCTTCGGTATCCGAAGAGTGGCGCTGGAAGGATTGGTGGATGCTGTTGAGCAGGTTGTCAACATCAGGAATGTTTTCGCCGTAGTAGGTGACAACGGCGGCGGTGGCGTTTTCGTAGCCGATGTAGGTCATGAAGGCGTTAGGCAGGGCATCGGGTAGGTCGGTGACCCAGAGCCGCAGGGCTGTGGTGCCGTCGATGTTGACGGCGTCGTAGCGGGTCACGGCGTAGCCGTTGGTTTGAATGTCTTCGATGGCCTGGGGTACGACCTCTCGGGGGGGTGCCTCAAACCAGGTGACTTCGGTGCGCAGGGGGGCGGGGGCAGTCGGGCTGGTGGCCGTCACTTGCGGGGCGGTGCCCTGCTCGGCCACCTGCCATCCGGCTGGAAAGCCAATGGAAAACAGGGTATCGTAGTCGTAGCTGTCTAACTCAGCGGCGGGGGCGGCTGGAGCCGGCGGAGCCGGGTCAGTCTCAGAATTTTGTGGTGCCTCTGGGGCTTCTAGCTCAGCGGCGGCCTGAGGCGATGTTTGGGCCACCGCCGGGGCGCTAGTTAACCCGGTGGTAGGTGCCAACATCAGGCTGGACAGGCCCAGGAGAAAAAGTGTTGGTTGGACTGGTCTTAACCCAAAATAAGCCAATGGACTTTCGCCAAACGCAATTAGCCTATCCTAGCCCGTTAGCCCAATCTATCCGCCCCTGAGTGTGCCGGTTTGGGGTTTTAGGTTTGGGTTTTAGGTTTCAAGTCTCGGGTTTTAGGTTTTAGATTTTGGGTTGCAAGTTGGGGGTTGGGGGGGGCCGCTCAAGAGTAGCTTTCCCCATGCCCTGAAGTTTTAGTTTTACACCAATCACTGTGCATCCTCCCTTCACCCATCCCCTTCATCCAAAATCCGCCGCATCTCGGCCAGCAGCCCTTCCTGCTCGGTTTGCAGCATGTCCAGCCGCCCCATGATTTCGGCCAGGCGGTCGGGGGCGAGGTCTGGTTTTTGGGGTTTAGGCCATCGTCGCAGCAGGATCCCAGACATTGTGACAAACAGCCAGCTGCCGAGCTGAAACGGTAGCCGCACCAGGGTGAGCCAGAAACCTTCGGTAAGTCGGGCGATCGCGCTCCACAGCCCAGCAAATAGCAAAATGCTCACCACCACTAAGGCCAGCGCCCAGGGCGGATGCCTGACCAGCCAGGCCATGAACGGGTGCTCGGCCAGCCAGGTCTGGATCGGGGTCAGCAGCATTCCCTGGAGGGCATCGGCCCAGGAGTTAGTCAAGGTATCGGTAAATAGAGCCATGGCTAAATGGGTTACACTGACGCGATGACAAGCCCAGACCGACCCGTGGGTGCAGCCCCGACACCGTCAGGGAAATATCCCTAATGGTGCCACGGGAGACGTAAACTGATCCGCGATTGATCCGCGATAATAGTGCTATTCAGCCCCGTCACTGGATAGCCGCTCCACCTCCTAGGACATAGGACACACACCAGCCAGGAATCACCATGGTCAAAATCATCAGTCGCACCTCCGCCGGGTTACAGCCCGTGTACGACATCGGCGTGGCCCACGACCACAATTTTTTGCTGGCCGATGGCCTGGTGGCCTCGAACTGCTTTAATAAATCCCACTCCACCGCCTACGGGTTTGTCACCTTCCAGACTGCCTACCTGAAGGCCAACTACCCGGTGGAGTACATGGCAGCGCTGCTGACCTCCAACAGCGGCGACCAGGATAAGGTGCAGATGCACATCGCCAACTGCATCGCCATGGGCATTGAGGTGCTGCCGCCCGACATTAACCACTCCGGGGTTGACTTTACCCCGGAGGGCAAGAGCATTTTGTTTGGCCTGTCGGCAGTGCGTAACGTGGGGCTGGGGGCGATCGAGTGTATCCTCAAAACCCGTGAGGCGGGTGGGCCGTTTGCTTCGCTGGCGGAGTTTTGCGATCGCGTCGATCTCCACGCCGTTAACCGCCGTGCCCTGGAGGCGCTGATTCTCAGTGGTGCCTTCGATACGTTCAAGCCCAACCGCAACCAGCTGATGCAAGACCTGGAGTTCGTCATCGACTGGGCCCAGAGCCGCGCTAAGGATCGCGACATTGGCCAGGGCAACCTGTTCGACATCATGCTGGGCGGCGATGACAGCCCCGATGCGCCGGTTTCCGCCGGGTATGAAACCGCCCCCCAGGCCCCTGCGGTGCCTGACTTTGACCCCCAGGAGAAGCTGCGCCAGGAGAAAGAGCTGTTAGGCTTTTATATCTCCGACCACCCGCTCAAGGCGGTACAGCGTTCGGCTCGGGTGCTGGCCCCGATTAACCTCAACGAGCTGCACGAGCAGCCCGATAACGTCACCCTCAGCGCCATTGTGATCTTGGCCAGCGTGAAGCCGGTGATCACCAAGAAGGGCGATCGCATGGCCATTGTACAAATCGAAGACCTCACCGGCCAGGCCGAGGCGGTGGTGTTCCCCAAATCCTACGAGCGCATTGGCCGACACATCGCGGCCGACGTGCGCCTGATGGTGTGGGGCAAGGTCGATCGCCGGGATGATCGCGTGCAGTTCATCATTGATGATGCCGAACCGATTGAGGACGTGCGCATGGTCATGGTGGAGCTCGACCCCCGCCTGGCCGGAGATATTGAGCAGCAGCACCGCCTTCGTAACGTCATTCGCAATAACCAGGGGGATGACCCCAAGCTGGCACGAGTGCCGGTAATCGCGGTGATTGGGGCCAGTTCCCAGCGGCAGTTCGTGCGCCTGGGGGCTCAGTTTCGGGTCAAAGACCCCGAAGCCACGGTAACGGCCCTCACCAAGGCCAACTTCGAGGCCAGGGCCACGCCACTGATTACGGCCTAGTACACAACGGCGGAAGTCTCTCTATTCCCTACCGTGAACCGTAAACCTTATCCCCTACACCTCAGTCATCGCTAATGGTGTAGATATACGCCGCGCTCTGCTAAGAAGTATTGCATCAGTCGCGGATAGCGGGATAGCGGTTGTCGAGCGGCCCTGATGACAGCTCCATGACAGCCCCAGTTCCTACAACCGGCCGATGCCCCCAACCGAGAGACTGGGGGAGCCGACGCGCCCCGTGACCCAAGTTGTAGTGCAGGTAACTCTCATACAAAACTCAGATGAATCTCATAGAATTCATCGATGGTAGTTTTATAACTCTTTGTGGCAGATTTGGAACACTTATCGGCCCTGCTATGGGATTTATCAGGGCAGAGTTTCCCAAAAAGCGCTTGGTCGTGTGACTGAGAGGGACTTGCCACAAACCTGTCACAGCAGCGCCATGAACTTGCCACATCAGCCCGCTATCATCAGAGCGCGGCTAGTCTCGGCTGAACTAAGCTGTGGGGCAAGGTTTGAATAGTATAGGAGGTACGGTTTTCCAGTGGGGCAAACCCCAATCGGCTCAAATATTAGTGGTGCACAATATAAGCATTGATACAACCCCAGGATTGCTAAATTGAAACATCCGATGCAGACCTAAGCCAGCTTTTTCGGGATGATTTTCTCAGTGGAAACAAAATTAAACTAGCGTCAGTCTTAGGGGTCACTACAAGTTGTAGCACTTTACGCAACCAAAGCATTGTTATATCCTAGAAGAGTCAACTCATAATGGTTACGAGTTTAGCCCAAAAGCTGTTGGCTATACCTCCTTCTCGAGCCGCGGATAGGTATGGCGATTCGTTCAAGAGCTTGGGTGACGCGTGTGTGGGTTAGCTCATTCGGGCTCGACAGTTCGTTGTTAACTTTGAAACGTATCAATAGCAGCAGGCTCTAAGCTCCCGTTAGCAACTCGCTGCGGTCTTTAATGATCTAAATTGTTCAGATTTTCGTTTAGGTAGGGTTCTCAGTCGGGGCGACCGGCGCTGAGTCGTCATCCGCTCCCCTACCCCATCAGCTTTATTCGGTATCCGGCGTTATTAGCATTGTCAGTGGAGGCGAGGTCAATTCATGCCAAAAACCAAAACCCGTACGTTAAAAACTAAGCCCCTCTATAGCGCCGACGCTGTACGAACCTATCTCCATGAGATTGGGCGCGTTCCTTTGCTGACCCATGAAGAAGAAATTATCTTCGGTAAGCAAGTACAGGCCTATATGGCGCTGCTAGAGCTTAAGGAGAGTTTAACCACAACCCTAGAGCGTGAGCCTTCCCTGACCGAGTGGGCCGAAGCCGCCAGCCTGCCGGAAGAACAGCTAACCAAGCAGGTGCATAACGGCGAGCGGGCCAAGCGTAAGATGATTGAGGCCAACCTGCGCCTGGTGGTGGCCATTGCCAAAAAATATCAGAAGCGCAACCTGGAGTTTCTGGATTTGATTCAGGAAGGCACCCTGGGCCTGGAGCGCGGCGTTGAAAAGTTTGACCCCACTAAAGGCTACAAGTTTTCAACCTACGCCTACTGGTGGATCCGTCAGGCCATTACCCGTGCCATCGCCCAGCAGGCGCGCACCATTCGCCTGCCCATTCACATCACCGAGAAGCTGAATAAAATCAAGCGGGTGCAGCGGGAGCTATCTCAAAAACTGGGTCGCAGCCCCAACGCCGTGGAAATTGGCGAAGAGCTAGAGCTAGAGCCTAAGCAAATTCGCGAATTTCTGGTCATGGCCCGGCAGCCCATTTCCCTGGATGTGCGCATTGGCGACAACCAGGATACCGAACTGCAAGAGCTGCTGGAGGACGATGGCATTTCCCCCGAAACCTTCACCGCCCAAGAGTCGCTTAAGCAGGATATCCGTAACCTGCTGTCAGAACTCACCCCCCAGCAAAAGGAAGTGATTACCCTGCGCTACGGCCTCGAAGACGGCAATGAGCTATCCCTGGCCAAGGTGGGCAACCGCATGAACATCAGCCGGGAGCGGGTGCGCCAGCTTGAGCAGCAGGCTCTTAAGCACCTGCGGCGGCGCAAATCAGCCATGCATGGCTATATTGCCAGCTAAGCGGCGGTAGGTAATCTTATCCCCCCATGAGGATGTTGCTTGACGGCAGCATCCTCATTTTTTGGGGCCTGCCGGGGCGAATGGCCTGGCCCGAGTCAGGAGTTCGCCCTCCAGGCGAGTGGGCAGCCCACCAGAATTCGGCATTAGCAGGCCGTTTGGGTACAGAAGGAGCTGTGGTATTCAGCCTCTGCCTGCACCTGGTTGCGACCTAGCTGCTTAGCCCGATAGAGGGCCTGGTCGGCCTTACTAATCAGGTCATTAATGTCTGGCCGCTCGCCATCGGCACCGCTGATCCAGCTGGTGGCCCCAATGCTGACCGTCACCGGAATTGAGCCACTGTTGCCGTTAAAGGGGGTAGCGGCAATAATCTTTCGCAGCCGCTCAGCTCCGCCCCAGGCCTGGGCCTGATTGGTTTCCGGCAGCAGCAGGATGAATTCTTCTCCGCCGTAGCGGGCCAGAATGTCGCTCTGGCGCAGGTTATCGTGGAGCCGCCGAACTACGTCGCGCAACACCTTGTCGCCGACCAGGTGACCATAGGTGTCGTTGATGGCCTTAAAGTGGTCAATATCTAACAGCAGCAGCGTCAGGGGGCGGTTAAAGCGCACGGCGCGGGTAATTTCCCGCTGGGCAATTTCAAAGAAATGGCGGCGGTTGTAAATATGGGTTAGGGAGTCGCGAATGGCCAGTTCCTCCAGGGCCACCTGGGCCGCTCTAATTTCGGTAATGTCTTCCACGGCACCTTCGTAGTAGATGGTTTGTCCATCGGCATTGCACACCGCTCGGGCACTGACTCGCACCCAAATATGGCGTCCATCCTGCCGGGATAGTTTTAGCTCGCAGCACTTAAGTTGGCCAACCTGACTCAGGCAGTCTTGCCATTGGCTGTCTTCGCCCGGGTAGGTCATGGCATTGGTGCCGAGAAAGGTTTCTCGGTCATCAAACCCGAATATGTTAATTAAGGCTGGATTAGCGTCTACCGGATACCCTGCGGCACTAAAGCGGCAGAGGCCAATGGGCACTTGGTCAAACAGGCTATGGTACTGCGCCTCAGACTTTTTCAGCTGGTCTTCGATTTGTCGGGCCTGGGTCACATCGCGCATGAAGGTCAAGATCGCCGGGCGATGGCGATACTCGATGTTGGCCTCATGGAACTCAACCTGAAGCCGGGAGCCGTCCCTGCAACGCAGCGGGCTTTCGTACTGGCAGGGCTGATCCTCGTAGGCGATCTTAGTCTGACGGCACTGTACCAGCGAGTCACGGTCTGACGGCAGCACAAAGTCTGTTAGGTCGAAACTACGCAGTTCTGCTAGGGTATAGCCCAACCAGCGCTGAAGGCAGTCGTTGCAGTAGACAATGTGACCATCCTGGGAAATGACCACGCCAATGTTGGCCTGCTCAACAATGGTGCGAAACAGCATGGGCACCTGCAAGGCATCGTAGTCTAAGCCGGGGGGAGCAGGATAGGGCGGGGCGGTGGGCGCAATGTTAGCAGGCGGCATCGCCCCGCCTGGGCCAGACCGCAGAATATTATCTCGAATGAATTCTGCGGTTTCTAAATGCTTCAGGGCCAGTTCAAAATCAAGGGTAGCTTTATAAATTTGGGCTAGCAGTCGGTGGCACTCGTAGAGAGCATGGACATTATTCTGTAGCAGGGCAATGGCTAGGGCTTGCTCGGCCATCTCCATGGCTAGGGTCAGCTTGCCCTGCTCTAGGTGCACGCCGCTCAATCGCTGGAGGGCTAAGACCTCCGCCACCGGGTTATTGATCTGCTGGGCCTGGGCCTGGGCGGTTTCAAAGACAGCCAGGGCCTGGACATAGTTTTCTTGGCCCAGAAAGTCTTCGCCATTACTGAGTAAGTGAGTAACCTGAGCTGAGGGGTTAGGCATAATCAACCATGGACTGAAGGTGGGAGGGTTTGCACATTAGACTATGGCTAGCTAAAAGGGATATTTAAGCTACCGAGTTAGGCGTTGTTCAAACTCTTGGCGCACCGCTTCAGAAAGTGCCAGGGCGTCTGGGTAAACGTCGCCATGGTTCTCTTTGAGCCAGGCCAACAGTCGACTAAACTGCGCATTTCGCAGTTCTAAATCAGCCTGAAAAATGGAGGCCGTGGCCATGTGCTGGGCATAGTTAGCCGGATGTCCCTGGCTGACAAACTGCGCTGTGAGGGCGACCAAGGCGCCTCGACGAACATCATCTGGGCCTAAAGCTAAGGAAAAAGTCATAGGAAAATAAGCTTTTGAATAACAACCTTTTAGGGACCAACCTAAAAGTACCCAGCTGTCCAGATATCAGTGGAACAAGAAAAAAAAAGAAACAAAAATAACGTATTTCTAGGCAATCTTATAATTCGTTTACAAGTGAGTTATAAATCGTTAACTATGGCTCTGTCGGCCGGGGCCGATTCCTAAAAGGCCAAATCGGCGGACGCGGCCTAGCCAAAACGAATTGCCCTGCCGGGGCGGGCCAGGACATGGCCAGGTCTGAGCCAGCCGAGTTGTGATGACTAATCGCGGGCCGGGTCGCGGACGGGGTACCGCCCTGAACTACCCTCCCCCTCAGCACCTGGATTACACCCTGCCCTGAAGCGGTGCCCCAGAAGTCAGCGGGGGCGTTTACAAAGCTTTACATTTCGGCGTTACGTTCCCTCGTCAGGTGAAGTAAATCAAAAGTTTTTCCCACCCTCTTGGACTTCCGCTTTAGGATGCCAGAGAGACGTCAATGATTTTTTGGCCTCCGGATTTAAATTGTAGTTTTTGATAGTTTTGATCTCTCCCCCGTGGAGACCAGCCATGAAACAAATTCCCGCCCCGTTTTGGACTTTAATCCTTGGTATTGGCGTTACCCTGATTAGCCTGTGGTTTGGCCAGAACAACCACCTGCTGCCGATTCAAGCCTCGGAACAAGCCCCCCTGGTGGATGACCTATTTAACGTCATGGTCACCATTGGCACCGCCCTGTTTATCGTGGTGCAGGGGGCCATTCTTTATTCCATGGTGCGGTTCCGCCGCCGCCAGGGGGATGAGTCTGATGGCTTACCAATTGAGGGCAACCTGCCCCTGGAGGCCTTCTGGACCGCGATTCCCACCGTGATTGTGGTGGGCTTAGGGCTGTACAGCGTGGTGGTGTTTCAGGAAATGGGGGGCTTTACCCCCGGTGGCCACCACGGTCACAGTAGTATGGTGGCCATGGCTCCCCCCAAAACCGTGGTAGACGTGGTTAGCCCGCTACTGGCCCAGGACGACAGTATTTATGCCAAGGTGCAGGTCTATGGCTTTGGGGCCTCTCCCCAGGAGGGCGACAACCTGCCTGACCTCACCGTCAACGTCACCGGCATGCAGTACGCCTGGATCTTTCGCTACCCCGACACCGACATTACCGATGGGGAACTGCATGTGCCCGTGGGCCAAGATGTGCAGCTCAATATTCAGGCCCAGGACGTGATCCACTCGTTTTGGGTACCCCAGTTTCGCCTCAAGCAGGATGCCCTGCCCGGTGAAACCGCTGAGCTTCGCTTTGTGGCCACCCGCGAGGGTACCTATCCGGTCGTCTGTACTGAGCTGTGCGGGGCCTACCACGGGGCCATGCGGACCCAGGTGATCGTGCACTCTGTTGAAGACTATGCCGCCTGGGTAGCCAGCCGCATTGCCCAGGGGCCAGGCGCTAACGACACCGTGGCGACCCAGCCCGCGGCCCGCAGCGATGCCGAGTATCTGGCCGAGGCTACCCCCGACCTCACCGTGAGTCCGACTCAGCTGGCCCAGCTGATGGCCCATCACCATCCCTAGAACTTTCCCAGCACCGCTGGCTGGAGCCTTGCTTTATCGCTGGAATTCCTAACTTATCGAACCATACTGACGTTATTGCATCCCTTTCTATGGCTCAAGCCGATATTTCCATCGATCGTCCCCAGGCCCCCATGGGCCACCCCCACCCTGATAAATGGAAGTGGTACGACTACTTCACCTTTAACGTTGACCACAAGGTGATTGGTATTCAGTACCTGGTCACCTCATTTTTGTTTTACCTGGTGGGCGGGTTCATGGCGGTGCTCATGCGCACCGAACTGGCCACCCCCGACTCTGACTTCCTCAGCCCCGACCTCTACAACGCCTTTTTGACCAACCACGGCACAATCATGATCTTTCTGTGGATCGTGCCAGCGGCCATCGGCGGCTTTGGCAACTACCTACTGCCCCTGATGGTAGGGGCGCGGGACATGGCCTTTCCGAAGCTGAACGCCCTTGCCTTTTGGCTTAACCCCCCGGCGGGGGCGCTGCTAATGGCCAGCTTTTACTTCGGCGGGGCCCAGGCGGGCTGGACTTCCTACCCGCCCCTGAGCGAAATTACCGCCAATGCCGCCCAGTCCCTCTGGATTTTGGCCATCGTCCTGGTGGGTACCTCCTCCATTTTGGGGTCGGTGAACTTTCTGGTTACGATCTGGAAAATGCGCGTGCCCAGCATGAAGTGGGATCAGATGCCGCTGTTCTGCTGGGCCATGGTGGCCACCTCGGTGCTGGCGCTGTTTGCCACTCCGGTGCTGGCGGCGGCGATGGTTTTGCTGCTGTTTGATATCAACTTTGGCACCTCCTTCTTCAAGCCCGATGCCGGGGGCAACGTGGTGGTCTACCAGCACCTGTTCTGGTTTTACTCCCACCCGGCGGTGTACCTGATGATTTTGCCCATCTTCGGTGTCATGTCGGAGGTGATTCCGGTGCACGCCCGCAAGCCGATCTTTGGCTACAAGGCGATTGCCTACTCGTCGTTGACCATCTGCCTGGTGGGGCTGTTCGTGTGGGTACATCACATGTTTACCAGCGGCACCGCCCCCTGGATGCGGATTTTCTTCACCATCTCAACGCTGATCGTGGCGGTGCCAACGGGGGTGAAAATTTTCGGCTGGGTGGCCACCCTGTGGGGGGGCAAAATTCGCTACACCACCGCCATGCTGTTTGCGGTGGGGCTGCTGTCGATGTTTGTGTTCGGTGGCCTCAGCGGGGTCACCCTAGGCGCCGCGCCCTTTGACATTCACGTCCACGACACCTACTACGTGGTGGGTCACTTCCATTACGTGCTGTTTGGCGGTTCGGTGTTTGGCATCTATGCGGGAGTTTATCACTGGTTCCCGAAAATGACCGGGCGGATGCTGAACGAGCGCCTGGGCCAGGTGCACTTTGTGCTCACCTTCATCGGCACCATCCTTACCTTTACCCCCATGCACTCGTTGGGGCTACAGGGCATGCCCCGCCGGGTGGCCATGTATGACCCCCAGTTTGCCAGCCTGAACCAGCTCGTAACCCTTGGCGCTTATATTCTGGCGGTGTCGGTGATTCCGTTTTATATCAACGTGCTCTGGAGCTGGAGCCGAGGCCCCAAGGCTGGCCCCAACCCCTGGAATGCGCTGACCCTAGAGTGGACGACGGATTCACCGCCGATGATTGAAAACTGGGAGGTGCTGCCGGTGCTACAGACCGGGCCTTACGATTATGGAATGGATCGCTATGATGAACTGGAGCCAGAGGAGCAGGCGATTATTCCGAAGTAGCCTACACCCCACTGGGGAGGGGGTATTAACCCTTCACCCCCTCCCTCCCATCCACCCCCTCATCCCCTAACCACCATGCAAGGCACAATCGACCCCACCCCAGCGGCCATTTCCGCCGCCGAGCACCCCGGAGAGCACCAGGATTTACGGGTGCTCGGCCTGCTGACGTTTCTATGCTCGGAATTTCTCATGTTTGCGGGCTTCTTCGCGGTGTTTTTGGTGTTTCGCAGCACCATTGCCGAGTGGCCCCCGAAGGAGACCGAGGTGGAGCTGCTGCTGCCCGCCATTAACACCTTGATTCTGGTTTCGAGCAGCCTGGTGATTAACCTGGGTACCAAGGCGATTAAACAGAATGACCTGGGCAGCCTACGCAAATGGTTTGGCATCACCGCCGCCATGGGGGCGGTGTTTCTGGCCGGTCAGGTATATGAGTATATGAACCTGGGCTACGGCCTCAAAACCAACCTGTTTAGCAACTGCTTTTACCTGCTAACCGGGTTCCACGGCCTGCACGTGTTCATTGGGCTGATGCTGATTTTGGGGGTGCTGTGGCGATCTCGCCGGGCCGGGCACTACAACGACGTTACCCATGTTGGCCCCGAAATGGCCGAAATCTATTGGCACTTTGTGGACGTGGTATGGATCGTGCTGTTTACGCTGATTTACCTACTGACGCTGATTTAGAATTTGAGACTAGTGCAGCGTCAGCACTAAGACTTAGGGTTAGCGTTTCCCGAAAGTCTTTTTCGACGGGCTTCCCAGAAGGTGGTAACTCTCAAATTAAGTCTTGACGCTGCACTAGCTTCCATGCAATCTTTAGACGGGCTCCAGCAGCCCGTTTTTTTGGCTCAAAGGTTTTGATCCCAGCGGGTCAAACCTGCGTCTCGCCTCACATACAGCGGATGGCGTGGCTGCCCGGTGCGGTTATGGTCAATGCAGCACCATTTCGCCTGGTAGGAGGAGAGCAGCGCCAGTACCGCCTCATCCCGTTCCTGAAAGCAGCCGTGGTTACCCCAGGCCAGCAAGATGCGGTCGGCCTGGGCGGCGGCGGTGATCAGCGCGGCGTCATTGTCTGGGCCGATCGGGTCTGGGGTCTGTTTGAGCTGCCGAGGGTCGGCGGTGCGGTAGGCAAATAAATTCACCACCTGAATGGCCCCAAATCTCCAACCATGGGCCAGGCCCATGCAGCGTCGAATGGTGGGATCATCAGCGGTATCGCTGGCCTGGCTGGGGTTGAGCATCAGGATCGCCAGTAATGGCCCACCATCCCGCCATTGCCGTCCCAGGCTGTAGCGGTAGCTACCCGTAGAGTCAAAAGTAGCGGTTCGCGTTATGGTGGAGATCGGCAACATTTGTTTACATTAAATCTGGAATAGCCGTTCGGTAGAGACGGTGACCTCCGACCGTTGGCCTCAGACGGGAGCAATCTGTTTTGACTATTTTCTCAACCTTTAGCCCCTCAGTGCGCAATAACCTGGCGGTACTGTTTGCGGCGGGGCTGTGTTTTTGGGCCAGTTTAGCGGGGCTGCTGCCCACCCTGCCCCTGTTTATTGAAACCCTGGGGGGCAGCGGCCAGCAAATTGGCATTGTCATGGCCTCCTTTGCCATAGGTCTTCTAGTAGCGCGCCCGGCCCTGTCGCGGCTGGCCGACGACCGGGGCCGCAAGGTGGTCATGGTAATTGGCCTCACCGCTGTCGCCCTGGCCCCCTTCGGCTACCTGCTCGTGCAAACCCTGCCCCACGGGATGTTTCCCCTTGCGCTGGGGGGGCGTACCCTGACCGTGGATGGGTCGATTTTGGCGCTAATTGCCATTCGGGCCTTTCATGGCCTCAGCATTGCCGCCTTTGTGGTGGCCTACAGCGCCCTGGTAGTTGACCTCGCCCCCCCGGCTAACCGCGGCGAGCTGATTGGCTACATGACTCTGGTTAACCCCATTGGGCTAGCCCTCGGCCCGGCGTTGGGAGGCTTTCTCTACGAGGCCTCAGGCTTTTTTGTGGCTTTTTTGGCGATGGGGCTGTTGGGGCTGACCGGGCTAGGGCTGATTGGATTTCTTCAGGAACCCTCGCGCCCACCTCGGGATCAAACCGCCGGACAGCCTGAAATATTTTGGGGCCTACTACTCACGGGGCGGGTGCGCATCCCGGCGATCATTCTGCTGCTGGTGGGGTTGGCCTTTGGCACCCTCAGCACCTTTGTGCCCCTGTATGTGCGCGAGGCGGCGGTGCCCCTGAATGTAGGGCTCATTTACACTGCCTCGGCCATGGCCAGCTTTGTTTCGCGGCTGGTGGTGGGCCGCGCCTCAGACCGCTATGGGCGGGGCCGGTTTATTACCGCCAGTCTGGCCATCTACAGCCTGGCCATGGGCCTGTTCTGGCTGGCTGATAGCGCCCCACTATTTTTGCTGGCGGGGATGATCCATGGTTTTGCCGGTGGTACGCTGATTCCTATGATTGCGGCGCTGATGGGGGATCGCTCCCGGCCTAGCGATCGCGGTCGCACCTTTGGCCTGGCCATGGTCGGCTTTGACGTGGGCATTGCTCTGGCGGGGCCAATCTTTGGCAGCATTGCCGACCAGCTCAGCTACCGCGGCATTTTTGGCCTGGCCGGGCTGATGACCCTGTTGGGGATGGTCATTTTCATGACCACCTCCAGCAAAGACCTGCCCCACTCGCTACGGTTTGCCCTGGGGGCAGGGCGCGATGTGTATGCGGTGGATGGGCCAAAGGCCGCCCCAGAGGCTAAGGCGTAGCTATACCCTAGCCTCACCAGGTAAACCGCAGCCCCTGCTCGACCAAAAATGCCTGCAGCGCGGGCATTTGCCCAGTCACCACGATCTGGGCCGGGGTCAAATCGTAGGGTCTGCCGTAGCGCAGCAGCCACCCGGCGGTGCTACCCGCCGCCGCGCCAATGCTCCATTCGCCGTAGTGCACCCGGGTGACACCGTTGACAATGTGGCTAACGGCAATGCTTTTGCCCCCGATTATCACGTTGTCGACCCCCTGGGGCACGATGGCCTCTAGGGGAATTTGCAGCGGCCGCACCACGTATTCTTTAATGCTGGCCCCCGAGGCCTCGTAGGAGGATCGATCGTCGCGATAGCGGCAGCCGTGGATATCAATGTCGTAATGGGCTAGGGCGACCGCCGTGGCGCTAAAGTCTCGTCCGCCGGTCATATCCTCCCGCAGGTCGGCTTCTACGGCCATAAAGCTGTCCTGGCCGTAGGCGGGGCGACCCAAAATTCGCCGCCCTTCTCGGATATAGGGCACCATGCTGAGCCCCGACTGGGTGCCCAGGGGTCCATCTTTGCCTTTGATCAGCGTTAGGGGCAGCCTGGCCGTGGCCTGGGTTTCGATTAGCCAGTCGGCAAACATCAGCGCATGGATTTCGCCGTAGTTGAGAGACTCGGCGGATATTCCCCCCAGCCAGTCTTGCTTTTGTCCCGACAACCGAATGTCGTCATCGGTCAGCACCAGGGGAGGATCCATAAAATGCCAGTCGTTGCCCTTGTTCCAGTTGATCAGCGTCATTTCGCCAGGGCGAGTAATGTTGACGTTCGACGACCCCGGGATCTGGCTGATAATTCGCCGGTAGTTGAATACGCTGCCGGCATTGAGAAACTCAAACCCTTCTAGATCAAACTCTCCCCGGTGCTCAGCCTTGGTAAAAGCTGGCTTAATCTGCTGCAGCTCCCGCAGGCTTTCACCCCGGTCATTGAGGGTCGCCAGCACAAAGGGGTAGGTGTAGGCCTGGGTGCAGTCGGGGTTATCCTTGGCCGGGGCGTTGACTTCGCCGGTAAACGCCTGGGCGTCTGACCCCAGTCGATAGGGAAACCCGGCCCAGCCCACCAACTCGCCCGTGTCGGTGGCGTCGATCACAATCATGCGGCTGCCGGGCGGCGGCTGTAGGCGAATGGGGATTTTGTTGTAGGTGTCGCTGTCAGACCAGTCGTACCATTCCTCCAGTTCCTGGGAGAGGCGACCGGTTGGCACATAGTCAGAATTAAGGGGAATGCGCTTAACCCCGTACACTGCCGTGACGTAGCGGCCCGTGGCATCAAAGGCGGCCCCTTTAAACGCCGTGGAGGTGGCCCAGCGGCTCTGGGGGGCGCTCTGGGCGGCTCGGCGCATCAGCATTTCGGCGGCGGTGGCCCCGGCCCTGGGGGTAAAGCACAGCTCCCCTACCCAGCAGCTATTCACCCGCGTTACCGGCACCTGGGGAGGGAGCCCGGTCCAACTGGGCAGGTAAACAGGCTGGCTACGAACCAGATCTTTAAAAGCTTCCCAACTGGGGGACAAATTATTGCGCCAGCGCATGGCCCGCGATTCATCAATGGCCGACACCCCCTGGGAGCTGATCTGCCCCCCCAGCCAGGGAGTAAGCTCAATGACGCAGGTGGTAACGCCAGTTTTCATGGCCTGGGAGGCTGCGGCTATGCCCCCCAGGGTACCGCCGATGACGACGACCTCGCATTCCCAAACCTCTTCGGCCAGGGGCAGGGGTGCCAGGTTGGGGCGACCATTAGCCGTCTGAATTTGGCGAATACCCGTGGCCACTTCGGCCCGGTTGACAATTTGCCCCACCGGCCGCTGGGCAAACAGCACCGGCTGCTGCCAGTAGCCGCTGGCGCTGTGAAAGGCCGCCAGCAATAAAGTGCTGCCAAGCAGCGAGACCACAAACAATGCCGACAATTGAGTCGCCTGCCGCTGGATGCGTCTACGCTTTTGTTTGAGGGGCAGTGAACGGTAGCGGCGGCGCTCCAGCATAGATGAAGGATGGATGAAACGCGATGGGTCGTCTGTGAGTGTAGCAACGAAACCGCCAGACAACGCAATATTGGGCGAAAAGAGACCGGGTCTCTCACTCGCCGCCCAGGTCAGTGGCTAAGCCCCAAAGCGACCCGGTCGCTAGGTCATCGCTGGAGTTAATTGCCAGACTCACCCTGGCCCAAGTCGGCCTTGTCGTCAGCCACCTGGGCCGTTAAGACGGAGCCCGCCTCATCCTGTGCTGCCCTGGGGGATAGCGCCGATTCATTCCCAGACCCTGCCGCCCCGTCTGGCCGCTGGTGAGAAGAAGAACCAGTGTCAAGTGGGATGGTCGGCGTGGAGATGGCCGTCGGGGCTGGGAGCAAGGCTTCGGGATCTGGAGTGGGCACCGCAGGCAAGGCATCAGCCCAGGGATCAGCCTGAGTCGAGCTAGCTGGGCCGACGGCAGCCGATGGTGGCACCGAATGGCTCACCGGTAGCCTAGACTGGGGCCTCAGGCTGCGCTGAAGCAAGGTATCGAGGCTACCCGTAGCGGCCCCAGAGCGATTCTGGGGAATGGGCTGAAATTCCTTTTGCTGCGACGAGGGCTTGGTGCCCCAGTCCTTTAAATCCTCCAGCGAGGGCTCCATGGGTATCTCCTCCCCGGGGCTGGGGGAAGTGCCTCCGCTCTGCGGGGACGAGGTGCCAGCATCCTCCAGGTCAGGCTCGCTTGGCGGCTCAGCGGCTGGGGGCTCGGGGGACGGCGTCGGTCGGGTATCCACTCCGTCGGGGGAGAGAAAGGGGCTGTTGGGGTCAACGGGGGCAGCAGCTGGAGGCTCTGGGGCCTTGAGGTCAAGCACCATGGGCGAGGTCATGGGCCGCCCAAACTGGGCTGAGGACTCCGCAATGCGATTTAGCACGGCTTCCCCCGCCTCGCCGGTGAGGGTCTTGGGGCGCGAGTCGCGCACCCGCACCGGCACAAACTCGACCTGCATCTGGTCATCCTTCAGGGACACCTTGAGCATGGCAGAATCTTGGTTTTCGACGGGCTGATCGTTCTTAAAGACAAAGTCGCCCAGGGAGTAAGCAATCGGTCGCCCCTTGTAAATTTCGCCCCCCTGAATAACGGTGGGATGGTAGCCCACCACCACATCGGCCCCCTGGTCAATGGCCAGCCGGGCCAGGTTGGTTTGGGCAAAGTTGGGTTCTTCGGCAATGTAATCAACCCAGCGAAAGTTGACCACAATCCAATCGACCTCGGAGCGCAACGCCTGAATGTCGGCCACAATATCGGGCATGGTCTGAGCATTAAAGCCCGCCCGATCTTTAAAGGCCGAGGCCGTTTTGAAGCTTTCGAGTTCCTTGATAACGCTCTGATCGCGGCTGCCGGCTCGCTCTTTGAGGTTGGTGGTATCGATGGCGGCATCCTTACCGCCCATGGCATAGCTCAGGTAGGCAATGCGCTTGCCCTTGACGTCTAAAATTTCTGGGCGACGGGCCTCGGTGGCGTTGCGCCCGGCCCCTACCCGATAGAGCCCTTTGCTGTCTAAGGTAGTGAGGGTTTCGGATAGCCCCTCAGCTCCGTACTGCATCAGGCCCCCGTTGGTTAGGTTGACGATGTCAACGCCGCTATCAACCAGTAGGTTCACCGCATCGGTGCGGGTGCGGTGGCGCAGCTCTTCTTCCAGATTGGTGGCGGCGGTAGCCAGGGGCGTGGCCAGGTTTACCATCGACACATCGGCCTGGGCATAGTCATTGACCTCAGAGAAGAAACCCCCTTCGGCTTCCAGATGGTCGTAATCCAGATGGTCTAGGGAAATATCTCCCCCAAACAGCAGAGTGACCTCGTCGGGAGGAGCGGGTGTGGGTTTTGGGTACGACACGACCCCTACCGGCTCCAGGGCCGCATCTACCACGGTGGGCCGGGGAGAAACTTCGGCCCCGGAGTCGCTGCCTACCAGCGCGCCCGCCCTGGCGTTTTCTCCTCGGGAAGCAAGGGCTGGGGGGCGAAACCCAGACAGTTCAGCCCCTGGGGTTACCCCGTTAGCCCGCCCCGTAAACGACGGCAGCATCGGCGATGGCCCCGCTGTAATTACTTCTAGCAAACAGCCGAAGATAAAAGCAGCCACTGCCGACCCGGTGAGCACAAACGCCCTCAAAGCCTTAAGCCGCTGACCAGAGAGCGCCCAGGCCCTAGGGGGGCGGTGGTGAATTTGGGGCGGCAGCGGTGAGCCAGGCTGGGGTGCATAAATCATAGGAGCGACAGCCTTTTGCCGCTTTAGGGCCGGGGTCACGATTTTGATCCGCTGCTGCCACAGCACCCGCGCTCTACCCCTGGGCCGAGCCACCACATGGATACCTTCGATCAGCTCTGAGTTTAGCAGCCAAATGCGGTGGCACAACAACCGCAGCAGCCGCTCTTTCATGGGGGGTTGCTCAAACTCAACCAGCAGCCTCAGACAGCCGGGGCGGTCGGCCTGCACCTGCACAAAAATGCCCTGCTGAGCCAGGGGGTGATTAAGCCACAAGGCGATGGCCCGAAAGTAGCCCGCTGCCGCCATCTGTCGTACTGCACCCGCCGCTAAAACCGGGGCCGGAGGCTGGGGTAAGGGCTGGGGAGGAACAACCGCGCTAATCATAGGAGGGCTGAGTCAATACAAAACGAACTATTTTAAGGTGAGAGCTTTACTCTAAGGACTGGCTGAGGCCTGCCAACCGTAATTACACCGATATCGAACCCAGGCAGTTTCTGGTTATCAATATAACCTGCCATGCCCGCCTAGGCGGGCATCCAGACCCTGAGCCAGTTCTCTGTGGGGTATTTTCCGTTCAGGAACTTCCTTTCGAGTGCGGATGGGGTGCGGATAGTTTTGTAGTCAGGATAGTTCAGCCTGACCAGGTTGGCGTACCCGAATGAGCCTTAGTCAGGCCGCATTGAGAAATTCAGCCCCCTATCAAAATTCAAAACCGGATAACCCAATTAGCTCCCTATTCTAGCTCCTGCCCCCTCACCCGGATGTTTTTTACCCCAGTGTTCCTATCCCAAATCAGTGACGCGGCCGCTAAAGGGCCGGTGTGCCCCTTACCACCGTCGCCAAGCGGCCCGGGCTAGCCGTTTATTTTGCCCCCCTTGATACAAATCCTGGAAGCGGCTTTCCCATAATCTGCTAAGGTCTTTTTTTATCCTGAACGCAGAAACGCCCCATGACATCGTTAAGCGGAAGAGACCTCCTTAGCCTCAGCGATCTCAGTGCCGATGAACTCGCCGGGCTGCTTGAGTTGGCGGCGCAGCTTAAGGCCGGAAAAAGCCATCCCCAGTTTCCCCAAAAAGTTCTGGGCCTGCTGTTTCGTAAGGCTTCGACCCGCACTCGCGTGAGCTTTTCGGTGGCCATGTACCAGCTCGGGGGCCAGGTGCTCGACCTCCACGCCGGGGTTACCCAGGTCAGTCGGGGAGAACCCACCAGCGACACCGCCAGGGTGCTCGATCGGTATCTAGACGTCGTGGCCATTCGCACCTTTGACCAGGCCGAGGTTCAGGAGTTTGCCGACTATGCCACCATGCCCGTCATCAACGCCCTGACCGATTTGGAGCACCCCTGCCAAATTCTGGCAGACCTGCTCACCATCCAAGAAGCGTTCGGGAACCTCCGAGGGCTAACCCTGACTTACCTGGGGGATGGTAACAACGTTGCCCACTCCCTCATGCTGGGCTGTGCCCTAGCGGGGATGAACGTGTGTGTTGCCTCCCCGGCAGGCTATGCCCCCGACCCAGCCATCGTCGAGCAAGCTCGGCAGCTTATGGTGAACGGCGGCCAGGTGCTAATTACCGAAGATGCCGAAGCGGCGGTCAAGGGTGCTCAGGTGCTCTATACCGACGTGTGGGCCAGCATGGGGCAAGAGTCTCTAGCCGATCAGCGCCTGCCGGTGTTTCAGCCCTACCAGGTGAACCAGGCTTTGCTGCACCAGGCCAGCCCAGAGGCCATCGTGCTCCACTGCCTGCCCGCCCACCGGGGCGAAGAGATTACCCACGAGGTGATTGAGGGCAAGGCTTCGCGGGTCTGGGATCAGGCCGAGAACCGTATGCACGCTCAAAAGGCTTTGCTGGCAAGTGTTTTAGAGGCGGGGTAGGTATCGGGTCTGAGGTATCGGGTGTCGGGTCTGAGGTGTCGGGTTTCAGGTGTCGGATTTTGGGTCGCAGGTATCGGATATCAGGTAACGGTATGGGGGTTTGGGTATTGGGTATTGGGTATTGGGTCTGAGGTATCGGGTTTTGGGGAGATTGCTAGCCAAGAACTTACCCTGTCATTCCCGCCTGCGCGGGAATCCAGCCCATTTCAACGTGATTCCTTTAGCCCTTGCCTACCGGACGTTTCCGGTGGTTTTTAACTGAAACCCGGCACCGGATACCGAATACCCGATAGCTTAATTCCCCATCCCACCTAAATCAGATTGAGAAAATGCAGCACCCCCTGACCACTGAGCAGTTCAATGGCGATCGCAATGGCAAAGCCCAGCATGGCCAGACGACCGTTAAGGCTTTCTGCATCGGCGGTGAAGCCCCAAATCGGGGACTTGGCGGAATTGGGTTGATTAACCATGATTTTATTTTTGTAACAATTTATTTACAAGTATAGCGAAGTAACCCAAAGGAATGGAGAAACTCGCCATGGCCGATACAGGCCGCGGGGTGACTCCGCTACGAATCCGGCACCATGGTCATAAACACCCACAGTCAAGACAGGCTAAACCGCTGCGCCTATCCTGCCCCCCTCCAACCCGGCGATCGGCTCAGGGTAATTGCCCCCAGTGGTGCCCTGCGGGAACTGGAGATGTTTCAGCAGGGCATCGACCTCTGGCGTAGCTGGGGCTTTGAGGTGGTGGTAGATTCCGCCGTGCAGGCGCAGTGGGGATACCTGGCTGGAACTGACCAACACCGTCGCGTTCAACTAGCCAATGCCCTGGCTGACCCCGCCTGTCGGGGCATTCTCTGCGCCAGGGGCGGCTACGGGGGCACCCGGCTGCTGGAATCGTGGTTATGGCCCAGACCGCAGCCCCAAAAATGGCTGATTGGGTTTTCGGATATTACTAGCTTGCTATGGAGCCTGGCTCGGCAGGGCATTGTGGGAGTACACGGGCCGCTGTTGACGACTCTAGCCGCTGAGCCCCCCTGGTCGCAGCAGCGGCTGAAGAATCTAGTGATGGGGCAGTCGCTGTCGCCGCTGCAAGGCGAGGGATGGGGTGGCGGCGGCGTAACGGGGTGGCTGCTGCCTGCCAACCTGACCGTGGCTACCCACCTGCTGGGCACCGCCCACGAACCCGACCTCACCGGTGCCATTCTGGTTCTTGAGGATGTTACCGAAGCGCCCTACCGAGTTGACCGCATGCTCACCCACTGGCGGCTGATGGGCAAATTCGACCGGCTGAAGGGCATTGCCCTGGGCCGGTTCAGCCGCTGCGAACCGACTTCAGCGGGGCCAAGCTTGACGGTGGAGGAGGTGCTGCGCGATCGCCTGGGTGACCTCGGCCTGCCCGTTGTCTCGGGGCTGCCCATTGGCCACGATGGCGAAAACGCCGCCCTGCCGGTGGGCATTCTGGCCCGACTGGATGGCGATAGCGGCCTCCTGGAGACCCTGTCCACCAACTAATTTCTTTAGAATAAAACTATTCTCTTCCTGGTCTGGGCTTGTGGTTCCCCTCCGCGATAATAATCCCATCACCATTACCCCGGTGGTGACCTACGGGCTCATTAGTCTTAATATCGCCATATTTTTGTTTCAGCTTAATCTTTCCCCTCAGGGGTTAGATCGCTTTTTCGATGCCTTTGCGATTGTGCCCAGCCAGCTCAGCGCCAGCTTTAGGGGCGCCATGGAAGCACCCCTGCAAGAGTGGGTTACCCTGCTGTCTTCTCAATTTCTGCACGGGGGGTTTTTTCATATCGGCGGCAATCTGCTCTACCTGTGGGTCTTTGGCAACAACATCGAAGACAAGCTGGGGCACGTTCGGTTTTTGCTGTTTTACCTGGGCTGCGGTGCCCTGGCGGGGCTGGCCCAGTGGATGATCGACCCCCTCTCGACGATTCCTACCATTGGGGCTAGCGGGGCGATTGCTGGGATTATGGGTGCTTACATTCTGCGCTTCCCCAGGGCGCAAATTGTAGTCTTGCTGCCGCTAATCATCTTTTTCACAACTATTCGCATTCCAGCGCTGGTTTTCTTAGGGTTTTGGTTTTTGCAGCAGACCTTTTTTAGCCTCATCAGCCTCAATGTCGAAGCTAACGTCGGCGCGGGGGGAGTAGCCTACTGGGCCCATTCCGGCGGGTTTATCTTTGGCCTGATCTTGGGGCCAATGTTGGGGCTGATGGGCGATCAGCCCTCCCGTCGTCGTTAACTTTGGCGGCGCTTAGCTCGCGGGTATCGTAGATCGGTAGTAGATCGGTAGAATCATGTGCAGAATGCGTCAGGTGCAGTCGTAACGCATCAAAGCCTTGCCCAGCATGGGTTACGCTGTGCTAAACCATGCTACAGCGGCTAGCTATTGACTTCACTCTGCCGACTGCGTCGCAGCCAGTAGAGCGAAGTCGCAGCTAGCCATACGCTTAAACTTTAGGTCTCTTCAGGAGGCCGGTGTTCAATAAAGTACTGCTCTAGTTCTCGAATCGGCAGCGGTCTTGAAAACAGCCAGCCCTGGCCATACTGAACACCGCGATCTCTAAGAAACTGATGCTGTTCTTCGGTTTCAATGCCTTCTGCCACAAAGGTAAACCCTAACCGATGACCCAGTTCAATAATGGTTTCCATAATTTCGGTGACCTGATTGTCTTTATGGATAGAATCCACATAAAAACGATCAATTTTTAACTGGTCAATATCAAACTGGTGTAAGTAGCTCAGACTCGAATATCCCTGGCCAAAATCATCCAGGGCAATCCGTGCCCCCAAGGTGCGGAGTCGAGCCAGGGTATCTGAAGTGTTAGTTCCCGATTTTAAGACCTGAATGGTTTCGGTAACTTCAAAAACAAACCGATCTGGCCTACATAGATCGGTTTCTAATAACCATGAAATAATCCTATCTAAGCTACCGGAGCTGAGCTGATTTGGAGAAACATTAATGGAAGTATATAGCTTTGGAAATCGCTCATAAAGGCTAGCTTTTTCCATCACGATTTTCTTAATCAGCCATTCTCCAATTTCATTAATTAACCCGGTTTTTTCAGCAATGGGGATAAATAACCCAGGGGGCAATACCCCCTGTTCAGGATGGTACCAGCGCAGTAGTGCTTCGCAACCCACGCAATCACCCGTTTGCAGATCATTAATCGGTTGATAGTGAATCACCAATTCTTCGTTTTTGAAGCCAATGCTAAGGTCATGGTCTAGGCCCTGGCTCCGCTGGAGCAACCGCAGGGCCAGGGCCATCAGCGCTCCACTAGACAAGATGGTAATCGGCACCATCAGCAGCAGTTCGTGTTTCCAATTGCGTAAGGCCCAGCTGCTTGGCACTTCACCAATCACCAGCACATCACCATTCTGGGAGGCTTGAGCGACGCGAATCTGCCCCGCTGTGGCGCTCTGCTGAAGAATTTCGTAGGAAGGTACTTCTCCACTGCTGGCTAAAATTTCGCCATTGGCGGTGTTGACGTAGGCCAAAAACCCATCTGGCCCCAGGTCTGGTGGTCGTAAAAGCCCCCATTCCGTGGTCAAAATCAGAGGATGCACCAGTAGGTTTACTTCTCCTTGACCTACCGTTGGCAGGCTCAGAATAATCGAATCTTCTGAAGCCAAGACTGTTTTCTTTGGGCCAATAATCTGCAAAGACCTGTTCTGAGGATCAGAGCGATGTTCAGGCTGAATAAAGACTGGAGGATTGACTTTGCCAAGGCTGCTTAAAGTCAAAAATCCGACGCTATTAATAATGCCAACTTCTCTAAATTGTGGGTTGTCATAAACTATCCTTTGCAGCTTGACAAGCGCCGTAGGATCATCCGGGTTAATATCCTGTTCAACATCCCTTAGCACTCGCTCGGCACTATTCAATAAAATATCTATGCGCCGAGCCCCCTGGGTGACTGAGGCCCTGAGTGAGGCGTTAGTGCTGGCCATGTCGTGAAAAAAAGAAGCGACTAAAAATGTAATGGGAGGAATTAAACTAGCTGCCAACGCCCACAGCAACAGTCGGTAGTTACCCCTTAAGTTTCTGATCATGCTTTGGGGAATATATCCTTATCAAACTTTTGAGTAAATCATGGACATTTGTTATCCCCAAAGAGTAACAAACTTTTACAGCGGCTCCAAGCGTAAAACAGTGGATTTGGTGCTATTTAGCGCCATGGGGGTAGTTTAGGGATATTAGTCCTTATTCCCCAGCTTTGCTCCTGCGTGGAGTTCAAAGCATTGTTGTCGATGTCTGAATGTAGATAGCCTGCCCTAATTGGCCTCTCACCTAGAGAATACCAGGATTTTCAGCGGCTCAGAACGATGGTATAGCAATTCCCAAACTGGTGAGATACGTTTGCAGGATCCCCCCTGCCCCCCTTAATCAGGTGGATATCGAGTGAACCTGTGACTGCAAGAGGTTGGGGGAATTAGATCTTCGCAACAATACACCTCAGTCCCATGAGAACCGCCATAACAACGTTCTCCTCCTCAGCCCTCGGCTCTAACCTAAGCAGCCAGCGATCAATAAATCTTGCCCACCCGACAGTAGATCTCTGGCATCTGTATGCTGGCAACGGGGTCAGTGTTTTCAGGGTAACGCCGTACCCCTACACCTTCTACCTGGGGGCTGAAGGCGGTAAGATACGCAACATCCTATTTTAGACGAAGCCTATGACCCCCTTTCGCGTTGGGGTGGCGGGGCCAGTGGGCTCCGGCAAAACTGCCCTGGTGGATAGCTTGTGTAAGGCGCTGCGCGATCGCTACTCCATCGCCGTGGTCACCAACGATATTTACACCCAGGAAGATGCCCAGTTCCTGGTGCGCAGCCAGGCCCTCAGCCCCGACCGCATTGTTGGGGTGGAAACCGGCGGCTGCCCCCATACCGCCATCCGCGAAGATGCCTCAATGAACCTGGTGGCAATCGAGGATCTAGAAGCCCGCTTCAACCCCCTCGATTTAGTCTTTGTGGAAAGCGGCGGCGACAACCTGGCTTCTACCTTTAGCCCCGAACTGGTGGATTTAACCCTCTACGTCATCGACGTGGCGGCGGGGGATAAGATTCCTCGCAAGGGCGGCCCTGGCATCACTAAATCTGACTTTCTAGTGATTAATAAAATCGACCTGGCTCCAATGGTAGGAGCCGACCTGGGGATTATGGCGCGAGATGCTAAGGCGATGCGCGGCGATCGTCCCTTTGGCTTTACCAATCTCAAGACCCAGGTGGGGCTGGCGGATATCATCCACTTTATTCAGCACCACGCCAGCCCGCTGCTGCCCCCGGCTGCAGGCTGATTGCCCCGCAGGCCCTTTAAATCGGCTAACCATCAGATACGCCAATGCCAATTCCCGCTGACGCAGATCGCCCAACCTCAGGACACCTGCAAAATTTCCCTGATTGCAGCTAAATGTCCAGCAGTTCAAGTAAAGTTGAAGTATTTTGTGTCCTACGATACACTTACCTCGAATCACTAACTTTAATATCCACTCTGAAGGTTTAAGTGAACTCACGGTTGAATTCTTTCATTAACGAGTCAGGAGCAAGGTTGAATGGTAACTCGGTTTAATCGACGTAAGTTTTTGGTCTACGGGTCTGCCACCCTAGGCACCTCCATGTTGCTAAAAGCCTGTGGCGGCTCAACTACCACGAGTGATGCAGGTACAGAAACCACCGACGGCGGCACCGATACGGCGGCAGCCCCCAGCGGCGATACTATCAAGGTAGGCATTCTTCACTCCCTCAGTGGCACCATGGCCATTAGTGAAACGACGGTGGTTGACGCGGAAATGCTGGCCATTAAAGAAATTAACGCCGCTGGCGGGGTGCTCGGCAAGCAAATCGAGGCCGTCACCGAGGACGGGGCCTCTGACTGGCCAACCTTTGCCGAAAAAGCCGAGAAGCTGATTGACCAAGACCAGGTAGCCGTGGTGTTTGGCTGCTGGACCTCCGCCAGCCGTAAAGCTGTTCTGCCAGTGTTCGAATCGAAAGACCACATGTTGTGGTACCCCGTACAGTACGAAGGCCAAGAGTGCTCTAAAAACATTTTCTACACCGGAGCGGCCCCTAATCAGCAAATTGAGCCCGCCGTCGATTGGCTGCTGGAAAATAAGGGCAAAGACTTCTTCCTGGTCGGGTCTGACTATGTTTTCCCCCGTACCGCCAATACCATTATTAAAGAGCAGCTCAAGGCCAGCGGGGGCAACACCGTGGGCGAAGACTATCTGCCCCTGGGCAACACCGAAGTTACCCCGATCATTACTAAGATCAAAGCAGCCTTGCCCAACGGGGGCGTCATCTTCAATAGCCTTAACGGCGACAGCAACGTCGCCTTCTTCAAGCAACTCCAGGGGGCGGGCATGACCCCTGATCAGTACCCGGTGATGTCGGTGAGCGTGGCCGAAGAGGAAGTTCGTCAAATTGGCAGCGAGTTTCTGGTGGGTCACCTGGCCTCCTGGAACTACTTCCAAACCGTCGAAAGCCCCGAAAACGAAAAGTGGGTAGCCGACTTTAAGGCTGAGTTTGGCGATGACCGAGTCACCAACGACCCGATGGAAGCCGCCTACATCATGGTCTATCTCTGGAAGCAGGCAGTAGAAGCCGCGGGTACCACGGATATTCCTGAGGTGCGGACGGCCGCCTATGGCCAAGAGATGGCGGCTCCCGGAGGGCCAGTAACCATGAATGCTAACCACCACCTGTCGAAGACAGTGCGCATCGGCGAAGTGCGCGATGATGGCCAGTTTGACATTGTCTGGGCGACCGAAGGCCCCGTTGACCCCGTGCCTTGGAACCAGTTTGTGCCTGAGACCAAGGGCTTCGCCTGCGACTGGTCTGACCCCAACAAGGGTGGCAAGTTCCAGGCTTAGGGCTGGTCTCGCTTGAGACAACCTATTTGCGTTCAAGGTCTTGAGGGTAGAGCTAGCTGTACCCTCAAGACTTACAGAGAAACATGCTTAAGAACCGCAACCTATTGGTGCATCAGAACTTCTGGTGCATCAAAGTTGTTAGTAATGAACATTTCTAAGCCTAGGTAACCTCTAGTATTTTTACTGTATTTAGAGATGGAGAGCTCTCCTTTTGGTTGACTGACAAAAGTTTCTCGCGTAGGTTGGGTTGAGGCGACGTAGCTGGCTTCCCGCCGGGTAATCCAACATCAGTAACGGTTTTGTTGGGTTGCGCTAGCGTTAACTCAACCTACGGCAGAATGAGAGTCTCAAGAGTTTTGTCAGTCAACCAGGCTCTCCTCAGTGCAAGGAGCGATTTTGGCTTAAAAAAGTTCCAGATTATCAGCTGAACTTAGCCTAGTAAGTACAGCAACCTAATTAAACGTAGTTCTGAATCCCAGAGAACATTTCTGTGCGGCGATCAGAATGCCGATTAATTTGAGTCACCTCCTGACGTTGTTCTAAAAAGGGTAAAGACTGTGCTAGAAGGCTTAATTAGTGCCCTGTTTAACGGCATTAGTATTGGTGCGGTGCTGTTGATTGTGGCGTTAGGGTTGGCCATTGTATTCGGCCTGATGGGGGTGATCAACCTGGCCCATGGCGAATTGATGATGTTTGGGGCCTACACTACCTTTGTGGTGCAAAACATTGCTAAAGGCATGGGGCCTTGGGCTTCAGAAACCTATATCTTTGCGGCCCTGCCCCTGGCCTTTTTGGTGGCGGCGCTGATTGGCCTTTTGCTTGAACGCAGTGTCATTCGCTACCTTTACGGGCGGCCCCTAGAAACCCTGCTGGCCACCTGGGGCGTAAGCCTAATTCTGCGGCAGTTTATCCGCAGCGTTAACTGGCCGATGGCCATTGGTCTGGTAATCTTTGCCGCTCTGTTTTTTATTGGTCGCTGGGTGCTCACCCGCTACACCGACTGGGATCAGATTCGGTCATGGGCGAACCCAACCTTTTTGGGGCTGTCGGTGGCAATTGCCGCCCTGGCTGGTTTTCTAGTGCAAAACGGCGGCAGCACCAAGTTTGTACGGCCTTGGTTCGGGGCCCAAAATGTCGATGTTACGCCCCCCAGTTGGCTGCGGGGTGGGGTTAGTATCGGCACCACCCTCCAGTTCCCCTACGCACGTCTATTTATTATTGCCTTGACCATTCTTTGCGTAATCGCCGTCTACTGGTTCCTCAACGGTACTGCCTGGGGTCTGCGGATGCGCTCGGTGACTCAAAACCGGGGCATGAGTGCCTGCCTGGGCATTCCCACCGAGCGGGTCGATGCCCTCACCTTTGCCCTGGGTTCGGGGCTGGCCGGCATCGCCGGGTTTGCGGTGACGCTGCTCGGCTCCGTCGGCCCTAACCTGGGCGCAAACTATATCGTCGATGCCTTCATGGTGGTGGTGGTGGGCGGCGTTGGCAAGCTGGTGGGCAGCATTGTGGCGGCGCTAGTGATCGGCATTGCCACCTATCTGATTGGGTCGGGTACCCTGGCGCTGATGTTTCCGCCTACGCCGTTTTTTCAGCCGATCATTGACTTATTTACGTTCTTTGCCACCACTAGCATGGCCAAGGTGATGGTATTTATTTTAATTATCGCCTTCCTGCAGGTGCGGCCCGCCGGGCTATTTCCGCAGAAGGGTCGTTCGGTCGAAGTTTAGCCCCATGACTGGTTTATCACAATGACTTTGGATGCAACTATACCCCCCCGCCGGGCGGTCAAAGCCAGCCAAAAGCGCAAGCTACTGATCGAGGTGGTCGCCGTGGCGGCAGTGATGCTGATTCTGCTGTTGATCATGCCGCTGGTGCTGTCGGGCTTTCGCATTGGTCTGCTGGGGCGGTTTTTAGCCCTGGCCATTGTGGCGTTAGGCATTGATTTAATCTGGGGCTTCACCGGCCTGCTGAGCCTGGGCCACGGCATTTTCTTTGCCCTGGGGGGCTATGCCTTTGCCATGTACCTGGAGCTTAATACCCTAGGCGAGGGACAGCTGCCGGAATTCTTTGGTCTCTATGGGGTGACGGAGCTGCCCTGGTTCTGGCAGCCCTTTAGCTCGTTTCCGTTTACCCTGCTGGCCATGGTGCTGATTCCCGGCATTGTGGCTGGGCTGCTGGGTTACCTGGTCTTTCGTAACCGGATTCGGGGGGTGTACTTTTCTATCTTGACCCAGGCCGCCCTGGTGGTGTTTTTTAATTTCTTCAACGGCCAGCAGAAGCTGATTAACGGCACCAACGGCCTCAAGACCTCCACCTCGGTATTTATGGGCCAGGAGGTCGGCACCCCGACTATGCAGACGACTTTTTATATCACTACCGTTATTTGTCTGGTGCTGGCCTACGCTCTTTGCCGGTGGCTTACCAGCGGGCGCTTTGGCCGCATACTGGTGGCCATTCGCGACGACGAAAACCGGGTGCGGTTTTCGGGCTACGATCCCACGGCCTACAAGGTTCTGGTGTTTGCGGTGTCGGGGGCGATCGCGGGTATTGCCGGGGCGCTCTACACCGTTCAATCTGGTATTATCTCCCCCCAGGCCATGGATATTGCCTTCTCCATTGAGATGGTAATTTGGGTCGCCGTGGGCGGACGGGCCACGCTGGTGGGGGCGATTCTCGGAGCAGTACTGGTGAACATGGCCCGTAGCCTGCTGAGCGAGAAGTTTCCCGATATCTGGCTGTTCTTCCAGGGGGCGCTGTTCTTGATTGTGGTTACCGCCCTGCCCGACGGCATCATCGGCTGGGGCCGCCGCCAGTTTGGCCCAGCCTTAACCCGCACCCTGGGCCTGACCCCCAGCCCCACCGTCTACCTGAACGAAGCAGAAATCGCCGCCACCCTCCCCGAACCCGCCGAACTCGCTGAAAAATAACCCCTATCACCCACCGCCCCTCACCGTAGGGTGCATTAGCGCCGCAATGCCCCATAACCCCATCCCAAGCGCCGCAATGCCCCATAACCCGATCCCAAGCCAGTAGGGGTGCACCGCTCACCCCCCAGCTAACAGCTACCTCACCCCGCCAGGAGATTCTCCCCGTGAGCACCAAAGTCCTCGACATTCAAGACGTTACCGTCAGCTTTGACGGTTTCAAGGCGCTGAGAAACCTCAACTTCAGCATGGATGAGGGCGAGCTACGGGTGATCATCGGCCCCAACGGTGCCGGTAAAACCACCTTCCTCGACGTCATCACCGGCAAAACCAAGCCCACCGAAGGAGTCGCCTACTTCAAAGGCCAAGACCTGCGTAAGTACAAAGAACACCAGATCGCCCGCATGGGCATTGGCCGCAAGTTCCAAACCCCCAGGGTGTACCTCAACCTTACCCCCCGAGAAAATCTAGATCTGTCCTGCAACCGCAACAAAAACGTCTTCCCCACCCTGTTTAAAAAGCCCCCCACCGCCGAGAAGCGTACCGTCGGCGGTCTGTTGGAAACCATCGGCCTCGACCAAAAAGCCGATATCCCCGCTGCGCTGCTCTCCCACGGCGAAAAGCAGTGGCTCGAAATCGGTATGTTAGTCGCCCAATCCCCCGATTTGCTGCTAGTGGATGAGCCGGTGGCGGGCCTTACCGACGAAGAAACCGAGCAGACCGGCAGGCTGCTCATGTCCCTGGCCGAGAGCCACTCCATTGTAGTCATTGAGCACGACATGGAGTTTGTGCGCCAGATCGCCCGCCAGGTTACCGTACTCCACGAGGGCCACGTGCTCTGCGAAGGCACCATGGACGAGGTACAAAACGACCCCCGTGTGATCGAGGTCTACCTGGGTAAAGAAACCACTCTCACCGCTGACCAGCTACTGCTGCTGCGCATCGCCGCCACCATGGCTTGGGCCGACGATAACTTTGCCCCCGTGCAGCAGCAGGTAATTCTCGACCGCCTCAGCCGCAAGTTTGCCCATAACCCCGACGAAGAGGCCAGCCTGCGCGAAGACCTGAAAAACCTCCTCGCCAAAGAGCTACCGTTAGAAGAACTGGTACCCCAGCTCGAAACCCCGGCCCAGCGCGAGCAAGCCCTAACCCTGAGCTACGAGGTGATTAGCTCGAACCAGATTAACCAGACCGAAGCCATCGTCTACCAAAAACTCCTCAGCCTGCTAAATCTGCCCCCCGAAACCGTCAGCCGGTTAGAAGCCGCGGCGCTGGAGAACCTGGCCCAAGAATAGTCTCAGACAGCACCAAACTTACGGCATCGGGTTGGGGTGTTCACCGCCAGAGCTCATGCCTCTTCCTAAAAGAAATCCGGTTCCTTAAAGCACCCATCCCCCCTCACCCATCCCCCATGACCACTACCACCGCCACCCCCCCCACCTACCAAGACCCCCTCACCGCCCCCATGGTGGAAATTTCTGACCTGAACTTCTACTACGGCGAGAGTCATATTTTGCGGGATGTGAACTTAACCGTGCCCAAGGGCCAGATGGTCTGCCTGATTGGCCGCAACGGCGTAGGCAAAACCACCTTGCTGAAAAACATCATGGGCCTGCTGCGCCCCCGTCGGGGCGACATTCGTTTTGAGGGGCAGTCGATTACCGGCTTTCCCCCCGACCGGCGAGCCAGAATGGGTATTGGCTATGTGCCCCAGGGGCGGGAAGTGATTCCCCGGCTGACCGTGCGCGAGAACCTGATCATCGGCCAGGAGGCCCTGGGCAGCCGGGGCAAGGTCAGCCAGGAAATTCCAGACTCAATTTTTGAGCTGTTCCCGGTGCTGAAAACCATGCTGGGCCGCATGGGGGGCGACCTTAGCGGTGGCCAGCAGCAGCAGCTCGCCATTGCCCGCGCCATTATGGGCCAGCCCAAGCTGCTGGTGCTCGACGAGCCGACGGAGGGCATTCAGCCCTCGATCATTCTCGACATTGAAGCAGCGGTCAAGCAGATTATTAAGACCACCGGTATTTCCGTGCTGCTGGTGGAACAGCATCTGCACTTTGTACGCCAGGCCGACTATTACTACGCCATGCAAAAGGGCGGCATTGTTGCCTCAGGGCCAACCCGTGAGCTGACCAACGATATTATTCAGCAGTTCCTGGCAGTTTAGGCCAGACTATAGGGTTTAGTACCTAACGGTATCATGGGAATGCTAGGGACACTGTTTTCTGCCTGAGCCGATGACTGCCATGTCAACCCCAGAGCCGACTCTCCAGGGCATATCCGATCAAATTCAGAGGCTGTCTGACAAGTTCACCACCGATGTGAACAAGCTCACCGCCGATGTGGATAAGCTTACCGCCGATGTCGAAGAGCGGTTTAACACGGTCGAGCAGCGGTTTAACACGGTCGAGCAGCGGTTTAACAC
>DAIUJR010000043.1:0-52918 GCA_036848635.1 Nodosilinea sp. CTOTU7336
TTCTACCATTCGTGTTGAGAATGTCAAAGATCCAGGCTGACTAATTTTAATAATTTCCCGAGGCAGGAAAAAGCCACCTATTTGCATAGGCGGAGAGTAGCGTTTGGCTTAAAGTTCTCATTCTGCCTTTGTGCTTTAACCCTAGGCCAATATTTTAAAATTGACCTAGAGTCTGCGTTAAGAAAATTAGATTTAAACTCTGAATAAACCATTAGCCCTGATGGTAGGAAACCAGCTACATCTCAACCAACTGGCAAGCATGACACCCGTGGCAGTGACCGATGATAATTGGCTGAGTGGGCTACTGGCCAAAGGTTCGGGCTCATATCCCTTAAGCGTCTTCGGCCAATGACCCCGAGTAGAGAGATACTCAATGTCTAAAAATGAGTTTAACGCGGCTTTAGGGCGAAGGAGAGCTATGGTGAAAAACCACAGCAGGCCGCTACTTTACTATGGTCTAGCGGTGTTCTCTGTGGCGCTGGCCCTGGCGATTACGCTAGCCCTGGGTTCATGGTTAGAGCCAACCCCATCGTCGTTGTTCTTTATGGCCGTCATGGCTAGTGCCTGGCTCGGGGGGTTGGGGCCGGGCCTTTTAGCTACGGCCCTGTCTACCCTGGCTATTAACTATTTTTTATTTGAGCCCTACTATTCGTTTCAAGTTAATGGCCCCAAGACCGTTTTACAGCTCGTGGTGTTTGCCCTGGCCACTGTGCTAATCAGTGGGCTAAATCAGGCTCGATACAGCGCCCTAAGACAGGCAAAAATTGATTTAGCTATTCGTGAACAAGCCGAAGCCGCCCTCAGGCAAAGCGACCAAAGGTTACAGGCAGTTGTGGCGAACTTGCCGAATGGGGCCGCCTTCGTTGTGGATCGGGCGCTACGCTATCGGTTGGCCGCTGGCAAAGCGCTTGAAGACGTGGGCCTAACCCCTGAATACTTTTTGGGCAAGACCCTCTGGGAAGCACTGGAACCCGCCTTGGCTAACGACTATGAGCCTTACTACCGCCAAGCGCTCAGGGGTAAACCGTCTAGTTGGGAGCATTTTAGCCACAATTGCTACTACATTACCCATTGGGTTCCCCTATATGGCCTACGGGACGAAGTGGATGCTGTTTTAGCCCTGTCTTACAACATTACGGAGCGCAAACGGGCTGAACTTAATGAGCGATTTGTCAGCCAGCTTGAAACTCAGCTACGCCAGCTTTCTACCGCTGAGGCGATGATCAAGGAAGTGGTTAGCCGCCTGGGTGAATATCTCGACGTGGATTGCTGCCTGTGGCACACTGTCAACCTGCCCGAGGATATTGCCGTCGTTGATCAAGAATGGCGACGGCAGGCCAATATACCCAGCCTGGTTGAGGAATACCGCCTATCAGAGTTTATGCCGCCCGAGTTGATTGATCGGTACCACGCCAATCAACCGGCGGTAGTCTCAGATGTGGCTACCTTTCCCGATACGGCCTCCTTTGCCCATCGGTTTACAGCAATAGACGTCGGGGCATTTTTGGGCATTCCCTGTCTTTATGAGGGGCGCTGGCTAGCGCTATTGGTAATCACCTCCAGAACGTCCCAAAACTGGCGGCCCGATCAGGTGGTGCTACTGCAAGAGGTCGCGGCCCGGCTCTGGCCCCTAATTGAGCACATCCGTGCCGTGCAGCATCTCCGCCAGAATGAAGCTGAGTTTCGCCAGTTGGCTAACCTGATGCCGCAAATTGTCTGGGTAGCGGGGGCCGACGGTCAGTTTGAGTTTCTCAACGACCGCTGGAGCGAGTACACCGGGCTTACCCTAGAGCAAAGTCGAGATCGGTCGCTGATGCAGACCGTGATCCACCCGGAGGATTTTGCCAGTCTGCAATCGATATTTATGCAGGCTAAGGTCGCCCAATCGCCCTATCAAGCGCAGTTTCGCCTGCTGCAGCCCGATGGCCGCCAGCTTTACTTTTTGGCCCGGTCGGTGCCGCTGTTTAACGCCCAGGGGCAGATCTACAAATGGTACGGCACCTTCACGGAGATTACCGGCCTTAAACAGCTTGAGGAAGAGCTACGGCAGAAAAACGCGATTTTAGACATCGTCAACAAGTCGGTTCCCGCCCCCATTTTTGTCAAAGATCGCCAGGGCCGAATTATTTATGCTAACCCAGCCACGCTAGCCGTTCTGGGCAAAACCGCCGCAGAGGTGATTGGCCATCGCGACGGCGACCTTTACCCTAATCCCGAAGATGCCGCCAGGGTAATGGCCAACGATCGCCGCATTATGGAATCGGGGGAAATGGAGATTGTGGAAGAGTCGCCCGACGGCATTCGCACATTCTTAGGCATGAAAGTGCCTTACCGCGACGACACCGGCCAGGTGATTGGGCTGATTGGCATTTCTAATGACATTACCGAGCGAGTGCAGCTAGAGCGCGATCGCGAGCAGGTGCTACAGCGCGAGCAGGCCGCCCGCATGGCCGCCGAAAACGCCAACCGCATTAAAGATGAGTTTTTGGCCGTGCTGTCTCACGAGTTGAGATCGCCCCTGAACCCAATTCTGGGCTGGTCGCAGCTCCTTAAAACTGGCAACCTCAACCCGGCCAAAACCGCCCAGGCAATCGAAATCATCGAGCGCAACGCCCAGCTCCAGTCTCAACTGATTGAAGACTTGCTGGATGTTTCTCGGATTCTGCGAGGCAAGCTGGCCCTTGCCTCGGCCCTGATCTGCCTGCCCCGGGTAATTACGGCGGCACTCGACACAGTGCGCCTGGCCGCTGAAGCCAAGTCAATTCAGATCGCTACAGACTTCGACCCCAACGTTGGTCAGGTCTATGGCGACGCCGGTCGCCTCCAACAGGTAGTGTGGAATCTGCTGTCCAATGCCGTTAAATTTACCCCTGCCGGGGGTCGAGTTGAGGTCAGTCTTCGCCAGGTTAACGACCAGACCCAGCTCCAGGTGAGCGACACCGGTAAAGGCATTAGCCCTGAGTTTCTACCCGCCGTGTTTGAACATTTTCGCCAGGAAGATGGGGCCACCACCCGCAAATTTGGCGGCCTGGGACTGGGGCTGGCGATTGCCCGTCAAATTGTAGAGCTACATGGCGGTACCATTACGGTCGAAAGCCCTGGGGAAGACCTGGGCGCTACCTTTACCGTTTATCTGCCCTTGAGTAAACAGGAGGGTGGCCAGAACGATCTCAGTCCCGAACCTGGCACTCCGCTATCGCCCCCAGCCCCACTGGCTAATTTATCCGTGCTGGTGGTGGATGACGAGCTAGATTCGCTCACGTTTACGACGTTTATTGTCGAGCGGGCCGGAGCCAGGGTCACGGCGGTGAGCTCGGCGGTTGAGGCCTTGCAGGCTCTACAACGCCAGCCCTACGCAATTCTCTTGAGCGATGTTGGTATGCCCGATGTGGATGGCTATCAGCTCATGCAGCGGGTGAGAGCGCTACCGGCGGATCAGGGGGGCTGCATTCCTGCCATTGCCCTGACGGCCTATGCCGGAGAAACCGATCAGCAGCAGGCACTGGAAGCTGGGTTTCAGCGGCATATAGCTAAACCCCTGGACGCAAGTCAGCTCATTCAGGCCGTCGTCGCCATGGTGAAATGATGCTAAGGATCAAGAATTAAATAACGTAGGATAGCCGTCCCGGCTGTCCATGGTCAGGCAGGATGCCTAACCTACAAAACTTGGGTTTTATAGCCATCGCCACCTCGGTTAGGACACAGCCAACCCGGCGCGATCAGAGTGGCGATGGCGAGCCAGATAGCTTCCCAGTTGTGGCTCGATCCGCCAACCCTGTCCTCAGCTATCTGGCCAGCGCTATATTTCATCCTCATTCCTTAGCGGTTTAACTCTGGCTGACTAACCCGCTGGCCCCGCCGCGTGAATTAGATCCGGATCGCCCTCGGCAGGGGGGCGGTCGAGGGTTTGAGCCACCGTCGGACGACGATAGCGCTCAGGAACCGCAACCGGCACAAACTGGCCGCTCTGAGTTGATTCTTCAAGCGCACAAAGAATCTTGACATCGATTAAACCTTCAGTGCCTGACGGCTCTGGATCTTGATTCTTTAAAATGCAGTCTGAGAAATAGACAAACTCTGCCGCTAGCTGATCATGGGATGCAAAGACACGCTCCTGGGTTTCTCCCTCCACCGTCAAATAGTGCTTCATATCCCCCATCCAGCTATAGGCCGGATCGACCCGTAAATCGCCTTTGGTGCCCACTACTTGATAGGTCGAAACCTTAGCTCCCCCAAAACTACAGGTAAAAGTGGCCAGGCGATCATCAGGAAAACGCAGGATAGCGGTGGTCATTTCTGCCACTTCGCTAAACCGCGACTCGGCCTTGCTGGCTTTGGTGGCAAACACTTCGAGGGGCTCATCCTGAAATAAATAGCGGGCGGCGTTGATGCAGTAAATGCCGATGTCGCCGAGGGTGCCGCCCCCCTTATCTTTAGCCATGCGAATATTGCCACCCTCAGTTTGCTGGGTAAACAGTGAACTGAAAATACGAGGCTCTCCCAGCTGTTCTGACTGTACGGTTTGAATCGCTTCTAGATTGGCTTTATCAAAATGCAGGCGGTAGGCAATCATCAGCTTGACGTTATTGTCTTTGGCCGCCTTGATCATGGTTTCGCATTCATCAACACTGACCGCCATTGGTTTCTCGCAGAGAACATGGATGCCCGCCCTAGCGGCCCGCACCGTATAGTCGCAGTGCAGATGATTGGGCAGGGCAATATAAACGGCATCAATGAGCCCGCTGCTGAGCAAATCGTCATATTCGGCGTAGGAAAAGGTGTGCTGCACACCGCCATATTTTTGAGCCAATTTGCCTAACTTGGCGGGATCGTCTGAAACCAGGGCAGTGAGTTCAGAATTTTCTGCATTGGCAAACGCGGGTAGAGCCGCCGATTGAGCAAACCAGCCCAAACCAACTACGGCATAGCGGATGATCGGGTGTTCGTCTTGAGCTCGAACTGATTCGGGCTGAGATTGGATGACCATAGCACTTTGGGGTAAAAGATATGGTTTTGATTTTAGATACCCCCATGGTGGTCTTACTCTTCCCCTAGCCTTGAATCTACCCGGTTATAAATCTCCCCAAAGTGGGAGGTTAATGTGAAGACGACTTTTTTAGCGTTGCTGGACATCGGTATGAATCAAGCCTTCAACGTCCCTCGTAGGGGCAAACGACTGTTTGCCCCTACCCAAATTCAGGCCTGAATTCAGCAACACCACTTTTTTAGCTCATCGAGAAAACACGATAGCGAACTCCTAGGGCCCGGTGCGCAGATAATCTAAAACGCCGTTGGCAATCGCCTGCCCCATTTGGGCCTGCCACTGGGGGTCGCGGAGCTTTGGCGCGTCAGTGGCCCCGGTAACAAAGCCAATTTCAATCAGCGCGGCGGGCATCGAAGTCCGGCGCAACACAAAGAACCGGGCCTGGCGCACCCCTCGGTCATTCATGGTTAAACTCCCCAGCACTCGCCGGTGAAGGACTGTGGCCAGGGTCGCCCCCGCCTCTGAATAGTAGTAGGTTTCCAGGCCGTTAACTTCGGGGCGCTGCATATTGACCGCGTTGGCGTGAATACTCACAAATACCGTAGCGGTGGCCGCTTCGGCCTGGTCTACCCGAGGCTGGAGGTCAACGGTTTGGTCGCCCTGGCGGGTCATTTGCACAATAATGCCCTGGGCGCTTAGGGCCGCCGCTGTGTGCTGGGCCACCGCCAGCGCCACCCCTTTTTCTTGTAGCCCGCCGATGCCGATCGCCCCAGGGTCAGCCCCGCCGTGGCCAGGGTCAAGCATCACAACTATCCGGCCGCGATTGGGGGGCGGGGCGGTAGCCTGGGCTATCGCCGGGGGGCGGGGGGCCACCGCGACGGGCGGGGCCGGGGGCGGCGTCGCCACCGTCGCTGGCGGGGGCGAGGGGGGTGGGCTAGTCGAAGGTGGGGGGGGTGAGACCTGGCTAGGGCTAATCACCGGCAGCACCACCGTGGTGGACGACGGCTGAATCTGGCTGGCCTGGAGGCCAACGGGGGCAATCACAATCCCTCCTTGGTTGAGGGCGCTGACCTGCCAGTCGGGGCTGGCGGCATCGAGGGTGAGGGTAATGCGTACCGCCGGAGGGGCGGTGCGAAACTGAGTCACGTTCCAGCGGTGAATGCCGTAGCGATCTTGGGGTAGGGTTTCAGCGTTGAGGTTGGGCGGAATGGCGGCATCTAGCACGTCGATGACGAGTTGGCGGGCCTGGTTGGGGTCACGGGTGCGATAAATCTGCACCTGGGGAATGGCCCCCTGGGTAGGCAAGAAGAACCCGTTAGGGGTCGCCTGTACCCCTTGAATGACTGTTGCGGTGGGAATGACATCCGCATAGCTGACCTGGTTACGGCTGAGTAACGGCGGTAGGGGATCTGAGTTGGCCGGGACGGTTACCCTGGGGGCCGCGGCCTTGGGGGCCGCCCCGACTGGGGCCGGGGGGGCAGTGGGGTCAGGGAGCTGTACGACCCATTGATGGCTGGTCAGGCCCCAAACCTTCACCTGCTGCGGGTCGAGGTGATAGTCGGGGCTAAGTTCGAGCACCATACGAGTGGTGTGGGCGTCGGCCTGGGTCACCCTGACCGCCTTGACCGCCCCGCCAATAAACTGATCGCCCACTGCATCGTCGGAAAGAATGCCGGGTAGGTCAATGACCAACCGCTTAGGATTCAGCAGCAAAGTAACCTGGGGCTGCACACCGGTGTCAGTGGTAAACATCAGGCGATTCTGGCCGGTGTCAAACTGCCAGGTTTGCAGTCGAGCCGTTGCCTTAGCTGGTAGGCCGCCAAATAGGCACACCCCAGCTACGCTAACGACCCCGGTCAGTAGTTGTTTAAGCCGCAATCGAACCGATCTCCTCTACCTAAGGGATTCGGCCAGAGTATTACCGAGGCGGTGGCGTCACCCCTTCGACGCTGGCCTCGGTGCATCTCTCCCCCAGCTAAATAGAGCATTCCAATGCCTACAATGTGCCGCCACGGGGTATTTGCCGACTGAATCGGCTTAGATATTAGCTCAATTTGCGAGTTTCAGACCCATTCTGAAACTTGGGGCCTTTTACGAGGGTGGGCGGGGCCGCGAAGGCCCCTACGGAAGCTGAACCACAGGTAGCAGCAACCCGGCTTCTCCATCCACGCCACTGGCCCCCCATGGCGGGCATCCTCGGTGTCGGGGGCGGTGCATGGGGGAGAGCAACATCCCACGAGTCTGTGGACAATTGCACGGATGCATCCTACGACTGGCTAAAATAAGCAAAGATCGCACCTCTAAAGCACCATGCCTGATTTGCCCGTCAGCGAAGCTCAAAACAACCTGCCACAGCTGATTGATGAAGTGGCCCAGTCCCACAAACCCGTTCTGATTACCGGTACTCGGGTTAATGCCATCCTTCTATCAGAAGAAGACTGGTCAAGCATTCAAGAAACCCTCTATCTGCTTTCGGTACCTGGCATGAGGGAATCTATCAAAGCAGGCCTGGCCACTTCTATCGAAGCCTGCGATGGTGAACTTGATTGGTAAGGCCGCGTCTAGTAAATCGCCATAGCTGCGGGCAGCTGACAGTGACCAACGGTAGGCAAATAAGACTACGCTCAAACCAGCGGCGGCGGCCCATAGGGCTAGGGGTGTCCAGAGCAAAAAGTAGAAGCGTACCAGCAGCAGGGTGGTGCTGAGGTCGGCGACAGACCAGAGGGAGGCGGCGACACCGGCAACTCCAGCTTGGAGTAGCCTCGTGGGCAGACTGACGACCTCATCTGGAAGCTGGGTGCCGGGTAAGCCGGTTTCGCAAGCGGAAAGAAGGGCCAGCCTCACCCCTTGTAGTTGCAGGTTAAGGAAGTCTCGCAGGGAAAGAATCTCGTCCCTAGCCTGACCTTTTTGCGCAGTACTGAGCCAACCTCAGCCCAGGTAAATGCTGGTGCTACGAGCAATTCGCCACCCGACAGCCAAGGAATAATCAAAGCCCTAGCCTGCGGCTGCAAAGGCTCAGGTACAAGGTAGGGAACCCACAGGCTGGTATCGATGCATTTAGCCACGCCGCCCTTCGCCCTCTCGCATTTGGCGAATTAGCTCTAACGAACTAGGTTGAACCCCAGTCTGCTTTTCTACCTCAGCGCTGCGGGCCACGATCCGTTGATGAGCCGCTAAAGCTTGCCGTCGCTGCACTTCGCGAGTAATCGCCTCAACTACCAACTCGTTAAACGATTCGCGATTTTCCTGAAATCGTTTGGCCTGCTCAAGGAGCGTTACGGGCAATCGTACCGTTACCGCCTGACGTTCCATGACTTCTCCTCGCTATCAAAGTATGATATCGCTCAGTGTAACCATCAATTCCTACGAGGGTGTAAACACTCCCCAAGACTCATCGCCAGCGGCCACAAAAGATCTGCTCCGCTGGTCATCCATCCTGCTGCTCCGGTGAAATTTATCTGGCCAAGGTTATCTACAGTCTGGCAAACCATGGTTTCGGGAGGATTGTTGCTTGGCCGCCAGAAACCGGGGTTTTTCTGGGCGATACCCAGCTATCTTTGCCCTGGCCCAGAAACCCGGTTTCTAGGTTAGCCCAAACGTAACGATTTTTACTTGCCTGCCGACCCCAAATAGGTTATTCTACTGAGCCATAGCTGTGAGCGTGCAGCTTGTCTTCCCAAAAATTTGGTCGAACGCCACTGGCAGGAGGTGACAACTCCAACCAGCGGCTGACCCCCAAGGCTGAACCAACCAGTCTCGGAGGCTGAGGTAATTTTACCTGGCCGCCCCGAACTGCACATGTCTGGGGCGGCCAAGTTTTTGGGATTCCTACCCGTCGTAACAAGGAATCCTAAACTATGGTGTGTTTTACTCAGCCAGATCCCTGGGTTTTTCAAAAACCCAGGGATCTCAATCCCCTGCAACTTACTCATCCTGGCTCCCAGCCGGGGCGAGAGCGCCTGCGCCATTTGGTCATGGGGTCGCCCCAGGGGGTGCGGGCCACGATCAACAGCCTCCATGCGCTGCAGTATGCCGACCAGGGCACCTGGAGCCGGTTGATCGACATCCCACCGTCGGGGATTGTGATTACCCCGGAGCAGGGGGAGGTGTTTAGCTATCTGGTGCGGCACTGGCCGCTGAGTTAGCGTTAATCGGAGCAACCGGGTTTCTTTGGGCTATACCCAGCCCGCTGGGTTGCAGGCCCACAAACCCGGTTGCTGGCCCATCTATCGCTCCATTTCCCCCAGCCCCTTGGGCACCGCCGCCGTCAGCACCTCATGACCAGTTTCGGTAACCAGCACGTCGTCTTCGATGCGAATGCCAATGCCCCGCCAGCGGTCCTCAATTTGAGGCTGCCCTTCCACCGGCTCATAGCTGGGGGAAATGTAAATGCCCGGCTCCACCGTCACCACGTTGCCCACCTCGAAGGGTTTCCAGGTTTTGTCGGGGTTGCGCAAAATGCCGGCATCGTGCACGTCTAGGCCCAAAAAGTGGCCGGTACCGTGCATAAAGAAGGCTTTGTGCTTTTTCTCTTCGATCAGGGTGTCAACCTCCCCCTGGAGCAGCCCCAGTTCTACGAGCCCTTCTGTAATAGTGCGGGTGGCGGCATCGTGGAACTCGTTGAAGGGGGCACCGGGCTTAACCGCTGCAATGGCCCTGAGCTGTGCCGTCAGCACCAGCTCGTAGATAATCCGCTGCTCAGTCGTAAACCGGCCCCCCACCGGAAAGGTACGGGTAATGTCGGCGTTGTAGTAGTCGTAGGCGCAGCCCGCGTCGATCAGCAGCAGCTCACCCTCCTGCATCTGGCGATTATTCTCCACGTAGTGCAGGATGCAGGAATTCACCCCGGAGGCCACAATTGACGGATAGGCTGGCCCCAGCGCCCCCTCCATGCGAAAGATATGCTCCATCTCCGCCTGGATTTCGTACTCGTAGCGGCCCGGTCGGGCGATGTCGCGGGCGTAGTTGTGGGCCTTGGCCGAAATGGCGATGGCTCGGCGCAGCAGCGCTAGCTCCTCTGGAGATTTCACCCGCCGCAGGGTTTGCATCAGCAGGGTGGCATCTTCAATGGCGACGGGGCCGGTACCGCGCTTGTAGTAGGTGGCCAGCAGCCGCTGCCAGTGGCGCAGCATGGTCTCGTTCAGAGTGCGGTCGTGGCCACAGTGGTAGTAGAGCCGGTCGGCCTTTTCTAGGTACTTGGGTAGGTGCTCGTCTAGCTCGGCAATCGGGTAAACCTGATCGGCCCCGTAGCGCTCCTTGGCCTGCTCGACCCCGGTGCGGTAGCCCGACCAGGTTTCCTTTTCCTTATCCTTCGGGCGCACGAACAGCACAAAGCGGTGCTCGTCGTGGTGGGGGGCTAGCACCGCCACCGCTTCTGGCTCATTGAAGCCGGTCAGGTAGTAAAAGTTGCTGTCTTGGCGGAAGGGGTAATCCACATCGTTGTGCATGACCGCTGGAGGAGCGCTGGCAAAAACAGCGGTGCCGCCGCCAATTAGCTCCATAACGCGCTGGCGACGCTCGGGGTAAAGGGTGATCATAGGCGGCGGGGCAGGGGGGTGGATGGGTGCAGAGGTGGGGAAGATTGGTAGCATCCCTTGCTCCTGACGTCTGACTCCCCAGCCTTACGACGAACTGGGCTGGGGCAGCTACCTGTTAGGAATTTTAATCAAAGTTCAGGGCCACGGCTACCTAACCCTAGGCCAGGGGGTAGCCGTAGACCTGAATCCGCATGCCTTCGGCGGGCAAATCCCCCGGGCGAACCTTGAGGGAGCCGCTGCTGGCGCGGGTTACGGGGGTGCCCTGCATGAGGGCCAGGAAATCCTCCACGGGCTTGAGATCACAGCTTTCGGGGTCGGCGGCGGTGGTCAAAAACTGGGTCGGAATCACCACCTTAGGCTTTAGTACCTGCACCGCCTGCACGGCTTCCTCAGGGGTGTAGGCTTTATCTCCACCCCCCACAGGCACCAGCATGACATCGGGGCGACCCAGTAAAATTTGTTCCTCCACCCGCAGGGGCGCCGCCGCCCCGCCCAGGTGCACGACGGTGACGCCGCCCTGGTTCCATTTCCACACCACGTTGTCGCCAAAGCGGCGGCCACCTTCGCGGTCGTGGGGGGTAAGCACACCCTGAATTCTGAGGTTGTCGAAGTCGTACACCCCAGGGTCAGCCAGGATCTTAGGGTCGCCCTCGATTTCGTTCAGGTAGCCTTCATCAAACAGGCGGCTGCTGATCATGACAATATCCGCCGCCACCGCCGGGGAGGGAAAGCCAGCGGTACAGCCGATGCGCCGAAACGGGTTAGACAGAATGCGCCGGCCGCCGCCGGTAAATAGAAAGGCGCTGTGCCCCAGACTTTGAATGGTGAGGCCGTCGGTTTGAGCCTGTACCCGGCTCCACTGGCTAAGCAGGCCCAGTCCTAAGGTGGTTACTAAACTTGACCCGGCATAGGTCAGTAATTTTCGCCGTTGCATGGCTGTTTCTCACTCCCACACTGCAAATTAAAGATCCTGGCTCCAGGGTTAACCCGGGGGCAAACCGCAGCCTGGGGCAATCCTGAAACCATTAGCGGTAACTACCATAGCAGCAACCTCTACCGATAGGTTAATTCTGGGCTCGGTTTACCGCTGACGATGGCGTCGGACACGGCAAAATCGTCGGCCACCAGCCGCGCCGTCATTTTAGCCGACATCATTACGCTGGGCGTACCGGCCCCCGGCTGGGTGCCGGCCCCCACCAGGTAGAGGTTGGCAATGTCTTCGCTGCGGTTGTGGGGTCTAAAAAAGGCCGACTGCACCAGCAGTGGCTCTAGGCCAAAGGCATTGCCCAGGTAGGCGTTGAGCGTGTTTTCAAAATAGTCGGGGGTAATGAAGCTGCGGTGCACTAGTCGCTCCCGCAGGCCGGGCAGGTAGCCGCGCTCGTCTAAAAACGTCATCACCGTATCAACCAGGGGTTCGCCGAGCTTAGACCAGTCGAGGCCAGAGCCGTTGTGGGGCACCGGCACCAGGGTATAGGCCGCATGGTGCCCAGGGGGAGCGAGGGAGGGATCCGTCAGGGTCGGCACGTGCAGATACTGGGAGAAATCATCCGGTAGAATTTTGCGTCCGAAGATATCCTTCAGCAGCTCTTCGTAGCGGGGCCCCAGGATGATGGTGTGGTGGCGCAGCTTGGCGTCTTCGCGACCGTCGGCCCGAAAACCAAAGTAAACCACCACCAGCGACATCGACTGCTGGCTGAGCTTGACCCGGGTATCGCTGTTCCAGAAGCGGTACCGGGGCTCGACGAGCTGACCGTAGGTGTGGGCCCAGTCGGCGTTAGACACCACTAAATCGGCGGTCAGCTCGGTGCCGTCGGCCAGGGTAAGGCCCGTGGTCACCTTTTTGCGGCCCTGGCGGGTAACGTTAATCTGGCTGACCTCGGCATTGTAGCGGATCTGCCCGCCCAGTTCCTCAAACTTTTTCACAAAGCCGTTGACCAGGGCACCGGTGCCCCCCATGACAAAGTGAATGCCCCAGGTTTTTTCGACAAAGTGAATCATGGCGTAGATGGCGGGCACCGACAGGGGGTTACCGCCCACCAGCAGGGTCTCAAAGCTAAACACCTGACGCAGTTTGTCGCTCTTGAAGTACTTGCTGCCAAACCGAAACAGGTTGCGCACCGCGTCGAGCCGCAGCAGGTCGGGGGCCACCTTCAGCATCGAGCCGACCGAGCCAAAATGGGTGTAGCCCAGCTCCAAAAACCCTCGCTCAAAGATCGCCCTGGCGTCGTCGTGGAAGCGCTGGTAGCCTTCCAGGTCGCCGGGCTCGCCCAGCTGCTGGATTTGCTCGCGGGTGTGGTCGGGGTCGCCGTCGTAGTCAAAGAAGGTGCCGTCGTCAAAGTAAATGCGGTAGAAGGGCAAAATCGGCACAATTTTCACGTAGCGGCTGGTGTGCGGCCCGCCGGAAACGCCGGTCTTAATCCGCTTGCCCTCGTCTACAATTTCGGCGGGGAAGTCGGGGGAAGACAGGTCGGCACAGTCTCTCTCCAGGGAAAACAGCTCTTCGATGAAGTGGGGCACGGTGATCACCGTCGGCCCCATGTCAAAAACAAAGCCATCTACCCGGCGCACATAGGCCCGACCGCCGGGGGCATCGAGTTTTTCGACGAGGGTGGTGTCAAAGCCTAGACTTTGGAGGCGAATCCCCATGGCTAACCCGCCGATTCCAGCCCCGATCACGATTGCCTGCTTGCGGCCCATGGTTGACTCCTGAGAGGTCTGTTACAAAGGTTAATAACTTAAATTCTATAGTACTACTCTAGGTTCCTTCCAGGTCGTCAGGGCCGCTAGTGCGCCTACCCCGTGAAACTAACCACCGAGTACAGCTTGAGCTTAGCGGAACGATCCCGATCTTCGTTGGTTTTACCTGGTGACAGCACCTCTACAACCAGTTCCGGTGCGCCACAGAAGTGGCCGGCCTCATCCTGTATCTGAGCGATGCGCTCGCCGCTACCCCACACTACGTCAGGGGACACATTGTCAGCGTCTGAGAAAATCAGCCCCGGCATGATAAACGCCTCGCCCTGATGCTGCTCCACAGACCATAAGTCAAGGGCGGTAAAGATTCGTCCCGCTACCTGTTGATGGCGGCAGTGGGGAGAGCGCGACACAAACAGCTCTCCATCAATAATTTCGTAGCGAACCCACTCGTTGTCGGGCAACGCTTCGACATCGTGAATTGTCCAGCGTACTGGGCTATTGGCGAGGCTCATAGCGAGGAACCTTGGAGAAGCTGTAGCTCTAATTGTAGTAGTCCGTCGGCCAAGATTGAGTCAGGTCGATTTCTGGGGAAGAAAATGCCCGATGTTAACAGATCCTTGGGCTCGGTTCTCGCCTGCGCGGGACTGGCGAGGTCAATTCTGGACTGGAAATCTCCCAGACTCAGCAAGCCCTGGCTTACGCGGCTACCGGCACGGCTAGCGTCATCAAAAAATTCCGCAGAATCTGCTTGCCCGACTCGGTCAAGATGCTTTCGGGGTGAAACTGAACCCCCTGTAGGTGAGGGTACTGGCGGTGCTGCACGGCCATAATGGTGCCATCCTCGACCCAGGCGGTAATGTCTAACACTTCGGGGCAGGTGGCGCGGTCGATCACCAGGCTATGGTAGCGGGTCGCCTGAAAGGGGTTGTCTAGGCCCGCAAACACCCCCTGGCTGGTGTGGTGAACCAGGGAGGTTTTGCCGTGCATCAGCTCTGGGGCGGCGACCACCTGGCCACCAAACACCTGCCCCATGCTCTGATGCCCCAGACACACCCCCAGAATGGGAATGGTGGGGCCCAGCTGGCGAATCACCTCCAGAGAAATACCAGCCTCTTCAGGGCGGCCCGGCCCAGGGGAAATGACGATGCCATCGGGGGCTAACGCAGCCAGCTGCTCGACGCTGATTTGATCGTTACGGAAGACCTGCAGCGCCTGGGCTACGGGCCAGTCGTGCCCTAGCTCACCGAGATACTGCACCAGGTTGTAGGTAAAGCTGTCGTAGTTGTCGATGACAATGATCATGAGGGCACAACGCTTAAGTTAGATGAGCTGCAACAGGGGCGGCAGCAGCAGGCAAACCGCCACGGAGACCGAGAGCAGGGCGGAAATCAGCACGGCGGCGGCGGCACAGTCTTTAGCGATCTTAGCGAGTTCGTGGTAAGTCTGCTGCACGGTCAGATCAACCACCGACTCTAGGGCGGTGTTGATCAGCTCCATGGTCAGCACCGCACCGCAGGTGAGAATGATCACGGCAATTTCTACCCCACTCAGCCCTAGCCAGAGCGCCAGACTCACGGCCAGGGTGCCCACCACCACATGAATGCGAAAGTTGCGCTGGGTACGAAAGGCATAGGTTACCCCCTGCCAGGCATAGGTAAAGCTGACGAACAGATTGGCGGCCACCTGCCAGGAGAGGGAACGCTCAACCGGGGCCATGGCCGACTCGGGCACCTTGGTCACAGACTCAGAATTTTCGCTGTAAATCGACATAGATAGACTGGCTAGGGCAGAATTACGCTTCACCGCAACTCCACCAGGACGGGGGAATCGTGCTTCAACAGCCAAACCGATTACCGGTTAGAGGCTAGGGCATCGGGCTACGCACAGCGCCCATCGGTAAAATTTCTGCCCTCGGTCTCTCAATGGTCAATTTAGCCTACTTTCTATGCCTTATCCCAACGGCGGCTAAAAGTTCAGTCTGTTGAGCCAGCATCGCCGCCAGGCTAGCGTCATCGGGGTGATCCCATCCCAGCAGATGCAAAAAACCATGGGCCGCCAACCAGGCCGTCTCTTCCCGCAAGGAGTGGCCTGCCGACCGGGCCTGACGCTCGGCGGTATCCAGGGAAATGATGATGTCGCCTAAATAGAGCGGCTCGGTGCCTAGCAGCTCCGCCGTCAGGGGAAAGTCTGTTTCTAGGGCCGCGAAGGAGAGCACGTCCGTAGGCTGGTCTAGCTGCCGAAAGGTTTGGTTGAACTGGGCCATATCCCCATCCGTGGTGAGCTTCAGGGCCAGCTCGTAGGCTCCAATCGGCGAGCCCGACAGCGGCATCCGCTGGCCCCACTGGCTAAACCAGGCTTGCCAATCAGCCCCAGGGATAATCTCACCCTGGGGATGGTTGAGGTCGAGGGCCACCTCTAGGGTGGGAATCGGCAGGGATGCGACAGCCAAGAAATTTTGCCCTTGCTAACGGGTTAAGTAAGCCAGACCCACCAGCAGGCCCAGCAGGCCCACCGTGGTCAACGCGAAGTGAAACAGCGACTTGCTCCCCTTTTTTACCATGTTGCGCATGGCTAGCTTCACGAAGCTCGGGGCCGCTGCCTCGGCTGGGGCAGCGGCATCCAGGTCTGGAGACGTTTCAAGGGAGGCATTAGGATGGTTCATAGCGGCAGAAAGAAAGATTGAAAACCGAAGAACGAAGCAGCAATCCTGCTATACCGTAGCGTAGGGTGGGCAATGCCCACCAGCCTCAATCAAGCCGCATTCGCGGCAACCGCTCGCCAATCACCGCCCTGCTTAACCTAAACCGTCTGCTCCTGTAGCACCTGGTTCTCCTGCCGCAGATACGCCTGGATAAACGCCTCCAGATCTCCAGCCATCACATCCTCAATGGCGGTGGTTTCTACCCCGGTGCGGAGGTCTTTGACCAGCTGGTAGGGGTGGAACACGTAGTTACGAATCTGGTTGCCCCAGGCCGCTTCTACCATGTCGCCACGAATTTCAGCGATCGCCTGGGCCTGCTGCTCTTGGGCGATGATCAACAGCTTGGCCTTGAGGATGGCCATGGCTTTTTCGCGGTTTTGCAGCTGAGATCGCTCCTGGGTACAGCGGACCGAAATTCCCGTTGGCAGGTGGGTGATGCGTACCGCCGTTTCTACCTTGTTGACGTTTTGCCCGCCCGCCCCGCCGGAGCGCGAGGTTTTAATCTCCAAATCCTTTTCGGGAATGTCGAGATCGATCCCCTGGTCGAGCACGGGCATTACCTCGACCCCGGCAAAGCTGGTTTGCCGCTTGCCGTTGGCGTTAAAGGGCGAGATTCGCACCAGACGGTGGGTGCCCTTTTCCGACTTAAGGTAACCAAAGGCATAGCGTCCAGTAATTTCCAGGGTAGCTGACTTCAGCCCCGCCTCTTCTCCCTCTGAAATTTCTACCAGGTGAGCCTGGTAGCCCTGCTGCTCGGCCCAGCGGGTATACATGCGCAACAGCATCTCGGCCCAGTCCTGGGCATCGGTGCCCCCGGCTCCGGCGTTGAGGGTAAGGACGGCTCCTTTCTTATCGTAGGGGCCCGAGAGCAACTGCTGAAGCTCCCACTGGTCGAGTTCGTGGCCAAGCTGGGTGAGGGTTTCCTGGGCTTCTTGCAGCAGCGACGCATCCGTCTCTTCCTGCAGCAGTTCCAGGATGGCCACCGCATTGTCTAAGCTGGCCTGCCAGTCGGTGAGTTGGGTTAGGTTGGCTTTGTAATCACTCAGCTCCTGCAGGGTGTCCTGGGCTTGGCTTTGGTGATCCCAAAACTCAGGCTGGGCCGCCACCTGCTCCAGGTCTTGAATTTTGGCTTCTAGGGCAGGAATGTCAAAGATAGTCCTGGGTTTTACCCAGGCGCTGGGTGAGCTCGTCAAGCTCACGTTTAAGGTCAACGGTATCAAGCATGGGGTTACGGGCGATGGAATAGGTAAATGACGAAAAGAGGCATCGAGAGCAAGGTGTCAGTAGGTCGGCCTAACTGTGTGTAGGATGCGTTATCGCCCTGCGTGACGCACCAAAACCGACGGCGATGATGCGTTGGGCTATCGCCACAACGCACCCTACCGCTGGTCAAGATAATCCCTAGAGCCGATGGGCACTGCCCACCCTACAGTTGTCAGACAGGGCATGTGTTCCCTAATCGCGGTTGATTGCAATCAGCAGGCGCAGAATAAACACAAACAGGTTGATGTAGGTCAGATACATCGACAGCGCCGCCGACAGGTACTGTTCGTCCTTATAGGTGCGGGGCAGGATGAAGAAATCAACCACCGCCGCGCCCACAAAAATCAGCACCCCAAACCCCGAAATGGCAATATCCAGGAACTGGGGGATGGGGCCGCCAAACAGGGTAAAGACAAACTGACCCAGAATCGCCACTAGCACGGCCACCACGCCCATGCCGACGGTGCGGGTGAGGGCAATGCCGTCGTCTTCCGACAGGTTAGAACCAATCTGGCGGGCGGCGATAAACACCACCCCGCAGGACAGGGCTGCGGCCCCAATGCCGTTAATGCCGACCCCAGCCGTGCCCAGGGCCACGTAGAGCAGGCCGCTGAGGGTGTAACCCGTGAGCAAGCTGTAGGTCGCCAGCAGGGGTAGAGCGGTGCTGTTATTGCCCTTAGCCGCGATGCTGCTGGCCACAAAGAAGAGCGCGATCTGGGCAATTAGCGCCACCCAGAAGGTGGGCATAAAAATGCCGGGGTTGTTGGCCATCACTCCCAGGCCACCAAAGGCTCCTAGGGCAGTGATGATAAGCCCGCCGCCCACAAAGGGCAGCGCATTTTTGACCACGTTAGGGCCGATCAGGGCCTGGCCCTTTGCCTCACTAATAGCTTTACGAAAATTACTGGTGTTACTCAAAGCCCTATCCTCTAGAACACAATGGATACAACCGGATGAGGTCGTTACTCGTACCTAGATTCTAGTCAACTTTGCCGATTTAGGTAGCCCAGGGCGAGTTCGGACATCCGTAGCCCTGGCTCGGGTCGTGGCCCCAGTTCTCAAGCCTGGAGAGTTTTTATGGCATACCCTGCGGCGGGGCGACCAAGAGGCCGGTTTAGCGGCCAGGACAGTTTGAGCCTGAGGAAGCGGGTTCCAGGCCCAGGCTGTCGGCAAACCCATGGCTTATTTCTGACCGGGACTGGCCTGGTAGCCCTGGCCCTAGCCCTGGTGTCAGCGACCCCTGGTCTGGCCCAGCCGCCCACCGCCGTCCCGAAGGCAGGCACCATTATTATCATTCGTTCCCCCCGCCCTGGGCGGCACCCCCGCCCCATCCCTGACCCTGACTCGGTGCGGGTGGAGTTCGATGCCCGGGGCACCGACTGGGGATCGGTCTATCTGGATGGCCGATTAATTTACCGACCCCACAATTTCGACCGGCAACAAACGGTTTTTCTGCCCCCCGGCGGCTACTACCTGGAAATTACTGGGGTCGTACGCTCAGACCGCTGGTCCAGCGGCTACCTGGATATTGGCCGCGACACCTCCCAAATTGTTGTTATTCGGTTTTCTAAGGCCGGTGGGGTACAGGTTTCGGGCAACCCCTATGTATGGATTCCAGACTAAACGACACCCTGCAAAACATGCTGGGTGGTCAATAAAGTATGCAGGCCAATAAACCCGCTGCTGCGGCCCCGCTGGGCCGTCATGCCCAGGGCAATGGCCGAGGCCTGGGTGGGGTTGCGCATAAACCGGGGGGAGGTGTTGATGTACACCACAGCACTTTCGACTAGCTGGGTAAACTGGCTGCTCTCCAGGTATGATTCAGTCGCTAAAGCATTGGCATGGCCGCTGCTGTGGCGGTTAATCCAACTGGCGGCGGTGGCAACGTCGTTGACCCGGCGCAGGGCCACGGTTTTGGTCAAAAAAGCTCGCCCCCAGTCTGACGACTCAGCGGGTTTAAGATTGGGCACGTCGCTGAGTAGAGTGTCATCCCCTAAGACCTCAAAGCCCTGATCCCACAGGGTGTGGCACAGCTGGGTTACCGCCGAGGCGCTACAGCCGTCGTGAATCAGCACTTTTTCCATGGCGTTAACCGCGTCGGGTTCGCCGCGGTGACTGTCAATTACCATGTGCGAGACTGTCTCTAGACTGCCCGAGGTTGACCAGTAGAGGTAGCCGTTGCCCATGGCCGTGGGCAGCACCGGCACAGTGGCCTTGCGGGTCACCTGCTGCACCAGGCTAGCCCGACCGTAGGGAATGATTAAATCGATGCCCGGCTCTTGCAACAGCCACAGCCGGGCCGCATCCCCCTGATCTTCGGTGAGGGATAGAATGCAGTCGGTCGGCAGGCCAACGTCATCCAGGGCCTGGTGCAGTACCTGAAAAATCACCTGGGTAGTCTGGCTCGCCTCGTTGCCGCCCTTGAGAATCAGACCGTTACCCGTGCGTATGCATAGCCCAGCCATGATCGCCGAAAGCTCTGGGAACGCCTCGTACACCAGGGCCACCACCCCCAGGGGAACGACCTGGCTATAGCCGGAAACCGCTTTAGTCAGATAGGTGGTGGGCTGATGGGTAAGCACGCGGGGATCGCCCAGGGCCGCCAGCCGACGGAGAATTTTGAGGGCCGTTTGCAGGCGCTCGGGGGTGAGCTTGAGCCAGTCGAGCACCCGCTCAGGCACCGCCATTTCAAGGCTGGCCTCCAGGTCAAGGGTGTTGGCTTCTAAAATATCGTCCTGGCTGGCGTCGAGACGGTCGGCCATGGTGGTCAGCAACCGACTGTGGGCATCGGCCCCGGCCACCATCAGCTGGCGACCCGCCTGGCTGACCTGAGCAACAGCGGCATTAAAATCGGCCTGGGAGGTTAGGGGGGGCATGGCATCAGCGCCGAGAGGCGAGCCAGAACATGCTCACCAGCAGCAGCGACACCGCCAGGGTGATGAGCAGCCGAATGACGGTTTGGCCGCCCTCGGGGGTTTGCAGGGTGGCCAGCAGTAGGAAAAACACCATTACCCCAAAGGCGGTAATGACCAGCAAGGGCATGTAGCTGATGCTCAGGGAAGAGCGATCTAATCGCCACTGGTGGCCCGTCCAGCGCCAGGCCCGCTTGTAGGGGTAGTGGGTAGACAACTGCTCGATCACATAGCCATCGTCTTGCACGACAAAAATTTGCTGACAGCGATCGCAGCCAAACGCCTCGGTCAGAGTAATGGGCTTAATTCGACCACTACGACGACAGGGACAGGGATAATCGGCATTTTGGTCTATTTTCTGGCTTTTATAGGTACGCACAGCAACGCGAGGGGTGGGAGCGCAAACTAGGGTAATGACTCACAGACTCTCTTCACACATTAACCAAACCTCCCCCGGAAAACAAGCGGCCCGCATAAAGGTACGACCAGAAACCAGGGTCGAACTATGAGATTTTCTAATTCACCCCCAGAATATCCTTTTGACAACCTCTCCAGGATTACCATCGAAGTTGTTCATAGATGAATGCGAGCTACTTGGTGTAACTTTTAGCCCCTTTTCTCAGGAAAGTTAGATCAAGTCAGTAGCCAGCCACTCTTGTAATCCACCAGATCGACGGGCAGGCGATGCCCCCGGCCGATGAGGTGCAGCAAATGGTGGAAGCAACCACGCTGAATAGCCGCCTGAGCTATAGGTCAACCGCAATAGTTGCAGCGACACCATGGCGGTGTCGCCGGGGGCATTTCCAGTAGAATCAGAACAAAACTAGCAGAAGCAGGTCTAAATTGCTTGAACTTGAACAGAGAGCCTGAGCAGACAAGGGTAGGCGACGTAGGTCAGGCCGACCCTCGCCCTGTTACTTGACTAGCTCAACGACCGCTGGTAACTCCCCGTAGAACCCTTTTGATGGCGATGGCTGATGTCCTCCGATTGCGGCCATCGCGTTCTAATCCTAACTAAGCCAAATGGCACCCTAAACAATGGCCAATGATTCCCCCCCTACCGGAGAAGAGCGCCAGGTTCAAACCCTGAGGGGCGCGACCATTGACGGCACCCCCATGGCCTACATCATCGTGCTGGCCGCCGTGGTCACAGCCCTGGCCTTTATTCCCTTTTCGGTGGTGCTGGCCTCGGGCGGTAGTATGCCCCTGAGCCAGAGTATTTTTCCGCTGTTGGGCTGGCTGCTGGGGCCGCTGGCGGGGGCGCTGGCCAGCGGTATTGGCACCTTAATTGGCGTATTTTTTGCCCCCTACACGGCGGGGGTGCCCTTCGTGTCGGTATGGGGGGCGGTGCTGGCCAGCTTTGCCGCAGGCACCATGGTGCTCGGACATGAGAGACGGTATTGGTACCTGGGGCTGACCACCCTGTTTGTGCTGCAGTATTGCCTCTACGGCTTCCATGCGATCGCCCAAAACGGTATTTCCCCGAAGGTGTTCATCGCCGGTTCCTTGATCGACTGGTCGGGGCTGGTGCTGTTTGTGCTGCCCACCCGTATCCTATTTGCCCGCTGGATCAATGGCTCGAATCTTGCCCTGGTGGCGGTGGGCCTGTTTATGGGCACCTGGATGATCTGGGGGGTAACGCACCTGAGTGAGACCACCATCACCTACTTCATATTCAACTGGCCCGAAGAAGTCTGGATTACCCTGATCCCGATTATTCCGATCGAAAATTTAATCCGTTCCACAACGGCAACTGTGATTGGTATCGGCGTTATTTCGGGTCTGCGGGCGATGAATTTGGTCAAGCCCCGGCAGGCTTTGTACTAGACCTTTATGGATATCGTCGCTAGGCTCGATCGGGTTTCATACCAATATCCTGGCGCGGCTGAACCGGTGCTGAAGGATATTTCTCTCACCATTCACCAGGGGGAATTTCTCGGCATTATCGGCCCCACCGGAGCGGGCAAAACTACCCTTTGTCTGGCGCTCAACGGCATTATTCCTCAATTTTATGGCGGTCGCTTCTTTGGCCAGATTGCCGTTGCTGGGCTGGATACCCTTGACCACCCGGTCAGCCAGCTGGCCCGCTGCGTAGGCATCGTGTTTGAAGACCCTGAAATTCAGTTAACCGGCACTTCGGTCGAAAATGAAATTGCCTTTGCCCTAGAAAATCTGCGGGTGCCTCGGGCCGAGATCTTAGCCCGCATTCCTAGGGTGCTGGCCGCCGTGCGCCTGTCGGGGTTTGAGCACAAGCACCCCCAGGAGCTGTCGGGGGGGCAGAAACAGCGCCTGGCAATCGCCGCGGCCCTGGCCCTACAGCCCAACATGCTAGTGCTGGATGAGCCCACATCCCAGCTCGACCCGATCGGCACCCAGGAGGTATTTGCCACGGTGCAGGCCCTGCAGCAGGAACTGGGGGTCACCATTGTCATGGTCTCCCACGCGGCGGAAGAAATGGCCGAGTTTGCCGATCGCATTGCCCTGTTATCTGAAGGTAGATTGATTGCCCTTGGCCCCCCCGACGATATCTATACCCAGGTAGATTTGCTCAAGCACTATCACCTGCGCCCGCCCGAGGTCGCGGCCACCTACGATCAGCTCGCTCTACGAGGGATCACCGTGCCTGCCCTGCCGGTGACCTTAGCGGCTGGCCTGGCGGATCTCCCCTCGCTCCCGATTCGGGATCGCCTGATGCCGCCGCCGGAGTTCCCGGCCCCCAGCCCTAGCCCCCCACCGCCCATTCTCTCTGTCCAAAACCTCACCCACGTCTACGCCAACGGCACCGCAGCCCTGCGCGGCGTTTCGATGGATATTCACCCCGGCGAGTATGTGCTGATCGTGGGGCAAAACGGCGCCGGCAAGAGCACGCTGGTCAAGCATTTCCTCAACCTGCTACAGCCAACAGCAGGAACGGTGCGGGTGGGCGATCTCGACACTCGCCGCCGGTCAGTCAGCGACCTAGCCCGCTCGATTGGCTACCTGGCCCAAAACCCCGACAACCAGATCTTCAACACCACCGTCGAGAAGGAGGTGGCCTTTGCGCTGCCCTACCTGGGGTATTCTACCCAGGCCATTCAGCAAGAAAGTCTCAAGGCGCTTAAGGCAATGGGGCTGTGGCGCGATCGCCAGGCTCACCCCCTCTCCCTGCCCAAGGGCAAACGCTCTCGGATTGTGATCGCCGCTCTGCTGGCCATGCAGCCCGACATCATTATTTTTGACGAGCCCACCACTGGGCAAGACTACCAGGGAGCGCAGGCGATTCTCAATGTCAGCCGCCAGCTCCACCAGATGGGCAAGACGGTAATTGTGATTACCCACCACCTGTACCTAATGCCGGCATATGCCCAGCGGGCGATCGTAATGGGGCAGGGCACGATTTTACTGGATGCCCCCCTACGCCAGGCCTTTCACCAGAGCGCCCTACTGCAATCGACCTTTTTGGTGCCGCCCCAATCAGTCCTGCTGGCCCAGGAGTTAAGCCGCCTGAGTGGGCAAACCTATCCCCTGATTACCCCGGCGGAGGTGGCCAGTTGTTTTAGTGCCGCTTCGGAGGCGAGCTGATAATGGACTTTGCAAGCTTGCAGACGGTCAAGCACGACTCGCTGTTCACCCGCCTAGACTTTCGCACCAAGCTGGTGATGATGGTGACGATTACCCTGATCGCCTTCATTTGGGAAAGCCCGATCACCGGGGGGCTGTTGACCCTAGGGGTGGCGATCGCCTGTTTGCTGGCCGGGGTGCGGCTCAACTATCTGGGCACGGTGCTGAAGGTGATGTTTCCCTTCTATCTCTTTTTGCTGCTCACCATGGGGTTCTTTAATGTTGAGCAGGTCAAACTGCTGACTGGCAAAACCGAGCTGACAACACTCTTGAGTCTACCCGCCAGTTGGTGGTTAATCGGCGGCGCCACCATGAGCCTTGAGGGCACCCTCTATGGTCTCAATATCGTGTTTAAAACCCTGACCATGGTGCTGATTATTCCCCTGACCATTTTCACCACCGACGTGAACCAGATGACCATCGGCATGGTGCGGGCCAAAATTCCCTACAAAATCGTGTTTATTTTCTCCTCGACCCTGCGTTTTGTGCCGCTGCTGCTGGGGGAGGTGAAGTCGATCATTGAGGCCCAGCGCCTGCGGGGGCTAGACTTTGAGCACATGAACTGGCTTAAGCGAGGCCGCGTTTATGCCGCTATTGCGGTGCCGCTGATCTTAAATGCCATGGCCAAATCGCAGCAGCTCGAAATTGTACTGCAATCCAAAGGATTTTCCGGCAGCCCTAACCGCACTTACCTGCATGAATCGATTTTAGCCCCCGTTGACTACGCCTTTATGGGCGGCTTTACCGCTCTGTTTATCGGCGCCATGGTCGTCTATTTGGGGTTTGGTGTGGGTAAGTTTTTCTGGCTTTTAAATTCCATTTTGTAGGTTGGTTTGACCAACATCATGCCAGCATCCGATCGATTCCACCCTATTCTGCATACAATTTCTGTATGCAGAATTTTGGTTCCCCTCGGTGCTGTGTCTATGCCATCCTCCCATCCTTACCCGAAGCCTACGGAAAATATGGTTTATGCTGAGCTTTACGAGGCTATCTGCGAGCGGCAGCTGCGGCCCGATACCAAGCTAGGGGAGGTGCCCCTGGCGGAGCACTTTGGGGTCAGCCGCACGATTATTCGCCAGGCCTTACAGCGCCTAGGGGCCGACGGGCTGGTGAAGCTGGAGCAAAATCGGGGCGCCTTTGTGGCCAGCATTAGCCTGGCTGAGGCCCAGCAGATCTATGCCGCCTGGCGACTGGTGGAAGAATTTATCATTCGCGACGTTACCTCGACGATTACCGCCGCCCAGGCTGAGTCGTTGCGCCAGCTGATTGCCGAAGAACGTCAGGCCTGCCGCGACGGCAATTTTCCGCGGCTGACGCGGCTGTCTACCCGGTTCCATATCCGTCTGGCTGAACTCAGCCAGAACAGGTTTTTAGGCCAGTTTTTGAAAGACCTGATTCCCCTAACGGCGCTGGCCTATTTCTACGAAATCGACAAAATGCCCCTCTGCCTTGAGGATGAGCACAGCAAAATTTTGGACTACATTGTGGCGGGGGATGCCAACCAGGCCGTGGCCGCCGCTCAACGCCACCTGGACGGCATTGAAGCGGCCCTCAACGCCAGGGCGACCTTAGAGCAGCCGATTAGCCTGGTGGATCGACTCAAGGCTCGCAACCCCTCGCTGTAGGCGCAATCTCCCTGGGCGGAAGACTGCCATTGAGGCGACGAGCCCCACCGCTGCAAGCGCTAGGGTTCGCGTTTTAGGCAGGGCCAGAGCACTAGCCCTCTGCGCTGACTGATTCAGCCAGGGGAGGCGTCACCCTTTGCTTGACCCAATTGTTAATGCTGCCGTGGCTCACCCCTGTAAACCGCTCGATCTCCCGCAGGGATAGCCCCGACTGATACATGTGAATACAAATCTGCCGGGCATCGTTGGAGTAACCCCGCGGCAGGTAGGTATCCGCGAACTGTCGTCGGCAGTGCTTGCATCGGTAGCGCTGCCGACCCTGACGGCAGCCATTCTTCTGAATCTGGTCGTTTCCACATTGAGGACAATTCACCGATCAGGCCTCCGATGAGTGGGCTAGCCGATAGCCGACACCAGCCGCCGCTGGACAGGGACTTAAATTACATTCAATTATTGTATACAATTTTTGGATGTAATTTTTTGTGCCTCTAGATACCTTTGATTTTACCGGTACCCTGAGCTCAACCCGCCATGCCGCGTCAGTTTAGCTAACCCACCGCGATCAAGCCGTGTTTCCTGGGTCGACCATTTCTCAAACCTAGGGACTTACGCTTCAATGGAGGGGCCAATCTACCCGCTTCTGGTTTTAGCCATGCGCTACCGCATCCAACACAGCACTCGCTACCAATACCAACAGCCGGTTACCCTGCGCGCCCATACCCTCAGGCTAAAGCCCCGCAGCGACGGTAGCCAGCAGCTGCTCAGCTTTGCCCTAGCGATTGACCCTGCCCCCGTTAATCAGTCAGCGGTGGTGGATGTGGACGGTAACCCCAATCTGGCCCTGTGGTTTGCCTCCCAGCCCACCGACCAGCTCACCCTGACCACCACCGCAGAGGTCGAAACTACCCGCCGCAACCCCTTTGACTACCTGGCCGAACCCTGGGCCACGACCTTACCAATTGATTACCCCAGCACCGTGGCGGCTAGCCTGTATCCCTACCTGCACCCACCTCTTTATCCGGTGGCTTCTCCTCCGGTGGTAGAGCTGGCCCAGGGCATTGTCCACCAGGTAGAGGGCAACGTAGGCCTGTTTTTAACGACCCTCACCCAGCGCATCTACGAAACCTGCCAGTACACCACCCGGCCCACCGGTCACCCCTGGCCCCCAGGCATTACCTGGGCCAAGAAGCTCGGTACCTGCCGAGACTTTACGCTGCTGCTGATGGAGGCCTGCCGGGTCGTAGGGCTGGCGGCTCGATTTGTCAGCGGCTACGAGGAAGGCGATAGTTCGGTTCCCCACCGTGATCTGCACGCCTGGGCTGAGGTATACATCCCCGGCGGCGGCTGGCGCGGGTTTGACCCCACCCATGGCCTGGCGGTGGCCGATCGTCATGTGGCCCTGGTGGCGAGCGCGTTTCCGGCCCAGGCGGCACCCCTCAGCGGCAGCACCGAAGAAGGGGGACGGGTGGGGTCAACCCTCGATACCCTGGTGCAAGTCGACGTTCTGGGGGAATGAGGTCACGTGGTTCCCCCGCTACCGACTGGCCTGCGGCGGTAGAGATCAAGCACGACCTGAACCACACAGGCGACCGCTGTCCAGGCCACCATGGCTAGGGACGAGAGACCTGGGCCAAAAACCGCCAGTCCCATCACAAAGAGTGCGGCCACCAGTCGGTAGGTGCTCAACACCTGCCGAAACTGCGGCGTCCCCAGGGTACAGGTCATCCAGTGGATACCGGCCAAGACCACTAGGGCCAGAGCAATGGCGCTGCAAAACAGCCACCGCTCCGCCGGGTCGGGGGGCGTTTCTGGGCCATTGGCGACCATGTGCCCTAGCCCTACTCCAGCCATGGTGAGGCTAGCGGTAAGGGGCAGGTGGGCGTAGAGCCAGGTGAGGCCAATCTTCATCTTGCCGACCTTCATGCCCTTGAGGGGAGAGCCATCGGCGGAGTCAAAGTAGAGCCACCACAGGCAAAAGGCGATGGTTAGCCCTAGCAACGCCGTTACCTCAGCGACCAGGGTCCAGTCCAGGTTGGCCAGGCCGTTGACGACGCCGATCACCGCTTCCCCCAGCACGATAATGGTAAATAACCCCACCCGCTCGGGCACGTGGGTAAAGCTGGGGGGCACCTGCACCACCAGCGCTCCCGCCGTCATCGGGGTGCTAAAGTCAATCAGCAGCCCGGCTATCCACAGGCCGTAGCGCCAGGGGGGCGGCACCACGATGGAGACTAACCACAGCGCTACGCTGGCGCTAAACCCGATGGAGTACCAGGTCGCCAGGGGCTGAGCGCGGGGCACGTAGAACCCGGCGATTTGATATTGCAGCACCAGTAGCCCGCGAAAAAGAGCGTAACAGAGGGCAAACCCCACCGCCCCGCCCCCCAGCCCGTGGTGGATGTTGACCGCCATGGTGGCCACAATGGCCATTTGGATAAAGGCAAACAGTCGGTCGATAACACCATCGGTATCAAACCGAGTGGCGTAAAAGGTAGCCCCCACCCAGCACCACCACACGGGGACAAAAAACAACCCAAACGTCGCGGCCCCCTGCCAGGATAAATGGGCCCCCAGGTAGTGAGAAAGCTGGCTAATCGCCGCGACAAACACCAGGTCGTAGAATAGCTCCAGCCAGGTGGCCCGGCGCTCGGTGGCTTCGTCACTGTCTTGCCGCAGGCGGGGGGGCTGCCAAAGCGCTGGGGTCATGGGTTCAAGAAAGACGCAACAAGGGTCATTGTATCTGTAGGGGGCCGCGGCCTCCAAAGCACCTGGCCCCTGAGTTGCTGCCGTCTAGGGGGTTTTATAGGCTGTCCCTCGATAGAACGCCGCCCCCACCGCCGGTAGCCTTGTCGCCACCGTGCGCTCAACCTCAACCCGAGGAAAATGGGCGGTTACCAGGGCCTGAATATCGCGGTCGAGATGGCAGCCATCGGCAATGATTTTTTGCAGGGGGGTGAGGCGATGCTGCCAGATCTGAAGCTTGGGATCTTCACTGAGGCCGTGCTCCACAAAGACAAACCTGCCTCCGGGCTTGAGCACCCGGCTGATCTCAGCCAGGGCCTGGTGCACCCTGGCAATGCTGCACAGGGTCCAGGTGCTGACGACGTAGTCAAACTGGCCATCGGCAAAGGGCAGCGACTCGCCGTTCAGCACCCGCTGCTCTACCGTCAGGGTGGTGGCCTCAAGCTTGGCCTCGGCACGACGGGCCATGCCAGGGTTAGCGTCGATCGCCGTGAGCTGGTTAACCTGGTGAGTATAGTAGGCCAGGTTCAACCCAGAGCCAAAGCCAATTTCTAAAACATCTCCAGCGACATCGGCTAGCACCGCCTGGCGGTAGGGTGCCAAGGTCGGGTTGGCCATGGCCCAATCCATCAGGGTGGGGAGAATTCGGCTTGAATAAAATCCCATGGGCGAATACCGGAAGCGATACTTAAGCTTAATCGTACCAACGCCCCGGTATTGATACTACTGCGCCGACGCTCTGGCGCCCTCTGAAGACGGGACGCGGGAGCGTCACCGGAGGCATTCCCACGCAGAGCGGGGGAACGATAGAGCCTTTCCAGAGGTCACAGCACCCTTTAGGCTTGCCCCTGCCCCCGGCGGGCCAGTTCTGGCAGGCGGCCTAGCCGCCCCGTCATCAGCCGCAGGGCCAGCCGCCGCAGCGGGGCTACCTGGCTCAGTACCCATAGCCCGCCGCGCCGCAGCCCCACTATCGGCCAAATTTGGTTGGAAAAACTGCGGGTCAGCAGGTCGGTAAAGGTGAGAATGACCCAGTTCTCCCACCGTCGCCAGCGGTCGTAGCGGCGCAATACGGTCACACTACCTAGATCTTCACCCTTTTGGCGGGCTTTGGTCAGCACCTCCGCCAGGGCCGCCGCATCGCGAATGCCCATGTTTAACCCCTGCCCACCCACCGGGTGGCAGCTGTGGGCCGCATCGCCCACCAGGGCCAGGCGGGGCTGGATGTAGCGATCGCACTGCATCAGCTGTACCGGAAACATTGCGGGCGGCGTCAGCCGCGTCAGCCGACCCATTTGACTGCCGTAGCGACGCGCTAGCTCGGCCATAAACTCGGCTTCGGGCAGGGCCAGAATAGCTTCAGCCTCGGCGTGGGGGGCCGTCCACACGATCTGGCAGCGCTGGCCAGGCAGAGGCAAAATGGCGAAGGGGCCGCTGGGCCAGAACCGTTCGTAGGCGGTGTCTTGGTGGGCGGTCTCTGGCTCTAGCACCGTGGTAATGCACGACTGCCAATATTGCCAGCCCAGAGCCTCAATGCCCGCCTGCTGCCGCAGCGGCGATCCCTTGCCATCGGCGGCCACCACTAGAGCGGCCCGCAGGGCATAATCGCTGTCGGGAGTTGTCAACCGTCCGGTCACCCCCTCTCCAGAGCCAGGCCTCATCTCTAGCTGAGCCGACGTGAGATAGTGGACAGTGGGCGTATTAGCTACGGATTCCTGGAGCGCCGCCATTAGCACCGCGTGCTCGGCTCCGTAGTAAACTGCGTTGGTGCCTGAATCTTTTGGCAAAAACCGCACCACCTGGGGGGCATCGCCATCCGAGAGGCGCACCTGCTGAAAGTGGCAAATGTGTGGCCCAATCTGCGGCCAGAGCCCCAGGCCTTTGAAAATATCTCCGGAGGTCAGGGAAAGAGCATAGGCCCGCCGCCGCCCTGCCGCCCCCGCAGCGGTTTGGGCCTCAACCACCGCCACCGCCAGCCCCGCCTGTCCCAGGGCCAGCGCCAGGGTGAGGCCGACAATGCCGCCGCCGACAATGGCGACATCTACCGTTAGGTCGGCTAGGGTCGGCCAGTCGGCCTGGAGCGGGGGGTGGGGAGAGGGGGAGTGAGGGGTGGTGGCGGTCATTGAATCAGGGGATGGGAATATGGAGGAATGGTGCGTTTGGGGGGGCTAAACTCCTGTGGATATTGTGACGCGGTAACCCAGGCGAAAGCAAGGTCATCGCCTGGTTTCGCCCCAATCTGCTAAAATCACGCCGTCATCACTGCCAGCAGATCTTCCGCCATATCAAAGTTGGCGGTCACCGATTGCACATCATCGAGGTCATCTAGGGCATCCATTAGCTTCAGTAGCAGGCGGGCCTGGTCGGCCTCTTCTACCCGCACCGTATTGCTGGGCACCCACCGCAGCTCGGCCTGCTGTACCCGATAGCCGTGGGCCTTCAGGGTAGTATCCAGATGCTCTAAATCGACCGGGGCGCAGAAGACCTCGGCCCCTGGGGTATCGTCATCGACCTCGGTTAGCTCGTAAACCTCGGCTTTGCCCTCCAGAGATGCCTCCAGCAGGGCCTCCTCCTCACCCGGCTTGACCACGGTAACGACCCCCTTTTGGTCAAACATCCAGCCGACGCAGCCGGTTTCGCCCAGGTTGCCGCTGCTTTTGCTAAAGGCCGCCCGCAGGTCGGCAGCGGTGCGGTTGCGGTTGTCGGTGAGGGCTTCGATTAAAATTGCCACCCCCCCTGGCCCATAGCCCTCGTAGCGAATCGCTTCGTAGCTGTCGTCGCCGCCGAGCTGCCCGGCCCCCTTGGCAATGGCCCGGTCGATATTGTCGTTGGGCACCCCCGCCACCTTGGCCTTGTCAATGGCGGTGCGGAGCTGAAAATTTCCGGCTGGGTCAGGCCCACCCTGACGAGCGGCCACAATAATTTCCCGCGACATTTTGGCAAATACCTGACCCTTGACCGCATCAACCCTGGCTTTCTGCCGCTTGATGTTGGCCCATTTGCTATGACCGGCCATGCCTCACAAACTAAATAACATCACTTTCCATGGTACAGCGCCACCCGATCCCGGCGCGAACCCCAAGGTCAAACCGTAGGGTAGGCAATGCCCACCAGTCCCGCAGCCCCAGTCACACTAGGCAATCCATCCACCTCACACCGTCGCCGCCCGCAGGGCCGCCCCGATTAGCCCTACCCTGGGGTTGAGTATGATGTGCACCGGCACCTTATCTAGCAGGGGGCTGACCCGACCCTTTTGGGTAAAGGCTGCCATAAACAGCCCCGACGCCATCTGGGGTAGATTTTTGGCGGCCACCCCGCCCGCCACATACAGCCCGCCGTAGCACAGCAGCTTGAGGGCCAGGTTACCCGCCTCGGCCCCGTAGGCCGAGACAAACATATCCATGGCCTGCTGGCAGAGGCGATCCCCGGCTGCCGCCGCCTTGGCAATCACCGCCGCCGGATCGACGGTTTTGGTGGGCAGGCCGATTTGGTGCTCCCAGGTGGTGATGGCTTCAGCCACGTCAGGGGATTCGGTGGCAAACTCGCGATCGCGTAAAAACTGGTAGATCGACACAATCCCCTGACCTGACACCACCCGCTCGGCAGAAACGCGGGAAATCTGGTGCTTCTCCATCAGGTACCGCAGCAGCTGAAACTCTAGCTCTGAGCGGGGGGCAAAGTCGGCATGGCCCCCCTCCGAGGGAAACACCAGCCGCTGGCCCCCCGAGACCAGGGCAAACCCCTGGCCCAGCCCCGTGCCGGCCCCCAAAATCGCCACCGGGGCCTGGTCATCGGGGCTGCCCGGCTGGAGCGTGTGTAGATCCTCAGGCTCGAGCCCAAACACCCCGTAGCCGACGGCCTCAAAGTCGTTAATTAGCGTTACCGCCTCCAGGTCTAGCTCCGCCGCCAGGCGGTCGCCCCCGAGGGACCAGGCCAGATTAGTGAGGCTAGAGCAGTTGTTAACCACCGGCCCGGCGATGGCAAAGCAGGCCCGCTGGGGGGGGTAGACGGCCCCAATAGCCTCATAGGCCTGGGGCAAGAACTCCCTTACCATGGGCACCAGGTCGGGGTAGGCCTGGCTTGGGTAGGTGGCCTCGAAGCAGGTGGTCAGGGTAATTTTGAGGGCGGCAGTGGCAGTATCAACGCTGCTAGCATCGACCAAGCGCAGAATGGTCTTGGTGCCGCCAATGTCACCGGCGAGCAGATAGGTCATGACTGGGCTTACCCTTAACGGCTATGGAGAACGGACGGCAATTCTTGATTTAGCTTGCCGCTGCGGAAGCCTTCTAAATCCAGAGTGACATAGGTAAACCCATAGGTCTGAAAGGCGTTCACCAGGGCTTCTAAATCATGGCATGCCACAAACGTTTTAATGGCGCTGGCCGGAATTTCAATTCGGGCCATATCCCCCGCCGACCGGACTCGCAGGTCGCGCAGGCCCAGGTCGCGCAGGTAGCGCTCGGCCCGGCCCACCCGCCGCAGCTTTTCTACCGTAATCGTTTCGCCGTAGGGAAACCGGGAGCTGAGGCAGGGCTGGGCGGGCTTATCCCACCAGGGTAGACCCAGGTGCTGGGCGATCTGCCGTACCTCCAGCTTGGTAATGCCCAGCTCCGCCAGGGGCGATCGCGCCCCCCGTTCCTTCGCCGCCTGAATGCCGGGGCGGTAGTCGCCCAGGTCGTCGGCGTTGACCCCGTCTACCACGTAGGGGTAGCCCCGCTCCAGGGCCAGGGGTCGCAGGGTATCGTGCAGCTCGCTCTTGCAAAAGTAGCAGCGGTTGACGGGGTTAGCGGCATAGTCGGGGTTATCCAGCTCGTGGGTGGCGACAATTTCGTGGGCAATGCCAATTTCTGCCGCCTGGGTCTTCGCATCCGCCAAATCCTCCGGCATTAGGGAGGGGGAATTGGCCGTCACCGCCAGGGCACGGCTGCCCAGCACGTCATAGGCCACCTTGGCCACCAGGGTGCTGTCGATGCCGCCGGAGTAGGCAATTAGCGCCCGATCCATCTCGGTGAAGAGGGCTTGGAGTTGGTCTAGTTTGTTCGCCACCATGGGTTGTCTTAGGGGTTGTCGTCTTTGCGGTTTTGGGAATTTTCGGCTTGCGGCATTCCCTCTACCATCATGCCATTGTGGCCGTATGCCCAGATTAATTTGGAATTAGGGCATTTGTCGAAACGAAATCCCCGTATTGGGCCAACAACCGTGCGCCCCTACCGACTCTCCCACTGCTCTTTCATGCGCTGAATTCGCTCTAGCAGGGTTTCGTTTGACAGGCGCGAATTCAGCCGCTCTATCAGCAGCGGAAAGGCCAGGGGTGAGGGGCGGCTGGTGATTTGCCAAACCACCGAGCGCTGATCGAGCCGACCGAGGGTTTTAGCCAGGCGGTGGGTTTCGAGCTGGTTTTGCAGCACCTCTCGCTCGGCCTGTTTGAGCAGCAGGTTGTCGGGCTCGTACTTGGTGAACACGTCGTATAGCAGCGAGGCGCTGACCTGGAGCTGGCTGGAGGTCTTGCGCGACCCCGGATAGCCCTGAAACACCAGCCCCGCCACCTGGGCCACGCCGCGGAACTGGCGCTGGGTAAGTTCCGAAATATTCAGGCTGGCCCGCATGTCGGCCTCCAGGTTCTCCAGGCCAAAGAAGTCGCTGGAGAACAACTCCTGGTAGGGGTACCCCTTCGGCCCCAGAATTTCAAACCCGTAGTCATTCACCGAAATGGTGAAGGTGGCGGCTTTTTGGCGGGCAAACCGATAGCCCCAGAGAAATCCCAGCCCCTCATGGACGAACCGCCCCTCTAGGGGAAACACGTAGAGGTGCTGGCCCTCGCGGGTTTTGCAGCTCTCCACCAGTAGCTCGTCGGCCCTGGGCAGGGTAGAAAGGCGGGCCTGGGCGTCTAGGATAGGGGCGATGCTTTGCAGTTCCTCGCTGAGGGAGACCGCATTAACGGCGCTGGCTGTCTCGTTAGCCGCCGCTCCACCTTTTCCACCCGCTTTGGCCCCAGCGTTAACGGCCTCCCGCGCCCCCTCTACCTCCCGCCGCAGATGATGGCTGAGGGTATCGGAAATAGCCATCTGCCCGCCCCCCCAGCTGGGGGTAACGGTGGATTTTCGCCGGGTGTTTTTGACGTAGAGCACCATGTCTTTAAGCTGAAAATACTCCAGCTGCCGCCCGGCGAAGAAGAATACATCGCCCTTCTTCAGCCGCGACACAAAGGCTTCTTCCACGGTGCCGATGTCTTTGCGGTTGGTATAGACAAGGCGCACCGGCGTGTTAGAGGTAATGGTGCCAATGCCCATACGGTGAAAGCGCGCCAGGGTGCTGTCGCTGATTCGGTAGCGGCCGTTTTCCTGGACAATCTTTTTGTAGCGCGGATACGCCTTCAGGCACTGGCCACCGGTTTCGATGAAGTCCAGCACCCACTGGTATTCTTCGTCAGTGAGGTGGGCATAGGCCACGGTCTGGCGCAGGTGCGCCAGGGTGACCTGGGGCTCGAAGCCATCTCCGCAGGCCAGGGTAACCAGGTGCTGCACCAGCACGTCGTAGGGCTGGGGCTGGGGCTGGCGGGTTTCCATATCCCCCGCCGCCAGGCCGCGGCGAAAGGCCGAAATTTCTAGCAGTTCCAGAGCGTTGGTGGGCAAAAAGAAGACCTCCGAGGTACCCTCGGGCACGTGGGCCGAGCGCCCGGCCCGCTGCAAGAGTCGGGCCAGGTTCTTGGCGCTGCCGATTTGCACCACCCGCTCCACCGGCTGAAAATCGACCCCCAGATCCAGGGATGAAGTGCACACCACCCATCGGATTGACCCAGTTTTAACCCCCGCCTCAATGGCTTCTCGTACTTTTACGTCGATGGAGCCGTGGTGGAGGGCCATTTGGTCGGCATGGTCGGGTAGGGTAAAGCTCAGGGCTTGATACCACCGCTCGGCCTGGTTACGGGTGTTAGTAAAAATCAGGGTAGATTTCTGGATATCCAGGGCTGCCACCAGGGTATCCAGCATGCGCAGGCCCAGGTGCCCTGCCCAGGGAAAGGTATCCACCGACGCGGGGCGAAGGCTGGTGATCTGGGTGGCGCGCTTCAGGTTAGCGCGGATGATCACCGGCTCGGTGGCCAACCCCACGGCGGTTTGGGCCGCTTCTTCTAAATTGCCCAGGGTGGCAGAAATGGCCCAGGTGCGCAGGCTGGGCCGCAGAGAACGCAGATACCCCAGACCCAGCTCGGTTTGGGTGCCCCGCTTAGAACTCATCAGCTCGTGCCACTCATCCACAATGACCGCCCGCAGGGTGCCAAACCGCTGAGCACTGTCTTTGTAGGACAGCATTACCGCCAGCGATTCTGGGGTGGTGATTAGAATATGCGGCATGTGCTTCATCTGCTTTGTCTTGCGGGAGGAGCTAGTATCCCCCGTGCGCGATTCGACGGTAATGGCCCAGCCCATGGCCTCAATGGGGGCATTAATGGCCTGCTCAATATCCCGCGACAGCGCCCGCAGCGGTGTGATGTAAAGCAGCTGGAGCCCATCGGTAGGCGCGGCCAGCATTTCTGCCATCGGCCCCATGATCGCGGCGTAGGTTTTGCCCGACCCGGTGGGCACCTGAATCAGCCCGCTGGAACCGGCTAAATACGCCGCCCAGGCTTCGGCCTGAAAGGGCAGCGGCTGCCAGCCACGGGTAGCGAACCACGACAGGATGGGGGTGAGGAGGAGGGAGGGGGGCACGGGGGGCGAGTGTCAGGTATCGGGGGTTGGGGGTTGGGGGGATAGAACCGTGTAGGGGGCTTTTGGTCGTCAGAAATTTTGGGATGACAGTCAAGCCCTCGCCCGCCCGTGCCCTAATTTGGATCATAACGAGTCTAAGCCGGTTTCTAAATTGTGGGCGTAGCCCTGAGAAGCATCCTCTTTGCCCGATCAGAAGCACAGGGCAAAGACAGATGGCCAGACTTCATCGAAGCTTGACATTGCGGTAATTCCATTTAAATTGTTCATTGCTATACGGTTCTAGATTCATCTGGATGGGGCACCAGACACCAAGAATGATCAGCAGATCGCCACTTCAGTTCCCTGTCCAGGGCTTTCCTCGACAGCAGCCCAGATTGACGCATTGAAACTTTCCAAATCCTTAGGAGCACTCCCCATTGGGGAAATTATGAGTATGGCTAAAGTCTCTACATCCTCAAATACAGCCGTTCCGCCCCTGGGCGCAGAGGATGCCCCCACAATCCCTCTGTCCCTGCTCAACAATAGCGCCGCCGCCAGCTTGAGCGATCACAGTCGCTCTACCCTGATCGAAGGTAGCACCCGTAAAGACTTTCTAGCCGGTACGGAGGGCGCTGACCAGGTGCTGGCCTACGGTGGCAACGACTTCGTTATGGCTGAAGGGGAGGATGACCTGGTCTTCGGCGGCGGCGGTAACGATGTGCTGTTTGGCGGCGATGGTGATGACACCCTGTTTGGTGAGGCTGGCCGCGATCGCCTGGAGGGGGGGCGCGGCGATGACAGGCTCGACGGCGGGGCTGGCCACGATACCCTCTATGGTGGCTCTGGCCTCGATACGCTGGCCGGCGGTGCTGGGGCCGATACCTTTGCTCTAGGCTTCCTGCTGCCCCTAGGCGACGAGTTTTCTGACCCAGATGCCCTGGCCAGTGAGCTAGACACCCTGGTCAGGGGGCCAGACACCGTCACAGATTTTAATGCTGCTGAGGGTGATCGTCTGAATTTCAGTCTGTTTTTGCTTCAGCCCGCCTTTGCAGGGCTGTCAGATCCTGCCAGTTTGGCTGCCTACCTTACCTTTGTACAGGTGGAAGCCGACACCTGGGTACAACTCACCACCCCCCAGGGGGCCATTTCCACCGAGGCCATTTTGCTAGATGTTTTGGCCCCTAGCTTAACTCTCAATGCCCTGGAGTTCGCCGCCCTCGTAGGGGTAACCGGGGCATAGTTACAGCTCATGTTCAAAGTCCCTCTCCCAAAACTGGGAAAGGGATTTAGGGCTTCGGCGTGAGCTCAGCCGAACGGTGAGAGATAGCCTGGCAATGGATAACTTATTGATTGGACTACGCTTAATCTTCTACCCAATCGCTTCGGGTTTGAGATAGGATGAGCCTACGCGAGTCTTCAAGTAGTACATGTGTCCAACAACTGAGTAGCCCCCATGGCGTTGGTTTAAATTTTGTGGTTGAGCGTTTAAAGCCGGGGCGAGAGCCTTTGCCCGATGTTCTGCGGAAATTTTGACCAAAGTCGAGGACGGCTCTATGGTTGAGCGCCTCTGCCTGGGGCTGAGTACCCACCATGACTCGTAATTTACTGCTCCAGTTTGCCCCTGGCGAATCACAGCTTCTAGACTTTGCGGCGGCTGTACTATCACGACTAGAAGACTTTGAGACCTTAGAGTTAGCCCCTGATCGGTCAGTTAGCTCCTTAGATTATGCCTGGCGGGCCGGTTCAGTCTCTCTAAAGTCTCTCGCCCATACCGGCGGAGTCTTAACTCAGGCTGAACATTTCTTTAACCTGCTAACCGAAACAATTCAGCAGTGTCTATTCGTACAAGAGGCGGCTACCGGGGCCTTTCTCTACGTCAGCCCTGCCTACGAATATATTTGGCAACAATCCTGTCAGAGCCTCTATGCCGACAGCACCTCCTGGCTGAAGGTAGTGCATCCAGCAGATTTGGCCGGAGTGAAGGCCTCTTTGGCCTACCAGTTTGAGGGCAATGCAGCTATGCGAGACTATCGCATTGTGCGCCCTAACGGCGAACTACGATGGATTCATACCCAGGTTTATGTGATTGCAGACAGCCAAAACCGGCCTAGCCACTTTGTGGGTTGGAGTGAAGACTGCACCGACCGCAAGCAGTTGCAAATTGATTTACAGGCGGCGGAGGTGGCCCTTAACCGGCGAATCGGGCAGGAGAGACTACTCCGCACCATTACCGCCCACATGCGAGAAACCCTTGATTTGGGGACGGTTTTAGCCACAACTACCGCTGAGGTCAACAGCATTCTCGAGGCCGACCGGGTGGCAATTTATCAGTTTTCTGCTGGGGGTAGTCGCCACCTGGCCCAGCAGACGGTACGCCCTCCCTATGCGCCGGTGACCGAAGGTTTGCTGCCGCCTAACGCCTGGCCATCCAACTACATGGAGCGGTTTCGCCGCGGGCAGCCCTACATCATGAACGATGTATCGGCCGAAAAATTGGATTCAGCCATAGCCCAATTTTTAGCCACCCTGCAGGTGCAGTCGGCCATGGTGGCCCCGATCGTCCAAAATTTTGGCGATACCCATAACTCAATCTGGGGCGTGCTGGTGGTGCATAGCTGTGACCATCCTCGACTATGGCAGCCGTTTGAGGCTGAAATGCTTCAGCACATTGCCGATCAGCTGGCGATCGCAATCCACCAGGCGGCTCTGTATCAGCAGTTGCAGACCGCCAACCAGGAGCTAGAGCGGCTCTCTAAAACCGATGGCCTGACTAATCTGGCCAACCGCCGCTGTCTTGACGACTACCTGTACCAAGAGTGGCAGCGCCTGGCGCGTCAACAGCGGCCCCTCAGCGTCATCCTGGCTGATGTTGATCATTTCAAGCTTTACAACGATACCTACGGCCATGGAGCCGGCGATCAGTGCCTGGGGGAAATTGCCAGGGCTATTCAGTTCGCCATTCGCCGCCCGGCGGATCTCGCCGCCCGCTACGGGGGCGAAGAGTTTGCCATTGTGCTGCCCGATACTGACGAGCTAGGGGCCGTGCGGGTGGTAGAGCTGGTTCGCCAAGCCCTGCAAACCCTGGCCCTGCCCCATCAATGTTCGCCGGTGGCGGAGGTGATTACCCTCAGCTTTGGCATCGCCACTCTGGTGCCCCAGCCGAACCAGCGATTTGATCGGGTTCTAGAGGCTGCCGATCAGGCCCTTTACCAGGCAAAAGACCTGGGGCGCAATCAGTATACGGTGTTTGAGAGCCCCCAATAGCCCGCCAGCATCCCCAGCGTGGTGAGTCCCAGGATGGCTCTGCTAACGCGGGAGTCTAGCCTGCGCCATAGGTAAACGCTGGCTATCAAGACCAGCCCTAGCTCTAGGGAGGCTCCTACCAGGCCGTGGTGGTTGACATCCCAGTAGGACACAGGGCTGATGATCCGCCGGTCGCTAAAGGGCCAAAAATGGCGGTGGGCATCGTCATTGTGCAGGGGCAAATCTTCCAGATGGTGTAGCCCCATGCTGGCCGCAAAGAGAGCCAGGGCTGGTTGGTGGACGTAAACTCCCAGCGCAATGCTAACCAGCGCCAGAGGGATAGAATTGCCCAGGGCAAAAATATCTTGCCAGGGCTGGCTGTAGTAGGCTTCTCCCCAAATGGTAGCGGCTGGTAGATGCTGGCCCCACCGGGCCCAGCCGTAGAACACAAACAGGGCCACATCGGGGGCCAGCGCTCCTAGCAAAATTGGCCAGGTAAACGACAGCGGCCCGGGGCGGCGCAGAATTGCTAGATTGAGAACCAGGTGGCTGGGTGTATTCATAGGAACCGGGCAAGGACAGACGATAAAACTTTAGCAACAGCCGTGTTGTAACAGGGTGAACTGACTATGGTCAAGCGACCGATTTATCTAGATAACCATGCCACTACCCCCGTAGACCCCCGTGTGGTCAAAGCCATGCTGCCATTTTTTACCGAGCACTTTGGTAACCCGGCTAGCCTCACCCACACCTACGGCTGGGAGGCCGAAGCCGCCGTTCAGGCCGCGCGAGAAACCATTGCCGCCGCCATCAATGCCACCCCTGAAGAAATTATCTTTACCAGCGGCGCGACTGAGGCCAATAATTTGGCCATTAAGGGCGTGGCCGAAGCCTATTTCACTAAAGGGCGGCACATCGTCACGGTACAGACCGAGCACAGCGCCGTGCTAGACCCCTGCGGCTATCTGGAATCCCTGGGATTTGAGGTGACCTACTTACCCGTGCAGCCCGATGGGTTGATAGATGTCGAGAAACTAGAGCACGCCTTTCGGGAAGACACGATTTTGGTGTCGGTGATGGCCGCTAATAACGAGATTGGGGTGCTGCAACCCCTGGCCGAAATAGGCCAGCGGTGCCGTGATCGCCAGGTCATCTTCCACAGCGATGCCGCCCAGGCGATCGGCAAAATTCCCCTTGACGTACAGGAGATGTCCATCGACCTGCTCTCCCTCACGGCCCACAAGGTGTATGGCCCTAAGGGCATTGGTGCCCTCTACGTGCGCCGCCGTGGGCCGCGAGTGCAGCTGGCGGCCCAGCTCCACGGCGGCGGCCATGAGCGGGGGCGGCGGTCGGGCACCCTCTACCCACCGCAGATCGTCGGCTTTGCCAGGGCGGTAGAGCTAGGGCTGGGGGAAATGGCGACCGAGGCGGCTCGATTAACTCAGCTCCGAGATATCCTCTGGGACACCCTGCAACCGCTGGAGGGGATATTCCTCAACGGCCACCCTAGCCAGCGCCTGCCCGGCAATCTCAACGTCAGTATCGAAGGGGTAGATGGGCAGGCGCTGCTGCTGGGACTGCGCGGGCTGGTGGCGCTGTCGTCGGGGGCGGCCTGTAGCACCGCCAGCACCGCGCCTTCCCACGTGTTGAAAGCGCTGGGCCGCCGTGATGCGCTGGCCCAGGCCTCGCTGCGGTTTGGCCTGGGGCGCTTTACCACGGCTGCAGAGATTGACCAGGTGGCGGCGGGGGTAGTGGCGACGGTGGTGGCGCTGCGGTCGTCGGCACCTATCCCGGCAGGATAAACGATCGCCTAATCGTTCCGACGCTCCGCGTAGGAAGGCCCTGGGTGGCCACCCTGCGGCCCGTTTTGAGGGGACGCAGGAGCGTCGGGGGGAGGCGTGTCAACGTCTTGGTAATGGTGAGGTGGCGATCAGTTTAGGCTCACTGCCCTTAACTTGCTTAGGGGCAGTGAGGGTTGAATGGTTGCCTGCTTGTGGCTTCCGTCTCCCCTCCTATTGAGTGGGTGAATCGCTCAACGTCAGCTTTTGATGAGACTGTTGGATCTCATTGGCCTGTCGCGGCCGGATCACCTTCGCCGGTGCCCCAACCGCAACGGAATGGGGCGGAATGCTCTTAGTTACTACTGAACCAGCGCCAATAATACTGCCTTTGCCGATCGTGATGCCATCTACAATTCTGACTCCGGTGCCAACCCAGCAGTCATCTTCAATAGTTATGCCCTTAATGGTTAAACCTTGCTGATTGATGGGAATATCGACCGCAGAGAACACATGGCTATTGGCATAAAGACTGGTGTGAGATGCAATTAAGCAGTTTTTCCCAATGGTGATGTTGCCCGGGCCAGCCATACAGACATAGGGGCCTAGATAACTACTTTGACCAATTCTGACTTTTCCTCCTATTGCCCGAAGATGGAAACCTTGATCCAGCCGTACAGCATCTTCCAGAATAAATTCGCTACCATCCTCCCAGCAATTTATAAATGAATAGCTGCTAATTGAGCAAAAGTCACCAATGTCCATTAATTTTGGGCGAATGAACCGCACACTAAATTCAACGGTAATACCTTGACCAAAGTGCTTGAAAATGGATGAGTAAGCCAGTTGGCGTAGCTTTCTACCCACACTCAACGGTACAGCCCCTAGCAAAGCCATTAGGGACTCGTCTCTTCGATCTTTCCAACCACTAGAACGAGCTGCTGCTGACTGCTGCTGTTTAAATTCATCAATCTCAAAGCTACTACGACAATCCATGTTACTTATTCCTTGCCTAAAATCAATGAAATGCAATCGAATTTAAGAGAGGACAAAGCTATTTTTAGGAATTTATTAACCAGCCACAAGCCTTGTGTTGGCAAGATTTTGACGCCCGTTGCCCGGCGTTAATCATCGTTTCGGCCATTCAGGCTGAGCAGATATCCTTCCCAGCAATGCACAACCCAGATGGGGCAGGGCTTTGAGGTATTTGACTCAGATGACCTGTCTAGCAAGTGGCCGAAACGATGACAGAAGCCTATTTAGCTACCTAAAAATAAGCTTTATCCAAAAAAGTTGCGTTAAATGGATGGCGATAAACTGCCCTTACATCTGCACTTTGCAATAGTGAATAGCAAGTATTTACTATTGCAAACTGTCGGAAAGTCAATAGTGAAACTTTTGCAGAGGAACCACAGATTTAATTCATAATACTGCTGACTAGAGTGAACATCAGACCGATCTTAGAGGCCTGGTTCACTCCAATAGTAAAATTAAATCTAGGGAACAATGCTTTCTAAAAGCTCTAGCTTAAGGACGCCCGTGCCATCACTTATCTTTTGCAGGTAATGACTGGCTTAGGGGGGAGTCAATCCGCCTGGAATTCTTACGGCCATAACGGGCATACAAACCCGACTTGAACGGGCCATCCGCAGCCCTTTTAGCAAATGCTGATGGATGTTAGCGTAGATGTGTGATTTATCGAAAATTGAGATGAACATACAACAACTTCATCTACGTTTTACACTACTTATGACTCTTCTGGGATTGTGGCTGAATCGTATATTAGGATACACTTTATTCTTGTTTGAGGGGCTGCAACCCTTGCTAGGGCTGGCATCAGCCTCACTGATCACCAAATACCCAGAAAAGCCCTATTTGTTAAGACCCGTGCTGACACTAACTTTGGCTGACATAAGTTTACTGCTAAAGCCTTGTAGCAACAACAAGAATTTGTCTTTAAAGTGTAAGAAAAAGTGAAGCTGGATAATAGCGGCTAAGCGAGGGGCTCCTCCCAGGCGCTGGAGCTTTAGCTTTCCTTGTTAGCCCCGGCCATCTGCCTGAATGCATTGAGGGTGTAGCTGGTGTAGGCGCGAATGGTGCCCTGCATCGCCTTAGAACCACATTTTACTTTAGGGACGTGCGTCTAAAAAAAGTACCAGAAGCGTTGCTCACTGTAGGGTGCATTTGCTAAGCAATGCACCAATAGGAAGGATGGCTAAGTCTTTCTACTTCCCTAGTTCTCGGCCCGAAAGACCTGCTCAGCCGTAAGGCTAAGGTTAGGAAACGTCGGCGAAACAAGCGGGTCATGGTCTCGATAAAGCGTTCCCCGATAGTCGTCATTCACTGAGCAATAGATAGACAAGGTCGGTACCTTTAATCGGCCAATATATCGAGTCGCCCCCAGGCCCAAATAATCGACTACCCAATATTCCGCAATGCCCTGGCTACGGTACTCAGCTAATTTGTAGAGATAGTCATCGGTTTTAGAGCTTTCGCTCACGATTTCTACCACCAGCAGGGCGGGCACCTCTAAAATCGCGGGCTGATCGCCCAACCTGTTTAGATCATCCTGCTGGACTATTAGCACATCTGAAAGACGGGCGCTGTTGACCTCGGTGCGTTGCCCTACATCCCCCCGTACGGCTTCCCAGGGGTGGCCGAGGCGGCTAATTTCGCAGTCAAAGGTGCGCTCTAGAAACTTGGCAATTTTGCTGTGCGGCCAGGGGGCAGGGGACATCGGTACGAGATATCCTCGCACCAGTTCATAGCGGGTGTCGGTGCCATCGCTGTGGTGGAGATATTGATTAAAGCTGAGGGTTGTTAGGGCCGCCTGGGTCATGGCCAATGGGCAGGGGATGTTGCGCCCATCATGCCATAGAACTCCTCGATTCGGCTGATCTTAAATCCGGCTTGGCTCCCCCCGACTCAGCCGGGCAAATGCCATAAGCCTCTGGCTAGGCTGCGCCAACGCCCCTACGGGTTGGCCTTTTAGGAGGCGGGCGCAGGGGACTCGGATTTGGTATTGGGTGGTGAGCTAATCCGTAGCTGGATTCCTGCCGGCGCGGAAATGGCGAGGTCAGTTCTTGGCTGGAAATCTCCTTAGCCCCCGGCGGCGTCAGCTCGCCTTTGCCGTAGAAAGTAGGTTTGAATCTCGCCCTTACCCTTGACCCAGATTTCTCCCCGAGGCTCAAAGTCGTACTCATGTTTGAGCAGGTGATAGGTCGCTTCGGTCACCTGAATCTGCTCGGCTACCCCAAACGACTCCATGCGGCTGGCGGTGTTGACGGTGTCGCCCCAGAGGTCGTAGATAAATTTTTTGGTGCCAATTACCCCGGCCACCACCGGGCCGGTGTTGATGCCGATGCGCAGCCGAATCGATTGGCGTTTGCGATCGCTAAACTCCCGCACCGCCGCCTGCATATCCAGCGCCATGTCGGCTACGGCCTGGGCATGGTCGGCCCGCAGGTAAGGAATGCCCCCTACCACCATGTAGGCATCGCCAATGGTTTTGATTTTTTCGAGCTGGTGATGTTCGGCCAGCCGATCAAATTCCGAGAAAAACTCATTCAGCAGCGCCACCAGCTCTTGGGGGCTGAGGGTTTCCGAAAGCTGAGTAAACTCCACAATGTCCGCAAACAGCACGGTGACATCCGCAAAGTGGTCGGCGATGGTGCGGTGCTGTTCCTTGAGACGGGTGGCAATGGGCAGGGGCAAAATGTTGAGTAAGAGCTGCTCTGACTTTTCTTTCTCCGCCAAGAGGGCAGCCCTGGCCTGCTCGCGCTCCGCCATCACCCCGGCCAAAATCAGCGCGGTAAACGCCAAAATGCAGAGGTAAGCCTGGAGCGACAGCACCGCCTGCACCGGGTCGCGGGCTGTCCCTAAAAACGGCCCCCGATCTTGGGTAATGCCCCATACCGCCAGCACCGTAACGATGGCGGTGCCTAACGCTGCTCCCAGCGGCCCCAGCCGTAGTGCCGCCCACAGCACCACTGGGAACATCAGATACTCCAGTGGGTACGGGGCAATTTCCATTCGGATGGGGTCGCAGAAGATAAACCAGCCCAGGGCCACCAGCACCCCTAGCCACAGTAAAATTAGAGCCGGGGCATAAAAGGTACGAAACCGGCGCCACCCCGATCGCCAGGTGATGATCAGCGGGGTTAGCACAATTACTCCGGTAACATTACCAATCCACCAGTTGAGCCAGGCGGGGCCATAGTCAGCCCAGTCCAGGGTGGCGGTGAGGCAGTAGTAGGTGACCCCCAGGGTGGCGCTGAGGGTGGCTGGGGCCATCGCTCCAAAACCAATCAATGCCCCCACATCCTGAAGGCGGGCTAGGGGATTCAAAAAGCCCACCCGGCGCAGCAGCCAGAGACCCACCAGGGGTTGCAGGGTGTTGTTGAGAGCCGCTAACCCACCCCTGACCCACATCTGGTCAGGGGAGATAGCGGTTTGCCACAGCGAACCCAGGGCAATGCCCGGCGCCAGGGCCGCGCCTCCCACCAAAACCACCGCCTGACTGTAGCCCGATGGCGGCCAAATCGGCAGCACCTGCACCGATTTAAGCGGCATACTAAAACTCAGCTTAGCGATCATGAAATAGCCGATGGCCATCAGCAAAATTGCGGGTAGGTGAGGCCGCAGCCCACCAGCGGCACGGGCAAAGAGGGATTGAGCCATGGATAAACCCTAGGGGTAGATACCGGTGAGAATTGTCCTATGCCAAGTTCAGCCAGAGCGTTGGTTTTGCTCCATAGGTAGGTGGGGGAATCAAGGATATGATGGGTTAGCGTAGCGTAACCCATGCTGTCAAAGGGTTTGATGCTTTGTGAAGCGTGCTCCTCATCCTATAAGTAATCCCGCCTCCCCACGTACCAACCCCAAGGCTAAATTTAAAATAGGTAACCTTAACCTAATCTAAAGTCAGCCGAGGGAGTCCGAAGGGAAATTTTGTGAACGGTAATCGGCGGTTTTGTGTAATCTTCAGCGGGGCAGTCATCAATTCCATACCATTTCATGCCGGGGCACTACCGGCATCGAAGTTGGGGCCGAGTCCGCATTCGGTAACCCCAATGCAACCCAGCCACCCGGCGTAGGGGGGTAGCCGGCTGCCCCCCTACGCCAGATCTCAGCGATCTGGCTCTGTATATCCATCCCAAAACATTAAGGAAACCGTACAGGCTGGTCAAAGGGGCACGAGAAACCGTATGGTTTTCAGAGGGTAGAATGCTGCTCTACGGCAAATTGAAGTAGGTTTCGCAATCGCTATGACGTCCCCCACCATCGAATCCGTTCTGCAAGAGAAGCGTCTCTTTCCCCCCGCGGATGGGTTTGCCCAGGCGGCTTCGATTAAAAGCCTGGCGGAGTATCAAGCCCTTTATGCCAAAGCCGCCGCCGACCCGGCTGGGTTTTGGGCCGAGCTAGCCGCCCAAGAACTGCACTGGTTTAAGCCCTGGGATACGGTGCTCGATTGGCAGCCTCCCTTTGCCCAGTGGTTTGTGGGGGGGCAGCTTAACATTTCCTATAACTGCCTGGATCGCCACCTGACCACCGCGCGACGCAATAAAGCCGCCCTGATCTGGGAGGGCGAACCCGGCGATTCGCGCACCCTCACCTACGCCCAGCTGCACCGGGAAGTGTGCCAGATGGCCAACGTGTTGAAGCAGTTGGGGGTGAAAAAGGGCGATCGCGTCGGCATCTACATGCCCATGGTGCCCGAGGCGGCCATGGCGATGCTGGCCTGTGCCCGCATTGGGGCGGCCCACACGGTTATATTTGGCGGCTTCAGCGCCGAGGCCCTGAAAGATCGCCTGCGGGATGCCGAAGCCAAGCTGGTGATTACTGCCGACGGCGGCTTTCGTAAGGATAAGGTGATCCCCCTCAAGGCGGCGGTCGATCAGGCCCTGGCTGACGACGGCGTGCCCAGCGTAGCCAATGTGCTGGTGGTGCAGCGTACCAAAGCCGATATTCCTATGGTGGCCGGTCGCGACCATTGGTGGCACGACCTCCAGGCCACCGCCTCAGCCCATTGCCCCGCCGAGCCCATGGAGGCCGAAGACCTGCTGTTTATTCTCTACACCAGCGGCACCACCGGCAAGCCTAAGGGGGTGGTGCACACCACCGGCGGCTACAACCTCTACACCCACATGACCTTTAAGTGGGCGCTGGATATTAAAGACACCGATGTCTACTGGTGCACCGCCGACGTCGGGTGGATTACGGGCCACAGCTACATCGTCTACGGCCCCTTGTCGAACGGTGCCACCACCCTGATGTACGAAGGGGTACCCCGGCCCTCTAACCCCGGCTGCTTTTGGGACGTGATTGAAAAGTACGGCGTCAACATTTTCTACACCGCCCCCACCGCCATTCGCGCCTTCATCAAGATGGGCGACGAACTGCCCCAGGCCCGCGACCTATCTTCCCTGCGGCTGCTGGGCACGGTGGGCGAGCCAATTAACCCCGAAGCCTGGATCTGGTACCACCAGGTGATTGGCGGCCAGCGCTGTCCGATTGTGGATACCTGGTGGCAGACCGAAACCGGCGGCTTTATGATTACCCCCCTGCCCGGTGCCACCCCCACCAAGCCGGGGTCGGCGACGCTGCCCTTCCCCGGCATTCTGGCCGACGTGGTGGATCTCGAGGGTCACCCCGTGCCTGCTAACGAGGGCGGCTACCTGGTGATCAAACACCCCTGGCCCAGCATGATGCGCACCGTCTACGGCAACGACGAGCGCTACCGCCAGACCTACTGGGAGCACATCGCCCCCCAAAACGGCCAGTACCTCTACTTTGCCGGGGATGGGGCGCGTAAAGACGAAGACGGCTATTTCTGGGTCATGGGTCGGGTGGATGATGTGATCAGCGTCTCAGGCCATCGCCTCGGCACCATGGAAATCGAGTCGGCCCTGGTCTCTCACCCGGCGGTGGCCGAAGCTGCCGTGGTGGGCCGCAAAGACGAGATTAAGGGAGAAGATGTGTTCGCCTTCGTGACCCTGGAGGGCCACTACTCCCCCAGCGAAGCGCTCAAGCAGGAGCTGAAGCAGCACGTGGTGCAGGAAATTGGCATCATCGCCCGGCCCGGCGAAATTCAGTTTGCCGACGCCCTGCCCAAGACCCGCTCGGGTAAAATTATTCGCCGGTTCTTGCGCAATCTGGCCAGCGGCGAAGCGATCGCGGGCGATGCCTCTACCATGGAAGACCAAAGCGTGCTAGATCAGCTGCGGCAAAACTAGGGGAGGCAGGAGCCTCCGGGGACATTCCTACGCCGGGCGTGGGAATGATGATGGCGTGGGATATGAGACCTCTAATTCCAGGATCAAACTACGGCAAAGCTTAATCTTTTATTAAATTACGGCCAACCTGTTCTTAGGGTTGGCATCAGGCTCCCTTAGGGTTCAGGCCTTAAGGTGATTCATGGCGAATTGACATTTTTTAGCACGCCATGGAGAGTGTCGTATGGAACTTAGCAGACGCAATTTTAACCGCTACGCCCTGGCTGGGGCGATTACGGCAACCGTAGCTTTGGGAATTAGCACCCCCAGTGCGTTTTCTCAGGATTCGGTGATTCAAATCGACGGGTCTAGCACCGTTTTTCCCATCTCTGAGGCCATGGCCGAAGAGTTTATGGCGGCCAATTCTGGTACCCAGGTTACCGTTGGGGTATCGGGCACCGGCGGCGGCTTCGAAAAGTTCTGTGCCGATGAACTCGACATTACCGGCGCTTCTCGCCCCATTAAGCAGGAAGAAATCGATGCCTGTGCCGCCGCTGGCATTGAGTATATCGAGGTACCCGTGGCCACGGATGCTTTGACCGTAGTGGTCAACCCCGGCAACACCTGGGCCGAGGAAATGACCTTGGAACAGCTCAAAATGCTGTGGGAACCCGCCGCCGAAGGCACCATCAACAGCTGGAATCAGATTGATTCTAGCTGGCCCAACGACCCCATTGCCCTGTTTGGCCCTGGTACCGACTCGGGCACCTTTGACTACTTCACCGATGAAGTGGTTGGGGAAGAGGGGGCCAGCCGCGCCGACTACACCGCTAGTGAAGACGACAATATCCTGGTGCTAGGGGTTTCCCGTGATGCGAATGCCCTGGGCTATTTTGGTCTGGCCTATTACCTAGAAAACCAGGACAGCCTCAAGGCCGTGGCCGTCGATGGGGTACTGCCCACCCCTGAGAACGTTGAGAATGGTACCTATACCCCCCTATCTCGACCAATCTTCATGTACGTCAAGAAGACCAGCCTAGAGGAAAACCCTGAGGTCAGGTCATTCATGGAGTTTGTACTAGATACGGCTCCTGAAATCGTGCCTGAGGTGGGCTATGTGCCCCTGTCAGACGAGCGCTATTCGACCCTGCTGTCTGAACTTTAAGCCAGTTTGAAAGGCCCGCAGCCCTCTCAATTTCGAGGCTGTGGGCTACCTAGTCGCAGTCAGGGTGATTTACCTGCTGGCCCCTGGGAAGCCGTGGCGACCTTCCCAGGGGCTTTGCGTCAAAAGATAAAGCCATAACGCTTGATATTGCGGATCCTCAACTACTGTTGAACCATGGGAGAACCCATTAAAAGTCATGATTCTCAGCGCTGGGCGTTTGTTAGAACGATTCTGGCACCGCTGTTTATGATTTCCCTGGCGTTCCACGGGGCATTGTTGCTGCTCCCCACCCCCTCGAAGCCCGAGCCCAGCCCCGAAGAGCTTGAAGCTGAGGCCGAGGCCGAAGCTGACGCTCCGGTGGATTTGCTTAGCATCAGTAGCCTAGCCACTACCGAACCAGAGCAGCCACCCGATGTACCGGCGGAACCGGCGGCGTCACCCCCCCCGGCAACCGCTGCCGCGCCCCAGGTGCCCAGCCAGCCGGTGGTGCCCGAAACCTATCCCGAAGAACGGCCTCCCGAAGCGCCGTCGCCGGAAGATCAGCCCCCAGCTGACTTCATCAATGACTCAGCTACGGATCCTCCAGTGACGGGGTTTGACCCCAACCGCCAGGCCCAAGTAGTGGGCGGTGCCCTGGGCGCAATTGGCCGTGAGCCAGGCAAAAGCAACTTTGACTTAACCGATCAATTTCCGGGGGATATTTGGGATTTGTATATTTCCCAGTGGCCGGCAGCCCAGCGCCAGTGCTTTTTTACGGCCATCGACCAAGCCAGCTATACGCTGCCGCCCCAGGCCGCCGATCTGCGCTACCTTAGCCGCAATATTCAGCTCGTAGAGCAGCAGGATATCCCCAGAACCTTCGCCGGGCAAGCTGTACAGCCCCTCGGTGCGGCTTACTGCAACCAGAGTTTTTTTGAAGTGGTGGATGACGGTACCCCAATTCTTTGGGTGTCGCTGGTGCCGGTGAGCCCTGGAGGATCCACAACGCTGGTGATTTTCTGGACCGCGGATCCTAGGATATAGGACATCCGTAAACTAACGTCAGCCTAGCGTCATGCCCGCGCAGGCAGAAACTCACCACAGGCGTGCTGCTCAAGCCGATAGCTGATTTCAACGCGATTCCCAGGTCCAATGATTTAGGGGCTCTAGAAAGCGTACAAGCCTCCAATTTTAGCCTATGTTGTAGAGGTCTCAACAGGATCGATGATGAAGCGCTTTTCGGTTGATTCTCAAGTCCAGCGACCACTCTGGCAAACCTTGCTAGCCCCCATGCTGCTGGCCTCGCTGGGCCTGCATGGGCTATTTTTGCTGCTGCCCGCAGGCTCCTCCAATGAGGCTATAATTCCGCCACCGGATCCTGAACAAGACAGCGTGGCGATTACCCGTGTACCGCCAGCGGAAACGGGGCCGGCGGGCCAACCCGCCGGCCCAACCCCAACCACAGCAGTGCCTATCCCGGCAGAGCAGGCCCAGCGTCTAGCTGCTCCGCCTCCTTCGGGCCGTTCGGCTGCTCCAACTCGGCCAGGGGTGGCGCGCACCCTCCAGCAAGGTGCCCGGTCAGCCCCAGTGGCCCGAGCCACTCCCCAACCATCCCCAGCGCCCGCCAGTTCTACAGCAGAACCAGCCAGTCCATCCAGTTCAGCGGCCTCCGGCCCGGCGGCAGGCACGACCCCAGTGGCCTCTTCTCAGCCGTTATTTGATCCTGACCTGCGAGAGCGTCTGCTCGCCTACGCCGCTACCCTAAGCCTGCCCCAGGCCCAAATTGATCGGCTCTCAACCTCCATTCAGAATCGTTACCGCTACGCCGCTGCAACCACCACCCGCGAAGCCTACAGCGAAAATCTCAGCCGGTGGGAAACCACCATGCGCCAGGAGACCGGGGTGGCCGATTTAGCCAACGAGATCGACCGCAGCCCGTTTTCGGTCGCCTACTCCCAGCGGGTATGCCTGACCCACCCACCGGGGGAGGTTAGAATTGGGGCCGTGGCGAACCCCGATGGCTCCCGCCGGGGCGACCCGGTGGTACTCCGCAGCTCGGGCTACGGCGCCGTAGATGCCAAGGCCCTGGGGGCAGTGCAAACCCATAGGTTTCCGGCCGCAGAGGGGATTAAAGCCTATGTGCTAACGGTGAATATCGAGGTTGACCATGGCCGTCGGCCCTGCCTTGAGACCAGCCCAGACGCTTAGTATTGACGCTAAAACCACTGTAGGATGGGTGAGCGCCGCATCAGCCACCCTGGGCTAGCCTTTGATGCGTTAGGCCTTTGTACACCGTCATTCCTGTTTCTAGGGGAAGAACGGTTCAGCTGCCGCCTGGCGCAAAATGTACCCACGATGACGGCTGCGGCTATCAGTGCTGATATAGAAATAGGGTAGTTATCTATGGCCGAGTGGCTGAGCCAGATTTTGCGGCAGACTGGGTTAGGGCGATCGCTAGCCCTGGTGGCTATCCTGGGTCTAGTGGGCTGCGCCATCCCCCAGGTGAAGGCCGAGGATCGGCTATTCTTGCCGGTAACCGCTGAGCTTCTAGATGTCTATATGCTGCCGCCCCAGGAGTTTCAAAACACCACCGTGGGGGGGCTGTCGGCCCTCGCCTACGATCGCCAAACCGAGCGCTTCTATGCCCTCTCAGACGATCGCGGCCGGTTTGGCCCGGCCCGGTTCTATACCCTGGCCATCGACTTTTACCAGGGAAACGATCCCCAGCCTCGGTTTAACACCATCACCCTGGAAGCCGTCACCGAGCTCAAGGATGCCGAGGGCAACCGTTACCCCGCAGGCTTTCTCGATCCCGAAGGGCTGGCCCTCTCTCCCCGCAACACGGTATTTATCAGCAGCGAAGGGGATGATCGGCAAAATGCTCCACCGTTAATTGGCGAGTATGACCGCACCAGCGGCCAGCTGGTGGCAACCTTGCCGCTGCCGGGGCGGTTTTTACCCAGTTCTGGCGAGTCTCCCTCCCAGGGGGTGCAAAACAACCTCAGCCTAGAGTCGCTGACCATCAGTGCAGCCCCCGGCACCGCCGGGCTAATGGAGCCATTGCGCCTGTTCACCGCCACCGAGTCAGCCCTGGCCCAAGACTACATCGACGACCCCAGCCAGCCTCTGCACAGCCGGTTTTTGCACTACCTGGTTGGCAATGACCAGGTTACCCTGATTGCCGAGCACCTTTACCCCCTCGCCCTGGAATCCGCTGGGTCAGTGGTCAACGGCCTGACAGAGCTGCTGCTGCTGGATCAGGGGGGCCACTTTTTAGCCCTAGAGCGAGCCTACGGGCTGCGCGGATTTGAGGTCAAGCTTTACCAACTGGCCACCGGCGGCGCTACGGATACCTCCACTGTTGAGACTTTGCAGGGGGGGCTAGGCCGCATTTCCCCGATTCGCAAGCGGCTAGTCCTCGATTTTGCCGAGACAGGTTTAGACGTAGATAATCTGGAGGGCATGGCCCTTGGCCCCCGCCTAGCCGACGGCAGCCAGAGCTTAGTTTTGGTTAGCGACAATAACTTCGAGACCGAACGCTCGACGCAGATTATTTTACTTCGGCTGCGGCTAGAGTAGGCATCCGCCGATGACGGATCTTCGTCGCTAATGGTGTACCTATTTACGCCGCGCTCTACTGGTGCTCTGTCAGCTCTTAATTTTAGGGTTGCCACTTCTCGAAAGTACCGCTATGCAAAGCTTTTTGAGATCGTCAACCCTAATTTTTAGTCTTGACGCTGCCCTAGAGCAGCGGTACAGTATCTAGGCGGCAGCGGGGGAGGGCAGTTGAGAC
>DAIUJR010000044.1:0-51551 GCA_036848635.1 Nodosilinea sp. CTOTU7336
AGGAGAGATGCTGACCCACTCCAGGTTTTCTCCTATTTCCGATAAAGTCTAATGGTCAAGGGCTAGGTGAGGCCCTCCCGTAGCGCTGCTTAAGCCTCGAAAGGCCCATTTTCTCGTGCCAAATCCAGAGGCAAAGACTCTGATGCAAAAAGCCAGCTTTCACTGGCCAAAATCCTTTAGTTTTAGGCTGTTCCCCTGTCCTGCTGTAGAGCAGGTTTTGGCGCAGCCTGGTGACAGGTGTATTCCCGTGACAATTTTTTCCGTGACACTTTCAAGATCGGCCCTTTTGGCCAGGCCTCTATGCCAGGCCAAAAGGGTTAAGCAATCGTAGCAACACTACAGAATTCTATGCCATTAGCTGGGCGGTCTAACGCCGGGCTAAACGCTGGCGAGGCCAGTCGCTACAGCCCTGTCAGCCTAGCCAGCCCTAGCGGCCTAGCTACCCAGCCAAATTAGGCCGAAATTGTGCCCAGAAGCGACCGTTTAGGGCAAATCCTGACTGCTATTTGTGGAGGCCAAACTAGACATTTACACCAGGGGCAGGGGCCACCTGAAAAACTGGCTGAAAACCGGGGGAATGCTCCGAAAAACTAAGTGGTTTCACTGATGTCTATTCGTGAGACCATTCTTAGCCCCCGAGGAGAGTTCCTGTGAACATTGCTTTGACCGTCCCTCGTTTGCCGCAGCCTTGCCCCCTGGCCGCGGTGCTTCTGCTAGCCACTGTCAGCGGTATGACCTTAGCCCCAACGGCCAGGGCCATTCCCAATATTCAACTTGACGCTGACGGCGCCGTTCACATCGACAACAATGCCTTTGACTTATCTACCGGAGACCTGGAGAACTCGTCGAATGTTCCCCTCCCTGATGGGTTAATTCAGCAGAGGCACAACACCCAAGCTCAGCCGGTTAGAGCCGATCAGCTGGCTCCCAATACCCTTGAGATTAGGGTTGATACCGATAACGTCAACCAGCAGCTCCAGCCCCTCGCCCCTGGGTTTCAGATCCATAACGATTCCCTGGAGCTGACTACCCAGTTTGACCTGCAGTACCTTGTCGGCAACCACGACTATGGCGAGGGCATTCAGGTTACCGTTTATGGCCCAGACGGTGCGGTCAAAACCACCGAAACCGCCTTTGTTCGAGGTGCCCTGGTTCGTATTGGCCCAGATGGAGAAATCCTGCCCGAGAGCGCTCAAATTAACGCCCGCTTCAATGCCGAAGACACCGTAGAGCTGCGAGTGCTCAATCTTCAGCAGGACGGGAGTCAGCCCCTGGAGTCGGGCATTTACTTCACCAACGATGGCCAGTTTGCGGTCGAAGACTTACCCAACGGCGGCGACCTCGACTTTAATGATGGCGGCTACTTCAACCAATCTGCGGGCCGGGGCACCGCCCAGATCGAATCTGAAACCCAAACCGTTTCTGACACCATCAGCTTTCGCACCGAGGTCGTCGAAACCCCCCTCGATCCCCTGCTGCGCCAGGAGCAGGTAGCCACAGAGGCTCGCCAGCAAACCGAGCAAACCCTGACCGATGTCACCGAAGAGCGCCGTTCGGGCCAGATTGAGGTGCTCAACCCCGGCGGGGCCACCCTGCCCCACGCCTACGGAGCCAGCACCGCCAACGCTGAACACCTGGTCTACGACCAGTATGTCGGCACTTCCCAGGTGCGGGTGGGTAGCGATGGAGCTAGCCTAATCGGTCAGTTCTCGCCCCTGGCGGGTAACCCCGCCGCCGCCCCTACGCTGATCACCGGCACCCTTAGAGTTAACCCCTTTGCCGACAATAACCAGTCGGGCCTGGAGGGCACCGTGGGCATCACCCAATTTATTACCCCCACCCACGAAGATGCCACCGACATGTTTGGCGTGGTAGTGGTCAACCCTGACCCCCAAGGCCCCCGGCTGATTCAGCCGACGGGGCTATTTACCGACACCAATTTGACTGGATACGTGCCGCCGATTCCTGCCCAGGTGGTGGCCGGACAGCCGCTGGCGTCGGTGAACGGGATTTTTGAGCTACCCACCGATCAGGCCATTGTGATTGCCCCGGTCGATCCAACCCGGGTGGGGCCAGGTAACGCGGCCTTTACCCGCAACGTAGGTGGGCTGGTGATTGAAAAAATCGATGGCAGCCGTGAGTTTGTGCCCCAGTGGAATGCCCAGGGCTACCTCACCGAGCCGATCATTCTGGCGGCGGGAACGGCCAATCGAGTCATTTACGCCCTAGTGCCCCAGCAGGCTAACCAAGACTTACAGCTGGGCCAAGCCTACGCGCTAGCAGAAAACTCGGGAGCGATTGGCGGCGTTCCTGACTATCGCACCGTCGCAGGCGAGTTTCGAGTGATTGCCGCCGATTTACATCCCCAAAACTTTAACCTAGAGCAGGCCGATATCTACGCCGTAGAAGACACCCTATCGGCCGGAAACTTTGCAGTTCCAGCGTTTAACGGGGTGCAGGGGCTCCATCGTCAGGCCCCCGGAGGAGAACCGGTTGCCACCGTAGACGTAGCTGATCCCGAAAATGTCGATGCTCGGGTGGGCAACCAGCTTTCTACCCAAGAGGTCGTTCTGCCGGGGGTAGCTGGCCAGTCTGCCTACCTGAACACCGCCAGGGCAGCGGCCTTCTACGTGCGCGGCGGGTTTACCCTGGGCGTCGGCAACCAGGAAGACACGATCGTTACCACCACCTCAACCTTCCTAAACCAGACCGATGCCGTCTTCAGACAAACCACCACCAATACCTTCGCTACCCCTCGCACCCAGGTCGACACCAGCACCACCGAGATCACCACTCAGGTAACCGAAAATACTCGACAGACGGGTAACGTAGATTTTGACATCAGCCCGGACGGGTTGCTAACCAACACTAACGTCCAGATGAATGCGCCAGAGGTTACCCGCCAGGCGGAGATACCGCTAGAAGGCCCCACCACCGTTGATTCCACCGTGCGCCTGGGCGAAGAAGCGCTGGTCGGCTCGACCGTCGAAGCCGTGGAAATGGTCGAGGTTATTTCTAGCCAGACCACCCTCATCGACCAGCAGGTGGCCACCAGCACCCAGACAACCCCTAACGTTTCGCCCCTAATCGGTGAGTTCGCCGTGGGTGGAGTTCTTAACCTGGGCAACACCCCCTGGACCCCCGCCGCTAACACCCTGCGGCTAGAGGCTTTTGTGCGAGGCAGCGTCCTCGGCCAGGGTCTTGACAGCGGCAACTTTGGCTGGCGAGCCGAGGCGGTGTTTAACCCCTTTGGCGAACAGCAGCGCCCTGCCCATACCTTTGACCTGACCGGCAACCTGGTGCCCGTCTACCAAACCCAGCCCCTGGTCAATGAAAATGGCGAACCGGTGTTTAGCGAACTGGCCGATGCCTCGGGGCAGCCGATTCAGGTGGCTACCCATGAGTTTGTTCAAACCGAAGCTGGGGAGCGGGTGGTGCAAATGGTGGGCACAGGCCGCGCCATTGGGCCAGGGGTTTACCTTCGGGTCGAAGATGTTTTTGACAGCCGCGAGGGGCTGGCGGTGATTGGCGGTCTTGAGTTTGATCTCTGAGTCTCAGTCGATCGAAAATGGGCCGTCCGACCTTGAATCTGCCCTCACCCCAACCCCCTCGCCCACTTTTGGGCGAGGGGCTTTGAGCCTCTCCGGCTCCCATTTTCCTAATTTTTGGGAGAAGGGGCTGGGGGATGTAGCTGGCTTCCCGCCGGGTAACCCAACCCCAGCAACGGTTTCATTGGGTGACGCTAGCGCTAACCCAACCTACGGCAGAATGAGGGTTTCAAGAGTTTTGTCAATCAACCAACCATGGAACTGTCCGTTGGTTAACAGCAGAACGATAAGCTTCAGGCTCTATCGGGCTCAGGTTAAGCGGGTTGCGGCAGGCCTAAGCCGCCGTCATGGTGATTATCTTCAAGTGCCGGGCTGGTGTGGTAAGTCACTACTCTATCTGCCCCCGGCAGAGGCTTTTGGGCCGAACTGAGCTGGTTGACCCAAAACACGTCTTCAGTATGCACCGCCTCAAAGCCCGCAAACCCCAGCCAGGCATCCACATTACCCTGGCTGTAGGAGCGAATAAAGGGTTCTTCAAAAATAGTATTGAGCCAGTCTACCGCCCGCAGAGTCTTTTGGTTGCCGTCGAGAATCAGCACCTGCCCCCCTGGGCTGAGTAGACGAAAGCTCTCCCGGAGAATGGTTTTAGCCACCGCTGGCGGCGTTTCGTGGAATAGCAGGGTTGCACAGACTACATCGAAGGCGGTCGCCGGTAGGCCCGTGGCCGCTGCGTTGCCGTGGCGAAACTGAAGATCTAGGCCAGCGGTTTTCGCTTTCTGATCGGCCACCACCAGCATGTGGGGCGACAGGTCTAACCCTATTACCTCGGCTTGGGGAAACCGCTGCTTCAGCATCAGAGTAGTAGTGCCGGTGCCGCAGCCCAGGTCGAGAATGCGCCGTGGACTACCCTGGATCGCTTTGATCAGGCTTTCTCGCACCCAGGTTTCCGCAGGGGGCAGCACGTACTGGGTAATGGGGTCGTAGGTGAGGGCGGCATCGAGGGTAAGATAGCCGTTTTTAATGCCATGGAAGTTGCTGGTTTTATAGTAGTCTGGGTAGATCACCTGGGGATTGGTGAACTCCTCCAGCGCCGTTTCCCAGTCGATGCTGTCGCGAAAGCGAGCAATGGCATCCCGATCGATGAGGCGCTCAAAAACCGGGGCCAGAAACTGTTCGAATAGGGTTTTAGTCTGGGTTGCCATGGTGCTGAACTAAGTATGGGTGACGCGTGGGCAGGCGCTAATCTGAAACCAGATTAACAACTTCATTTAACTATAGCCAGAGAAAATATTGTCTGGGCCGTTTCGGGGCCTTGATAGCCGATGGATCGGTACCCACGCTCTGGTTACCCAGGGCAGAGGATAGGGTTTTCCCTGGCCTATATTAAATCTTGTCGGGCTACCCCCGATGCAGCCGGGCGCCTGCCATAAAGCCTCTGGCTAGGCTGCGCCAACGCCCCTACGGGTTGGCCTTTTGGGAATCGGGCGGATGGGACTCGGATTTGGTGTTACTCCACCGGATCGGACTTAGTCCAGAGATCGCCCTGCACAACCGTATGAACTCGCCAATCGGGATCGGTCTTGGGATAATCGCTGCGAAAATGTCCGCCCCGGCTTTCGGTGCGAAAGGCGGCGCTGGTCAGTACCAGCCAGGCCACATCGTGCAGGTTACGGAGTTCTCCCCAGGCCCGAATCAGGTCGTCGCTAAGGAATTCTGGCAGCACCCTGGGGGCGCCATCGGGGGCTAGGCTGCCCAACCGCTGCTCTAGGGGGTGCTGCCGCCAGTCGGCCCGCCAGCGGCTGAGGGTGGCGATCGCCTGCTCTAGCCCGGCCTGGCTGCGGCTAATGGCGGCCGACTCCCACATGAGCTGAATCAACCGCTGCCGCTGTTGGTCGATTTGGGCCTGGCTGGCTCCGGCCCAGCGATCGGTCGGGGTAGAACTTGCCAGGGGTATAGGCTCCTGAACCGCTCCAGCCGCGTCTACTAATCCTGATTGCAGAGGAATCTGGGCCAGTTCAGCCCCATAAACCAGGCATTCCAGCAGGGAGTTGCTGGCCAGACGGTTGGCCCCATGAACCCCCGTACTGGCGTTCTCCCCCACGGCGTATAGCCCCGGAATAGTGGTCTGGCTGTGGATATTGGTAGTAATGCCGCCCATCCAGTAGTGGGCGGCGGGGGCAACGGGCACCGGTTGGCTGAGGGGGTCGCAGCCCCAGGTGCGGCACACCTGAAGAATGTTGGGAAAGCGATACCGGAGCCGGTCGGGGTCGATGGGCCGCATATCGAGCCAAACCTGCGAGTCCCCTGTGCGCTGGAGGTGATGGAAAATCGCTCGGCTGACCACGTCCCGGGGGGCGAGTTCCCCGTCGGGGTGGTAGTCTTTGGCAAACCGATGGCCCGTACTATCGACCAGATGCGCCCCCTCGCCCCGTACCGCTTCGCTGATTAAAACCGGCGGTGCTCCCGGCTGGGCCAGCGAGGTGGGGTGAAACTGAAAAAACTCTAGGTCACGCAGCTGCGCCCCGGCCCGCCAGGCCATTGCCAACCCATCGCCAGTGCTGGCCGCTGGGTTGGTGGTTTGGGCATAGACCTGGCCACCGCCGCCCGTGGCCAGCACCGTCGCCTGGGCCGCTAGCCAGCGGAGCTGACCCTGGTGGGCCACCAGGGCACCGCGACAGTGGCCGCTATCGAGCCAGAGATCAATGGCAAACGCCCCCTCATACACGGTGATGTTGGGGCGCTGGAGCACCGCCTCGGCTAAAATCGACACCACAGCTCGCCCCGTAGCGTCGGCGGCATGGAGCACCCGATGCCGAGAATGGGCGGCCTCCAGGGTCATGGCCAGATCGCCAGCGGTGCGGTCAAAGGCCACTCCCAGATCCACCAGACGATTAATGCAGGGGGCGGCCTGGGTGACTAAGTGCTCCACCGCCTGGCGCTCGCACAGGCCGGCCCCAGCCCGGAGGGTATCCTCCACGTGGAGGTTAGCGGAGTCATCCGCCCCCAGGGCCGCCGCAATGCCGCCCTGGGCCCAGTCGCTGGCCGACAGCGACAGGTTATCTTTAGTAATCAGCCCAATCTTCCACTGCGGCGGAATCGATAGGGCCGCATAGAGCCCCGCCGCGCCACCTCCTACCACCAGCACGTCAAAATTCCAGGCATTCGTTCTGGAAGACTGAGATCCGTCGAGCTGGGTCAACTAAAACTCCTAAAAAGCTAGAAAGCTCTTGCCAGCCAGCCCCATCGTTATAGAGGGGGAGCAAGCCAGCAAGAGCCATTTGATTCAAACCCTAGCGCCCAAGGCGCTGTTTGGCAGCGGTTCAGCCAGGTCGCTGAGGTTACTTATAGACGCCGTTGTTAAACCGATCGGCCCCTTCCACCAGGGCTGGATCGGGCATCGTAGCCGCAAAGTTATCCAGGTTAGCCCGCAGAATGCTGATCTGCTGCTCCGACAGGCCCGGAATATCGAGTACGTCGTCGACGCTATCGAAGGGCGCATTCAGCAAAATTTTACTGGCCAGGGTGGGGTAGAGGCCCGGAAACTTTCTAAAGCTTTGGACATTGGCGTTATTCAGGTCAAGCTTGTCACCATATTCGGTACCAAGCTTGGCATCCACGGCATTGCCTGGGGAACTGGCCGCCAGCAGAACCATCCCCGAAGCCCCGGTCAGATTTGCAGCCAGGGCTGGTGGGGTGGGGCTGAGGCCAACCCACAGTCCAACCACCATGCCAATCGTAATGAGTAGGCCAACCAGTCGTTTCATTTGCCCTAATTCTCTCCAACTAGATTCAAGATCTATACACAGCATTGCTTAAAGCCTACCATTTTCCATCCCCTTAAATCACGGCGACGGTACTGGGAAAATTTGCCCCTAGGCAGGGCCTACCGCAAAATTTTATAGGGTAAAGCCAGCGCTCTCGGGAGATTGGGCTGCACCTGACTTAGGCCTAGGGCAGACGTTCTAGCTCTTCGGCGTAGTATTCGCCGATATTTTGCCCCTGGATCAAGATTGATTCGTACTGAAGGGTGGCCCGCAGGGTAACCGGTTCTCCCACCGGCGGCGGTGGGTCAGGGGTCAGCACCCAAATCGAGCCGGAAGCATCCGTAAGCTGGTATAACCCCTGCCCCACCAGGGGGAGCTGCTGGCTAACTTGCCCCGCCAAAACCACCGTCTGAGGCGAATTTTGGCCGGCCTCGGCCACTGGGGTAACCGGGTCAAGCCAGGCTAATCCCGGTATTTGGCTGAGGCGATCGCGCACCGCAAAGCCCGGCATCTGACTCAGGCTGGCCCCACAGCTAGTCACTGCGACCAGGGTCAGGCTGATTAATCCGTGGCGCGTCAGAGGGTTCATTACCAATTTAAGGCCATCCATAGCGGCATACGCGAGCGAGATCGGCATCAAAATCTGAGACACTGAATATAGCCCAGATGGCCCAGGCCCAGTTAGACCAGGGCAATGGCTTCATCAAAAGCCTATCCATACTTTGACCCAACCTTTCTCTGAAACCAGAGTACCGCAACCCCGACCATGACCCAGCTGCTGGATGGCAAAGCCCTGGCCAACCGCCTCCAAGGTGAGTTAGCCCAAGACATTCAGGCCCTTTTAGCCCAGGGGTATCGGCCCCCAGGGCTAGCGGTGATTATGGTGGGCGATAACCCGGCCAGTGCCGCCTACGTGCGCAATAAAGAGCGCTCCTGTGGGCGAGTGGGCATAACCTCCTTTGGCCAGCATTTGCCGACCAGTGTGAGCCAGAGGGAAGTCATGGCGCTGATTCAGCAGCTCAACGCTGACCCCAGCGTTGACGGCATTTTGGTACAGCTACCCCTGCCCGATCACCTGGATGCCGTGACCCTGCTCCACACCATCGACCCCGACAAAGATGTGGATGGCTTGCACCCCATTAACCTGGGGCGTCTGCTGCGGGGAGAGCCAGGACTACGTAGCTGTACCCCCTACGGCGTCATGCGCCTGCTGTCGGTCTATGGCATCGACCCCAGCGGCACCCGCACCCTAGTGGTGGGGCGTAGCATTTTGGTGGGCAAACCCATGGCGCTGATGCTGCTAGAGGCTAATGCTACGGTGACCATAGCCCACTCCCGCAGCGCCGATTTAATCTCCCTGACCCGCCAAGCTGATATTCTAGTGGCGGCGACGGGGCGACCCGGCATGATCACCGCCGATGGGGTCAAGCCAGGGGCCGTGGTGATTGATGTGGGCATCAACCGGGTAGACACCGCCGATGGCTCGGCCCAGTTGGTGGGAGACGTTGACTTTGCTTCCGTTCAGGGGGTAGCGGGGGCCATTACCCCGGTACCTGGCGGGGTCGGGCCGATGACGGTGGCCATGCTGCTCGAAAATACGGTAGTCAGCTATCGTCACCGTGTCCAAGATCGCCACCGTATCCAAGATCGTCACCGTGTCCAAGGTTGAGGAGTACTGCTTTTCCGCTGCGGTCAACCGTTCTCAATTAGATTTCAGTTCGACAGATTAGACAACTTTCAATTCAGACGCGTGTTTTGCTGCCATGGTGCAAACCAATTCCCTCGACCCCCAGACCGCTCACTTTGATTTACCGACCTACCTGGCTGGGCGTCGCCAGCTAGTCGAGGCCGCCATTGACCAGGCCCTGGCCGTGCGATACCCCGAAACCCTCTACGAGTCGATGCGCTACTCGACCCTGGCGGGAGGCAAGCGGCTGCGCCCCATTCTCTGCCTGGCCACCTGCGAACTCGCAGGCGGTAGCGTGGCCATGGCCCTACCCACCGCCTGCGCCCTCGAAATGATCCACACAATGTCGCTGATCCACGACGATCTGCCCGCTATGGACAACGACGACTATCGCCGCGGCCACCTCACCAACCACAAGGTCTACGGCGAGGATGTCGCTATTCTGGCCGGGGATGCGCTGCTCACCTATGCCTTTGAACATGTCGCCACCCAAACCCAAGGAGCCGCCCCCGAGCGCATCCTGCGGGTGGTGGCCGGGCTGGGCAAGGCCGTCGGGGGCGAGGGGTTAGTGGGGGGGCAGGTGGTCGATCTGGCCAGCGAGGGTAACCCCGATATCACCCTAGAGACCCTAACGTTTATCCATAACCACAAAACAGCGGCCTTACTAGAGGTATCGGTGACCTCCGGCGCGATTTTGGCCGGGGCGTCTGAGGCCGAAATCGATCAGCTGACCCGCTACGCCCAGCGCATTGGCCTGGCCTTTCAGATTGTGGACGATATTTTAGACATCACCTCTACCCCTGAGACCCTGGGTAAATCCGTAGGCAAAGACATCAGCGCTCAAAAGGCCACCTACCCTAAATTTTGGGGCCTAGAGGAATCTCGCCGCCAGGCTGACCAGCTAATAGAGTCTGCCAAGGCCTGTCTGGAGGGGTTTGGCGAACTCCGTCAGCCACTTTTGGCCATTGCCGACTATATTATTGCGCGCACCTACTAGGGAATTTAGCCGGAGCTAATGGAAAATTTTAGTGATATTTTCAATAACCACGTCCTGGTTGTCGCCCTGGTGGCCTGCATCACCGCCCAGGTGCTCAAGGCTGTCATTGAGTTTGCCCGCCACCGCAAACTCAACCTGCGAGTGATGGTAGAAACCGGCGGCATGCCCAGCGCCCACTCGGCCCTGGTCACGGCCCTGGCCTGCGGCATTGGCCAAACCCTGGGCTGGGCTAGCCCAGCCTTTGCCGTGACCTCGGTGTTTTCCATTATCGTCATGTACGATGCCGCTGGTGTGCGTCAGGCGGCGGGTCAGCAGGCCAAGATCCTCAACCAAATCATTGATGAGCTGTTTCAGGAAAAACCCGAATTTAACGAAGATCGCCTCAAAGAGCTGCTCGGCCATACCCCCTTCCAGGTGATTGCCGGGTCGGCGTTGGGGGTGGTGATTTCCTACCTGGCCGCTCCCGCCTATTAGAACTCGACCAAGGGGGAATTAAACGTTGAGAAGCAATGTCCTCAGGCGATTTCCGGAATAGAAGATACCCAATATAACCAGACTCTTGAGCTGGATTCCCGCCTGCGCGGGAATGACGAGGTAAGTTCTTGGCTGGAAATCTCCTCACTCCTCACATTCGAACTCCTTCCTCCCCTAAGGTGACGTTAGCGCCACGGCGGGGGTCAACATCACCACCTCTCGACTATCCACAATAAAGCCGGGGATATTCAAGCTTGATAGCACCGATAGGGTAGAGGCCGCCCCGGCCACGTCGGGGCTTTGGGCAATCAATAAATAAGACCGCTGCCGATACACCGCCAGCCCCACCGCCTGCCCCACCTGCTGCTGAATAGAAGCCGCCATTTCCGGCTGGTACTGATAATCTACCAGCACCGCAAACCCCGGCCCCAGGGGCTGGGGGGCAAAAGTAGCTGAGGAAGCAGGCGGCGTGGCTAGGGACGGAGCGGTTGGAGAGGCGGGAGCGGTCGGCGAAGGCGAGGCAGTGCCTAGATCGGGAGGTGTAGTATTGTCGGAAGGTGTATTGCCGGAAGGCGTATTGCCGGGAGGTGGGGCTACGGTGGGCTGGGTGGTCGCCGCCGGGCGCGCCACAAACGCCTGTAGCCCTTCTACTTCAGTCATGTACTGGGCCCAGGCGTTGGCGTTTTCCAGGTTGGTAAAGCCGCCCGCTCGCACCACCGTGTCGTTCAGGTAGTCGCATACCATCACCGTGCTGTTCGAGGGCAGCAGATCCTGCACGCGGGTGCGCTCGGCCTCGGTGGTGCTGCGCACCAGCAGCAGGTACTCGTTAGCCGCCGGGGGCGGGCAAGGGGGAAACTCGGCCACCGCCGGCGTGGCCCCCAGCAGCGACATGATCAGCCCGCCTACGGCCCATGGCCAAACTCGCCCTAACCCATATCCTGGAATCGTCGCGGCCCGACGCTGACCAAAAACCTGTGCCATTACGTTCTTTATTGCCATAACCTGCCAGCGATTTTAGCCCAAACCAGCCGGTTGCGAGTGAGGAATTGCGTTTTTTGCTCACAAATGGGGACTCTATCGTCCGCCAACCCGTCTACACCCTAGGGGGAGACCGCATTTAACGAGGCTAAGGGGTCAGGAATTGTCGCCGAAGGAGCGTGAAACTCACCCGTGGCCACGTATTCAAACCGCAGCTTCAGCCAGGTAATAAAGGTCTTGTTCGTAGAAACCAGTGCCACCGCCGGTTGTGGGCAGTTGGCCTTGACCATTGCCAGTTCCGGTGCCGCTAAAAAAGCGGGCGATCGCACCAGCCAAAAATCTAGCTCCTGTTCTTGCTCCTGGTAGTGGCGGCGGCGCTCCTTTAAGATCTCGTCAAGGGGTTCTTCTTCAAGCAAAAATTTCTCACTGGCGACGGCATAGTAATAGGCTGGCATGGTGCTCTCCTGTAGTTGATTGGGTTCACTAAAATCTGGGTGGGCAACGGGGCTACTGTCGGTAGTGGGGTCAGCTCGTCAGGTTGACCCAGGTTTGGGGAAAAGCCCCCGATCAGCAGGCCTCAGCCTACCCTACCCCTGGCCCCGCATCACCTGCTTCATTTCCCGCACCGCTCGCTCTAGGCCCACTAACGCCGCTCGACTAATAATACTGTGGCCAATGTTCAGCTCTTCGATGCCGGTGATGCCAGCGACGGGGTACGTGTTCCAATAGGTCAGACCGTGGCCCGCGTTGACCCGTAACCCCAGGGCCAGGGCACGCTGAGCGCCCTGGGTTAAGATGCCCAGCTGCTGGTGACAGTGAGCTTCGGTGTGGGCCTCGGCGTAGGGGCCGGTATGGAGTTCAATAAACTGGGCGGTGGTGCGAGCAGAGGCCTCGATCTGGTGGGCATCGGCATCAATGAACAGACTAACGGGAATACTCGCCCCTTGCAGAGAGGTGACTACAGCCTTGAGCCGATCCACCTGACCCGCAACATCTAGCCCGCCCTCGGTGGTCACCTCTTCCCGCCGTTCTGGCACCAGGGTAACGTAGTCGGGTTTGATAGCCAGGGCAATCGCCACCATCTCATCCGTAGCGGCCATTTCCAGGTTGAGGTGGGTGCGCACGGTCTGCCGCAGCCGCCGCACGTCCAGATCCTGGATATGGCGACGGTCCTCTCGCAGGTGCACGGTAATGCCATCCGCCCCGGCCAGCTCCGCCAGCACCGCCGCCGCCACTGGATCGGGTTCCACGGTGCGCCGGGCCTGGCGCAGGGTGGCGATATGGTCAATATTGACGCCAAGGGTAGGCAAACCAATTACTCCAACAGTTTGAATTCTGCCGATTACGATCCTAACCTATGAATCTCCCCCGATTAAGGGCCAGATGGCAAAAATCCCACCCCGAAACTACGGCTGGCCCCTGAGCCGTCAAAAATCAATCGGTCGAACTAGGGGTGGCGGGTGGGCTACATCCATCGCCGGGGCATCGAGCCGGGTGCTCAAAATTGCTCCTGGCTGTTCCAAAAAGGTCGGCAGGGGTACATCGGCATCGTTGACAATGGCTCCCAGCAGCCGCAGTTCCTCAGTGTCTAAAAGCTGCTCCAGTCGAACTTCGACCACGGCTTTTTCCGTATAGTGGGGGCGGGTTACCAGCACCAAACCATCGGTGGCGCGGGCCAGCACCAGGGCATCATTGCTGCGGCTTAGGGATGGGGCATCGAGAATCACCAGGTCAAATCTAGCCCTAGCATCGACCAGAAACTGCTCTAGCTCGCTCGACTCTAAAATAGCGGCGGCCTGGGGCTGGGGGCCAGGGCTAGGGGCCAGATAGAGGTTCTCGACCCCCGGCACCAGGTGCAGAGGCTGCTCGCGATGGCCCGCGTAGTAGCGCCGGGGCTCATCCCTGGCTGCCGGGGGTAGCGTTACTCCTAGCCAGAGGCTGCGGGAGACCGAGCGCAAATCTACCTCCACCACTAGGGTGCGGCGACCAGCCCGCGCCGCCGCAATAGCGAGGTTAAAGGCCGTGGTGGTTTTTCCCTCTTGATCGCGGGTGCTGGTGATTAAAACCATCCTGAGCACTGGGCTGTGCTCCGATCGGCTGTTGGCCAGCCGTAGGTTGCTGCGTAGCCGCTCGTAGGCTTCCAGATCGGGAGCGCCCGCCTGTAGCAGTACGGGTGGGCCGTGAGAGGCCGAGGTTGGTAGGGTAGGAATTAGCCCCAGAACCGGCACGTCCTGATCGTTCAAGATCGTCTCCAGATCCTGGGCGGTACGCGCAATGCCGTCCAGCCTGTCCAACAGAAACACTACCGCCCCCGCTACGATCACCCCCAGCAGGCTGCCGACCGCTACGATGGCTATGGGCCCAAGGGTATCCTGGGCTTGCAGGGTGGTTACCGGCGGCTGGGCTACGGTTAGGCTGCTGACGGTCTCGGCCTCCGCCGCTTCGGCATCAATGCGCTTGACCTGAATTTGGTCGTAGAGCGCCTGGTTGCGGGCCACCTGCTGGGCCAGGCGATCGCGCTCCAGCTGCTTGTTGGGCAGGCCAGAATACTGCTGCCGCAGCTGGCCGTCCGCCTGGTTCAGCACCTGCTGCTGGCTCAAGAGAGCATCGCGCTCTGTGCTTAGGGCTACCAGTTGGTTAGCCAGCGCCGCCCGGGCTGGATCGAGGGCACTGTCCTGCCGCACCTGGCTAACGCTGGGCAGAGTCGTATCGCTGCCGCCGCGAATCACCTCCGTCGCCCGTGCCGCCAACAGTGTGTTGTAGGTGGCCAGGTTCTGACGCAGTTCCTGAATAGTGGGATGGGCCTCTCGCAGGTTGGGAGAGAGCAGGCTGAGCTGGGTTTCGGCCTCTAGAATTTGCGATCGCAGCTGCGCAATAATCGGATCGGCGCTCAGGGCCGCCGCCGTAAACGCCTCCCCTGGCGACATGCCCAGCTGCCTCTCCAGGCTTTGGATTTGCGACTCTAGCCCGGCCAGTGCTAGCTGATTTTGTCGCTGCTGCTGCTGTCCACCGGAAATCGCCCCCAGCAGGCTACCGTCCAGGGCCGCCTGAATGGCTGGCCCCTCCTGACGATCGTAGGCTTCTAGGGCTTGTTCCGCCGCCCGCAGGTCGGCCTCGGCGTCGGGCAGGCGTTCGTCCAGGGCGGCAATAATCGCCCGCAGCCGCGCCCGGTTCGTCACCCGACTGAGCTCTACCATGCCCTCAAACATCAGGCTTAGAGTGGTCTGAACTTGCCCTTGGTCAGACCCCGTATAGGTCACGTTAACTTGCTGAATCTGCTGCTGATCGTCCTCGATCAGTTCAATCGTGGTGTTGGCTCGCAGGGTTTCTGCATCAGTACTGGCCCCTCGGTTTCCCAATTCCTGGGCCACCTGCTGAAGCAGCACATCCGCCAGCAGAAAATCCTTAGAAATAATCCCCTGCCCCTGCTGCTGTACCTCCGTTCCCGTAGCGGTCAGCGCCACCACCGGAAAATTCTGCACCAGGGCGCCCGCCGCTTTATATTGGGGCTCCGGAGGCGGTCGCATGGCCACCACCGTCGAGAGGCCTAAAACCCCTAAAAAGCTGGCCAGGGCCGACCACTTGTAGCGGTTGAGGGCGAGTAGATAACGCTTGAGAAAGGAGGAGGGCATTTCAATTCCGTCTGCTAGGGTCCGAAGATCGAGTCGGCGGCATCGGTCAATGACTCAAAGAACAGCAAAAAACCCAGCACATCGCGAAAGGGCTGCGTAAACGTATTCAGGCCGTAAGTAATATTCGCCAGTAGGTTGCGATCCACTACAATGACGTCATTTTCCTGCATAGCAATGTTTTGAACCGGATCGCCATTTACGGCGGCCACCGCATCCACCATAATCGTATCGGCCGATTCGGTTTCGGGGTTAAACCGAAGCACAGCAATTCGGTGGTAAGCCGCCAGATCAGGATTGACCCCAGCCTGGGCCAGGGCATCTAAAAAGCGGCTGCCGTTGCGTAGGGTAAGGGCACCGAACCGCGCCTCAATGCCCCTTGTGCCCGATGCTCGGTTGAGAATCCGCACGGTAATTTCAGGTTTAGCCAGGGTAGACGTAGCCACCAGGTTAGTATCATAGCCACCCGGTTGGCTGGGGTCTAACCGGGGTATCGTAATTACATCGCCGCTTTGCAGGCGCACCTCCGGCAGCGACTCTCCCTGGCTCAGGGGCGTAAACAAATCCACCGTCTGCACGATCGATTCCCCCTGGCTAGTCGCCCGCTGTACTTGAATCGTCCGCAAATCCGCCAGCATCGTAGCCCCACCGGCGGTTACCAGCGCCACCGCCAGTTGCGGTGCCGGGAGAGGATAGAAGCCCGGTCGCGGTACTTCCCCCACAATTGTCACCTCCACCGGTCGCTGGACGGTTAAAGTCAGCGAAACATCCGGTTCAACCACGTATTGGTTATAGGTATCGGCGATTAAATCGCGCGCCTGATCTAGCGTCAGCCCGCTCAGGTTGAGGGCTCCCGCCAGGGGCACCACTACATTGCCCTGAATATCGAGAGTAGCCTGAAAGCTGAGGTCAGGGAATCGCTGTACCCCCACAAAAATACCGTCCCCCGGCCCCAGGCGATACTCACCAAACCCGGGTTGAGCCTCCCCGAGGGAGCGATTAGGAATTAAAAGCGGAGGGCTTTCAAGGCGGTTCAGCAGAGGTTGATCGACTGTTTGCGGGGAGGCTATTTCTCCATCCTGCGGCGGTAACGTTAGGGGCAACGATCCCTGGCCCAGGGCAGCCTGGGGGATCAGACTAAGCCCCAGGCCAACCATAACACCCACCCACTGGCAACACCATAAATCTTTACAAAAGCTCGGGCTCATCAAAGTCCCTCCCGACGTCACGACTTCAAAGCGTTCCTCCGGTGGCGCAGTATCATTCATCATTGCGGTTCCGTCAGCAGGCTGATTATGGCCAGAGGATAATCCAGTATGAGTAGGGATTTTCCCATCTTGCGTCTAGGGTTATCTATGAGACAGGCTACCCAAATATACTGACTCGCACCCAGAATAGCTTGCCTAAACCGAAGTCATCCCAGGTCTAGGCTAGGGGTTGATGGGCATAGGTTTCTATGCAAAGCTTATGCATCAACTCAAAAACTCAAGCTATCCGAGACATCAGCTAAAGATTTGGGCACAATTGTCGTGAGTTCAAACAAACTCTTAAATGATGGCTAGATATACTTAACTTAATTTCCTATACCCAAAGTATTGTTCCCTACCTCTAACAGCTCTAAGTACGGAGAAAACTCCCTAAAATATAAGGACAAACCCTAGTGCAACATCCGTATATTGACTGAATAGTTTGCACAAGCTTCATAGCTTTACCCCAGATCTGAATTTTTAGGTAATCTCCCGGTTCCATCCTGAGATCTTAGAGCCCATCCGTATAGTGTTGTTACAGGTAAGCCATACGTAGTCACAGACTCCCTGTACTGTTCGAGTAACAACCTCCCTCCCAGACGATTAGAAGAGGCCATCGCGCAACCATGAGTACCCGAGAATCGATCGATATCAACCTTCAGCACGTCAACCGCTCTGTTCGAGAGTCAGGTCTGCTAGCCGCTGGCGCCTTTGCCGCCTGCGTCGCCCTAGCCGCCTTTGCCACGACCCAGCTGACTCCGAAATATACCGCCGATGCCAAGCTGCTGTTTACTAAGGTTGATCGGGCGGCGGCGCTCAGTGGTATTGGCGACACCACCTCGGGGCAGCTTCAGTCCCTCCTGGTCGATCAAACTCCCCTAACCACCCAGATGGAAGTGATTCGTTCCAGGCCACTGCTGCAGCAAACCATCGATGTGCTTGAGCTCAAAGACAGCAACGGCGAACCGCTAACGCCCGAAGCCCTCAATCAAAGCCTCGAGCTTGGCATCATTGGCGGTACTGACGTTATTGAAATTCTCTATACCAATCCCGATCCTGAAATCTCGGCATCGGTGGTCAACACCCTGATCGATGGGTATCGAGAGCAGTCCATTGTCGATAATCGAGCTGAGTCCAGGGAAGCTAAGGAATTTTTGCTCGCCCAGCTGCCCCAGACCGAAGCCACGGTGCGCCAGGCCGATGCCGATCTGCGTAATTTCCTCGAGCAAAATGGTATTGGAGTGCTAGAGGAAGAAGCCACATCCCTGGTTAACCGTATAGAAACCCTATCTGGCGAAATTGCCACAGTTGAGTCTGACCTACAATCCGCCGCTACCCAAGCCCAGACTTTACAGAACAAGCTGCAGCTTAGCCCCCAGGAAGCTCTGCTGGTCGGCAACCTGAGTCAAAATCCTGGGGTACAAGAAGCCATTCTCTCCCTCCAAACCGTAGAGCGCGAGCTGGCCAGCCAGCAAGCTCGATTTAGCGCCGATAGTCCTGTCGTCAGACAGTTGCTCACAGAACAGGCCTCGCTCCAAAACTACCTCCAGCAGCAAATTAGCATTGCGGGAGGCTCGCCCAGCCTCTCCAACAGCATGATTCAAGCTAACCCTGGCCAAGCCACCATCATGCAGGCGCTGATTCAAACCTTTTTAGATACCGAGGTTGAATATACCGGCCTAAGTCAGCAATTAGAGGTACTCAAAGGCTATCAGTCTGAGTATCAAAGACGGCTGACTACGGTTCCTGCCCTGAGTGCTGAACAGCGCTCCCTAGAGCGGCGGTTAACTGTGGCAGAGCAAACCTATAGCGCCCTCCTCACCCGCCTGCAGGAGTTGCAGGTGCAAGAAAATGAAACCAATTTCAACACGCGCATTATTCAACCAGCCACAGTTCCTCTTGAGGCTGATTCTGGCTCAAAGCTCAAGGTTATAGCCCTTGGCGTGATGGGAGGTGCTCTTTTAGCCATCGCTATCATCGTCATCTCTGAGGTGCTTCGTTCAAGTCCTCAAATCGGTTCCGGCGGCGGGGGTAAAGTCGGCGGAAAAATGTCTGATTTTGATGCTATCCCTTCAGGAACCCGGGAAAAATAGTGTACGAGTGAATCGACTCGATCTGACCTGAAGGGTTCCTGAAAGGATCTTAATGCCCGACCTTTAAAGAAGTAGCGGTTCCTCAACGTACTACATGCTGGAGGACTGTATAAATTTGCGACTCTGTTCCTGAAAGTTTAAGACAATTTATTTAATATATAGGAACTCATATGTCCCAAGTTTTACTGTTGTCTATGCGCGAAGCGTCTAACTTGGTAGCCTACAGCCACTTATATGAGTTTGAGGATGTGGTTGCGGACGTACTTGATGCGGATATTGTTAAGCTCACTCACCATGATGAGCTAGACGGCTATCGAAAGGTTTATAAAGCCACTAAGACAGCCACAGGCTCCCGCAGGATCGCGAGTTGTGTAACCCATCAATCTATTAATAAATCTCTAAAACAGCCCCTTGATCAAGACTATGACCTGCTAATTTCGCCCTTCAACACACCCTATGAGTTGTTTATGCTGCTTTCTCTCGGCAACTGGCGCAGCAAAGCCAAGAAAGCCGTTTGCTACATCATTGAATTTTGGCAGCATGATATCCCAAAGTGTAACCATCTGCTCGATCATCTACAGGACTTTGATCATATTTTTCTGGGCACTCGACAGTGCGTCGATACAATTGCTGAAATTACTGGAAAGCCTTGCTCGTACTTACCCCTGAGCGTGGATGCCTTACGTTTTTGTCCAGAGCCATCTGCTCCTCAGCCCATTCTCTCATATTGTAATCTCGGTCGGCGTTCCCTCGAAACCCACCAGGGCCTCATGAGTCTGGCAGAAAATACGAATAGCTTTTACTATTACGATACTATTGGCACGCCTAACGTAACAAACGCCAGCAAACAAATCACGTTTCATGTCAAAAATTTTAGAGAGCATCGGTTTCTGTTGGCCAACATTTTAAGGCGAAGTCGCTACTTTATCGCCAATCGAGCTCGGGCCAACGAACGCAAGCTAGAAAAAGGTAAAGACGAACTCTCATCTCGTTTTTTTGAGGGAGCAGCGGCGGGCACTGTTATGTTGGGAGAGCCCCCAGACAGTCAAGATTTTCGAGACGGTTTCGATTGGGTAGATGCTGTCATTGAAATACCCTTCGACTGTCCTGACATAGCGAAAATTGTTAGTGACCTAGAAAATCAGCCGGAACGATTAGCGCGTATTCGCCAAGCCAATATTACCAACTCCCTCCTTCGTCACGACTCGGTTTATCGCCTAAAAACAATTCTGAGGCAAGCTGGCTATGAATCAACTGCCAAGATTCACAGTCGCGAAGCCCACCTAAAACAGCTGGCTCAGACCCATCTAGAATCTCAACCTCCGGTGGAAGTAGCCTTAACTTAGGCAAGAAATGTAGCTCACAACAACGACTCACAGCTTGACTGCGACGTCACCGTAAATCAGCCCATCTAAGCCCAGAACGTTCATGAGAAAAATCACGATAGACCCCATCCAACTCTTTGATGCCGGCGAGCGCATTTTTACGGTGTTATCGCTGATTCTTTACATGAATGCTGTCATTCCCCTACTGATTATCGGAGGGGCCAGTGAAGGTGATGGAGTTGATCTAACGGCCTTCAACTTTACGCCGCTAAATCTCTTATTTGTTCTCAATTACTTAATTACCACAAGTCTATTGATTTTGCGGTGGCAAAAGGTTCTCTACGTCCTATCTCACAACTTTTTATTTGCCGCCCTCACAGTGATGATACCCGTATCGTTTCTATGGTCAGCCAACCCTGCTGAAACCATGTCGGGATCCATCGGTATGGTTGGCACGACCCTATTTGGTCTCTACTTTGCCAGTCGCTTCACCCTCAAGGAGCAGCTCAACTTAATCGGGTGGGCCTTTGGAATTGCCATTGCTCTGAGCCTGGTATTCATCATTGCTCTCCCTAAATACGGAATTATGGGCGGGGTTCACGCTGGTACTCCTAGGGGAGTATTTACCCACAAAAATGGTATGGGTAAATTTATGGTTTTGAGTAACTGTGTCTTCATGCTATTGGCCTTGGGGGCCAGACCAGGTAATTTTTACCCTTGGTTAGGAGTAATAGGCAGCATCGGTTTAATTGTGGTGTCATCATCGACTAGCGCCCTTCTGAATGGCACTATGTTGGCGTTGATAGTACTCTTCTTTGGCCAGATTCTCAAGCTCAAACCAAGGCTGCTTATTCCTGTAGCTATCCTTTCTGGGCTGGGAGCCTGGGCCTTTTCGACCTGGGCCATAGATCTTGCCACTCTGGTTTTAGGCTTCTTTGACAAAGACTTAACGTTGACCGGTAGAACGGAGATATGGCCCGCTGCTATCAATAAAATTCAGGAGCGGCCATGGTTAGGGTACGGTTTTAATGGCTTCTGGCACGACATTCGGGGGGAATCGGCCGATATCATCCGTACTGTTCGCTGGAACGTAGGCAACTCTCACAATGGTTTCTTGGATCTGATTCTACAGCTGGGTTTAGTCGGCTTTGTAGTTTTTATCTTGATTGCATGGACTACCCTAGTAAAGTCCTGCTTAATTGTTCAAAACGACTTTCGCTGGGAATACTTATGGCCAGTTGTGTTCCTAATGTATATTTTCCTGATTAATTTTGCTGAATCTACGCTGATGTCCCAAAATGACTTCTTCTGGATCTTATTCACCAGCATTGTTTTTTCAACGGCTATAGAGTTCAAGCGAGTCTTCGGTCAGTCTACTGCTCAAACAAACGCTTTGTCCAACCACAACGATCTGGATCTATCTGGAAACTATGGCTCTCACACCTTAAATTAGCTACCGTCCTTTCGGTGGCTGTAGTGCAATCTATAAACCATTTCTACCATGGGTTTTTCAATATTAACTTTCTGGTTATTATTAATTCAGCTATGGTTTTTTCCAAGCGATTATAGTCTTGATTTACCTAGCTATGATTTATTTATCTGGCCATAATTTTGTTAGCTGTTGGCTAAAAGCCCGTCCGTCTAAACCTCACCGGCTTGTGCTAAATCTTGCTAAAGGAATCTATGGCTAACTTTTTCAATAACATCAGCAACAGGGTTGTTTCCGTTTGCCGCAAGTCAATCTTTAAAGATACCTCTTGGATGTTGCTCAGCAAAATGCTGGGTGCTATCGTTCAAACCGCTTATTTTATTTTGGTAGCTCGCTACCTTGGGGCTGAAAATTATGGAACTTTCGAGGGCATCAAGGCTATTTGGGCCATCCTATTTCCCTTTATAGGGTTAGGAATGGGTGACATGCTGGTGCAGCATGTATCGCGAGATCAGGCCAAGTTTTCTCGTTATTGGGGAGACTCCCTTCTTGTCTTTATGATGTCTGTCGGGGTTGCCTTGATTACCATATTTCCCCTAGTGGTAATGTTATTCCCGTCAGTTTCTCCAGTATTTATACTACTTGTTTTGATAGCCGATGTCGTTGGGCTCAAGCTTTGCAATTATGCTGGCCTAGCTTTTATTTCTGTCCATAAAGTTAAGCGGGCATCTCAGTTCAGCATGATATACGTGGTCAGTAAGCTGATCACAGCCTTATTTTTGCCGCTATTTCCTGAAGACCAACGGCTGCTAGCTTGGGGATTTCTTTACTGCATTGGCTCTATTATTCCGGGAGTCATCCTGTTTGCTTTGGTATCTCGAAATATTGGCAAGCCAGCATTTAACCTGAAGGTATTTAACCCCAGCCAGCTTAAGCAGGGCTTTTTCTTTTCTTTATCGGAGTCAGCTTCAGGAATAAATGCCCAGATTGACCGGACTATGCTCGTCAGCTTGGCCTCGCCAACAGCGGCTGGGATTTACGGCGCAGGCTATCGATTCATTGATATGGGCAATATCCCAATTTTTGCTTTTTTAGGAGCCAACTATGCTCGCTTCTTTAAACATGGAGAAGCCGGTATTAAAGGTTCCTTTGGTTTCGCCCGTAAATTTTTACCGCTGGCCTGCTTGTACGGTGCAGCCTCTGCTGGGGCGCTAATCTTATTTGCACCCTTGGTTCCTAAAATACTTGGAGATGAATATGTTCAGTCATCTTTAGTCCTAATTTGGTTTGCTCCCCTACATCTAATCACAGGGCTACAATTTCTAGCCGCTGATACTCTAACCGGGGCAGGGTTGCAGCGTTCTCGCAGCTTTATTCAGGTGGGTGCAGCGATACTTAACGTTAGCTTAAACTTCTACCTTATTCCCATCTATTCTTGGCAAGGAGCCATATGGGCAACCCTTAGTTCTGAATGCTTTAAGTTGGTAACTCTCTGGGTGGTCGTATTTTTTACCTATCAGAAGGCCGTTAAGTTAGACCACAGCCGCAGATAGAAACAGCTAAATGAGAATAACTAAATCTAAAATCTTTAATGTAGGAGTCTATTAATGCGAGTTCTTTTACTGGCCTTTGAATGCAATCCAGAGTGGTACTCTCTACCTGCCGTGGCTTATCACTATGCAGAAACTCTGGCCCAGCATGTGGATGAGTTGGTCGTCGTCACACAAATTCAAAATAAAGAAAATATCGACAAGCACGGCGGCATCAAAGGGGCTGAAGTTGTCTTTTTAGATGTTGAGAGAGTAGTAAGACCATTTGAAGGATTAGCCGCTTTTCTAATGGGCGGCTACAAAAAGAACGTGGGATGGACTATCTATCGGACATTGATGTACCCCACCTATCTTTACTTTGAGTATGTAGCCTGGAATCGATTCAAGTCTGAACTAAAAAATAGAAAATTTGATATTGTGCACCGCCTTACACCCATGACCCCCACGCTGCCAAGCCCAATGGCTCAGTGGAGTCCAGTTCCTTTTGTCTTAGGCCCACTCAACGGAGGACTGCGCTGGCCCAATCAGTTTGCCTCTGAACAAAGTCGCGAACGGGAATGGCTAAGCGATTTTCGCAACGCTTACAAGCTCCTGCCGTACCAAAAGTCAAGCTACAAAGGAGCTAGCGCAATTTTAGCTGCTTTTAATCATACTATTGCAGACTTATCGCCGTCTTTGGAGCCAAAAATTATTAATTTTCCTGAGGTCGGCATTGACCCTGAGCTATTTAATTTACCTATCCGAGAGCCGAAAGAGAAGGTAACGGTTCTCTATGTTGGTCGGTTAGTGCCTTACAAGATGCCTGAAGTTGTGATTCAAGCTTTTGCAAATAGTAAAGTTCTTCAGCAGCACCAGCTTTTGATGGTAGGAGACGGCGCAGAACGTCCCCGTCTGGAAGCCATGATTCAGGAAAAGTCGTTGGCTCATTGTGTGCAACTGCTGGGGCAGGTATCCCACCAGCAGGTGAGCCAGTTGATGCGTGAAGCTGAGATTTTTGCCTTTCCCTCAATTCGAGAACTAGGGGCCGGGGCTGTCATTGAGGCTATGGCCTGTGGCCTGACTTGCGTCGTTGTAGACTATGGCGGCTGTGGGGGGTTAGTAGATGCAGATCGCGGAGTTAAGGTACCGATGGGCGATACGGCCCAACTCGTCCAGGCTTTTACAGATGCCCTGGAAAAGCTAGTGCAAGCCCCTGAGCGGGTTAAGGCGCTGGGACAGGCGGCCTACGCCCATGCTATTGCCCATTATGCTTGGGAAGCAAAGGCCCAGAAAAATGTTGAGGTTTATAATTGGGTTTTGGGTAAGCAGGCTGAGAAGCCTAACTTTTGGAGAACTGCTGAGGCTCCCGTAATAAGTGATTCGGTTTACCAAGGCGAGCCTAAGGCCCTGCCATCACAAATCTAGATTTTTTGGCTAACGTATACTCAACTTTCATTAATTCACTGCCACCATGGGAGTTGTCTGGTGTCTTGTAGTGGTTTGAACATCGCCAACTTTTATTTATGGTTAAACTAAATCTGCGAAAAATGGGCCTAGCTGGGAAGTTGCCTAAACTTTTCATCATGGTGTTGATTACCTTGGGAACCTGTTTGGCCGTTATCATGCCGAGTTGTGGGCAATCCCAATCAGCATCATCGCCTCAAAAACCAGGAGATTTCTCTCCCTATGTTTTAGTCGATCAGTTTGGCTATCGTCCTGGTGATCCAAAAGTAGCGGTTATTGTTCAACCTCTAGCCGACCCTCAGGTAGACGATTCGGTACCTTTGGCACGCCTCAGAGATCGCTACCAAGTCGTGCCGTCTAACTCCAATCAGCCGGTGTATGAATCCCAAGCGCAACTATGGCAGGATGGCGACATTCATAGCCAATCGGGCGACCGGGCCGCCTGGTTTGATTTTTCGATGGTGCAACAACCGGGCTCCTATCGAATTCGTAATCTGCGTACCGGCGAAAGCTCAGCCTCCTTCGATATATCAGACACGGTTTATCGGGATGTGCTGGTTGCGGCTACCCGAATGTTTTTTTATCAGCGCAGTGGCTTTCCTAAGCAAACACCCTATGCCGACGATCGATGGACAGATGACGCCGCATTTCTAGGCCCCGGCCAAGACACCGAGGCCCGATATGTTAATGATAAAAACAACGCCGCCCTAGAGCGCGACATGCAGGGGGGTTGGTTTGATGCCGGAGACACGAATAAATATGTCACCTTCGCAGTGCAGACTATCCACCAGTTGCTGACGGCATACACCCAAAATCCAGCTATTTGGACGGACGATTTCAATATCCCCGAATCGGGCAATGGAATCCCGGATCTCCTAGACGAGCTAAGCTTTGAGCTGGACTGGCTACGGCGGATGCAGGACGATGACGGAGGAGCATTTATCAAGATTGGTACGTTGGACTATGATGAGGCTGAGCGGCCCAGCCTAGACTTAAGGCCTCGGTTTTACGGCCCTAAGTGCTCCTCATCCACCATAGCCACCGCCGGGATGTTTGCCCATGCGGCCTGGGTATTCAAGGATATTCCTGCGCTAGGGGATCTGGCCAAAACCCTGCAGCAAGATGCCGTTAAAGCGTGGGCCTGGTATGGTAGCCATCCCCAGGAAGTGGACTGTGATACCCAGGAGATTCAGGCTGGGGATGCCGATCGCTCCATCGATGAACAGACCGGGATGGCTGTAACGGCAGCTGTTTACTTATTTGCCCTGACCCAGGAGCCGGGCTACAACGAGTACGTTCTCCAAAATTTCAAGGGTACCCGCCCGTTCAGGGAGTTCGGCTGGGCCACCTATGAACCTCACGTCGGCGATGCTCTGCTCGACTATGCCAACCTCAGCGGGGCAAATGCCTCGGCTCAGCAACAAATCTTGACGTCGTTTGCCGGTTTAGTGCAGCCCTTGCTAGGGAGTGAGGCTAATTCCCTCGACCTCGACCCTTACCGGGGATATATTCCCGATAATCAGTATCACTGGGGCAGTAATGCGGTCAAAAGTAACGTTGGCAACGTCATTTATGACCAGGTTACTTACAATATTGAGCCTGACAATGCAAGTCAATACCGGACAAGGTCCCTAGACTACCTGCACTACCTGCATGGAATTAACCCGTTTGGCATGGTTTACCTGACCAATATGTATGAGCATGGTGCCGAAAATTCAGCCAATGAAATGTATCACGAGTGGTTTGGCGACGGCATTTACAGAAATGCTCTAACCTCCCCTAATGGCCCAGCTCCGGCTTATGTTACCGGTGGCCCTAATAAAAACTATAGTGGGGCCGCCCCCCTAGCAGATCGACCGCCGATGCGGGCATACTTAGACAGCAGCCAGGGAGGCGACCAAAAAATGTGGGAAATTACTGAGCCCTCAATTTCCTATCAGAGTGCTTATATCAAGCTGCTCTCAAAATTCGTCCCTGCCCCTGTAAATCAATGATGAACTTAGATCGCCGTTTCTACCTAGCTTATCGGTGTTGACTACAATTTGTAGATGATAGCGCGATGCCCTAGGGTCGTCGCGCAAAGGCTGAACGGTCTGCTGAACGGTTTTTCAGAGCAACTCGCGTCAAGCCATTCCAGTTCAGAGTAGTAAGTCCCCCGACTTCTATTTCCGGTCTAATTCTCATCGGGTTAGCTGACTAGGGTTCAGCACCGGTTATTTAATTTATCTATCTAGCGTTTTAAGGTGATATTCGTTATGGCCAATCACACCCCCCGCCTTGTTATTGGCATGCCTGTCTATAACGGTGGAAAGCATATTAGCGAAACCATCGAGTCAATTTTAAATCAAAGTTTTGCTGATTTTCGCCTACTTATCAGCGATAACGCTTCAACCGATAACACCGAAGACGTTTGTCGACACTATGCCGAAAGCGATCCGCGCGTCGTGTATCATCGCCAAGCTCATAACCTGGGCATGGCTCCAAACTTTAACTACGTGTTTCGTCCCGAAGGGTCACCCTACTTTAAGTGGGCCGCCCATGACGATATTCTTAAACCCGATTATTTACAGCACTGCATAGATTTACTTGACAAAGATGCTTCCTTAGCCCTCGCTCACTGCCCAACCTTGCGGATTGATGACAACAGCCACGAATTAGGTACCTATCGAGATTTGGGTCTCCAGGGCGACCGCATCCGAGAGCGGTTTTGGCGCATTATGTGGACTATCAATATCTACGAAATCTACGCCGTCATGCGCTCGGACTATGTGGCGAAAACCAAGCTTGCGGGCAGCTATTTTGGCTCTGAGCGTAACATCTTGGCTGACTTACTTTTGCAAGGCAATATCGGCTATCTTGATGAAGCCTTATTTGCCCGCCGCGATCATGAGGGTTCTCTAACTGCGATGCATTTAGAATCTAAAGAAAAGAACGATTTTGCCAAGCGCCAGGAAGTTCATGCACCCAAGGCCAAAATGTCAGAAATCCAAACTTCTGCTATTCGATTTAAGGAATATTTTCTGTCGCTATGGCGCTTCCCGATGCCTTTGGATGAGCGCTTGGCCTGTTTAGGAGCCTTACTCGATTGGGGCACCAAGCGAGCCTTAGAGGGAGTAACGAAATCCGGTGAAAAGTATCGCCAGCAGCTCTATGCTCAGCATGTGAACCAAGAAGCCTAACCAGCGAGGTCTTTCGCTATGTCCAGCCCCTGAGCAGCGATGTCAACTATGCCTGTCCATGTTTCCATTTGTATTTCAACCTATAAGCGGCCTGAAGGGCTAGCTAAGCTACTCGACGGCATTCATAACCTAGAGTTTCATCAGGTTGAGCCTCCAGTGCTCGAGGTACTAGTGGCTGATAATGATGCAGCTGGGTCTGCTCGGGAGATTTGCGATCACGCCCGCACGTCCTTCCCAGGATCATTGATTTATGCGATTGAGCCCCAGCAAGGAGTCAGCTACGCTAGAAACCGAACCGTAGTAATGGCCTCTAAAAGCGCCGACTTTATTGCATTTATTGATGATGACGAAGTTCCCGAACCGCTCTGGCTAGATGGGCTGCTCGCCGCTCAACAGCAGTATGCCGCTGACATTGTTGCCGGCCCAGTTTATCCTCAATTTCAGGATGACACCATCCCAAAATGGGTTGAGCGCGGAGAATTCTTCGCCCCCCCTAGCCATCAGACGGGTGCCGTTCTCAATGCTGCCTTTACCAATAATGTATTAGTAAAGGCGGTGCTAGTGCGTCAGCTTGATGTCGTGTTTGATCCTCGCTTTGCCATCAAGGGAGCAGAGGATACCTATTTCTTCATGCGCTTACGCAAGATGGGTGCCACTATTGTTTGGACTAACGAAGCCATTGTCCACGAGGCTATTCCCTCGAGCCGAACAACCTTAGGGTGGCTACTAGAACGAGGATTTTGGGGATGGAGCTCCTACAGTCTCTTTGAAAAGGAACTTTTTCCCTCATTTAAGGGTCAAGTGACACGCTTTCTCAAGGGCATAGTACTTATTTTTGCCGGTATGCTAGCCAGTCTACCTAGCTTATTTCTAGGGCGGCATCGCCTGTATAAAGCAGTGCTCAATATTTACCGGGGAGTCGGAACGATATCTGGTCTGGCCGGTATTCAGGGAGATTGGTGAGCAAATAGATAATAGCCAGAGCAGGTGTAGTTGAGTTTATATAGCCTGGGTGGTGTAAGAGGGGTTATTTAATGCATGTATTAGTTACGGGGGCATCAGGTTTTCTGGGGCAGTATGTAGTAGCAAACATCTTGCGCCAGGGACATTCAGTTAGGGCCGTCGTGCGTCCTAACCGCGATCGAGCGACGCTGTCCTGGACAAACCACGGGGCGGTTGAAATTGTAGAAGCCGATCTTACCGTGGCCACGGGGCTGGATGCTGTGGTAGCCGGGGTCGATGGGGTTATTCATCTCGCTGCCTCAAAAAGTGGCGATTTTTCAGAGGCTTACCAGGGCACCGTGGTTACGACCAAGCATCTGCTGGACGCCATGGCACTGGCCCAAGTCTGGAGATTAGTTTTAGTTAGCAGTTTTTCGGTTTATGACTATTCCCAGCTACCAGACGGTAGTGTCTTAGACGAAGCCTGCGCTGTTGACGCCTACCCGGCCCAGCGGGATGCCTATGCCCAAACAAAGCTGCTGCAAGAGCAGGCGGTGGTCGAGTTTATGACTCACCCCCTGGCGGCAGTAACGGTAATTCGCCCCGGCATGATTTATGGTCGCGGGGCGCTTTGGAATGCCTGCCACGGTACAGGGGTTGGCCCGTTATGGCTAGTCATTGGCCCCACCGGCCAGATGCCGCTTACCTATGTCGAAAACTGTGCCGATGCCATTGTGGCCGCCCTAGCCGCCGAAGGTGCCGTGGGTGCCACCATCAATATTGTTGACGACAACCTACCTGACCGTAGGGCTTACACCAATGCGCTGGTGCGGCACTCAGACCACCCGCCAAAAGCATTCCCCGTCAGTTGGTCACTACTGCGGGGGGTTACCCAAGCCACTTGGGTGGTGAATCAGCGGGTTTTTAGGGGTCGCCCTAAGCTACCAGGGCTCCTCATCCCCGCCCGGCTAGATGCCCGGCTAAAACCGTTGACCTACTCAAACACCCGGGCTAAAAAGCTTTTACAGTGGCATCCTCAATACTCTTGGTCAGAGGCTCTCAATCGGTGTTGGGATGAAGATATTTCGTTGTTATCCACCTAAAACGATCTAGTAGAGCGCGGCGTAAATATGTACACCATTAGCGATGACTGAGGTATAGAGTGTAAGGCTCACGGTAGGGAATAGAGAGACTTCCGCCGTCGTGTACTAGGTTTAAGCGGGCAGTAACTGGGATTTTATTTCTTATAAAAGTTTCAATTAATTACTAAACAGTTTCAAGTTTCTTATTTCAACTATTTTGCACTGACTTTTTGAGCTAGTTCCTATGAAAATCGCGATTGTTGGGTGTGGGTTTGTCGCCGATTACTATCTCAGTACGCTGCCGTTTCATCCTCAGCTAGAGCTGGTGGGGGTTACCGACAAAAACCCAGAGCGTGCCCGCAAATTTTCGGTCTATCACTCCGTTCCAGCCTATGGATCGTTGGCGGAGCTATTGGCCGATTCCCAAGCTGATATCATTCTGAACCTAACCAATCCTAGAAGCCATTACGAGGTGTCTAAGATTTGTCTAGAGGCGGGTAAGCATGTCTACTCAGAAAAGCCCCTGGCCATGACCATCCCAGATGCCAAAGCGCTTGTGGCCCTGGCGGCTGAGCGAGGGCTACAGATTTCTTCCGCCCCCTGTAGTGTGCTGGGAGAAACCGCCCAGACGCTTTGGAAGGCCCTTCGGGAGCATGTAGTAGGTAAGGTACGCCTGGTCTACGCCGAGATGGACGATGGGTTAGTTCACAAAATGCCCTATCAAAAGTGGCTGAGTGAATCAGGCACCCCCTGGCCCTACAAGGACGAGTTTGAGGTGGGCTGCACCCTTGAACACGCAGGCTATTACGTTAACTGGCTAACGGCCTTTTTTGGCCCAGCCGAGACGGTGACTGCCTTTTCGTCATGCCTAGTGCCCGATAAAGAGACTGATGTAGCGCTTGACCCGGCCTGCACCCCTGATTTTTCGGTGGCCTGCATTAAGTTTCAGTCGGGGGTGGTCGCCCGCCTCACCTGCGGCATTGTCGCCCCCCACGACCACGAGCTGCGGATTATTGGGGATGACGGAGTCTTAGGCATCCACGACGGCTGGAATTATGGAGATTCGGTTTATATCCAGCGGCTTGTGCGAATTCGGCGTAAAGTCTTTATGAATCCGTTTAAGAAGAAGTATCCGTTAGTGCGGAAATCACCTAAATTCAAAACTAAGGGGGCCCAGCAGATGGACTTTAGTCGAGGGGTGGCGGAAATGGCGGCGGCGATTACGGAAAATCGAGTCAGCCGTATGGCCGCCGATGTGTCGCTACACAACAACGAACTGGCTATCGCTATTCAAGATGCTTTGGAGACTGGGGGATGCTACAAAATGACCACCTCATTTGTTCCGGTAATTCCCATGGACTGGGCGAAATAGATAGATGCCCCTGGTCAATGGCTAAATTTGGATCCTCATTTCTTCGGCACTCACCTATATCCTGCTTTGATGGACAGATATTTATATGATTAATCCCGCTCGATTTTCCGTTAGTGTCCTGGTTCTGGGGGGCATGATGGTTGGCTACATGACCCCGGTGATCGGGCAGGAGCCGCTGAATCCCCCAACAACCCCAGGCCGGGCATTGCCCAGTACCTCCCCTCGCCTGACCGAAGAGTCAGTCCAGCAGGCTGAAGATAATGCCTACGTGCTTGGCCCTGGGGACATCATCCGGTTTGACATCTTTAACGTGCCTGAGTTGACCAACGACCAAAGCGGCAACCGCCTGGTGGTCGATAATTTGTATAACGTTTTAGTGGACGGCACGGTAAACCTGCCCTGGGTTGGCCGAGTTCCCGTTCGGGGCCTAAATCTTGAGGAAGCCGCCCGAGAAATCGAACAGCAGTACCAGCCCTTTATTCTCGACCCAGTGGTAACGCTGACCCTATTCACCCCTCGCCCGGTGCGGATTGCCGTAGTCGGCGAGGTGAAGCGGCCTGGAGCCTATTCCAGCGATCAGGCTGACACCCCAGACACGGATCAACCTAACCCCCGCGAGCTGCGCACGGTGGTGCAGGCTATTCAAACGGCGGGGGGCATTACCCAGCTGGCGGATATCCGGGAAATTGAGGTTAGACGTCCCCAAATTGACGGTAGCGAGAAGGTCATCCCGGTTGACTTTTTTGCGCTGCTAGAAGACGGTAGCCAGAGCCAAAACCTGCTGCTGCGGGATGGTGATACTGTATTCATTCCCACCGCCACGGCTCTTGATCCAGAAGCGGCTCAGGCCCTGGCCGCCGCCAACTTTGCCCCTGATGTCGTGGGGGTTGACGTAGTAGGGGAGGTAGATAGCCCCGGTCGAGTAGAAATCAAGCCCAACTCAACACTGAACCAGGCGATTTTGGCCGCTGGGGGGTTTGACGATCCTCGGGCAGAGACAGGAAAGGTCGCTCTAATTCGGCTTAATCCTGATGGAACTGTGACCAATCGAGAGATTTCCGTGGATTTATCCGCCGGTATTAATGAGGAAAACAACCCTTCCCTACAGGAAAATGATGTTGTGATTGTCTCCCGTCGTGGCGTGACTCGAACAGCAGACTTTTTGGAGCTAATTGGCACAGCGGCAGGTGCAGTTATTAACCCGATTGTGGGGATTGTAGGGATTTTAAACCTCTTTAATAATGATTAATTGCTTAAAATCAGTGAACAGTCCTAGTTAGATGTAGTTCTAGATTGCTGAAGCATAGCTCTATCGTCCTCAGCAACATTAATTAGCTAGGACTACCTGTGCATTATTCTTCTATGACTGATTTAGATTTAGAAAAATGATCAATAGCCGCTTTAATGAGCCATCAGCTAAAGTGGATTTGCTATTTGCCTACCAAAAACCAGGAGCTAGAAGTAATGCCTGAAGGCTCTTCTAGCTCCTGGTTTTTGTTTTGGGACAGTTTCCTCGCCAATTTCCCCTATATCCTCTAGGAATAGATGCATAAAGATCTATGGTATTCCCCACGTATCTCTGGGTACAATGTCAAGCCCGAGCAAATACCCTGTTCCAAACAGATGCATTGTGCAAAGATGAATGGTTTTTCCCCTGCTGAATCGGGGGTAGCCAAGTAAGATCCGGTATAAATAGTGCTTGCGATACTGTGAGGTAGTTATGGTCATTCTATGATTCCGCTGTAAATTTCTGCAAAGCTACAGATTCAATCTAATTTATTTTGTAGAATTGAGGCATTCTTGGTACACGAATGCCACAGAATAAGGTAACTATTTTTGTTGTTATCTTACGTAAACTAAGCGTTTACAGCGGATCTAACTCGGGTGGAGTGCATCATTGAAGATCCCCCCTGCCCCCCATAATAAGGGGATGTTGAGGGGAACTGAAACAGCCAGAAACTGGAGGGATCTGCAACTCAGCCAATATGTACCTTAATAAATCGATAGCCGCTATACAAGCACTTATAAAGTAGATTTTGGGCAAATTATCGTGAAAATTAGCGTAATTCTACCCTGCTTCAACGGTGCCTCCACTATTGGGCAGCAAATGGAAGCTCTTTGTCGGCAGCACTGGGAAGGCGGTTGGGAAGTTATTGTTTCAAACAATGGTTCAACCGATGATTCAGCAGCCATTGTAGAAACCTATCGCCAGCGATTACCGGAACTTAAAGTAGTCGATGCCTATACTCCCCCCGGCCCTAGATTAGGCGCTTTTCAGTCTTACAACGTGGGGCTAGCGGCGGCAACTGGGGATGCGTTTGTGCTGTGTGAGGCCGATGATGAGGTGGGTGAAGGGTGGTTAGAAGCCATGGGCCGGGCACTGCTAACCCATGACTTTGTGGTGGCTCGTCTTGAATACCGCAAGCTTAACCCCGAGTGGCTGCTCCAGCCCCCTGGTGAGGGCCACCAAGAGACTGAAATCCCTCGTTTGGGGTGTCATCCTTATCTACAGTACGCCTGGGGTTGCACCTTTGGTCTACGGCGCAGCGTCTACGAAAAGCTGGGAGGGTTTAGGCCTGATTTCAGCTATGTATTTGATTCAGATTATTGCTGGAGAGCGCAGTTAGCGGGTTTTGACATTTATTTGGTGCCCGAGGCTACCATGCATTACCGACTGCGCCATACGCTACAGGGTTTATTCCACCAAAAGCGTAACTGGGGTGAAGACTTTAGCCTATTACTTCGCCTCTATGGGGCTCCCCCTGGAAAGCTGGCCTGGATGCGTTCGAGGCTCAGCGTGCTAAGGCTGTCGTTAACGGGTTTGATTTTGCTGTCTGGATACTGGCTGAGATTACCTAACAGCCGTAAACATTTATTTGCCGTTGCTGAAAATCTTGGCTGGAAGATGGGGGAGATTAAGGCCCAAACTCGCTCTCTCCCCTCCGAAAACCCGGTCATCCAAGTATCGAGGCTGTCCCAATCGGCTTGACTGAACTCAAGGTTCTGAATGTTAGAGCGACACCGGGAAATAGAGCATTCTAATTTCAGGAGAAATTGGCAAACAGGTTATTTTGAAGGACATCGGAAGCGATTGACTCGACAGGCTTAGGGCATATTCTTAAAGTCATTATGGAATTTACGCTAATGATCCTGACGCGCCTGACGATTAGCGGTTTGATGGAGGGGAAAATACCTATGGTTGAGGCTATTTATGTTTCTTGATGCCAGACAGATCGCTAGTCAAGATGTTATTGACACTACGCTTTGCATCGTCGGGGCCGGGCCGGCGGGTATAACCATTGCCCGAGAGTTTAGTGGTCAGGATATGAAGGTTTTATTATTGGAATCGGGAGGATTTGACCCGGATCCCGAGGCCCTGGCCCTGGCCGACGGCACCAACGAGGGCGATCCATACCCGCCTCCTATATACATGCGAGAGCGGCAGTTTGGGGGTACCGCTAACGCTTGGCCGATTGACCTGGGAAATGGCCGGATCGGGGTGCGGTATGTGCCTTTAGACCCCATTGACTTTGAGAAGCGCGACTGGGTTCCCCACAGCGGCTGGCCAATCAGCCGCGCTGACCTCGATCCGTATTACGAAAAGGCCCATGGGGTCGCCCAAACTGGCCCTTATAACTACGACCCAGCCCATTGGGAAGAGCCGGGGGCGGAGCAAATTCCGTTCAGGGGCGATCGCGTTACCACCCAGATGTTTCACTTTGGGCCTCGGGACGTGTTTACCCATGAGTATCGTCGGGAACTGGAGCAATCTCCCAATGTCACCCTGATGACTTATGCCACCGTCCTAGAGCTGGAAACCGACGACCTGGCCCTACGGGTGACCGGCCTACGGGTTGGTGCATTAGGAGGCGCTGGGTTTCGGGTAACGGCAAAGGTGGTGATTTTGGCCCAGGGAGGGCTAGAAACAGCGCGGCTGCTGCTGCTGTCTGACGCGGTGCAGACCGGTGGGTTAGGCAATGACCACGACCTGGTGGGCCGGTTTTTGATGGATCATCCTGTCATTCGTCCCGGTGTACTGGTGCCGCAGGATCGTCAGGTCATGGATCGGCTGGCGCTCTACGATGCCCGCTGGGTAAAGGGGGCGCGGGTGATTGCTAAGCCGGTGCTGACGGAGGCCACCCAACGGCAGGAAAAGTTACTCAACATCAATACCGCCATTTTTCCGCGCCCAGCCTGGATGCGACACAACCCGTTGCGAATGGTGCTGCGGAAAGGGAAACGCCCAGCTTCGCCAGCGGTGGAGTCGGCCCAGGTGCTTACCAAGGCACTTAAAACCCGCCAGTTTCCCACCGCTGGGCTGCGACACGCTGGCCGGGTGCTGGCCGGGCTCGACGATTTAACCTATTTTCAGTGGCGCAAGGGGCAAAATCGCTTTCGCCACCGACCGCTCTGTGGGTATGATTTTGACCACGGCGGCTGGTCTGAGCTAGAGGATAAACCCAAAAAGTTTGGTTGTTTCGACCTGCTTCACATTACTGAGCAGGCCCCAGACCCCAATAATCGCCTGACCCTATCCGCCGATCGAGATGCCCTCGGCTGTCGTAAGATCGCCCTTCACTGGCGCTATAACGACATAGAGCAGCGCAGCGTTAAGCGAGCCATGGAAATTTTTGCCGAAGAATTTGCGGCAGCAGGGCTGGGGCGGATGCGATTTGAGCTAGATCACGGCACCCCTGCAATCTGGAGCCCGAGTATTCACCACAATATGGGTACCACCCGGATGCATGACAGCCCTACCCAGGGGGTAGTGGATGGCGACTGTCGGGTGCACGGAGTCTCTAACCTGTTTATTGCCAGCAGCTCAGTGTTTCCGACCGGGGGCTATGCGAACTCTACCCTGACGATTTTGGCCCTGGCCCTGCGGCTGGCGGATCACGTCAAGGGTCACCTAGAGCAAACCAGTATGATCTTTGAAAAGCAGCCAGAAGCCACCTCTTTGACAGATTAGTAGGTCTTAACGATGTTCTGCAGCAGTCCACCCTAGCATTTGTTCCACAGCTTTTAATCGCCCGTTCAGTAGGTGCAAAGTCTACGCAATGCTGACAAGTCAGCGCGGCTGAGCCTTCGCACTGCTTGGGGGTAGGGGCTATTGGGTTGGGTGTATTTTGTGATCAATACCTGGGTACCATGCCTCAACGTCCATGGCTACCCAGACGCCCCCGCCCTTGGATGATTGGGAAGCCCCTTTTACTAAGGGCCGCGAATGCCCCTTTTCATCACGCTGAGGAACTATAGCTAGGAAGAAATGCTGTCATGAATCCCCTAGATTTTGTCAAACCTGAAAATTTGTCTACTGTTTTTGAAGCTCAGGGCTACGGCGTGCCCGTGCCTGAGTATGGCAGTTCTGCCCTGACCAAGGTGAGGGAACTGGCCAAGGCATCCAACCAAAATCCTGCCAATAAATTAAAAAAAATCGCCCGCCGACTAAAGCTGCAAAAGCCAGATCCCCTGGTTAGTCAAGATTCCCACGTGATTAATCCGGCGCTGTTTGAGCTGGCGACGGATGCCTGCATTTTGGATAATGTAGTTCGCCTGTTAGGCCCCAACCTACTACTGTGGACCGCTCAGGTGCTTTACACCCAGCCGGGGGAAGCGGGTGCCCCTTGGCACAGTGATCCTGACTGCGCCAGGGCCAGGGGCGTGATTTTGTTTTTAGCCTTGACGGATAAAACCCTGGATCGGGCCTGCCCTCAGATTATTCCGGGTACCCATCGTCAGGCTATGTCCCTAGACAACATGGCGGCGAAGGAGGGTACTAATCTGGCCGATACCCCCCAGGTGGTGGCGCTAGCCAATCGTTACTTTCCCCAATCAGATGCCCATGCGGTGGTATCTGTAGATTTAAGCCCCGGGCAGTATCTGTTGATGACCGGAGGGGTATGGCGCGGCGTTACCCCTAACCTCTCCTCAGACCATGGCATGGCGTTTATTGCCAGGTACACGACTCCTGAATTTGCGGGTCAGGTGGCTAACCCCTGCATCCTCGTCCATGGAGAAGACAGGTTTCACCAAAAGTCGCTGCATCAGCCGCCCTAGTGGCAGCGACCAGGGATTAGACGGGAAATAGCCTTCCGGCACAGGTGGGCATCCAGAGTGAACCGCTCGCCTAAGCCGGTAATTCATTTCAGGGTCGGTCTCTCGCCTCAAAATCCACTGAGTGCAGTGTTGAACGGCTGGCGCTTTATAAGCATGGGGAGGTGCAGAGTCTGGCGCCGACTTGAGCGATATTCATGCACTGTAGCTCTAAGACTAGGGCGTGCTTTGAAAGTCGGTCAACCGCTAATTCTTTCGTACACAAAATCAAGGTTTCAGGAAGCTTTAAAGCAGATCTTAGAGAAACTTATTTCATTGCCGATCAGGGTGTTGTTCTTGCAATCTACCACTCAACAATGAGAACAGTATCATGTTTTTGGATGCCAGAGAGATTAATGGACAGGACAGGATCGATACAACGCTTTGCATTATAGGAGCGGGGCCAGCAGGTATTACCATTGCCCGTGAATTTCACGGGCAATGCATTCAGGTATTGTTGCTAGAATCGGGCGGCTTTGACCCCAACCCTGAGGCCCAGGACTTAGCTGACGGCCTCAATGCGGGAGAGCCCTTCACCCCGCCTATTTTTATTCGGGAACGCCAGTTTGGCGGTACCGCCAATAACTGGAAAATTGATCTAGAAAACGGTCGGCCTGGGGTACGCTATGTGCCCCTAGATCCCATCGACTTTGAGAAACGCGACTGGGTTCCCCACAGCGGCTGGCCGATCAGCCGTGCCGATCTCGATCCTCATTATGAAAGGGCGCATCGGGTGGCCCAAACTGGCCCCTACGACTACAACCCCGCCCACTGGGAGGAGCCCGGGGCGAAACAAATTCCGTTTCAGGGTAATCAGGTCACGACCCAAATCTTTCAGTTTGGGCCACGCGACGTGTTTACCCACGAGTATCGGCGTGAGCTGGAGCAATCCGCCAACGTCACCCTGATCACCTATGCCACCGCGCTGGAGCTGGAAACCGACGACCTCGCCCAGCGAGTCACCGGGGTACGGGTCGGAGCCCTGGGAGGGGAGGGGTTTCGCGTCACCGCCAAGATCGTGATTTTAGCCCAGGGGGGGCTGGAAGCGGCGCGGCTGCTGCTGCTGTCTGATGCGGTACAGGTCGCCGGTTTGGGTAATGGCCATGACCTGGTGGGTCGGTTTTTGATGGATCACCCCGTCATTCGTCCCGGCGTGTTGGTGCCTAAAGACCGGCAGGTGGTAGATCGGATGGCGCTCTACGATGCGCGCTGGGTAAGGGGGGCGCGGGTAATCGCTAAGCCCGTGCTGACGGAGGCCACCCTGCGACAGGAAAAGCTGATGCAAATCGCCACAGCCATTTTCCCGCGTCCGGCCTGGGCGCGGTATAACCCGTTGCGGAGGCTATTTCCCAAGGGGCTGCAGCCAGGGTCACCGGCGGTGGAGTCGGCCCAGGTGCTCAAGCAGGCCCTGAAAGACGGTCGGCTTCCCCCCGACGGATTTAGCCACCTGACCAATGTGCTAGCCGGGCTCGACGATCTAGCGTACAAAAGCTGGCGGGTGCAGGGACGGGATCGGTTTGGCCATCGCCCCTTGTACAAATATGACTTCGACCACGGCGGCTGGTCTCAGCTGGAGGATAAACCGAAAAAGTTTGGCTGTTTTGACCTACTTCACATTACCGAACAGGCCCCCGACCCTAACAACCGGGTCACCCTCTCGGAGGAGCGCGATGCTTTCGGCTGCCGTAGACTTGCCGTCCACTGGCACTACAACGAGGTTGATCAGCGCAGCGTTAAGCGGGCTATGGAAATATCTGCCGCGGCGTTTGCGGCGGCAGGGCTGGGGCAGGTAACCCTGGAATTTGACCACGGCAGGCCCTCGATTTGGAATCCCTGCATTCACCACAGTATGGGCACCACGCGGATGCACGAAAGCCCCACCCAGGGAGTCGTCGACGGCAACTGTCGGGTACATGGGGTGGCTAACCTGTTTATTGCCAGCAGCTCGGTATTTCCCACTGGCGGCTATGCCAACTCTACCTTGACCATTTTGGCCCTGGCCCTGCGGCTGGCGGATCATATCAAGGGCCACCTGGGGCAAACCGGGGTGAGCACAGGGGGATTCGCTGGCGCGTCATTCAGCTAGTGCCCGATGGCTTGGGGTTATCTGATGTTCGAGGTTTCAGGTTCTGGGTTTCAGGGTTGTGGGCGATCAATCGACTCATATAACGGGGCCTGTCCATCGCGGCCCGCAGCGGTCACAATGGACGGAGGCCCCCATAGTGAGTGAGCAATGAATATCGCGATCAGCAACGTTCTAGATCAGGCTTTAAAGGGCGAAGATATTTCCCCAGAGGCGGGGCTGCAACTGCTGTCTCAGGCTGACCCAGGGGCGATCGCGGCGGTACGCGCCACCGCTGATATCCTGCGGCAGCGGCAGGTGGGAGACACCGTCACCTACGTCATCAACCGCAACATCAACTACACCAACATTTGCGAGCAGCACTGTAGCTTTTGTGCCTTTCGCCGCGATCCTGGTGCAGAGGGGGCCTACTGGCTAGACTTTGACCCCATTCTAGAAAAGGCCACAGAAGCGGTGGCCCAGGGGGCGACGGAAATCTGTATGCAGGGGGGGCTCAACCCCGACGCTAAGATCAACGGCAGTTCCCTAAAGTACTACTTAAAGCTGGTAGACACCATCAAGGGGCACTTCCCGGCCCTGCACCTGCACGCTTTTTCTCCCCAAGAAGTCGAGTTTATTGCCCGGCAGGATGGGCTTAGCTACCGCCAGGTGCTGCTGGCCCTGCGGGATGGCGGCGTCGGCTCCCTGCCAGGAACGGCGGCGGAGGTGCTGGATGACGAGGTGCGTCGGGTGCTGTGCCCAGAAAAAATTAACGCCGCCACCTGGCTTGAGATTATTAGCCTAGCCCACGAAATTGGCCTGCCGACCACCAGCACCCTGCTGTCAGGGCATATTGAAACCCCCGCCCAGCAAATTCACCACCTCGACCAGCTGCGGCAGCTCCAGCAAAAGTCCTGTAATGCAGGGGATAGGGCGGCGATCACCGAGTTTATTCTGCTGCCCTTTGTCGGCCAGGACGCGCCAAAATCCCTGCGTCGCCGGGTGGGCCGCGACCAACCGGTGCTAAGAGATGCCCTCCTACTCATGGCGGTGGCCCGGATTTACCTAGGCAACTGGATTAGCAACCACCAGCCCAGTTGGGTAAAGCTGGGGCTAGCCGGAGCCACCGAAGCCCTGACCTGGGGCTGCAACGACATCGGCGGCACCCTGATGGAAGAGCACATTACTACCATGGCCGGGGCGCAAGGGGGTACCTGTATGTCGGTGACGGATTTGCGGGGGGCGATCGCCTCCCTGCATCGCCCAGCCCAGCAGCGAGATACCCTCTACCGCTCCGTTGGTAAAGGCTCTTTGGAGGGCGCATCAAGGGGAAACACCGCCCCGGCCCGACAATCCCTCAGCCAGAGCATAATTGCCTGACCAATGATGCCGTCGCTACTTTCCTGGGGCGGGGTGGTGGGTCGGGGGCCAGCCGGGTAGCTGCCCAGGCTGGAATAGAGTAGGGCCAGTCGCCAGCCGTCCGCCTCCTTAACCAGGAACAGCCAGTGGTAATTTTGCAGGGAAACGGCCTGATCCTGTAAGTATTGGCGCTCTAGGGTAGTAAAAAACACCTGCCGTAGGGTTGACGTTTGATCTAGCCCTGCCCCGTAGGCCCGGTCAGACAGGTCAATCGGCTCAAAATCAGGGGTGCTGGCCACAAGCACCGTGCCAAAGGGGCCAGGTCGCGCCGATGGCCGTCCCAAACTACGACCTGCCACCAGGTTGGCATAGCTGGGCAGGTCGTGGAGCAATCCGGCCACCAGCCGTTCAGGATCCTCAGGGCAAACTTCGCTGGGTCTAAGATCAGTCCCAGCGGGAGGGGTATCCTCCGCTGCAGCTACCGATACTGCTGAAATCCTAGGCCAGACTGGGCTGGAAACCAGGGTTAATAAGGCCAGTAAAGCGGTGGGGAGGGGGGCGATCATACAGTGGAGAATAGGAGCATCAACGCTTAGGGATCGACGCTAAATAGGATACCGGTTTAAGCAAAAACCGACTCAGGATTCCCCCTTAGAGCCTGCCCCACGTCTTTGTGGGGCAGGCATGACGGTGAAACGCTACGGGGCTGCGATCCCTCAGGTCACCATCTCGCACTCGTCGCAGATGCGCTGAAAGGCGGCGGCGGGGTCGGGGTCGGCGGTGATGGGACGACCAATGACTAGGTAGGTGGCCCCGGCCTGGAACGCCTGGGCCGGGGTCATGGCCCGGCGCTGATCGTTGTGGCTGGCCCAGGTGGGGCGCACCCCAGGGCAGACCAGGGCAAAGCTCGGCGGTAAAAAGCGCCGTAGCTGGCTGGCTTCCTGGGGAGAGCACACCACCCCACCGAGGCCACTGGCCTGGGCTAGCAGAGCCATTTGGAGCGCATAGTCGTTGAGATCCAAGGGAATTTTAAGCTCAAAGGCCAGGGATTGGGGGGAAATACTCGTGAGTAGGGTCACCGCTACCAGTAAGGGGGGCTCCTGGCCGGTGGTCTGAGCCTGAACAGCTTCTAGGGAACGGGTCAGGGCCGCTTCACCGGCAGCGGCGTGCACGGTGATTAAGTCGACCCCATAGCTGGCGGCGGCGGCACAGGCACCGGCCATGGTATTGGGAATATCGTGGAACTTGAGGTCGAGGAATACCTGCTTTTGGCGCGCCTTAAGGTCTTGAATAATGCCCGCCCCGGCGCTGACAAATAGCTCCAAGCCCACCTTCCAAAAACTGACCTGGGGCAGGCGATCAACCAGGGCTAGGGCGGCTGGGGCGGAGGACACATCCAGAGGAACAATGATGCGGTGGTCAATGGCCATGGTGACGATGCCTAGGCTGGGCGCACCAGCATCAGGGTTTGGCCGAACTCTACGGGTTCAGCGTTGCCCACTAAAATTTCAACCACTTCCCCGGCAATTTCGGCCTCTAGCTCGTTCATCAGCTTCATGGCTTCAATGATGCATACGGTTTGGCCAGGGCTAATCCGTTCGCCCACCTGCACAAAGGCGGGCTCGTCTGGGGCAGGGGAGGAATAAAAGGTGCCCACCATGGGGGAGCTAACCGCAATTAAATCGGTGTTTTTGCCGGGAGGGGAGGCTGGAGCAGCCGTAGGGGTTGGAGCCGCTGCGGTGACCTCCGACGGAGCAGTAGGCGGTTTGCCGGGCACCATGGCCCCGACCTCTACCCCCACAGCAGAGGCCGATACCGGGGCGGGGATGGCCCCCTGTTTTCGCAGGGTGAGCTCAAAGTCTGAGCTTTTTAGCGTCAGCTCGGCAATATCGCTTTGGCTGAGGGCGGCGACTAAATCTTGAAGGTCGTTGACGCTTAATTCCACTGAGTAAACTCCGCTCCAGATCAAGAGATGCCTGCACTAGGGGCACGGCGTACATGTACTTTAAGTTCTACCTGAGCTCTAGCCCTTGGCATGACCGTCAACATTTACCCTAGGCTACTCTCGCCCCAAGTAGGAGTCGGTGCGGGTGTCAACCTTAATTTTTTCGCCCACTGAAATAAACAGCGGCACCATAATTTGTGCCCCGGTTTCTAGAATGGCGGGTTTAGTACCTCCGGTGGCGGTATCGCCCTTAACCCCTGGATCAGTTTCGGTCACCGTCAGCACGATGGAATTAGGTAGCTCAACCTCCAGCACCTGCCCATTCCAGGTAATTACGCTGACGCTCATTTCTTCTTTTAGATACTTGACCCGATCGCCAATTTGAGCGGCACTTAGGCGAACCTCTTCGTAGGCCTCCATTTCCATAAACACCAGGTCTTCACCATCGCGGTAGGTGTGCTGCATATCCCGCTTTTCGATGACCGCCTGAGGAACGGTTTCACCAGCCCGGAAGGTTTTGTCGACAGTATTGCCCGTCTGTACATTCTTAAGCTTGGTGCGCACAAAGGCTGAGCCTTTACCGGGCTTGACATGGAGAAATTCTACAACGCGCCAGACTGAGCCATCTAGCTCAATGGAGGTGCCGGTGCGAAAGTCGTTGCTAGAGATCATAGCGCTGGCTTGGGGGAGCAGGTTAATGTTAGGCACTTCATTTTACCTTCCCATGGGAATTTCCTACAGGGTTTGCCCTTGGTTGGGTTGTAGTTACAACCCAACCAAGGGCAATATCGTCCTAATCCTCCCCAAGGCGTTCTGTAGCGATGCTTAGAGCCCCGTTTTGGATCACTTGGAGCAATGGTATTTTTGGCCGAGCAACAACAGTATGACAAGATTAGAACAACGACAGCCGCCACCGGGGCGACGGTCGGCTGTGCAGCGTGGGCAATTTGAGGATGATGGTCAAAGGAATGACTTTGAATAGCAACTGGTTACGGCATAACCTGGGCACCCTGGGCCGGCTGGGGGGGATGCTGATGATAGTAGTTGGCGTGGGGCTTGGCCTGGGCGGCCAGGCCGAAGCCGTGAATTTGCCCCTAACACCCAGGTTTTATCCCTTAACGGTGGCCTACCTCCCACCGGGAAATGCGGTCACCGATGGGCGGGCGCTGCTGCGCAATTCTTTACCCATCGAGAACCCCGACATTCGCAAGATCCAGGGCACCCTGGAGGGGCTATCAGGCTGGCTCCGCAGCAAACGCTGGGGGCCAGTGAGCAAAGACATTAACCAAGTGGAGAAGCTGCTGAACCGGGGGCGCGAGGCGATGCTAGCGGCGGTGCCCGACGGCAAACGGGCGGCGGCGGTGAGTTATTTAGATGATCTTCAGGCCCAGCTGCTACCCCTGCGGGATGCCGTGGAGGCTCGCGATCGCGAAGCCGTGTGGCTAAAACGTACGGCCATGCTGGACGATGTCAGTCGGATCGAAGAGCTGATGGTAACCGCCTTCCCCTTTGAGGTGCCGGAGGAATACAGCGGGTTGCCCCAGCTTAAGGGCCGAGCCACGGTGGAATTTAAGACCAATAAAGGCACCCTCCAGGCGGTGGTGGATGGCTACAGCGCCCCGGTGACCGCCGGTAACTTTGTAGATCTCGTCCAGCGAGGCTTCTACGACGGCATGGAGTTCACCCGCGCCGAGGATAACTACGTGCTGCAAACCGGCGACCCGGCTGGGCCAGCGGATGGCTTTACTGACCCTAAGACTAAGGCCTATCGAGCAGTACCCCTAGAGATTCTCGTGGAGGGAGATGAATCCCCCGTCTATGGAACCACCCTCGAATCCCTAGGCCGCTACCTGGATAAGCCGGTGCTGCCGTTTTCGGCCTTTGGCACCCTGGGCATGGCTCGCCCCAACGACGATACCGATGGTGGGTCATCCCAGTTTTTCTTCTTTTTGTTTGAGCCCGAGCTCACCCCGGCAGGGCTGAACCTGCTGGACGGACGCTACGCAGTGTTTGGCTATGTGGTAGACAACAAAGAACTGCTGGAGCAGCTCACCCAGGGAGATCGAATCGAGTCGGTGCGGGTCATCACTGGGGCGGATAACCTGGTTCAGCCGACCTAGGGCGAGCTATGGAAAATCCCCAAACCGTTGAGCAGGTGGGCGAACTGGGTCTGCTTCAGCGGCTGTTTCGGTACTGCCCCAGCGATCGGGTAGGGGATGACGGGGCGCTACTCGACCTGCCCGTGGGACGACGGCTGGTGGTGACCACCGACGTGCTGGTGGATGGGGTGCACTTTAGCGATCGCACCACCGACCCCGAAGACGTGGGGTGGCGGGCCGTAGCTGCCAACCTGTCTGACCTGGCCGCCATGGGAGCCACCCCTGAGGGCATTACCGTGGGTCTTAGTCTGCCCGGCAAAACGCCCGTGGCCTGGGTAGAACGGCTCTACCAGGGGATGGCCACCTGTTTGGGCCACTGGGGCGGAGCGGTGATTGGTGGCGACCTGTGCCGGTCAAACACTATTAGCCTGGCGATTACCGCCCTGGGCAGCGTCGCCCCTGGTGGCGTGCTCTACCGACGGGGGGCCGAGCCGGGGCAGGTGATTGTGGCCACCGGCTACCACGGGCTGTCGCGGGCAGGGCTAGAACTGCTGCTGAATCCTGAAGCTGGGGCCGAGGTGGCGCTGGCTGACCGCGCTCACTGGATTCAAGCCCACCGCCGCCCGGTTCCCCGCCTGGACGTGATTGCAGCCTTAACCACCTTACTGGGCGAGAACTTTGGGGAAACCGCCATCGCCGCCATTGACTCCAGCGATGGGCTAGCTAATGCCGTACTGCACCTCTGCCAGGCCAGCGGGGTGGGGGCGCGGTTGCCCCAATCTCACCTACCCATTGATCCCAGAATGGTGGCCTGGGTTGGCCATCAGCAAGCCATGGACTGGTGCCTCTACGGCGGCGAAGATTTTGAGCTAGTGCTGTGCCTGCCCCTCGCCATTGCCCAGGCTCTCAGGGCTGAGCTAAAAGGAAATTGCGCCATCATCGGCCAGGTTACCGCCGATACCGCCGTAGAGATATGGCCGGAAAATTACCTATTGGGAGAGAAAACTGCCCTCAGCTTTAGTCAAGGCTTTCAGCATTTCTAGGGTGTCGGTACTGGATGTCTAGCTCCCAGGGTTTTGAGTAACCAGCATTGGGGCGCATTCCCCGGGCGAACCTTGGGGGCTGTACTGGGGCAGTTCCGTTGCCAGCGTTCTACAACGCCAAGCTGGGAATTGAGGGAGAATTCCCAGCTTGGCGCAGCTCATTTCTCAGGTAAGGAGGATATAGTTTACGGGGGAGTGAGCCGAGGAAAACCAGGACAGCCGCCGTAGTTGCAGGTCGGTATCAGGGGCCAGGCCATTCTTCCGACCCAAAATTTAAAACCCACCCTCCCCTTAACCCACTCTTACTGAATAACTTCACAGTCATACCAGAATATTGAATGATAGAGGTAATGGATAGTCATATCCGTATCCCTGCGGTGGGAGGGTTGCCGGTGCCCCTGAGCCTGCCCCACACTGTGTTGTAACAGCCATATAGGACGAACCACTATGACCAGCTTCCCCATTGATCTGGGCGCGTACCAGCGAATTTCTTTGGATGCCGCTAACCCCACCCTCACCGACGATCAGCGTAGCGCCCTAAAGGCCAACATTCAGCTTTGCCGCGACGCCATCGTGTTCTTTACCGCCACGGGGGCAGCGCGGGGGGTAGGCGGCCACACCGGCGGCCCCTACGACACGGTGCCCGAAGTGATGATCTTAGATGCGCTGTTTCGGGGCCGCCCCGATCAGTATATCCCCACCTTTTTTGATGAAGCGGGGCACCGGGTGGCTACCCAATATTTGATGTCGGTGCTCAACGGCGATCTGCCTGCCGAGCAGCTGATGCAGTACCGGGCCGCTAACAACAAGCTACCCGGCCACCCCGAACTGGGGCTGACTCCTGGCGTTAAGTTTAGCTCCGGTCGGCTGGGGCACATGTGGCCCTACGTCAACGGCGTGGTGATGGCCAACCCCGGCAAAACTGGCTTTTGCCTGGGCTCCGACGGTGCCCAGCAAGAAGGAGACGATGCCGAAGCGGCCCGCTTCGCCGTGGCCCACCACGTTAACGTTAAGATCCTGGTGGACGACAACGACGTCACCATTGCGGGGCACCCCAGCCAGTACCTGGGCGGATATAGCGTCAAAAAAACCCTCGAAGGCCACGGCTTGACCGTGCTGGAAGGCGATGGGGAAGACCTTGACAGCCTCTACGCCAACATCTGCAAGGCTATTCACACCCCCGGGCCGGTGGCGGTCATTTGTAAGCGGGCCATGGCGGTGGGCATTGAGGGCATTGAGGGCAGCACCCACGGCCACGACGTAATTCCAGTAAATGCCGCGATTAAGTACCTTGAATCCAGGGGGCAGGGGGCCGCCGCAGAGGTGTTGAAGGGCATCCAAACGCCCAAAAACCCCTACACCTTCCTGGGAGCCTCAGAGAAAATGGGCTCTAACCGCAACGTCTTTGGGGAAGCAGTGGTGGAAGTGCTGAGCACTATGACCGAAGCCGATCGCAAGGCCAAGGTGCTGGTGGTGGATAGCGACCTGGAGGGTTCCTGCGGCCTCACCCAGATTCGCAAGGCTTACCCAGAGGTGTTTGTCAGCGGCGGCATTATGGAGCGGGGCAACCTGTCGGCAGCGGCGGGCTTCGGCATGGAAAAGGGCAAGCAGGGCATTTTTGCTACCTTCAGCGCCTTTTTAGAAATGTGCATTTCTGAAATCACCATGGCCCGACTCAACTACTCCAACCTGCTGTGCCACTTCTCCCACGCGGGCATTGACGACATGGCCGACAACACCTGCCACTTCGGCATCAACAACATGTTTGCCGACAACGGTCTGGACGATGGCTACGAAACTCGGCTTTACTTTCCCGCCGACGCTAACCAGATGACCGCCTGCGTCAAGGCCGTGTTTAACGACCCCGGCCTGCGGTTTATCTTCTCCACCCGCTCAAAGGTACCCATGCTGCTAGATGCCAGCGGCCATGAGCTCTTCGGCGGCGACTACACCTTTACCCCCGGTAAGGACGAGGTGGTGCGCGAGGGCACCGCCGGCTACATCGTCGCCTTTGGAGATACCGTCTACCGCGCCCTCGATGCGGTGGAGCGCCTGAAGCAGGAGGGCATTGACGTGGGCCTCATCAACAAAGCTACCCTGAACGTGGTGGACGAGGCGATGATGGCCAAAGTCGGCCAAGCCCCCTTTGTGCTGGTGGTCGAAGCTTTTAACCGCCGCACCGGTCTGGGCAGTCGCTTTGGCTCCTGGCTGCTAGAGCGGGGCTACGCTCCTAAGTTTGCCTACATGGGCACCCACGAAGAAGGCGGCGGCGGTCTGTGGGAGCAGTACCCCCACCAGGGCATTGACCCCGACGGCATGATCGCCAAGGTAAAAGAACTGCTGGGCTAGCCTACTGTAACCAGGGAGGCGATTTTACCTCCCTGGTCTTTTAGCTCAATGCGAACACGCCTGCCGTAGGGGCGCACAGGCGTGCGCTTGAAGTAGCCGGTGCGTCGCGGCCAGGGTAAAGGCTTAGGGGGTTTCCGTGAGACTGCGAAGGCGAAGGCCAAGGCGTGGTTTAAAAATCGGTCAAAGCCCCATTCCCTCGTATGAGACAGCAAGGGTTTAGGAAGGTTTTAAAACAGACCCTAGTCATAGATCCTATAACTTCTAAAGCGATTTCCGGGAAAGAAGATACCCAATATAACCAGACCCTATGAGATAACTAGACTCTATGAGCCCATGGCTTTACAGCTTACGGCATAGTTACTCGCCCGGTCAGTGGTGAGCTAGCGCTAGCGTAGTCCTGCACCGGAATCCGCCCCGCTCGGTAAGCTAACCGTCCAGCCGTCGTGGCTAAACCCATGGCCTGGCCCATCGCCACCGGATCCGCCGCTTTGGCAATGGCGGTGTTAATCAGTAGGGCATCGGCTCCCATTTCCATGGCGGCGGCGGCTTCGCTGGGGGTGCCAATGCCTGCATCGACCACCACCGGCACCGTGGCGTTCTCGATAATAATTTGAATATTCGCACTGTTGCGAATGCCCTGGCCCGACCCGATCGGGGAACCCAACGGCATGACCGTAGCGCAGCCTGCCTCCTCCAGCCGCTTGGCCAGCAGCGGGTCGGCGTTGATGTAGGGCAGCACTGCGAAACCCTCCTTAACCAACTGCTCGGCGGCTTCTAAGGTGCCAATTGGGTCGGGCAGCAAGTATTTGGCGTCGGGAATCACCTCCAGCTTGACGAAGTTATTGTCCTCCTGTCCCAGCAGCTTGGCCATTTCGCGCCCCAGGCGGGCCACCCGAACAGCTTCTTCGGCGGTCTGGCACCCGGCGGTGTTAGGCAGCATCCACAGGGTAGACCAGTCGAGGGCTTCTCCCAGGCCCTGGTGGCCGGGGGCGTTGGTCTGCACCCGCCGCACCGCCACCGTTACAATGACGCTGCCGCTGGCGGCAATGCTTTGGCGCATCGTAGCAAAATCGGTATATTTGCCGGTGCCGGTCATCAGCCGGGAGGTAAAGGTGCGGTCCGCAATGGTCAGGGGCTGATCGGTCGCCAGCGCGGTGGCGGTGGGAGCTGGTCGGGTGGCGGGGGCAGAGTTTAGTAGGGGCATAGCTGGGGTAGAAAAGGTGGCGGTGGAAGACGTTGATGAGTATGGACCCAGAGGGGAAACAGGCGACTGAAATCGCTGCCAGGAAAAGTCTGCCAGCCGTGAATGACTCCCCTGGGTAAGGGAGTCGGCAATCAGGTGGGCAGTAATCGGGGCTAGCAGAATGCCGTTGCGGTAGTGGCCCGTGGCCAGAGTTAAATTTTCCGCCGGGCCGGGGCCTAAAATCGGCCATTCATCGGGGGTGGCAGGGCGATAACCCCACCAGGTTTGTTCCAGGGGAAAGTCAGCCAGCATCGGCAATAGAGCAATTGCGTTGCCCAATAGCTGATGCAGCCCTGCGGCAGTGTTATGGGGGGTAAAGCCCACTTCCTGACTGGTCGCCCCCAGCACAATACGGCCATCCTGGCGGGGTACGATGTAGATGTTTTCCCCAAACAGCACCCGCTGTAGGGGCTGGGGGCTGCCGTAGCCCAGCGGCACTCGCAGGCTGGCCATTTCTCCTTTTTTAGGAAAAACCGGCACGGGCAGCAGTTCATGACTCCAGGCTCCGGTGGCCAACACTACCTGGTCGGCGACAAAGTCACCCGCCTGGGCCGTGCAGACCCGCTCAATACGCTGGTGGCGCTGGGCCAGGGCGGTGGCTCCAGTGCCCTCGTGAAGGGTAACCCCTAGATCCAGGGCAGCGGTACGCAGAGCCTGCACGAGAGCTTGATTATTCACCTGGCCATCTTCGGGATACCAGTAGCCACCCTGTACGAATTCCCCAAGCCCCGGCTGGTAATGGCGAATGGTCTCGGCGTTAAGCCAGGAGTTAGCCGCGATCCCATCACCATCCCCAGGCGGGGTAAATCGGGGGGCGAGAATGCCGCAGGGCCAGTAGCCGACGCTCTGGCCGGTGAGGGCTTCGAGCTTGCCCACCCAGGTCGGATAGCGCTCCAGGCTGGCCAGGCACAGATTCAGTAGAGGCCCGGGGGGTAGCCCCTCCGCCCTGGGGGCCAGCATCCCCGCCGCTGCATGGCTGGCTGCCTGGGCAAAGTCTTTGCTGAGGATGGTAACCGTAGCCCCCCGCTGCCGCAGTTCTAAGGCGATCGCAAGGCCCATAATCCCCCCACCTAAAATTAGGGCATCGCTTCCTGGTTGTGCCATTACATCCTGCTCAATGGGGGTTTGCTAAAAATATGGCCGGTTAGTGGCTAATAACTCAGGCAAGAGGCTAGCTTTTAGCTCGACTCCTGCTCCCCACTGTCAACCAGCCCCACTCTGTCATTTTAAGTATTTGTCACTCTAGTGGTCGATTAATTATCTAATGACGGGTAGAAGTGGTGCAATTTCACCCTGGCATCCGCCGTTGTAAATCGCCAGTCAATCCAGGTTTCTTAGGGATTGCGGTCGTCCTGCCAAGCGGCGACTTCACGCATGAGTGTGTCAAAATCGGGAATCCGCCGATCCAGATATTGACGTCCTAAACGCTCAGTTCAATTTCTGCCCTGTTGAGCCAACTCCCGTGTTTGGGGATATGGCAAAAGTCCAAGCGACTCAAGATGCGTTGCGCTTCATCCGGTTCAAACGCTTTGTCCAGTGAGGCCGGTGAATGGGTGTTGAGATTATCCTGAATCAGGAGCAGGTTTGAGGCGTGGGCGTCATCGACATCGGCTAAGGCTTTGACATCGGCTAAGGCTTTGAGTAAGTGGGCATCATCGACCGCCGTCCGGTGCTGGGTCACCTCCACCCGTCGCCACCCCACCAGACGAGTCAGCCACCCTCAGATTTGAGCGTCCTGGAGATCGACCCTGAAGAGCAGGGGGCGAGGTATTGGTACGCGCGCTACTGCGAGCAACGGGCTGAGACCAAGCGCCTAAGGCAATGGGTGAAAGAGTTAGAGGAACAGTTCGAGAGTCTCAACGAGAAACTCAGGAAGCGGGGTCAGCGCACCAGTGAAACGAGTTCACAGCCGCCGTCCTCCGACGGGCCAAAGAAACCGAACCGGGATAAACGCAAGCTCCAACAAAAACGAGGCCCCAAATACAACCACCCCGGTACGACGCGCCATGGCTTTGGCTGGATTATATATAGTAGTGTGCCCCGAAAACTAGACAGAGGATTAAGTATAGAGTCGCTGCTCGAAACCTAGTAAGACTACGGAGATAGCGAGGACTATGCAGCGTAAAAAAACACAGTACCGATTTCAAAGCCAAAGTTGCTCTCGAAGCCATCAAAGGGCTCAGGACTATCAACGCATTGCCGAGTGAGTATGAGGTACATCCGAGTCAAGTTAACCAGTGGAAAAAACAAGTTCTCGACGAATTGCCTGGAATTTTCTCATCACGTCGGATTCAAAACCAGAAAGAACAGGAGGATTTAACCGCAAGTTTGTATCAACAAATTGGGCAACTCAAGGTTGAGTTGGACTGGTTGAGAAAAAATCTGGACAACTCAGTCGCGGATAAACGAAGGTTAGTGAATCCGGAACATCCCGGAATCAGTGTGTCACACCAGTGTGAATTGGCTTTGTTGCATGAATACCTCAAACCCTTGCTTAGCAAGAATTGTCAATTAAGCAGCCTTCTTGAGAAATGCTTGCTGTATAAGCTTTTCAAACACAGGTCAGCTTAGTGGTGCAGAAAAGTCCTGAGAGGGTTGCTGTGCAAGGAGTCTCAAATG